>NZ_FQVJ01000018.1 GCF_900129125.1 Acidocella aminolytica 101 = DSM 11237 | reverse complement strand
GACCGACGCCAACCGCCTCACCTCATGGGGCAAGGCCATCTATAAACGACGAAAAGAGACGGTCGAGCGGTCCTTCGCCGATGCCAAGCAACTCCTCGGACACCGCTACGCACGCTTCCGAGGCTTAACCGGCGTCACCTGCCAATGCCTGCTCGCCGCCACCGCACAAAATATCAAAAAAATCGCCATGGCACTCACCAAAGCACCAACGCCAAGCCCGGCCTGAGAGGGAAACCCCCTCACAAACAGAACAATTACAAGCCAAACAATAAATAAAACAAAACCCCGCCAAAAATGACGGGGGTTGTCAGCAGTCTGAAGGGGCCCCGCAAGCGGGCCCCTTTTTTATTGGTCGCCGCTCTCTTACCCCGCTGCCGCTACCAGCGTGCGGCCAGTAAAGCGCCATATCCGGTCCAGATGCTCGACTCCGGTCAGGCGGTGCAAAATCAGCAGCACCGTGCGGCCCTCGGTCGCTGCGTTGAACACGCGGAAGAACTCCTGCTCCGTCGCCGCGTCCAGCCCCGCGCACGGTTCGTCCAGCAACAACACCGGCGCGTTCATCAGCAACGTGCGCGCCAGGGCGAGACGGCGCCCCTGCCCGCCGGAAAGCGTTGCACCGCCTTCACCCAGCCAGCTATCCAGTCCCTCCGGCAAGGCACGAATGGCATCGGCCACTTGCGCGGCTTCCAAAACCGCCCAGAGCTTCTCATCAACCGCCTTCGGGTCGCCCAGCAACAGATTATTCCTGATGGTGTCGGCAAAGAGATGCGTCGTCTGCCCGAGATAAGCGATCCGATGCCGCAACGCCTCGGCGGGAAGCTGCGCGACATCCGTGCCGCCAAAGCGTATCTGCCCACTCACCGGCTCGATCAGCTTCAGAATCAGCGCCGCGATGGTGGATTTACCCGCCCCAGAGGGCCCCAAAATCGCGGTCCTCGACCCTTCCGGCAGTTGCACCGACAAATCCTCGAATACAAACGGCCGATCGGGCGCGTAGCGGAAGCTTACATGCTCAAACGCAATCGCATTCCGGCTGGGCATGGACGCGGGCTTGACTGGCTCGGGCACGGGCGGGCCAGTCTCGGCGGCCTGCACCACGCGGGCCGCCGCTTTTTTCGCCTGGCCATAGAGCAGCCCCGCGCGCGGCAGGCCCAACACGGCCTCAAAGGCCGCGGTCAGCACCAGCACAGCCGCTACGGCGGCAATCGGCAGACCAAAGAAACCCAGAATGATCGCCAGCAAAATCCCGCCTTGCGCAGCCACAAACGCCATGGCGCTCAGCTTAGCCCCTTCACCTGCGAGCTCACGCTGCGCCGCCAAAAGCTGCGCTTCACGGGCTTGCACTTCGGCCAGCATCCGACCCTCGGCGGCGAAGATCTTGACCTCCCGCAGCCCATGCAGCGCATCCAGCGCCGCCGTCCGCAACCCGGCCACGGCTAAACCGACCTTGCCCGCATTGTCTTCCGCCGCGCGGGCGGCACGCCATGGTACCCAGAACGCGACAAAGCAGAACGGCACCAATACCAGCACTGCCAGCCCATGTTCACGCTCCAGCGTCCAGAACATCATGGGCAGCAGCAGCAATGCCCCCATCAGCGGCACGAAAATCCGCAGGAACAAACCGTCCAGGACGTCCACATCATTCACCAGCCGGGCCAACGCATCGCCCGTGCGGCGCAGCCCCAGCCCGCCGGCGGCGCTGCGCGCCAAGCCTCGGAACATCCATACCCGCAAATCCGCCAGGGCGCGGAAAATCGCTTCATGGCCTACAATCCGCTCGCCATAACGGAACAAAACGCGCGCCGTACCTGTCCAGGGCAGGAGCGCCGGCACAATCAGCACCCCGCCCGCAATAGCAACCGCCAGATAGTGACCGGACAACCCCATCAGCATCACGCCAGCGGTCAGCGCACCAAGCGAAAGCAGTAAGGCCAGAAACAGCCAGCCTGGATGCCGCGTCCATAGCGACACAACGCGTATAATCGGGCTCATGCCATCACCCCCCGCCAACTGGCGTAACGTAACGCATCGAGATCCACACGCTTGGCACCGATGGTCTTGGCAAAATCCATCGCCTGGGTGGAATGGGTGGCCAAAATTACGGTCCGTCCGGCGGCGAGATGTTTCAGGCTTTCCAAGATATCCCGCTCCACGGCCGGGTCGAGATGCGAGGTCGGTTCATCGAGCAACAGCAAGGGGGCATCCTTCAAAAAGGCGCGGGCAATGGCGATACGCTGCGCCTGCCCGCCGGAAACACCAAATCCGCCTTCGCCCAAGGGGGTTTTGATTCCCTGTGGCAGGCTGGCGATCAGCTCCTCCAGATGGGCGTTGCGGATGGCCGTCTTCACCTCATCTCCACCCGCGGCGGGGTTGGCGAAGCGGATGTTGTCCTCGATCGTTCCCGCGAAGATCACCGGCTTCTGGCCAATCCAGCCCACCATGCGCGTCCGCGCCGCGGGTACCAGATCATCCACCGCCGCGCCATTGATCGTGATCCGCCCATCCCGGGGCTCCAGGAAACCAAGGATAAGATCAACAATGGTTGATTTGCCCGTGCCCGACGCCCCTGTCAGCAGCAGCATCTCGCCTCGCCCCACCTTAAAGGACAATTTGTCCAACACTGGTCGGCTTTCATTCCAGCCAAACGTCACCTGATCAAAAGCCAGTGTCACACCATGCGCGGCGACAGCGCGTATATCCGCCGCCGGTACGGCTGCAGGCGCTTCCGGCAGGGCCGCCAGCTCTTCCGCCACGGCCTCAACCGCCATGCGGTCGCCGTAAACAGCGGCAAAGCCCCGCAGCGGGGCAAAAAATTCCGGCACCAGCAACACCAGGAACAAAGCGGTGGGGGCCAGCTCATGCGCCCCGTGCAGCACCGGCGTAAAGCGGATGACGATCAGCACCAGCGCCGTCGCCGCCGCAAGGTCCAACGCCGTGGAGGAGAGAAACGCCACGCGCAGCACCCGCATGGTGCGCTCGCGCAGCTCCCCAGCCGCTTTGCCCAGCGCCTGTGCCTCTTCCTCTGCCCGGCCGGAGAGAACGATGGTGGAAATCCCCCTGATCCGGTCCAGGAACCGGACCTGCAAACGCGTCATCGCCACAAATTGCTTCTTGGCGGCAATACCCGCGCCGATTCCGGCCACCGCCATGGCAAACGGGACGAACAAACCGGCAATGATGAGGATCACCCCGCTGCGCCAATCCGCGATCAACGCCACCAACCCAATGATCGCCGGGCCCATCACCGCGAGTCCCGTGGCGGGCACCCAGCGGGCGTGGAAACCTTCCATCGCCTCCACCCGGTCCACCGCCGTGGCGGCTAGCTCGGCTGAATGGCGCCCACGCAAGCCTGCTGGGCCCAGCGCCAGCAGCGCGCTCAGCACCTTGCCGCGCAACCGCCGCCGTGCCGCCGCGCCCAGCTCGAAATTACCACGCTCATTACGAAGCTGAATCCAGGCCCGCGCCAGCACCGCCAGAATGAACACCAGCGCGCTCACCCAGGCCGAGAGCCCAGCCCGCTGCACATGCAAAAGTGCCGCGAGCAATCTGGCCGCCGCCCCTGCCTGTAGAACACCGCACATAGTGCCCACGGCACCAAAAAGCAGAGATAATCGTGCTGCCTGAAACCCGAGCTTCTGTTCAGACTTGATCCAGGGTTTGGTGGTCTTGCTCATACCCCCTCCTTAACGGCCCATACCCGGCTTGCCCAGGGCTGGACGGATGCCCCAAAATGGTGAAAAGCCGCACCAAATGATAATCGTCAGAACATTACAAGAGCTTGCCGGAGCCCGCGCGACGCTGGGTGATGTCGGTTTCGTCCCCACCATGGGCGCCCTGCATGCGGGGCATTTAACCTTGGTGGCTGCAGCCAAACAGGCGGGTTTAACCCCCGTGGCCAGTATCTTCGTGAACCCGACGCAGTTTGGGCCGAAGGAAGATCTATCCCGCTATCCGCGTGATGAGGCCGGTGACATCGCCAAGCTGGAAGCAGCAGGCTGCGCCCTGGTTTGGCTGCCAAGCGTGGAGGAAATGTACCCCTCCGGTTGCGCCACAACCATTCATGTCAGCGGCCCCTCCCAGCATTGGGAAGGCATGCAGCGCCCCGGCCATTTCAACGGTGTCGCCACTGTTGTCGCCAAGCTTTTCGGACAGATCAGGCCACAGGCCGCCTTTTTTGGCGAGAAGGATTGGCAGCAAATTCAGGTGGTGCGGCGCATGGTGGAAGACCTGCATCTGCCCGTGAAAATCGTGCCTGTAGCCACGGTGCGCGAGGCAGATGGCCTGGCTCTCTCATCACGCAACACCTATCTCAGCCTGGCCGAGCGCATGACAGCGCCCAAGCTCCACGCCGCCCTGAGCCACGCCGTGCAATATCTTCTGGCCGGCAAGGAACCGGCCACCACGCTGCATAATGTCCGGCTAGAGCTGGCAACCGCTGGTATGGTGCCGGATTATGTTGCTCTAGTTCATGCCGAGACGCTGGAGCCCATTGCCACCCTACAGCCCCCCGCGCGTCTGATCGCCGCCGCCAAACTGGGGCATGTCAGGCTGTTGGATAATCTCCCCGTGGGTTGAAATCAGCCGCCCAGAGAAACCCTTTTTTACAATTTAACGGGCGGTTTTCGGTGAAGCCGGAACGTCGCCCCTCTCTTTCAAAGCAAGCGGCCAGCCATTTTTCCGGGCGGGCTTGGCGAAAACCCATCTGCCTTGTAATCCAGCTTCCATGGTCACCAGTAACGATATCCGCGCCACTTTCCTGAATTATTTCGGCCGCAACGGCCACCAGATCGTGCCTTCGGCCCCTCTGGTGCCGCGCAACGACCCCACGCTGATGTTCACAGCGGCAGGCATGGTGCCGTTCAAGAACGTCTTTACGGGTCAGGAGAAGCGCCCCTACACCCGCGCCACCTCCTCCCAGAAATGCGTGCGCGCAGGCGGCAAGCATAACGACCTGGATAATGTGGGCTACACCGCCCGCCATCATACCTTCTTTGAAATGCTGGGAAATTTCTCCTTCGGTGACTACTTCAAGGAAGAAGCCATCCTGCACGCCTGGACGCTGCTGACCACGGATTTCGTGCTTTCCAAGGATAAGCTGCTGGTTACCGTCTATCATACTGACGATGACGCAGCGAACCTCTGGAAGAAGATCGCCGGCCTGCCGGATGAGAAGATCATCCGCATCGCCACGGACGATAATTTCTGGCGCATGGGCGATACCGGCCCCTGCGGCCCCTGCTCCGAGATTTTTTACGATCACGGCCCCTCCATCGCCGGTGGCCCACCCGGCTCCCCGGATGAGGATGGCGACCGTTTCATCGAAATCTGGAACCTCGTCTTCATGCAATATGAAGAGAGTGCGAATGGCCGTGCCGACCTGCCCCACCCCTCCATCGATACCGGCATGGGGCTGGAACGCTTCGCTGCCATTCTACAGGGCAAGCACGACAATTACGACACGGATACGTTGCGCGCGCTCATCCTGGCCTCAGCCGAGGAAACCGGCCAGGACCCCGACGGCAAGTTCAAGACCAGCCACCGCGTGGTGGCCGACCATCTGCGCGCTGCTTCCTTCCTGATGGCCGATGGCGTGTTGCCCTCCAACGAAGGACGCGGCTATGTGCTGCGCCGAATCATGCGCCGCGCTATGCGCCACGCCCACATGATGGGCGCCAAGGAACCGCTGATGTACCGGCTGGTACCCGCCCTCACCCGGCAGATGGGCCAAGCCTACCCGGAACTGAATCAGGCCGAAGCGCTGATCACTGAGACGCTACAGCTTGAGGAAAACCGCTTCCGAGCCATGCTGGATCGCGGCATCACGCTCCTAAAGGACGAATCCACGAATATCACCTCCGGCGGTGCACTACCCGGCGATGTCGCCTTCAAACTTTACGACACCTACGGCTTCCCGCTGGACCTCACGCAGGACGCCCTGCGCGAAGAAGGCAAGAGCGTAGACGTGGAGGGCTTCAACTTGGCCATGGCCGAGCAGAAAGCCCGAGCCCGCGCCGCCTGGGCCGGATCTGGCGAGGCGGCGACAGAGACTGTTTGGTTCGAGTTAAATGAAAAGCTCGGCGCCACAGAGTTCCTCGGCTATTCCACCGAAACTGCGGAGGGCGCTATTACCGCTCTGGTGGTGGATGGCCAGCCCGCGGACGAAGCTCTGCCCGAGCAGACCGTGTTCGTGATCCTCAACCAGACACCGTTCTACGCTGAAAGCGGCGGACAGGTGGGCGATACCGGCTTCATTACCGGACCGGATAATCTGCGCATCCGCATTACCGACACGCAAAAGAAACTGGGGTCGCTTTTCGTGCATGTAGGCGTGGTGGAAGCGGGCACCGCCCGTGTCGGCCAGTCTGTCGTGGCGGAGGTGGACCATGAGCGTCGGGGTAAGATCCGCGCACATCACTCCGCCACCCACCTACTGCATGAGGCGCTACGCCGCACTTTGGGCGCGCATGTGACGCAGAAAGGCTCACTGAACGCGCCGGACCGGCTGCGGTTCGACATTTCCCAACCCCGCCCGGTCACACCTGAGGAACTGGCGATGGTGGAGCGGGACGTGAACGCACATATCCGTGAGAATACCGAGGTGACCACCCGCCTGATGACGCCGGAAGAAGCCGTGAAGCTGGGCGCCATGGCGTTGTTCGGCGAGAAATATGGCGACGAGGTGCGCGTGGTCTCCATGGGCGGCGGGTCAGATGAAAAATCCGCTTGGTCCATCGAGCTCTGCGGCGGCACTCATGTGGTCCGCACCGGCGATATCGGGCTGTTCCGCATCGTCTCCGAAGGGGCGGTATCCGCCGGTATCCGCCGGATCGAGGCCGTGGCGGGCGAAGCCGCCGTAACTGAGGTTGAAGGCGAATCCAAGCTGCTAGCCGAAGCAGCTGCCACTATCAAAGCGCCTGCCGCTGAGCTGCCGGGACGCATCATCCAGCTTCAGGATGACAAAAAGCGGCTGGAGCGCCAAGTTGCCGAACTACAGAAAAAGCTGGTGATGGCGACGGCGACGGCGTTTGAGGACATAAATGGCACGCGCGCCCTGCTACGCAATGTGGGTGATGTTGATGCGAAAGAACTGCGTCCCATCGCCACGGACCTGCTGAAAGGGCTGGGCTCGGGCATTGTGGCGCTGGTTTCCACCGCCGATCAAAAAACCGCGATTGTGGTTGCGGTCTCCGAAGACCAGCCACAAAGCGCCGTGGATCTCGTGCGTGCTGCGGCGGCGGCAGCGGGTGGCAAGGGCGGCGGCGGCAATAAAGCCGTGGCTCAGGCCGGCGCCCCCAGCGCGGCCCAGGCCAACGCGGCTTTGGCGGCAATTAAAGCCACCCTTGCG
Organism: Acidocella aminolytica 101 = DSM 11237; assembly: GCF_900129125.1. Classification (GTDB taxonomy): domain Bacteria; phylum Pseudomonadota; class Alphaproteobacteria; order Acetobacterales; family Acetobacteraceae; genus Acidocella; species Acidocella aminolytica. The sequence continues at coordinate 63,139 of NZ_FQVJ01000018.1, read as the reverse complement.
GGTTAATACAAAAAAGGCCAGAGCCGCAAAGCTCTGGCCTTTTTCATGACTGACTCTTTCGTATCACTCTTTCGTCCAGCGCGACACGGCCAGATAAGCCAGCCGCTTGGCCTCCCGCCGCCCACGCGCTACGGAGTCCAGAATCAGTCCGCAGGTGAAAGACAGAAACGCCAGCATTACCAGCCCCGTGGATAACACCGCCGTGGGCAGCCGCGGCACCAGCCCCGTTTGGAGATAAGTGGCCAATACCGGCAGGGACAGTAGCACGCCCAAGGCCAGCAGCACCGCCCCAGCAATTGAGAAAAACTGGAGCGGCCGTTCCTCCTTCACCAGCTTGATGATGGTGTTGAGAATACGGAAACCGTCCGAATAAGTCCGCAATTTAGAAAGCGATCCCGGCGGGCGTTCGCGGTACTGGGTAGGGACTTCCGCCAGCGGCATCAGCATATCCAGCGCGTGAATGGTGAACTCCGTTTCGGTTTCAAAGCCGGACGCCAGGGCCGGAAATGTTTTCACGAACCGGCGCGAGAATACACGATAGCCGGAAAGCATATCCTTGATCCGGTCACCAAAGACAAAGCGGACCATCCCGGTGAGAACCAAATTGCCGGTACGGTGGCCACGGCGATAAGCGCCGATCGACCTGTCTCCTTCCACCTCAATCCGCTGGCCGTTTACCATATCCAGCTGTTCCTCCAGCAAGAGGCGGACCATCTCCGGCGCGGCACTGGACTGATAGGTGCCATCGCCATCCACCAGCACATAGGCGTCGGCTTCGATATCAGAGAACATACGGCGGACAACATGCCCTTTGCCCTGGAGCGTTTCCGTGCGGACAATCGCCCCAGCCTCTGCCGCGACCTCTTTCGTACGGTCCTTGGAGTTGTTGTCATAGACGAAAATCTGTGCCGCAGGCAGCGCCGCCGCAAAATCCCGTACCACCTGGCCGATAGCAACTTCCTCATTATAACAAGGAATTAAAACCGCGATTCGGGCTTCAGTCATTCTACCTGCCTCTCTTAATACACTCTATAAAATGACTTTTTTGCCCGCTCCACTTTAGTGTAGATAATAAAATGTCACCAGCTTCAGCGGGACATAACCAATATCAAACACGCCCAACATTAATACCGGCAAGAGCGGCACCCATTCCGGCATCGCTTCAGACAACGACGGCATTGCAAAGGCCAGGAAAGGCAGCAGCAAAAGCGCATAACGTCCCTGTAGGCCGTCGATGAAATCCATCCCGACATTTGTCCAGCTCAGATAGAAAGAGATTGCGATCAGCCAAGTGGTTAGAAGAATAACCAGTAAGGCCACGGCGCCATTCAGCACCGATACGGGTAAAGGGCGGTAAGCCGGGCGGCGGCAGAAGGCCACGCCCAGCAAGGCCATGCCCACCGCAATCCACCAAAGCGTATAAAACCAATGCGGAAATACAATCTGCAGCAGCCCCAGGGCACCAATCGCCTGCGCCGCTAGGTTCGAACCAAAAAGATGCAACGTATGTAATGGCAATATGAGGAAACGGGCTTTATCCGCCAGGAGAATGTGCAAATTGGCGGCTGTGTCCGTCTTGTCCATCAGCATTCCCGCCGGACCGTTAAAAAGAGGGCCTGGATGGTAAGGTGGCTTGATGAATGGAACTGAAATGAAGGCCACGATAATCACCGCCCAGACCAGCACGGGCAAGCTGGCCAGCAGCACCTCACCGGCCCGGCGCCAGAAACCCGGCCAGGCAAGTGGCAAAGCGAATATTGCCATTATCGCCAGATAAGGCGGCTTGGCCAAGGCCACAACCAGAAAGGCGGCAAAAGCCAGCGTCCGCCCGCCTCGTGTCTCCCTCGTCAACCCCGCGCAAGCCAAACAGCCCAGCGCGACGAGAATACCATCTTGGTCGAGTGTTCCGCCGAGAAACAGGCTCATGGGCAACAGCAGAACCCCCAGCAGTAAGGCCCTCCCATAACTGGCCACCGCCAAGGTCGCGGCGCCAATGGCAAGATATGCGGCGGCATCCGCCAACCGGGCCAATCTGATGGAGATATAAGGCGAAGCGCCAAATAATTTGCCAACCCCGAGCCCAAACGCCGAAGGCAAATAAGCCAGCGGGAAATAGGTCGCAGTATTCGGGATGTTCGAAAAAATTTTATAATGCGCCCAAGGATTGCCCTGCATCGCGGCTTCATCAGCGCTGGTGACAACGGGGCGGCCGCTTATTTGCGTGGTCTTGCCAAACCCCGCCGAGAATAGTCCCGCATCAATCTTCACCCCAACCTGCTCCCGCATCTTGCCAGAGCCAGCGTCGAGGCGTGGTTTACGGGTGAGAAACAGCGCGCCGTGCAGCACGCCATTGGCGCGGACGAGATGCGCGGGCTCGTCAGGCGATTGGCCGGGCGGGGTCAGTAATGCCACCATTACCAGCACCGGCAGAGCACAAGCCAGAAACAGACCCGATAAAGTCCAACCCCGGCTATTCCGCCAATCCGCATTGCAAAACTGCATTCCCACTCCTCTCACAAAAAAGAGGGGCGTGGAAAAATCCTCGCCCCTCTTTCAAGCCTTTACGTCAGAGCGTTTTGGTTAAGCGCTCTTGGCCATGATCTCGTCAGCCACGTTGCGCGGAACCGGATCATAGTGGTGGAACTGCATGGTGAAGGACGCGCGGCCCTTGGTCATGGAGCGCAGGTTAGAGATGTAGCCAAACATTTCCTTCAGCGGCACATGCGCACGGACGATAACCGTGGAACCGGAAGCTTCCTGGTTCTGGATCATGCCGCGGCGACGGTTAAGGTCGCCCACAACATCGCCCACATGGTCGTTCGGAGTGGTGACTTCTACGTCCATGATCGGCTCCAGGATCACCGGGCCAGCCTTCTTCATGCCTTCGCGGAAGCAAGCCTTGGCAGCGATTTCGAAGGCGAGCGCGGAGGAGTCAACGTCGTGGTACTTACCGTCCACCAGGGCAAAGCCAAAGTCCACGGTGGGGAAGCCAGCCAGAACGCCCGTATCGGCTTGGTTCTTGATGCCTTTTTCCACTGCCGGGATATATTCCTTCGGCACGGCACCGCCGACAATCTTGTTCTCAAACTCGATGCCCTCGTTACGCTCACGCGGAGAGAACACAATCTTCACCTCGGCGTACTGACCGGAACCGCCAGACTGCTTCTTGTGGGTGTAGGTTTCGGTGTGCTCCTTGGTGATCGTCTCGCGGAAGGCAACCTGCGGCGCGCCGATGTTGGCGTCCACCCCATATTCGCGCTTCAGACGGTCAACGATGATTTCCAGGTGCAGCTCGCCCATGCCGGAGAGAATGGTCTGGCCGGTTTCCTGATCGGTCTTCAGACGCAGGGACGGATCTTCCGCCGCCAGCTTCTGCAGGCCGATGGTCATCTTCTCGATACCTTCCTTGGTCTTCGGCTCGACGGAAATGTCGATCACCGGGACCGGGAAGGCCATACGCTCCAGCACCACCGGGTCCTCAGCAGCAGCCAGCGTATCACCCGTTCCTGTGTCCTTCAGGCCTACGAAAGCTGCGATGTCGCCAGCGCCAACTTCCTGGATTTCCACGCGCTTATCGGCATGCATCTGATACATGCGACCGATACGCTCCTTGTGGCCACGGGTGGTGTTCAACACGGTGTCGCCGGACTTCAGCGTACCGGCATACACACGCGCAAAGGTGAGCGAGCCGTATTTGTCGTTGATGATCTTGAATGCCAGAGCAGCGAATGGCGCCTTCGGATCGGCCTTGATGCGGCGGGCGTTGGGATCTTCCTCTTCACCCTCTTCCGGGGCCACCTTGATACCTGATACGTCAACCGGGGCGGGCAGGTAGTCGAGCACGCCGTCGAGCAGCGGCTGCACGCCCTTATTCTTGAAAGCGGTGCCGCACAGCACAGGGCGGAAAGCGCCGGAGATGGTGCCGGTCTTGATCGCGCGTTTCAGGGTCTCGACGGAGACGTCGCCCTTCTCGAAATATTCTTCCATGCCCGCGTCGTCCACGGAGAGCGCGGTATCGAGCAGGTTCTGGCGGGCTTCCTTGGCCTTCTCCAGCATGTCAGCGGGGATTTCCTCGTCATGGAACTTTGCGCCCAACTCGCCGCCTTCCCAGATGATCGCCTTCATCTCAACCAGGTCGACAACGCCGAGGAAGCCGTCTTCGATACCGATGGGCAGCTGCAGCGGCAGCGCCACAATGTCCAGCTTCTCCTTCAGCGTGTCGAAGGCGCGGTAGAAGTCTGCACCGGTACGATCCAGCTTGTTGATGAAGATGATGCGAGGCACGTTGTAGCGGTCAGCCAAACGCCAGTTAGTCTCGGACTGCGGCTGCACACCGGCTACGCCTTCGATAATGAAGATCGCGCCATCGAGCACGCGGAGCGAACGATTCACTTCGATGTTGAAGTCGATGTGGCCTGGGGTGTCGATGATGTTGATGCGGTGGTTCTTCCACTCGCAGGTCACGGCGGCAGAGGTGATGGTAATGCCGCGCTCACGCTCCTGATCCATATAGTCGGTGGTGGTGTTGCCGTCATGGACTTCACCAATCTTATGGGACACACCGGTGTAGTAGAGGATACGCTCCGTGGTGGTGGTCTTGCCCGCGTCGATATGCGCGGTGATCCCGATATTCCGGATCTTGCTCAGGTCAGTTTCAGCCATCAATGCCTCCACGGGCGTACAAAAGGTCAAACAAGTATGACGCCGCCTGGACCAGGCCGCGCTATTCGCCCGGCTTTTGAGGCAGAGCGCGGGTTTTGGCAACCCCGTTCCGCGCGTAAGCTGGCAGTTTTACAACCAGGCCCGGGCCAGCGCAGATATTTCAGATGGTTGTGCAAGTTTGTTCAGGAGGAAACAGGCTCGCCCTGGATGGGTTCAACCCCCTGGGCGGCAATCAGATCCGTCGCCTGTTTCGCGGCATCTTCAATGGCGGACAGGTCCGTGCCCTTGGCCACTAAAGCCACGCCCCAAGCGCCGTCGCGCTTGAAGGGGTAGCTGCCGAGGTCAAGATGCGGGAATCGGGCCTGGATGGCCGCCAACCCCTCGGCAATCGCTCCTTCCATCACGCCGAATCCATGCACGGCGCGCATTTCAATCCGCTCACCGCGCGGCAGGCTGGGTTCCAGCGCCTTCATCATAGCCTGCATGATGCGCGGCACCCCAGCCATGACATGCACATTGGCGATGGTGAAGCCGGGGGCAATACTGGCCTCATTCTTAATCGGGACAGAACCGCGCGGCATCGTGGCCATGCGTTGGCGGGCGGCGTTGTAGCGGTCGCCCATCCTCTCACGCATTTCCCGGTCGGTTTCCTCGTTCAGCTCCCACGGCACGCCAAAGGCGGCGGCGACACATTCGCTGGTGATGTCGTCATGGGTGGGGCCAATGCCGCCGGTGGTGAACAGCATATCGTAAGAGGCGCGCAGTTCATTCACCGCGCTTATGATACGCGCCGCGATATCCGGCACCACGCGCACCTCCTGAAGCTTAATGCCCAGCCCGGCGAGAGACTGGGCAATGAATTGCACATTTACATCCTGCGTGCGGCCTGAGAGAATTTCATTGCCAATGATCAGGATGGCGGCGGTCGGGTTGCTCATAGAAAGTCCCTCAACATGGGTATCAGCGGACGGTCGGCGGCGGGCATGGGGTATTCGGCAAGATTTCCGGGCGCCACCCAGGCCAGCTTTTGTCCCTCCCGTCCTTGCGGCTCCCCCTGCCAGCGGCGGCAGAGAAAAACCGGCATCAATAAATGAAACGTATCGTAGGCATGGGAAGCGAACACGAATGGCGCGAAATCCTTGGGGTCGGCCTCCAGCCCCAGTTCCTCGCGCAATTCGCGGGCCAGCGCAGCTTCTGGTGTTTCCCCCGGTTCCAGCTTGCCTCCCGGAAACTCCCACAGCCCGGCCATTTTGCGCCCCTCAGGGCGGCGGGCCAACAGCACACGGCCTTGCTGGTCGATCAAAGCCGCCGCCACCACGAGCAGCGTCGCGGACTTCTGCACGGCCACCAGGGCGGGTGTTTCAACCGGCGCCTCAACATCCCGCGCCAGGGCGAAATGCCTGACCGGCAACTTCTGACCTGGGCGGCAGGAAAACACCCGGTGGCCTTTGCCGGTCTGGGTGAAGCTCAAATGCCGCAATACCGCCAGGGACCCCTCATTATCCGCCGCCACTACGGCAGTGATCTGGGCGATCGGCAAACTGGCGAAGGCCCATTCCGTCAGGCGGCGCACGGCTTCCAGCGCGTAGCCCTGGCGCCAATACTGGCGGCCGATCCAGTACCCCAGCTCCGCGTCCTTACGGTCTTTGGAGAAGGTCAGCCCCGCGCACCCCACCAGCGTGCCGCTCAGCGTTTCAACAATGGCGAATTGCTCGGCCCGGCCCGCCTCACGGCCCGCGGCGGCGGCATCGATCCAATCTTGCGCCTGGGATTCCGGGTAGGGAAACGGCGCATCCGGCACGCGCCGGCAAATGTCCCAGTCATTGATCAACCGGTGAAAGGCAGCCACGTCTTCGCCATGAAGCGGGCGCAGAGCTAGGCGCGCAGAGCGCAATACGGGGCCGGGCGGGAGCGCAACCCCGGGCATCAGCGAATCGAAGAGGTCAGGCATGCTGGCCGTACTGTAACGCGCTGTTGATCTTCCCGCCAGGACTAGGCAAGCATGCACCGCATGAATGCCGAATCCAACGAGTTTTCCACCGTCATGGAAGAGATGGGCCAGAAGGCCCGCGCCGCCGCCGCCGCGCTGGCCAAACTGCCAGGGTCGGAGCGGGATGCCGCGCTGCGCGAAACCGCCGCCGCCCTGCGCGCCGCTGCTCCGGCGATTTTGGCCGCGAATGCGCAGGACATGACGAATTTCAACGGCAGCTCGGCATTTGGTGACCGGCTGCTGCTGAACGAGGTGCGGCTGGAGGCCATGGCGAAGGGGCTTGAGGATGTGGCAGGACTACCCGACCCCATAGCCCGCACGCTGGCGGAATGGACACGCCCCAACGGCCTGCGAATCGCCCGCGTGGCGCAGCCTATCGGTGTGCTGGGCATGATTTATGAAAGCCGCCCGAATGTGGGGGCTGATGCGTCAGCCATCGCCATCAAATCCAGCAATGCCATCATTCTACGCGGCGGCTCAGAAAGCTTTCACTCCGCCCAGGCAATCCGGAAGGCCTTGGCGACTGGACTGAAAGCCGCCGGGCTGCCTGAAGATACCGTGCAAGTGCCGCCCAGCACGGACCGACGCTTTGTGGCCGCGATGCTGGGGGCGGTGGGGCAGATCGACCTCATTATCCCCCGTGGCGGTAAGACGCTGGTGGAGTTGGTGCAGCGTGAAGCCCGGGTGCCCGTGCTCGCCCATGCTGAGGGGCTCAACCACACTTACATCCACGCCGCCGCCGACCCGGATATGGCGCGCAAGGTGTTGGCTAACGCCAAAATGCGCCGCACCGGCGTATGCGGCTCCACCGAGACATTGCTGATCGACGCCGCCATCGCCCCTGCCCTGCTGCCAATTCTAGTGCAGGACCTCGCCACGCTGGGCTGCACCTTCAAAGCGGATGAACGGGCTAGAGAGATTTGCCCGGCGCTGCCCGCTGCTGAAGCAAAAGACTTCGATACGGAATGGCTGGATGCGGTACTCAACATCGCTGTGGTGGACGGGCCAGACGCCGCGCTGGCGCATGTGACGGCGCATGGCAGCGAACATACCGAGGCGATCATCACCCAGGACGAGCAGGTTGCGGAAACCTATCTCGCCCGCAGCCGGGCTTCGGTGACAATGTGGAATACCTCCACCCAGTTCTGCGACGGCGGGGAGTTCGGCTTTGGCGCTGAGATCGGCATTGCCACCGGGCATATACACGCGCGCGGGCCTGTGGGGCCGGAGCAACTGACTACCTTCCGCTATGTTGTGCGCGGCAACGGCCAGGTGCGGCCCTGACGCTTCCGGCATACGGCCACCGCCATTGTCTGAAAATCGGGCTGCTCGGCGGATCATTCAATCCGGCGCATGAGGGGCATCTGCATGTGGCTCGGCAGGCGATCAGGCATCTGGGGCTGGACCAGCTCTGGCTGCTGGTGTCGCCCGGCAACCCACTTAAGCCCGCCGCGGGAATGGCCCCGTTTGCAACAAGGCTGGCCAGCGCCCAACGGATCTCCGATGGACGCCGGATTATCGCCACGGATATCGAGGCACGGCTGGGCACGCGCTACACGTACGACACCTTGAGTGAACTCAAACGCCGCTTTCCGCGCGTGCGGTTTGTCTGGCTGATGGGGGCGGATAATCTCATCCAGTTTCCGCGCTGGGGACGCTGGCAGGAGATTATGCACGCCATGCCAATGTTGGTTGTCCCCCGGCCCGGCGCCACCCGCCGCGCGCTGGCCGGGCAAGCGGCAAAGCGTCACCAAAAAGTTCGCCTTCCGGCGCGGTCTGGGCTATGTCTGCCTTCAAAGGGGGCGCCTGCCTGGATTCTTTTGCCTGTGCGGGAGAATGCAGCCTCCGCCACCGAATTGCGCCGCAAAATTTTAGAAGGAACAAGGCCATAACGCGCTCGCCCACCCGCCCCCCGGCATCCCGGGGCGCCAAGACCACCGCCCCGCGCAAGATCACCGCCAAACCGGCCGCCGATGCCGTTGCCGCCATGCCTGGTACGCCGCGCAAGAAAGCCGCCATCGCCGGGCCGAAAGGCAAAGCAGCCGCGCCCAAGCCGCAGCCTGAGTTTCTGGACCAGCTGCAGGCCGTGATCATCGCCACGCTTGAAGATGATAAGGCGGAAGATATCGTGACGCTGGACCTTGCCGGGCGCGCCAGCTTCGCAGACCGCATGATTATCGCCACGGGCCTCGCGGACCGGCAGATTGCCGCCATGGCGACGCATCTACACGAGAAGCTGCGCGAGGCTGGGTTCAAGAAACCACTGACCGAAGGCGCCACCGGCACCGATTGGGTGCTGATCGATGCTGGTGATATTATCGTGCATCTGTTCAAGCCGGAATCGCGCACGCTCTACGGGCTTGAGAAGATGTGGAGCGCAGAACTGGACGAGGCGGACGCGTAACCTTGCGCCTGCTGGCCATCGGCAAGGCACCCGCCAAGTCGCCGGAGATGGAGTTGTTCGCTCGCTACGCCAAGCGCATCCGCCCGGTTTTGACTCTCACGGAGTTCGCGGACGGGCAGGGAAGCGCCCTTGAAATCAAGCGCCGTGAGGGCGAAGCGATTTTAGCTGCGTTAAAGACGGATGAATTTCTGATCGCTCTAGATATCGACGGCGCCACACCGGATTCGCCTGGGCTGGCGAAGCTGCTGGCCGGTTGGCTGGAGCGGGGCCGGAAGCAGGCCTTCGTTATCGGCGGGGCTGAGGGACTGGACGCGCCCGTTCTGGCGCGGGCAGGCGCAAAACTCTCGCTCGGCACATTAACGTGGCCGCACATGCTGGTGCGCTCAATGCTCGCGGAGCAGATTTACCGGGCGCAGAGCATATTGGCAGGGCACCCGTACCACCGAGCCGGGCGGCCGTAAGCAACCGCCATGGTCAAACGGGCCGTTTTTCTATAAAATCCTGACCAGAAACGCCGCTGAGTTAAGGACCAAGATGCCCCAAAGACCCGTGATGCTCGTGATTCTTGATGGCTTCGGCTGGAATGAGTCGAAGGACGATAACGCCGTGGCGCAGGCGAACACCCCGAATTTCGACAAACTCTGGGGCTCGTCCCCGCGTGCTTTTCTGACCACGTCGGGCCGGGTAGTCGGGCTGCCGGCGGGGCAGATGGGTAATTCCGAGGTCGGGCATCTGAATATCGGCGCCGGACGGACGGTGATGCAGGACCTACCGCGCATCGATACCGCAATTGAGGACGGCTCCCTGGCGCGGAACGAGACCCTGCGGGGCTTTATTGCCGCGTTGAAAAAGTCTGACGGGACTGCTCATCTGCTGGGGCTGGTTTCGCCGGGTGGCGTGCATTCCCATCAAGACCAAGCGGTGGCGTTGGCAAAGATTATGCACGAGGCGGGAATTCCCGTGGTCGCTCACGGCTGGATGGACGGACGCGACACGCCGCCCCAGGCCGGGCTTAGTTATATGAAGAAATATCTGGCGGATCTCGGCGCCACTGCGAAGCTTGGCACCCTGGTTGGCCGCTATTACGCTATGGATCGCGACAATCGCTGGGAGCGTGTTCAGCAGGCTTACGAGTTGCTGGTGGACGCCAAAGGCGAAGCCTTCCCGAACGCGGCGGACGCCATCCAGGCCAGCTACGATTCGGGCGTGACGGATGAATTTACCAAGCCCGCCGTCATTGGCGACTATGCGGGCATGAAGGACGGCGACGGTGTAATCTGCACCAACTTCCGCGCGGACCGCGTGCGTGAGATCCTGACAGCTTTGGTGGACCCGGCTTTCGATGGTTTCAAATCCCGGCAGCCGAAACTGGTGGGCGCCGTGGGCATGACCGCCTATTCCGACGCGCTGGCCCCCTTCATGCAAACCATCTTCCAACCGCAGCGCATGGATGATCTGCTCGGTGGCGTGGTTTCGGCCAATGGGCTGAAGCAACTCCGCATGGCGGAAACGGAAAAATACCCGCACGTCACGTATTTCTTCAATGGCGGCATCGAAACGCCGTTCGAGGGTGAGGACCGGATCATGGTGCCCTCCCCCAAAGTGGCAACCTATGATCTGCAGCCGGAAATGTCCGCCCCGGAACTGACCGAGAGGGCTGTCGCGGCGATCAATACCGGCACCTACGACATGATCATCCTCAACTTCGCCAACCCGGACATGGTAGGCCATACCGGCTCGCTGCCCGCCGCCATCAAAGCGGTGGAGACGGTGGATACCGGGCTGGGCAAGATCTGGGAAGCGGTTCATGCCCAAGGCGGCGTCATTCTCGTCACCGCCGACCATGGTAATTGCGAGATGATGAAAGATCCGGAAACAGGCGGACCGCACACCGCGCACACCACCAACCCCGTACCGGTTCTGGTGGCTGGCGGACCGGCGGACATGAAGCTGCATGATGGGATTCTGGCGGACATCGCACCGACCTTGCTAAAGCTGATGGGCCTGCCACAGCCCGCGGCAATGACCGGCAAGCCACTGTTCGATTGAGGTGAAGCCCGTACGGCTCTTGCAAATCGCGGCGCTGGCCGCCTTGTGGCTTAGCCCGGCGGACAACGCTACGGCCAAGGATACAAGGCATAAGGAAAGTGAAGCTAGCCTGAGGGCCAAGCGGGACGCTGCCCAGGCGGCCATTAAGGCGCACCAGCAGGCGGCGGCAGCAGCGGCGGCTCACCGTGCCGCCATCGCCGCCAAGGCCGCCATATTGGCTCAGCAGCAGGTTCAAGCCGCCGCCGCCTTGCGCGGGCTGGAGGATCAGACTTCGCAGGACGCCACCCAACTTGCCTTGCTATTGGCGCAACAGGACCAAGCCGCCGCGCGGTTGAGCGAAGCTGAAGCGGCTCTGAAAAAGCTGCTGCCGGTGATGCAGCGCCTTTCCTCCGCGCCCGCTACCACGCTGCTTGCCGCACCGCTGCCGCCGCAGGATGCCGTGCGGGGCGTGGCGATTCTGCAAGGCATGGCGGCGGAAGTGGCGGCCCAGGCCGCGACGGTAAAGACCGAGACAGCTTCGCTGGCAGCCTCCATCACGCAGGCCCAAACCACGCGGATGCGGCTGGATGCCGCCGTGGCAGCCCAGCAGGCTGCTGAAGCAAAGCTCTCCGCCGCCATCACACAAGCCCAGCAGGATGAGCAGGCGGACGCCGACAAGCAAGTGGCCGAAGCCGCCGCCGCCGCTAAAGCCCGGCATGAGCTGACCAGCCTGAATGCGGCCATCGCGCGACTGGTGCCCAAAGCACCGCCCCATGCCACGCCGGTCAACCTTCCCGCTGGCGGGGCGGGCGCGCCCGTCGCGGGGCACGTGGTGCAGGCTTATGGAGCGAAAACACTGGCGGGGCCGGCCACCGGTATCTCGTATGCCGCCGCCCCCGGAGCACGCGTCATCAGCCCCTGCGCGGGTACCGTCATGTATGCCGGACCGCTCACCGGCTACGGTAATGTCATCATCACTGATTGCGGCGGCGGCCTTGCGACTGTGCTAGCGGGCATGAGCCATCTGGACGTCGCACAGGGCCAGCATGTTGTGCATGGCCAGCCAGTGGGCAGCATGCAGACGTTCGACCCCACTCACCCGGCACACCAGCCGCGTCTGTATGTGGAATTGCGCCGCAACGGGACTCCAATTAACCCAACGTCATGGCTGGCGGCGGGGCACTCTGGATAAAGCGGCCAGGATGCTATCTAATAAGACCAGGGCAATGCGCCCGGCAGTTAAGAGGAAAATGCGAATGCGTTTGCGCAGCGGTTTGATGCTCGGCGGAATTTTTGTTGTGGGACTGGCTGTCGGCTCTATCGCGCAACCTTTATCGCGTGCCTTTGGCGAGTCTGCCCCCAGCGACAGCACCTATCAGCAGCTTTCGCTGTTTGGGGACATCGTCTCGCAGATCAAGCAGAATTATGTGATCGACCCGCCTACCAGCAAGCTGATCTATAATGCCGCCAACGGGATGCTGTCCGGACTGGACCCGCATTCAAGCTGGATGAATAAACAGCAATATTCTGACATGCAGGTGCAAACTTCCGGCCAGTTTGGTGGGCTGGGGCTGGAGGTCACGCAGGCCAGCGGATTGCTGAAAGTTATTACCCCGATCGACGACACCCCCGCCGCGAAGGCCGGGATCAAGCCGGGTGATATTATCGTTGAGATAGACGGCCATTCCACGAGCGGGCTGACGCTTGACCAAGCTGTGAGCCGGATGCGCGGTGCGCCAGGGACCAAGATCACGCTTACGCTGAAGCGCAACGGCGTTAACGCTCCCGTGCATGTGACTCTGACCCGGCAGATCATCAAGATCGACGACGTGAAGAGCAAATTGCTTACCAGCAGCGATGGGCCGATCGGCTATATCCGGCTGGACAGCTTTGATGAGAACGCGTCCGACCATATCCGGGCGGCTGTAAAATCCCTCCAGAAGCAGGCTCACGGGCCAATCCATGGATATATCCTGGACCTCCGCGACAATCCGGGCGGCCTGCTGGACCAAGCCGTGGCGGTGGGCGATGATTTCCTAACCAGCGGCGAAATCGTCTCCACTCATGGCCGCCATTCGGAGGATGATCAGGTCTGGTACGCCCAGGGCACTGATATTCTGCGTGGCGCGCCGATGGTGGTGCTGACCAATGCGGGAACGGCCTCGGCGGCGGAAATTGTAACCGCCGCCCTACAACAAAACCACCGCGCCCTGGTACTGGGCACCCGGACCTTCGGCAAGGGCTCAGTTCAGACCATTATCCCCATTGACAATGAAGGGGCGCTGCGTCTGACCACGGCGCTGTATTTCACGCCTTCCGGCAAGTCGATCCAGGATTACGGCGTGACGCCTAATGTTATTGTCTCCGACACCGCGACGCCGCAGGACAGCTTCTCGCAGCTACGTGAGACGGATCTGCTCAATGCCTTCACCAACCCAACCAAAGAGAAAGCACCGCCACTGCCGCCCGCGCCGCCGCTGCCGCCCGTAGCCGCTACCATTGCGCATAAACCGCCCGTTGGCTGGCCCAAATTCGATCCGTCCAAGCCTTCGACCGACTTCCAGCTCCAGATGGCACTGAAGCTAATCGCGGACATGCACCCCGTGACGGAAACAGCCTCCAACTAGCCCTGCTAGCTCCGCCCTGCGATAAGACCGGTGCGGAGCATCTGCGCCGGTCTTATTGATTGAGGAGAGTGACATGGTTGACACCCCCCCCCTGCCCTACCGGCTGAACGTCGGCGCGGTGTTGTTTTCGCCCGAAGGGCTGGTGTTTGTTGGTAAACGGAAGGGCTTTCCCGATGCTTGGCAGCTGCCGCAGGGCGGTGTCGATGATGGGGAGAATATCCGTCTGGCCGTGCTGCGCGAGCTAAAAGAAGAAATTGGCACGGACAAAGCCGAAATTCTCACCGAACACCCGGAATGGCTGCTTTATGATCTGCCGCCGCATCTGATTGGCGTGGCCTGGAAGGGCAAATATCGCGGCCAGCGTCAAAAATGGTTCGCCCTGCGTTTCACCGGGGAAGATGCCGACATCCAGCTTGATGCCGATGACCACCCAGAGTTCGAGGAATGGCGCTGGGTTAAGCTGGCAGACCTGCCAGATCTTGCCGTGGCCTTCAAGCGCGACATTTATGAGAGACTGGCGCAGGATTTCGCGCCCTATGCGCAACGCTGATTACAACAGGAGACCCCAAAGTCCATGATGACACTCACCGCCGCCGATGGGCATAAATTCCAGGCCTTTGAGGCTGGCAACGTAAATGCCCCGCGCGGCCTTGTGGTCGTGCAGGAAATTTTTGGTGTCAACCAGCATATCCGCAATGTCGCAGAACGCTTGGCCGGGCACGGCTACCGGGTACTGGCACCCGCCTTGTTCGACCGCGCCGCGTCTGGGATCGAACTTGGTTACACGGAAACGGATATCAAAGCCGGGCTGGAAGCACGGGCGAAAATTCCGGCGGGCAAGCCGCTGCTGGATATTGAAGCCACCGTCACAGCTTTCGGCCCAGGCAAGTCGGTCGGCATTATCGGCTATTGCTGGGGCGGCTCCCTGGCGTGGGAAGCCGCAACCCAGACCAAGCTCTTTAAAGCCGCGAGTTGCTGGTATGGCGGGCAGATTGTACAGACCAAGGATGCCAAACCCAACTGCCCGGTTCAACTGCATTTCGGCACCGAGGATCACGGCATCCCGATGAGCGATGTTGAGGCAATTAAAGCCGTGCGGCCGGATGTGGACGTTTATGTCTATGACGGCGCACAGCATGGCTTTGGCTGCGAGGCGCGGCCCAGCTACAGCCAGAAAGATTGGGAGCTGGCCTCTCTGCGATCTCTGGCGTTCTTCGCAGAGCATCTGCGCTGAGATGACAAAACGGAAGGATTTCACCAATCCTTCCGCAAGGCTGGTTTGACAGGAACAGCCAGGATGGCGTGAAGTCGATACCTATATACAGGCAGTATCGGCCATTCTGGCGCCACCCACAGCCGCGAAGGACAACCGTCGCATGGATGTACTCTCCGACCCGAAACGTCCACACCGTCGCCCGCTGCAGCCCATAACCCCGATCGAACGCCCCAAGGGCTGTGATGTGATCGGCTTGGTTCTGCAAGGTGGCGGGGCTTTGGGGGCTTATCAGGCCGGTGTGTATCAGGCTTTG
Source organism: Acidocella aminolytica 101 = DSM 11237 (assembly GCF_900129125.1). GTDB lineage: Bacteria > Pseudomonadota > Alphaproteobacteria > Acetobacterales > Acetobacteraceae > Acidocella > Acidocella aminolytica. The sequence goes on along the minus strand of NZ_FQVJ01000018.1, from coordinate 47,899 downwards.
CATGAGGCGGGGCTGGAACCGGACTGGGTGGCGGGTGTTTCCATCGGCGCCGTCAACTCAGCCATCATCGCCGGCAACAAGCCTGAACACAGGGTCGAGAAGCTGGAAAAATTCTGGCTGGATATCACCGCCCGCGATCCTTATACGAGCTGGTTTGAAGGCGATAACGCCCGTAAACTGCGCAATGGTTTTTCGGCCATGCACGGGATGGTCTTTGGCCAGCCTGGCTTCTTCCGGCCCGTGCCGCTTTCCGGGTTCATGGCGCCGCGCGGAGCGCGCTTCGCCACTGCCATGTACGACACCTCCCCCTTGCATCAGACATTGCAAAAGCTGGCTGATTTCAAGCTGATCAATGAGGGACCGGTGCGGCTGGCGGTGGGCGCGGTGAATGTCGAAAGCGCAAACTTTATCTATTTTGACAACACGACACATGAGATGGAGCCGGAACATATCATGGCCTCCGGCGCGTTGCCGCCGGGCCTGCCGATGGTCCGCATCGGACGGCATCATTATTGGGATGGCGGGCTCGTCTCTAACACGCCGCTGCAATATTTCCTGGATAATATCGGATCGCGGAATCTGCTGGCCTTCCAGGTAGACCTGTTCTCCGCCCATGGCTCAGTGCCGCGCGACATGCCGGAGGTTCTGTCCCGGCAAAAAGACATTCAATATTCCTCCCGTACCCGCACCACCACGGACCATTTTCTGCAAACTCACCAATTGAAGCAGGCTTTGCGCGAGGCTCTGGCAAAAGTGCCGGAAGCTGAGCTGAGCGAGGAGCAGCGCGCCGCCAGGGAGGAACTGCGCACTTTGCCTGAAATCAACATCATGCAGCTCATCTACCAGCAGAAAGCCTATGAGGGCGACGCGAAAGATTATGAGTTCAGCCGGATATCCATGAAAGAACACTGGCGCACAGGCTATTACGACACCCGCAACACGCTGAGACACACGGATTGGATGAAGTTCCACGACAAGCCTGGCATACGCTCCTTCGACCTGCACAAGCTGGGTGAATAACGCGCCCCCCTTGCCTGTGCCCCGCAGGGCGTGGCAACCAACGTGTCCGGTTGCAGTGTAGGAGTCGGCGTCTTTGAGTGATTTGTTCGAGAGCGTGCCCGCCAAGGACAGCTACGGTGCCAAGGATATTGAGGTTCTGGAGGGACTTGAGCCCGTCCGCCGGCGTCCTGGCATGTATATTGGCGGTACGGATGAAAATGCTCTACACCATCTGGCCGCCGAGATTTTGGATAACTCGATGGATGAGGCGGTCGCAGGCCATGCCTCCTCCATCGAAGTGAGCCTGAGCGCTGGGAACCAACTGACCATCCGCGATAACGGGCGCGGTATTCCCGTGGACCCGCATCCGAAATTCAAAAACAAATCAGCGCTGGAGGTGATTCTCACCACGCTCCATTCCGGCGGGAAGTTCTCCGGCAAAGCCTATGCCACGTCCGGCGGGTTGCATGGCGTTGGGTCCTCGGTGGTGAATGCGTTGTCCTCCAGCCTCATCGTCGAAGTGGCGAAGGACCGTAAACTCTACCGCCAGAACTATGCGCGCGGACTGCCACAGACCAAGCTGGAGGAGGTTGGCGGTGCGCCCAACCGGCGCGGCACCTCTCTCAGCTTTGTGCCCGATACGGAGATTTTCGGGCCGTTGAAATTCTCGCCCGCAAGACTGTTCAAGCTTTGCCGTTCAAAGGCCTATTTGTTCCGGGGCGTGAAAATTCGCTGGAATTGCGACCCCGCGCTGCTGAAAACCGATTCGGACATACCCGCTGAGGCGGAGCTGCATTTTCCTGGCGGCCTAGCCGATTCGCTGGCCGCTGAACTGGGCGAAGCGGGAATGGTGTTGCCGGAGATCTGGGCGGGGGAAGCAAAATTCGCTCCTGTTAAAGGCCAGGAGCAAGGCAAACTGGAATGGGCGCTAGCCTGGGTAGAACAGGGTGAAAGCACCATCGACACCTATTGCAACACCGTCCCCACACCTTTGGGCGGCACGCATGAATCAGGTATGCGCAGCGCCCTTCTGAAAGGCTTGCGCGCCTGGGCGGAGACACGCGGCAATAAGCGTGGCGCCTCCATCATCGCGGACGACGTTCTGGGCGGGCTGCGGGCCAAACTTTCCTTATTCATCCGCGAGCCGCAATTCCAAGGCCAGACCAAGGACAAGCTGACCACGCAAGAAGCCAACCGCTTGACGGAAACCTCGCTGCGGGACCGGTTCGACCATTTTCTGGCGGGTGATCCAGCCAACGCGGATAATCTGCTGGCTTATGTGGTGGATCGGGCGGAAGAACGCATCCGTCGCAAGGAGCTGAAGGATACACCCCGCAAATCCGCCACGCGCCGCCTGCGCTTGCCTGGCAAGCTGGCCGATTGCGCCACGGAAAACGCGGAAGGCACCGAGATTTTTCTGGTGGAGGGCGATTCGGCCGGCGGCTCCGCCAAGCAGGCCCGCAACCGCAACAGCCAAGCGATTCTGCCGCTCAAGGGTAAAATTTTGAACGTGGCCTCCGCTTCCGGCGAAAAGCTGCGGCAGAATCAGGAATTGAAGGATCTGATCGAGGCGCTGGGCTGCGGTACAGGGGCCAATTTCAACCGCGCCAATCTGCGTTATGAGCGCATCATCATCATGACCGACGCAGACGTGGACGGCGCGCATATCGCCTCGCTACTGATGACCTTCTTCTACCGCGAACTGCCGGAACTGATGCGGCATGGGCATGTTTATCTGGCGCAGCCACCGCTTTATCGGCTGACGCAAGGAGCCAAAAGCATCTACGCGATGGACGATTCCGCCCGCGACAAGGTTTTAAAGAGCTTCAAGGCCGGGGCGAAAGTGGAGATCAGCCGCTTTAAAGGCCTTGGTGAAATGCCACCCGCCGTGCTGAAGGAAACCACGATGGACCCGGCCAAACGCACGCTTCTGCGAATCTCCGCTCCGCCTGAAATGCGCGCGGAAACCTCGAACCTCGTGGACAGTCTGATGGGCAAGCGCCCGGAACTGCGTTTTCAGTTCATTCAGGAAAACGCCGGAAAAGTCACCGAACTGGACATTTGATCCAACCGACGGCGCGTTATTCCCGGAAGTTGACCTCATAGAGCACGGTATCGGCATCGAACCGTGCTCTTGCCAAACGTGGGGCTGGAAATGGATCACCACGCCCGGGCGCAACTCAATCTCCCCTTCGGCACAGAGCAGCACGCTCTGCCCTTCAGCAACCATAAAAAACTGCTCAAACGGATGCTCATGCCGGGCGGCCACCGTACCCACCTTAACCATGACGCGCTTGAAATCACCGCCTTTGCCGGGATTCAACCGCCGGTCGGCCTTGGCAACACCATAAGGGGCAATCTCGTCCCAGTGGTGCAGGCAGCGTCTTTCATCGCGGATCTCCTTGAGCTGGGCACAAAAAAGCCTGGACCAAGTCCAGGCTTTTTATAAGCTGAAAGTCAGGAAAATCAGACCATCTTCTTCAGCGATGGGGAGGCCTTGAAGCGTACGGTCTTGCCGGCCTTCACCTTGATTTCCTCGCCGGTGCGGGGGTTCACGCCCTTACGCGCCTTGGTCTTACGCACAGTGAAGGTACCGAAAGACGGCAGGGTGAACTTGCCGTTCTTCTTCATTTCTTTGACGATCGCTTCGATCAGGATGGTCGCCGTACGGTTGGCGGAAACGCCAGTAATTTCGGCGGCGTCCTGAATAACTTCGGCAATAAAAGCTTTCGACATTATAATAGCCTTTTCCTGTTGCTCGGCCGTGCCGGACAATCCGCGACCGAGGATTTCTCTGTTCAATCCAAGAGACTCTGCCAGAACACCAAGATTGAATGAAAAATGTCTAGCCTTGGCCTGTGGAAATTACCAGCGGCATACACAGTGTTGTGAAAGTTTTTTTGCTCGCCAAGCAACATTCAGTACACTTCTAAACATGGAAGGCCTGATGGGTTGATTTCTGAGCTTTGAGTTAAAAAAAGGAGGGCGATGGTGCCCAGGGGCGGAATCGAACCACCGACACTGCGATTTTCAGTCGCATGCTCTACCAACTGAGCTACCTGGGCGCTTGGTTTTGAGGTGCCTAAAGGATTAGGCCTCCCATTGCAAGCTCGCTGGTGCTGTCACTGGGAATTGAACCCAGGACCTCTTCATTACCAATGAAGTGCTCTACCCCTGAGCTATGACAGCGAAACCTGCGAATGTGGGGCGGTTCCTAAACGTTTGCAGGCGTCCCTGCAAGTGGCCTTGTAAAGAAAAGCGCCCTTTTCCGAGAACCGCGAAAAACCCGGGGAAAATCTGGTTTTTTTACTATATCCGCGAAGTCTGGCAGCATTTTCACCCGCCGCGACTCGTGCGCAATGCAAAAAAGTCATAGCCTCCAATACGTTACGGGCATCTCACGCCGCTCACGCGGCATCATCCAGCTTGGCAAACTGCACCCCCGCCCCCTTCAAGGCCGCCAGCCCGGCGGCGATTCCTGCCCCGCTGGCACGCTTGGGCTGATTGATATGGCCCTCCATCACATCGCCATCCCGCGCCGCCTTGATACGGGCCTCCACGAGCGCGGCGGGGAGTGAGGCCCCGGCATCGGAATTGAGGGAATAGCCCGCCACACGCACGCCCATCGCCTCGATTCTAGGCACCACAGAAGGAGTATAGAGCCCCGCAGCGCCCCGGTACCAAGCCGGATGACGGCCGGTGACTTCGTAAATAGCCGCGGCCCCGCCAGCAATCTCAGCTTCGATAGCTGACCAGCTTCCGGCGACTTCCAGCCCATAAATGCGCTGCGCGCCAAGCACGGGCGGTAAATGGCGGGCGCCGTGATTTTCCAACGTGAACACGTCCGGATGCTTGAGAAAGAAGGCCAAGCCTTCAGGGTTCATCCGCATCCAGACCGCGGTGATGAAAATGGTGGCCGGAATTTTGCGGTCCACCAGAAAATTTGCGATTCGCGGGTCAAAATGGCCGGGACACGCATCCAGCGTCACAGCCACGCGGCGCGGGCCAGCTTGCGGTTGCAGGCGTAGAATCGGCTCCACCAACCCGTCTTTATGAACAGCACCCATCACTAAGGGAGCTGCCAGCAGCCCCTGGCAAAGCTGACGGCGGGAGAGCCCACCGCCGTCTTCGCAAACACGGCACATTGGCTCAGCTGGCGTTCAGCACCCGGCCCGCCACCGCGTCCAGCTTGGCTAGAACAGCCGGGTCACGGGCTTCCGGCGAAGTAATCAACGCGTAGGTCAGCGACGTGTCACAGCCATGGGCGCAGGCCGGGCGGGGCGCGGAAAGGCGCGGCAGCACCTCCTTCACCAGATTACGAGCCTTGTCGGCATTACCAAGCAGCACTTTCACCACCTGATCCACCGTCACGGCGTCATGGTCCTCGTGCCAGCAATCATAATCCGTCACCATGGCGACGGTGGCGTAGTCGATCTCGGCTTCCCGGGCGAGCTTGGCTTCCGGCATATTGGTCATGCCGATCACGGAGCAGCCCCAGGAACGGTACAGATTGCTTTCCGCCAGAGTGGAGAATTGCGGGCCTTCCATCACGAGATAGGTGCCGCCGCGCGTATGAGGCAGCTCCAGCGTCTTCAGGCTCTCCTCCAGAGCATCCCCCAAGCGGACGCAGACCGGATGCGCCATCGAGACATGCGCGACGCATCCCGGGCCGAAGAAGCTTTTTTCACGGGCAAAAGAACGGTCGATAAACTGGTCCACAATCACGAAGTGACCAGGCGGCAGCTCCTCCTTCAATGACCCAACAGCGGAGAGAGACAGAATATCAGTCACACCTAGACGCTTCAGCGCGTCGATGTTCGCGCGGTAATTTAGTGCCGTGGGGGAGGTTTTATGCCCGCGCCCGTGCCGGGGAAGAAACACAACTTTCTGCCCTTCATACTCGCCGGTCAAAAGCTCGTCCGACGGATCGCCCCAGGGGGTTTCGACCTTCACCCATTCGGTGTTCTTCAGACCATCAATATTATACAGGCCCGAACCGCCAATGATGCCGATGACCGGCTGCTTTGTCTCACCCATTTTCGTGCTCCCGCGACCAAAACAAATCAAAGGTTTTTGGTGCTGCTTTTTAAAAAAGCTGCAAAAAGAAACCGCCTTTTTGAAAAGGCGGCTTCCAAAACGTCTATAAATATTTTCAAACCTTACGCAACCTTGCGCTTCTCCTGATATTGCGGCCGGCGCGGCTTGATTTTGCGCACCTGCATATCCGGGTGGCGCTGGGGCTTACGCACCGGCATCGCCTGCTTCGGCCGCTCACCGCCCGCCACCTTCATCTTGATGCCGGTCAGCTTCTCGATCTGGTTCAGGTAAGGTAGCTCCGTCGCGTCACAGAACGCCACGGCCACGCCGTCAGCACCATTACGCGCGGTCCGGCCAATGCGGTGCACATAGCTCTCCGGCTCGTTCGGCAGCTCGAAATTGATAACATGCGAGACGCCATTCACGTCGATGCCGCGCGCCGCGATATCGGTCGCCACCAGGGCACGGACCTCACCGGACTTAAACGCCTCCAGAGCACGCTGGCGCTGATTCTGGCTGAGATTGCCGTGCATCGCCGCAGCGGGAATCTTGGAATTGCTCAGCATCATCGCCACACGGTCAGCACCGCGTTTGGTGCGCGTGAACACGACGGTCTTTGCAAACTCCTTCTGGTGCAACAACTTCACCAACAGGTTCCGCTTCTCCGGGCCATCGGCGAAATAGACGCTCTGGTCAATCTTCGCCGGGGTGGAGGACACGGAGGCAATCTCCACCCGCACTGGCTCACGCAGCAGGCTGTTGGCGAGCTTCGCGATTTCCGACGGCATGGTGGCCGAGAACAGAGCCGACTGGCGGCGACCCGGCAAAACGGCAACCACCTTGCGGATATCGGGCATAAAGCCAAGATCCAGCATACGGTCCGCCTCGTCCAGCACAAAGAACTGGCACTGGTCGATAATCAACTCGCGGGTGTTCATCAAATCCACCACGCGGCCCGGGCAGCCCACCACAATGTCCGCACCGCGCGCCATGCGCTGCACCTGGCCAAAGCGGCCCACGCCACCCACCACCAGCACGGTACGCAGGCCAAGCCCAGCGCCGAATTTCTTGATCTCCTGCTCGATCTGCACGGCCAGCTCACGCGTCGGGGCCAGCACCAGGGCGCGGGTGGAAAAACGGCGGTTATGCAACTTCTCGGTCGCGAAAGCCTGGAGCATGGGCAGCGCGAAGGCCGCAGTCTTGCCTGTGCCGGTCTGGGCAATGCCCAGAACATCCTTACCCTCCAGCGCGTGCGGAATGGCCTTCTCCTGAATGGGGGTGGGCTTCACAAAACCCGCCGCTTTCAGGGCACCCAAAATCGGGGAGGCCAGACCAAAAGAATCAAACGTCAAATTACTCACAACAAACATCTCCGCCGCCAAGGGAAGCCCCCAAGGCGGTTAATGTCAGCAATCCCATGCGCGAAACTGGAAAAGGACGGTGCAAATAAGCCCGTAAGGGGGGTTCCCGCCCCACAAAGCACGCTCCGCCATGTCTGGTTCGCGCCATGACGGGAAGCAGGATCTCCTTACGCTGCTGTCCTATGTCTGCGCAAGGCTTATGACGCAATGCAGTAATCTCAATAAAAAAGCCCCTCCCGCTTGAAACCGGAAGGGGCTTTTTGAAGTCAGGCCGGTTAGTCGCCCGCAGCCGGATGAAATACCACGGAGGGAGCCTTTTGCATCGCCGGGGCAGCCACCGCCTTAGGCGCCTTGGCAGGCATGGCCGCCAGGATGGAGACACCCACCGAGGCAAGATACGGCATGGATTGCGTGAACATCACCGCCACCCAGAGCTTGGTTTCAGGTGTTGCCCAATGATGGCCAAACCCAACCGCCAGCGCCGCCGCCCAGGTGAGTGCGAGGATAATCAACTCCTCGCGGGCCATCACCAAACCTTGCACTAGGGCCGGGGCATTCTCCATCTTCGGGGTCCGCACAAAGGGCAACTGGTTGGTGAATAGCCCCTTCCATACGGCCTTGCCGATGGTGTGAGAGAGCGCCAGCCCGGCCACCGCCGCGCCAATCCGGTCCATGAAGCCGCAGGGGACGCGGTTCTTATAAAGAGCCAGGATCTGCACGATCTTGAAGAAGAACAACCCGATGGATGGCAACATGAAGAGCACTATTGGGAATTCAAACCGCACCGGATTAAAAATCAGCCCCATCGACCAGCCCAGCGCCATGGCCAGGAACACTAGCCCCAACGCATCGCCAAACCACGGCAGCCAGCCGGTGACGAAGTGCCAGCGCTGGCCCACCGTCAGCTCCTTATTAAAGGGGTTGAACAGCGCCCCGGCATTGGCCCGCACAATCCGCATGGCGCCATAAGCCCAGCGGTAACGCTGCTTGCGGAAGGCGCTATAATCGTCCGGCATCACGCCCTTGCCAAAGCTCTTCTTGGAGTACACCGCCTCATACCCGGCGCGGAACAGCCGCAGGCCCAACTGAGAATCCTCGGTGATGCACCATTCGGCCCAGCCATTCTCGTTCAGCAGCGCTTCCTTACGGATCAGCGTCATGGTGCCGTGCTGGATGATGGCGTTACGCTCATTACGGGTGACCATGCCGGCATGGAAGAAACCTGCATATTCCCAGAACATCATGCGCTTGAACAACGAACCATCATTATCCCGGTAATCCTGCGGGGACTGGGTGAAGCCCACCGCCGGGTCCGCGAAGGCTGGCGCCATGGAGCGCAGCCAGTCGGGCTCGACCAGATAGTCGGCGTCGATCACGCCGATCACCTCGGCATCCGGTGCTGTCTCGCGCAGGGCGAAGTTCAAGGCCCCCGCCTTATAGCCCTTGTACTTGCCAAGGGTGAAGAAGCGGAATTTAGGCCCAAGGCGTGCGCAATGCTCGGCCACCGGCTCCCACACGGCGGGGTCCATGGTGTTGTTGTCGATCACCAGCACCTCGAACCGGTCGTAATCAAGCGCTGCCAAGCTATCGAGCGTCTGCTTCACCATGTGCGGCGGCTCGTTGCAGATAGGCAGATGGAGCGAGACCTTGGGCAGATATGTACCCGCTGGCGCCGGGATCGGCTCGTAATGACGCCTCACCACACGGCCGAAGATGGTCTCGACCAAGTCAAAGCTGTCCGCGATCAGCAAGAACAGCAGCATCCCCTGCCCCAGCGCCAACCCGCCCCACACCGCAGCGGCGCTGTAGGAGAGATAGGTCTGGCTCATATTCATTAGCAGCATCGCCAGCGCGGTGGTGAAACCTTCCACCAGCACGGCAAAGAGCAGTTTGCCGGGCAAACGGATATCCGGGCGGCGGGACAGCAGCGCCATGGTGGCCAGCAAGCTCATCAACGCGGCACCCAGCGCGTACCACTTCCATTCCGGGTGGTTCCACACCGGACCGGTCAGCGACCATTTCGCATGACGGCCCAGGCTGAACATACCCCAATAACCAGCGGCACGGCCCTCAAAGCTAGTCTTCCAGGGTTGGTCGAACGCTTCCATCACGAAGTAGTTCAGGTGTTCCTTCTGCGCGAGATTAAAAAAGTCACGCAGGAAACGGGCCTGATTGATGGTGCTGGCACGCGCCGCGCCGATATCGATACCGTCTGACGGCCAGCCGATCTCACCGATCACGATTTTCTTGTTCGGGAAACGCTCATGCACTTCCTGAAAACGGTGCATGGCGTCCTGCACGGCAATCTTCTCCGGTACGCCTTCCCAGTAGGGCAGCAGATGCACGGTTATGAAATCGACCGCATTCGCAAGTTCAGGATGCTTGAGCCAGACATGCCAAGGTTCGGCGGTGGAAACCGGCACGTGCACCTGCTTTTCCACCTGGTGAATATCGTTCACGAGTTGCGGCACGGTGAGGTCACCACGCAGAATAACCTCGTTACCCACCATCACGTGCTTCACGTCAGGGTTGGCGTTGGCCACCTTCACTACCTTCGCCAGTTCCTTGGCATTGGCATTCAGATGTGTGTCCAGCCAAGCGCCGAGTGTCACATTCAACCCCATACCCTGCGCCAGCGCCGGGATCTGCCCCAGATCGCCTTCAACCGTGTAGGTCCGGATATTGTGAGTATATTTGGCCGCCAGCTTCAGGTCTGACTTGATCTGACCCACGGAGGGATAAACACCGGTCTGCGGACTTTCACCTTTGTGAAAAGGCGAAAAGGCGAAACCGCCAATCTCACCGGTGTAAGGTGGAATATTCGTTGCCGGCCGGTTGGCCACGGCCCACAAGCCAAACGCTACCACACCAACTCCAAGGGCCGAGCCCCATGAGCTTAGGCTGGCCCAGCCACGACGGGCCTTACGGGTGGAGATCTGCGCCTCTTGGCGGCGGATTTGCGACTGATACGTCATATGAGATGTCCAAGCTGCTTCCGGGATGAAGCCCGGATCAGGAGTGGAAATCGCAAATCAGTACGGCGGGCTATGGGCGCGAATGTGTCCCAACTAAGGCAAAGAAATTTTAATATTGTAACCAGATGTAGGAAAGAAAGACTAAAATTCTTATAGTTTTGAGGGCACTGCAGGGACAGCTTCAGTTACCATTTCAACCGTGTGGTACAGACGCTGTAACAATCGCGCGAACTGAAAAACCAAGCTAAAAGCAGCACATGCCTCTCATATTTCAGCTTACTGTTCTTGCCCTCCTAGTTCTTCTGAACGGCGCCTTCGCCTTGGCGGAGCTGGCGCTTGTGTCGTCACGCCGGGCCATGCTCACGCTTATGGAGCGCCAGGCCATACGTGGCGCCACCCGAGCGCGCATGTTGGCTGACGACCCGGAAAGCTTCCTGCCCACCACCCAGTTCGGCATCACCTTGATTGGCATTCTGACTGGCGTGTTCGGCGGCGACCAGCTTGGCGAACGGCTGCAAGGGCCGCTGAGGAAAATCCCGCTTCTTGCCCCTTATGCTGGACCCTTGGGCGTGATTATCACCGTCATTGTTATTACTTATCTCACGCTGGTGTTTGGCGAGTTGGTGCCCAAACAGCTGGCTCTGCGCCACCCGGAGCGCTTGGCGGTTCTGGTTGCCGGGCCAATCTCTGTGCTGGCCAAAACCGCCGCCCCGGCCATCTGGGCGCTGCGCAAAACCACGGACCTCGTGCTGCGCCTGTTTGGCCCTACCTCGGAGGACCGGCGCGGCGTTTCGGAAGAAGAGTTGAAGGCATTGCTGGTGGAAGGTGCTGAAACCGGCGTGCTGGAGACCGAGGAACGCGATATTATCGAACGTGTTCTGCGCCTAGCGGACAAGCCGGTGCGCGCCATCATGACCCCCCGGACGGAAATTGCGTGGATCGACCGGTCCGCGGCACGGGAAGATATCATAGCCCAGCTCCGCGCTGCGGCGCATTCCCGATTTGTAGTGTGCGACGGGTCGGTGGACAATGTCGCCGGCATCATTCTGGCCAAGGATGTGCTGGACCGGCTGCTGGCCAAGCAGGAAGGCCCTATCATCTCTACCGTGCTACGCCAGCCCATGGCGATTCCCGACTCCGTTTCGGCCTTGGATGCGCTGGAGCGGTTAAAAGCGGATTCGCTGGGCATGGCTTTGGTGTTTGACGAATATGGCAGCTTTGAAGGCGTGGTGACCGCCGCCGATGTGCTGGAAGCCATTGTGGGCGATGCGGAAGATTCCGGGCCGTCCTCTTATATCGAGCCGCTGCCGGACTCCGCCTATGAACTGGACGGGCTGACGCCGATCGACGAAACCCAGGCCCGGCTGCATCTGCCGGACCTGCCCCGTGCGGGTGGTTATCACACGCTTGGCGGGCTGATTCTGGCCTTGCTCCTCCGCCCGGCCGCAAAGGGCGATGCGATTCTTTTCGGCGGCTGGAAGTTCGAGGTTATGGCAATGGATGGGCGGCGGATTGACCGGGTGAAGGTCACGAAAGAGGGAGCGGAGTAAGTGCCGCTTCCAGCTTGGCCAGCCTGCGCGCCTGCCGAGCTTTCATGCGCTCAATTTCCTTACCCGCCTGCGCCATGCTCACCAGCATTTGCGCGCTGACTTCCACCATGCGTGTTGCGCGCTCATCCTCCGGCAACTTCTGCAAGGCCTTCGCCCGCTTGCTCAATTCTGGCGATAGTTCCGCCATTGCGGCCTCCACCCCTGCAAAAACTTTTTCAACTGTCCGGCGTGGGAGGCGGGGTTTGCGCGGCGTGGTTTTGGTCAGGCGGACAAAGCCGTCCTGCCGGGCTTCGTCAAGTTTTTTGCCAAGCATTTCCGCCGCGATTTCACCATGCGCCTGCAGCGCCTCAATGGCCGCATCCGGCGAAACATGGTTGCCGCGCACCAGCGCATGCACTTGCGGGTCTGCCTCAGCCAGCAGCAGCAACTGCTCAACCCGCGCCGTGGTCTTGCTTTGTGACTTGGCAATTTCTGCCACGCTGAACCCCATCTCACGCAAGCGTTGATAGCCGCGCGCAATGTCCAGCGTTTCCAGCTTCAACCCCTGGGCGGACCGTAGCATCACCTCCACACGTTCCGCATCATTGCCACGGAAGGGAATAACGCTCACCAACGGAATCCGCGCCCCACGCGCAATTGCCATGCGCAAGCCACGGCGGCGGCAATGGCCTTCAATCACCACAATCCGCCCATCCTCCAGCGCGCGCACCACCATTGGCGGCACATACCGGCCCTGCATATAAGAATCACAAAACGCATCGATATGTGAAATGACTTTTGGATCGTCGTAATATCGCAGATTAAACCCGTCTTCTTCATCAACCAGAAGCGGGTCGATCTGATACAGATATAATTTCTGACTGTCCTGCGCCTGCGCCTCAGCTGTGAAACTTTGCAGCGGCTTGACTACGAATGCCATGGAAACCCACCATCAAACATTTTGTCCGACTTGCGGCGTGTGCCGCGTAATGCCCCGAATCAGAAAAGCTGCGGCATTTCCATAAAGCATCAGTGATTCGACTTATGATTTGGTTAACCAGCCCTCAAAAAACTTATCCTTTGCAGGCGGTTTCAATTTTCCCACGAAACCGCCTGCGAATCTTTCAACCCAGACCGCGCTCCACGGCCCGCGCGGCACGCAGTACAAGATCATCCCGGTAAATCGGCGCGGCGATTTGCAAGGCTGTGGGCAGCCCCGCATCATCCACGCCCATCGGCACGGTGATCGCGGGCTGGCGGGTCAGGCTGAACAATGTCGTCCAAGGCGCCCAATCCTGCGTCAGGGCCGCCTCCGGGTCTGGCACAGCCGCATCGGCCAAGGGGGCGCTGTGCGGTACAGAGGGGCAAAGAATTAGATCCACGTCCAATTCAGCCATTTTATACGCCGCCCGCACCCGCTCGGCTTCGACCTCCAACAGTTCCAGCGCAGTGGCTTCCTGGAACCGATCCGCGAGGGCCAATAATCCAGACTCCATCAGCACGCGCTGACCCGCCGGAACGGCACACACGGCTTTTGCCAGCGCCGCCCCCCAAAATGTTACGAAGATTTTGGAAATATCTGGAAGATCAGGAGCAATCTCCGCAATGTCAGCGCCCTGCTCCGCCAATATCGCGCTTGCCGACTCAACAGCCGCCCAGGACGCCGCATCCGCCGGTGCATCGAACCCCGGGCGGCGCAGCACGCCGACACGCAGCCTTTTCACCCCTTCCTCAAGTCCTGCGGTAAAATCGCGCGTTGCCTCCGGCAGGGAAAACGGGTCCCGTTGATTGTAGCCTGCCATCGCGGACAACATCAGCGCCACATCCCTGACCGAGCGCCCAATAGGCCCCGCCGCCGCCATCGGCCCAAACGCACCAAGAGGCCATTGCGGCACCCGCCCGAAGGTTGGTTTCAGCCCCACCACGCCGCTCCAGGCGGCGGGAATACGGATTGAGCCGCCGCCATCCGTGCCCACATGCAGAGGACCAAAGAATGCGGCCGCCGCAGCCGCCGCCCCGGAGGATGAGCCACCCGGCGTGTGCGCCACGTTCCAAGGATTACGTGTAATGCCGTGCAACGGGTTATCCCCCGGCGACTTCCATCCAAACTCCGTGGTGGTGGTCTTGCCAATGATCACAGCGCCCGCCGCCCGCAAGGCGGACACTAAAGGCGCATCCTGCACCGCCGGAGCTGGGGCTGTGGTTTTGCTGCCGCGCCGTGTAGGCAACCCCGCCACATCGATCAGATCCTTCACCGTCACCGGCACACCCTCCAGCGGGCGCGCCGCCCCGGACTTCCAGCGTTCAGCGCTTTCCCGCGCAGCATCCAGCGCGCCGGGATTCATAATGGCAAACGCGTTGATTTCTCCGTTACGGCGGGCAATACGTTCGGTCACTCCCTGCAAGGCCTGTAAGGGCGTCAGTTCACCAGTGCGGAAAACCTCCAGCAGCTCGGCCGCATCCAGCGCTGCGGCATCACTCACATCCATGGCGGCACCGGCAAGTTCTTGGAGCGTAGGAAGTCAGGGTTGAACAGCTTGCTCTGGTAGCGCGCGCCACTGTCACACAGCATGGTTACAATGGTGTGGCCTGGTCCCATCTCTTTCGCGACGCGAATCGCCGCCGCCACATTCACCCCCGCCGAACCGCCGATAGACAGTCCTTCATGGATCATCAGATCATAAATCTGCTCCAACGCCTCCGGGTCAGGAATCCGTACCGCATCCTCAATCGGCGCCCCCTCCAGGTTCGCGGGAACGCGTGACTGGCCAATACCCTCGGTGATAGAGGACCCGCTCACGCTCAAATCGCCGCTTTTAACCCAGCCATAAAGCCCGCTGCCCTCCGGGTCCGCCAGCACAATCTTCACGCCAGGCTTACGCTCCTTCAGCGCGAAAGACACGCCCGCCAACGTCCCACCCGTGCCGCAGGCGCAGGTAAAGGCATCCACCTTGCCTCCTGTCTGCGCCCAGATTTCGGGACCGGTGGAGGTGCGGTGACCTTCACGGTTAGCGAGATTGTCGAACTGATTGGCCCACACCGCCCCCAACTCCTCAGCCAAACGGCGGGAGACATGCACATAATTGCCCGGGTCCCTGAACGGCTTGGCTGGAACCAGCCGCAGATCCGCGCCGATCATCCGCAGAAAATCGATTTTCTCCCGGCTCTGGGTCTCCGGCATCACGATAATACTCTTATAACCAAGCGCATTCGCCACAAGCGTAATGCCAATGCCGGTATTGCCCGCCGTACCCTCCACAATGGTACCGCCAGGCTTGAGCAACCTGCGTGCTTCCGCGTCACGGATAATCGCCAACCCCGCACGGTCCTTCACCGACCCACCTGGGGAGCAGAACTCAGCCTTGCCCAGAATTTCGCAGCCCGTGGCAGCCGATGCCCGCTTGAGCCTGATAAGGGGTGTGTTGCCAATTGCCCCGATCAACCCGTCCGCCACTGTTTCCATCTGTCATCGTCCTCGCTATGCTCAGGCCAAAAGGCTAATGCCTGGAGGGTATTATGATCGAAGATGTGTCACCGCGACAGGTCTGGGAAGCGTTGATGAGCAACCCCGATGCCGTTCTCTGCGATGTGCGGACCAGTGCGGAATGGAAATTCGTAGGCCTCCCAGATTTGTCAGAGGCCGGAAAACACCCAATTCTAATCGAGTGGCAGGTTTTTCCCTCCATGCACCCCACGCCGAACTTCACGGATCATCTGAGCGCCGCGCATGTGGTACATGCCGCGCATGTCTATTTTCTATGCCGCTCCGGCGGGCGCAGCATGGCAGCCGCCGTTGCCGCCAAAGAAGCGGGGTTCAAGCATGTTTATAATGTGAAGGACGGATTTGAAGGCCCCGTCGATGCGCGCGGCCATCGCGGCACGGTCGCTGGCTGGAAGGCCGAGGGGCTGCCCTGGAGACAAGGCTGAGCCTACCCGGCTCAGCCCTGTTTTAGTTTACGAGTTCTGCTTACCCACGAATTCAAGCGGATTGGAGAAGTTTAACGTGCGGGTCGGGAATGGAATTTCCACACCAGCCTCATCCAAAGCGAGTTTGATCTTCTCGTTCATTTCGCACTTCGTCACCCACCAGTCGGAACTCGCGACCCAAACGCGGAAAGCAAAATTCACGGAGCTGTCGCCCAGTTCCTTGACTTTAATAAACGGCCCTGGCTCAGCCAGCACCCGCTTATCCTGCGCGGCAACTTTATGCAGCACTTCTGCGGCCTTCTTAAGGTCGCTGCCATAGGAAACGCCAATGGTCAGGTCGACCAGACGCTGCGTATTAGCAGAATAATTCTTAATAGGTGAAGCCCAGATATCCTTGTTCGGCACAATCAGCTTCAAACCGTCATAGGTTTTCATCTCTGTGTAAAACAAGGAGATTTCTTCCACCGTGCCGGCCTGCGAGGCGGCTTCAACATAATTGCCGACACGGAACGGGCGGAAGAAAATCAGCATCATACCCGCCGCCAGATTGCTCAACGTGCCTTGCAAGGCCAAGCCAATCGCCAGGCCAGCTGCACCAATCAAAGCGACCAGAGAGGTTGTCTGAATTCCAAAGCGGTTCAAAACAAAGATAACCGCAATGGCAAGAATAAGATATTTGGCGATATTTCCTAAAAACCTGAATAGCGTATCGTCAAATTTCGGATTCCGCTTGGAAACCGATGAAATCTGGCGATGCGTTGCGCTGGCTATGAATCGTGCCACCAGAAGGATGACGATCGCATAAAGAATATTCAGGAAAAAACTAACGACGGCATGAAATGCACCTGATGCCATCAAAGCAGATAAATGTGAGTTCATAGCCCTTCAGATCTCCTTGGCGGTTATGGAAATATGCGGCATTCAGTTTTAGGGACTTGGCTTTTAAAAAGCACAAACACCCGAACTGGTATGAAAACCCTCTATTTCAACCTTTTATCAGACTTTTTCACGATCACGAAACAGGAAGGCTATTTTCTCTTGCCATCAAACACCAATACGCTCTCAACATTTTCCGAGAACGGGAACTGATCGATCGGCGTAGCGGCCAGTAGCTTATACCCAGCCTGGCGCAATACACTGGCATCATAGGCCAGGGCATCTGGGTTGCAGCTCGCATAAATAATCCGCCCCACCCCAGCCCCGGCCAGAAATTTCATCTGCGCGGCGGCGCCAGCATAAGGCGGATCCAACACCACGGCATCGGAGCCACGGAAATCCTGAGTCAATAACGGGCGGCGGTTCAGGTCGCGGCGGGTGATTGTCACACGTCCTGCCAAGCCCGCGGCACGAGCAGCCTTGTCAGCGGCCAGAACGGCAGGTTCATCCCCCTCATAGGCTTCAACCCGGGCATGTTGGGCCAAAGCAAAGCTCAACGTGCCACAGCCGGCATACAGTTCGATAATCCGGCTTTTATTCCGCAGTTTGGGCAACCCGGCCAGCATCGCGGCAATAATCGCCGCCTCACCTTCCGGGCTGGCCTGCAAAAACCCACCGGGGGGGGGGGTTATTTCAATGCCAGCAAACCGCAATACCGGGTTTGCCAGCAAAATCACCGGCTCGGGCATTTGCTTCGGCTCCGCCACGGAGATGCGCGGTGCGCCATGCTCCTTGGCGAACGCAATCAGGCGCGTGCGGTCAGACTGAGTCAGCACGGCATCGGTGCGGATCAGAATATCCGGCCCGTTATCGAGCCAGTTAATGACCAAAGACACCTCACGCCGGAAAGCTTGTAAGCTGCGCAGCAAAACCCGCAGAGGCGGCAGCAAAGGTAAAAAAACCGGCCGCAGCAGCGCGCATTCCCGCATGTCCACCACGTCGGACGAACGCGCTTTGTGCAGCCCAAGAGCAATTTCCGCCCCCTTTCGGCTGGCGGCCAAATCCACACGGCGCCGCGTCTGCAGAGGCACTTGCACCAGCGGCTCCACCTCTTCATTCAAATAGCCCGCACGCGCCAAGGCATTAACTAGCAAGGCGCGTTTGTCGGGCTGGTTGCGGTCATCGCTGGCGCAACCGCCGCATAGACCGAAATGGATGCAATGGGACATGATCTGACTGTCACCGCCTTTATGGAAAAGACGGCGCCACAATTTTTTACAAATTAGGCGGCGATACCTGAACCGTTATCTTCCGGCTCGTCCTCGGCCGTGACCGGCGCAGCATCTCGGCGGCGGATGAGCATGAAGGCCGGCACATTCTCGCCAAAGCCCAAAACCGACGGCCCTTGGTCGCGGTCTCTCTCGCGCTCACGGCGTTCGGGCTTACGCTCTTTCTCGTGTTCAGGCTTGGCTTCGACCTTACGGTCCTTATCCTTGCCTTTTCGGGCCTTATCCTTGTCCTTACTGTCTTTCTTGGTCCCACGGCCACGCTTGCGGCCATCATCCTCAGACCATTCAACCGGGTCGAGGCCATCAATCACGATACGCGGAATCGCGGTGCCGACCAGTTTCTCTACAGCTTCAACAGCCAGTCTGTCGTCAGGAACCGCCAGCATATAGGCATGGCCCTCTCGGCCGGCGCGGCCGGTGCGGCCGATACGATGGACATAATCCTCCGCATGGTGCGGCACGTCGAAATTGAACACATGGCTAAGCCCGCCAATATCGATCCCGCGCGCCGCGACATCCGAGCAGACCAAAATCCGGATCTCGCCCGCCTTGAACTTCTCCAGGGTAGCAAAGCGCACGCTCTGCGGCAGATCGCCATGCAGCGCACCAGCATCAAAGCCATGCTTGGTCAGCGATTTGTAGAGAATATCCACATCCCGCTTGCGATTGCAGAAAACGATGGCGTTTTGCACGTTTTCCGCGCGCAGCAGGCGACGCAACGCCTCGCGCTTATCGTGCACATTCACCAGCGCCAGACTGGCGACGATCGTAGTCGCCACCGATGCCGGACGCGAGACCGTAATTTCCTTCGGCGTATTCAGGAAGGCATCCGCTAGGCGGCGAATCTCCGGCGCCATGGTGGCGGAGAAAAACAAAGTCTGCCGGTTGGTCGGCAGCATCGTGACGATACGCTCAATATCCGGGATAAAGCCCATATCCAGCATACGGTCAGCTTCATCGATCACTAGCACCCGCACATCGCGCAGCAGCAGGCCGCCACGCTCGAACAGATCAATCAACCGGCCCGGTGTGGCGATCAGTACGTCCACGCCTTTGGTCAGTGCCTCTTTCTGCTCAGCCATGCTCTCGCCGCCAATCAACAGCGCGTGATTGAGCTTCAGATTTTTTCCGTACTGAACAAAATTTTCCGCCACCTGCAAAGCAAGCTCCCGCGTCGGCTCCAAGATCAAGGAGCGCGGCATGCGCGCGCGGGCGCGGGAGCCTGCAAGTATATCGAGCATCGGCAAGGTAAAGCTGGCGGTTTTACCCGTACCTGTCTGGGCCACGCCCAGCACATCCTGCCCCATCAGCACCACGGGAATCGCCTGGGCCTGGATGGGGGTCGGCTTGGAATAGCCCTTTTCCGCCAAGGCCTTCAGAAGAGGCTCAGACAACCCCAACGAGGCAAAATCAGGCGTTTCAGCCTGTGCGGAATCGGCATCAAGCGCTTGCGGCGTCTGCTCCGGGGCGGCGGCTTGGTCGTCTTCGTTCGTATCGGACAAAAATTACGTCTCTCGTGATCGGGGGCGCAGCAAAGCGCTGAGCGCGGAGAGCGCCCATTTCAATGCGCTCCGTATCGACAATGAGCAGCTTAAAGTCAAGGATCGCTAAAGGAATCCGCCTTTTTTGGGTGGTCCAGTGCGTCGAGAATCGGGCAGTCGGGCCGGTCATCACCATGGCAGGTGGCCGCGAGGTGCTTTAACGTGCGACTCATTGCCCCCAGCGCGGCGGCTTTTTGGTCTAGTTCCTCGATATGGCGTAGCGCGATCGCCTTCACCTCGGCGGAACTGCGCCCTTTATCCCGCCAAAGTGAGAGAAGCTGGCGGATATCCTCAAAGGAAAACCCCAAATCCCGCGACCGGCGGATAAAGCCCAACTCATGCAGTTCCGCCTCGCTGTAATGGCGATAGCGGTTTTCGGTACGCAAAGGCGCCTTGATGAGACCAATGCTCTCATAATGCCGGATCATCTTCGCGGAGACACCGGTCATGGCTGAAGCTTGGGCGATCGTTACCAATGTCATATCGCTCTCCAATGGCGCAGACGCAAAGCATTGCCAAGCACACACAGCGAAGATGCCGCCATTGCGCCCCCCGCCAGCGCCGGACTGAGCAACCCGAACGCGGCCGCCGGGATGCCCAAAGCGTTATAAATCAACGCCCAGAACAGCCCTTGCTTCAAAATGACCCAGGTGCGGCGGGCAAGATCCAAAGCCGCCGGGGCCAGAAGCGGGTCCGCGCGCAAAAGCGAGATCGGCGCGGCCTCAATCGCCACATCCGCCCCCTGCCCCATCGCCATGCCCGCATCGGCGGCGGCCAGGGCCGCGGCGTCGTTGATTCCATCGCCAAGCATGGCCACGCGCTGCCCCGCGCGCCGCAAATTCTCAATAATGTCACGCTTCTGCTCCGGCGTGGCCTGCGATTCCACGCGAGCAATGCCAAGCTGGCTGGCCAGGGCATTCCCGGCCTCCTGGCGGTCGCCCGTCAGCAGCAGAGTTTTAATACCCGCCACGCGCAGCCGCTCCACCGCTTTTGCCGCGCTGGGGCGAATGGTGTCGGTAAAGCCAAACGCACCCAGGGGCGTGCCATCGGCGCTAGCAAGATAAGACCAGCTTTTTTCATCCTGCTGCGGTGGGGCCGCAGGCACCAACCGGGCCGAGCCAAACAGATACAGTTGCCCGTCCACCTCACCTTGCACGCCTTTACCGGGCAGATTTTTGAAATTTTTCGCAGGTTTTACCCCCTCTTGCCGCAGGGGAAGCGCCAGGGGGTGCGTGTCCTGCGCAGCCATCGCGGCGGCAACGGCACGCAAGCGCGCCTCGTCCAGATGTCCCAGCCTCTTCACTTCAGCCAGTTGCGGCGTGCCGGTAGTCAGCGTACCAGTTTTATCGAAGGCCAGAATATCGATCTTCGCCGCTGCCTCCAGCGCGTCAGCATCACGGAACAAAATCCCCGCCTTCGCTGCGGCGCCCGTTCCGGCCATGATTGCCGCGGGTGTGGCCAGCCCCAAAGCGCAAGGACAGGCAATCACCAGCACAGACACCGCTCTGATGAGCGCATGGGCCATCACCGCCCCATGTAGCAGCCAGCCCACGAAGGTCAGCGCCGCCAGCACCAGCACCACCGGCACGAACCAAGCGGAAACCTTGTCCGCCAGCCTTTGCACGCGCGGCTTGGCGGATTGCGCCTGGTCGATCAACCGCGCCATACGGTCCAGAAAACTCTCGCCGGGGGCGGCTGTCACAAGCAGGCGCAGGACGGCGTCCAGATTCAACGTACCCGCCAGCAATTTTGCGCCAGCACCGCGCGGCTGCGGCAGCGCCTCACCCGTCACGGGGCTTTCATCCACGCTGCCCTCACCGTCCAGCACCTCGCCATCCACCGGCACACGCTCGCCAGGGCGGATAAGGATTTCATCTCCCGGCTGCAAGCGCGCCACCGGCACATCCCCGCCCGTGGCCAGATGCGCTTGTTCGGGCCGCAGCTTCTGCAAGCCAGAAATCGCCTTGGCGGCATCCCGCTTGGCTCGGCCTTCCAGATATTTACCCAGCCGGACCAGCGCGATCACCGCCACCGCGCTTTCAAAATAAAGCGGCCCGCCCGCGAATATATCCCAGACCGAAAGCCCGTAAGCCGCCGACGTTCCCAACGCCACCAGCAGATCCATATTGCCAGCCCCCGCCCTTGCCGCCAGGGCCCCCGCCCGGTAAAACCGTGCTCCCAACCAGAACTGCACCAGCGTGGCACAGATAAGCTGCACCCAACCGGGAACAGGCGAGACCATATCCAGCACCACGGGCGCGGCTAGAATAAAGGCGGCCAGAAGCTCCAGCAACTCCCGCCTAGCATGGTCCGGCTGCGGAACTTCGGCCAGGCCTGTAGTATAGCCCGCCTTCGCCACAGCCTCTTCCAAAGCAGCAAGCTGCACGCCCCCCACAACGGAGACATGCGCACGCTCCGTGGCGAGATTCACCGACACATCCTGCACGCCGGGCACACGTTTGAGCACTTTTTCAACGCGTGCCACACAGCTGGCACAAGTCATGCCGCCAATGGCGAGTTCAACATCTTTCGCGGGCGAGATTATCTGATCCATAACGCAGGATATGGGGTTCCTATCATGGGAGGGTCAAGCCTTGACATTGCCATGATCGGAACCCTTATGCCGAACTTAATCATCAGGAGACCCGACATGCCCCTTACCACCGACCTGTGCTTTACCGTGCCTGACATGGATTGCGGCGGCTGCGTCCGCTCAATCACCGAGGCCATTCACCACCTCGACCCCGCCGCAAAGGTTGAGGCCGACCTTGAAACTAAGCTCGTGAGCATTGGCGGCGTAGCAGATGCCAAAGCTTACGCCAAAGCCATCGAGGATGCCGGTTTTACGGCCGAACCCAAGGCCTGACCCGGCTTAACCGGTCCGCATACCGGCCAGCAACGCCACCAGCACTGCCAGCAGCACCAGCATCACAATCACTGAGATGCTCCAACGCAGGATGAGATAGCTGGATGGCACCACCCCCCGCCCGTGCCCTACCGTCTCTGCGATGACCGTGAGTAAAAACCCGGCCAGCAGGAAGAGCAGGGCCAGGGCGGGCAAGTGAAAGCGCAGTTGCACCAGCAACGCCACCCAGCCAACAAGCGCTGGCAGGACTCCCAGCCCAAGACTCCTCTTATCTGTCCCTGCCGTGTCGGAGGATTCAGGACGGCTCAGCACAAACCCCCAATGGACCGCACCAACAAAAGACAAAATCACCGCCCCGTAGGCAATCAACGCCTGAATGGCGAGGGGTGAATCGACCGGATAAAGTAGAACCAGCCCACCGCAGAACAGGAATGGAATCGCCCCCGCGAGCGTCAGCAGAACAGCATAGGAAAAATTCGTCTTTAGCATACGGCGTCTCCTGAATTAGCCGGTTCCGGCGCGTTAATCTTATACCCCAGCCGTTCGATCACCGGGCACAGCACATTCAACGCCGCGGTCAAATGTTTGAGATAAGTCCGGTAGCGATAACTCGAGCGGTCATAAAGCTTCTCAGTCACCTGCGCATAAGAGGCCGTACGCACATAGCGCGTGTTCCGTTCGAAAGAGAGACAGCGCGAGTCAAACTCAATGCCTATGAAGTCAAGGATTTTACGCACCTCGCTCTCCTGGCTGGCCACCATCTCTTCATAACGCACGGGCAGGTAGCACAGCGAGAGTACTTGGCGGTAATGCGCCATCAGATCAGCCTTCAGCACATAATGACGGGCAATGCTCTCCAGCGCCGAAGCACAGAAATAATCATGCCTCAGGTGGTTCGCATAAATCGAGAGCGCCACATCCAGCGGATGCCGAAGCATATGAATCACCGGCAATTGCCGAAAGAGCAGCGCGATCAGCCCCAAATGTGTCTCGTTAAGCGGCATTTTGTCGGTGAAGAACGCCGCGCCTTTCTGAAACAGTCCGGCCTTGCGAGCGCGGTTGAGGTAATAGTCGCGCAGTTCCTCCAGCCCATCGCGCTGGTCGCCCATCCATATCTCCGCCAGCGCCTCCGGATAGGAAAGCAGGCTGGCCAGTAAACCCGGTATAATCTGGGTAATGTCACCGATGGAGAGTGGTTCATCCCCCGCCGCGATGCGCGGATGCACGGTGAGCGGCTGCTCGATCAGCTTGCTGCCGGAACGCGGAAACCCAAAAATAAACACTGGCTGAGGCATGTCCGCCCGCAACGGTGCCGTGGGCAGCGTGGCCAACCGCCGGGGGGGGGGTAAAAACCCTTTCAGACGCGCCGCCATGTCCGACGCCACATCCTCCATATATGGCCGTCCGCCTAATGCCAGAACCGCGTGTTTGCCAGCTTCGAAACAAGCAAAAGCCGGCCCATCTCGTCCAGCAACCGGCCTTTCTCTGACAGTTCTGACGGCCCAGGGCGCATTTCCGGCGTTGAGCAAGGCCAAGGCCTCTTCATCGCGCTTCATGCGGGAAAGCACGGTGGCGCGGTTCAGGTGGATGGAGGGATTGCCCGGAAACAGCCGCTCTGTCTTATCCAGCAGCGCCAAGGCACGGGGAAATTTTCGGTCGACCACCTCCATCCTGACGCAGCCCAGCCGGGTCTGCACCACATCCGGCTTCAGCGCCATGGAGCGCGCATATAACTCCCGGACCTCATCAATCCGTCCTTGGGGCTTTTAGGCTCCAGGCCAGATTGGCAAGGGTAATCGGCTCCTCTCCGTCGGCCGGTTCCAGTACCCACCGGTAATGATATTCACCGATCTGGGGATGGTTAGCCTCGTTCAGCACCAGCCCCATCAGATTATGCGCCTGCGCATTTTGCGGTGCGATTCGCACAGCGTTGCGGGCATGAAGCTCTGCCTCCGCCAGCGCGCCTTTGCCGAGCAACAGCAAGATCAGCTCGTTTGTTGCCCAGAAGTGCCCAGAAGTGATTCGGATTCAGCGCCACACACGGCGGACCAACGCCTCAACAGCCTGCATGCGGTTCTGCTGACGGCAGAGCCGGTAGAGCAAGCACAGCGCCTCCTCCCGCCCTGGCGCGAGCTCCAATATCTGATGCAGTAATGTTTCCGCCCTGGCCACACCCCCCGCCACCAGCGCCGCATCAGCCTGGGCCAACAAGCCATTGCCTCAATGAGGCTCAGGGTTATGAGTTCCAGCTCGCAACAACGCAAACGCTTGAGGCCGGAGCCACAGGCACAAAGGGTCAGATCGGCCATAAAAGGATTGTAACGGGCGCTTTATTGTCCGGCCAGACGGGAACTTAAGCCAAAGCGCGACGCGAGATCAGCACCGGGCCGATTTGAGCCAGCACCAACGCGGTGAACAGCAAACCACAGCCCAGCCAGCCTGTGCCACTCAGCCGCTCATGCAATAAAATCGCTGCGAATATGGCTGCAAAAAGCGACTCCGCCATCAACATCACTGCCGTGTCCGTGGCACCGGTATGGCGTTGGCAGACGGCTTGCAGCAAAAACCCGATCCCGCCGGAAATCACGCCGCCATAAAAAAGTTGCGGCATACAGCCCGAGATGCCCTCCCAGGACGGCAACCCTCCGAATGCTCCAACACCACAGCCCATAAACACACAGGCCGCAGACTGGCTGAGCGCTGCCGCCACCGGCCTAGCACTGCCCCGCGCGACATGCTGCATCAACAGAATTTGCACCGCGAAACCCAAAGCTGAGAGAATAACCAGCCAGTCCCCAAGGCCGATATGGTCAAATCCATCGCCCAGGAACCAAGTGCCCGCCAGCGCCAGCAAAGCGGCAAACCAGACCAGAGGGTGCGGCGTGCGACGGAAAAAAAGCACCTCCAGCACCGGCACAAAAATCACATACAGTCCGGTGAGAAACCCGGCATGGGTAACGCTGGTGAAAGACAAGGCCCACTGCTGCAGCAAGGTCGAGATTGCGAAAACCAGCGCCAACAGCGCCATGCCACCCACCCCGCTTAAACGGAAAGAGCTACGCCGTGCTTCCGCCAGCCCCAGGGGCAACACCGCCAGAAATGCTAGAATAAAACGCAGCCCCGTATACCAGCCCGCATTCATATACCCCCCGGCCTCTGCCTGCGCGACAAACCCGCCGCCCCACAGAGCAGCTGCCAGAAGTAACAGGCTATTGGCGGTTAGGCGTGACATGATGGGGGTACCTGATGGAGGCTTTCCTAAAAAAGCCCCCTATCCTTGAAAGAGCGCCCGCCCTTAAACGCGGCGCATCATCGGACCGTAATAGCGGCCCGTGCCGCCCAGTTCCGCCTCAATGCGGATCAACTGGTTGTACTTCGCCGTACGGTCGGAGCGCGCCAGGGAGCCAGTCTTGATCTGGCCGCAATTCGTCGCCACCGCGAGGTCCGCAATGGTGGAATCCTCGGTCTCGCCGGAACGATGGGATATCACGGCGGTATAACCGGCACGTTGGGCGATCTCGACCGCTTCCAACGTCTCGGTCAGGGTGCCGATTTGGTTCACCTTCACCAGGATGGAGTTGCCCGTGCCCGCCTCAATGCCACGGCGCAGACGCACCGGGTTGGTGACGAACAAATCATCGCCCACGAGCTGCACCTTATCGCCCAGACGCTCGGTCAGCATCTTCCAGCCGGCCCAGTCATCCTCGGCGCAGCCATCCTCGATGGACGCGATAGGGTAACGCGCGCAAAGATCAGCCAGATAGTCGATCATCTGCCCGGCATCGAACTTCTTGCCTTCACCGGCCAAGTCATAGACGCCGTCTTTGAAGAACTCAGTGGATGCGCAATCAAGCGCGAAAGTGATGTCCTCGCCCGGCTTGTAACCAGCCTTTTCGCAGGCCTTGGCAATGAAGCCTAGCGCCTCATCAGCGGAGTTTAGGTTCGGGGCAAAGCCGCCTTCATCGCCAACATTGGTGTTGTGGCCGCCCTCGGCCAACAGCTTCTTAAGCGTGTGGAACACTTCAGAACCGATACGTACGGCCTCGGCAATGGAGGACGCGCCAACCGGTTGGATCATGAATTCCTGAATATCAATCGGGTTGTCGGCATGCTGACCGCCATTCACGATATTCATCATCGGCACCGGCAGGGTGCGGGCGGACACGCCGCCGATATAGCGATAGAGCGGCAGGCCGTTATCAACAGCTGCCGCCTTGGCCAGCGCCATGGACACACCCAGAATCGCATTGGCGCCGAGGCGGGCCTTATTCGGTGTGCCGTCCAGGTCAATCAGGATGTTGTCAATGCCAATCTGGTCCTCGGCATCCAGCCCGCCGATCGCGTCCAAGATCTCGCCCTCAACGGCTTGCACGGCCTGAAGCACGCCCTTGCCGCCATAGCGGGATTTATCGCCATCGCGCAGTTCCACAGCTTCATGCGCGCCGGTGGACGCGCCGGAGGGCACAGCGGCCCGGCCAAAAGCGCCGGATTCCAACAGCACATCCACCTCAACGGTCGGATTGCCACGGCTATCAAGAATTTCACGAGCGACAATGTCGGCAATGGCGGTCATGGACAGCTCCTATGGTTGCAGCCGCGAGGTAAACCACCCCCAGCCCAGGCGCAAGACAGATAAGCCAAGACCGTGTCTCGTAATGGCACAAAAAACGGCGCCCTCTCAGGCGCCGTTTACTGTTTAGTGAACTTCTTCCGGGGCTTTCTCGTCACCGCCATCGCCTTCGGCTTCCGGCTTGGGCAGCGCCAGGGCTGGCGCCTCGGAAACATCGAAAGCCAGCTTGCCGTCCTTCACGCTTACTTTCACGGCGCCACCCTTCACCAGCTTGCCGAACAGCAGTTCCTCGGCCAGCGGCTTCTTGATCTGCTCCTGAATCACCCGGCCCAACGGCCGCGCGCCATAAAGCGGCTCATAGCCACGCTCCGCCAAGAACTCCTTTGCGGCGGAAGAGAGCTCTATGGTCACGTTGCGGTCCGCGAGCTGTGCTTCCAGCTGCATCACGAACTTCTCCACCACGCGGCCGACAATCTCAGGCGTCAGCGCCGCGAAGGGGATAATCGCATCCAGACGGTTGCG
This sequence comes from Acidocella aminolytica 101 = DSM 11237, assembly GCF_900129125.1. Classification (GTDB taxonomy): domain Bacteria; phylum Pseudomonadota; class Alphaproteobacteria; order Acetobacterales; family Acetobacteraceae; genus Acidocella; species Acidocella aminolytica. The sequence continues at coordinate 20,407 of NZ_FQVJ01000018.1, read as the reverse complement.
GAATTCCGGCGTGAAGAGTTTCTTCACCGCTTCCTCATCCTCACCCACCCGAGTCTGCTTGCCAAAGCCGATGCCCGGCTTCTGCATGTCCGCCGCCCCGGCATTGGTGGTCATAATCAGGATGACGTTACGGAAATCCACCTGCTTGCCGTTATGGTCGGTCAACTTTCCGTGATCCATGATCTGCAACAGGATGTTGAACAGATCCGGGTGCGCCTTCTCGATCTCGTCCAGCAGCAGCACGCAATGGGGGTGTTGGTCGATCGCGTCCGTCAACATACCTCCCTGGTCGAACCCGACATAGCCCGGCGGCGCACCGATGAGCCGCGACACGGAATGGCGCTCCATATACTCGGACATATCGAACCGCGTCAGCTCAATGCCAAGAGTCGAGGCCAACTGCCGCGCCACCTCGGTCTTGCCGACACCGGTCGGACCGGAGAACAGATAGTTGCCAATCGGCTTTTCAGGATCGCGCAGGCCAGCGCGGGAGAGCTTCATGGCGGCGGAAAGCGCCTCAATGGCGGCATTCTGCCCAAACACCATCGCCTTCAGGTCACGTTCCAGATGGCGCAGCACCTCCTTGTCGTCCGTCGAGACCGACTTGGGCGGGATGCGGGCGATCTTGGACACCATATCCTCAACATCCTTGAGGGTCACGGTCTTGCGACGCTTATTCTCCGGCAGCAGCATCCGCGCCGCGCCCGCCTCGTCGATCACGTCGATCGCCTTATCCGGCAGCTTACGGTCGTTGATGTACTTGGCCGAAAGCTCCACGGCGGCACGGATGGCATCATCTGTGTAGCGCACCTTGTGGTGCTTCTCATAAGAGACCTTCAGTCCGCGCAGGATCTTCACCGCATCCTCGATGGAGGGTTCGTTTACGTCGATTTTCTGGAAGCGCCGGACCAGAGCACGGTCCTTCTCGAAGTAGTTTCGGAATTCCTTATAGGTCGTGGAGCCGATGCAGCGCAACGTACCCTGAGCCAGAGCGGGTTTGAGCAGGTTGGAAGCATCCATCGCCCCCCCCGAGGTCGCTCCAGCGCCGATCACAGTATGGATTTCGTCGATGAACAGAATGGCGCCGGGATTGGCCTCCATCTCCGTCACCACCGCCTTCAGCCGCTCTTCGAAATCGCCCCGGTAGCGGGTACCGGCCAGCAGCGCCCCCATATCCAACGCGAAGATGGTGGCGTTCAGCAGCACCTCCGGCACGTCGCCGTCGATGATGCGCTTGGCCAGACCCTCCGCAATGGCGGTCTTGCCCACGCCAGGGTCGCCTACATAAAGCGGGTTGTTCTTGGTACGGCGGCAGAGAATCTGAATCGTCCGCTCAATCTCGTGCTCACGCCCAATCAGCGGATCAATCTTGCCTTCCTTCGCCCTCTTATTGAGGTTGATGCAATAGGTAGAGAGCGCATCCTGCCCACGCTTGGCGCTGCCTTTCTCCTCACGCTCATTCGGTTCATTTTGCTCGGCCGAGCCCGTGGGCGGACGTGGAGCGGACTTGCCGGGGCTCTTGGCGATGCCGTGAGAGATGAAGTTCACCGCATCTAGCCGCGTCATGTCCTGCAACTGCAGGAAATACACGGCATGGCTCTCCCGTTCGGAGAACAGGGCCACCAGCACATTGGCGCCGGTCACCTCATCCCGTCCGGAAGATTGCACATGGATCGCCGCGCGCTGCACCACACGCTGGAACCCGGCGGTTGGCTTGGGGTCCCCACCGCGGTCGGTTGCCAGTCCGGCCAGATCCTTATCCAAAAACTCGGTCAGATCTTTCTTGATCTTCTCGATATCCACGCCGCAGGCCCGCAGCACCGTCAGCGCATCCGGATCCTCCACGAGCCCAAGCAGCAAATGCTCCAGCGTCGCGTATTCGTGTTTCCGGTCAGCGGCCAAGGACAGGGCCCGGTGGAGAGTCTGTTCTAGGTTGCGAGACAGCATGGATTCAAACCGTTCCTTCACGCCGAAACCCGGCGCTCTTAAATCCGGACATTGTATCTGCCTGCCCGGCTGGCATATTTACGACCTTGCCCATCAGCATGTCGTCAAGGTCTAACAGTTTAGATGGGTCTTGGATCGTAAAATAAAATCTCATTCTTTCTCAATCGTGCATTGTAGCGGGTGCTGATTCTGCCGTGCGAGGTCCATCACCTGGGTTACCTTGGTTTCTGCCACCTCGTAGGTATAAACCCCACACACCCCAACGCCGCGCCGATGGACATGCAGCATAATCTGCGTCGCCTGCTCGCGTGATTTCTGGAAAAACCGTTCCAGAACATGCACGACGAACTCCATCGGCGTGTAATCATCGTTAAGCATAAGGACTTTATACATCGTGGGCTTCCGCGTTTTGGGGCGCGGTTTTGCCACCACGCCAGCATTCGGCCCCTCTGACCCCTTATGTTTGTCGTTCTCACTCATCTCTATCGAACACCTTCAGCAAACACCGCCGCCCTAATAGGAACAGCCGGCCCACCCCAAGGGAAGCGGTATTTTGACTCAAACTTGTAGCAAAGCATATCGAAAGCAAGCCCTGCGATGAAAGAGCGTTTTCTCTGAAATCATTAAAAACATGATCTGGAAAACAGAGGCTTTCCAAACATAACCCAGACATTAAAAAAGGCCGGCCCCACCAGGAGCCGACCTTTTCGTATATGGGTCTCAAAAGAGACCGCGGAATTAGAACCCCTTAGCGGGCCTTGCCGAAGGTCTCGACAGCCATGGTGATGCGGGCGGTCAGCGGCGCGATGGCTTCTTCAGCCAGCTTCACGGACGCATCGGCGAATTTGTTACTCTCGGCCACGGCCTTCTCGATGGACGCCTTGGCATAGCCGGTCTGCAGGTCGAATGCTTCCTTCACCGACTTCACGCCCATCAGGGACTTGCCGAACGCGACAGAGTCCTCAATGGAAGCCTTGGAAGAGGCAGCGACATTCTTGGAAATGTCCTGGAACCCGGCAGCATAAATCTGGGACGCCTTCACGAAGGCTTCCATGTTGCCCTGGCTGAAAGCCAGAAACTCTTCAGAGGTCTTCATGGCTTTCTCAACACCTTCTTTAATCTTGGCCTGGGAAGTTTCCATGCCCTTGGTCGCCTTCTCGATCCCTTCGCGCACGGCGGACAGGGACTTTTCAAAGGACTTCACGGACGCATCGGTCGCGTTTTCAATGGTGGAGGCCGCAGTTTCGGCGGCGGCGGTTTTGGCTTTGGTGGCGCTCATCTGGGTTTGGCTCCCGTAATGGTGACGATCACTGCACAGCTCCAACCGTCGAGCACGCGGTGTTTTTCCGCAGCGCAGCAATTTCCTTTTAGTCAAACTGAGAGTGCAACGTCAAGCTATTTTTGTGCGTCGCACAAAAAGCTTTTAAGTGCCGGAATCGCCCCTTTGCACGGCTCCGCGCGTCAGCCCCCCCGTGCATCCCTGAAGCAATGGGGATAAGCCTTTCAGTTTTTAAGTCTTTCCTCGTTAAGTTTTGCGTTTATCCCTGGACAGGCCGTACTTTTGGCGATTACAACAATCAAGAGTCAAACTGGGAAGACGAGGCATGCAGGTGAGGAGCAAAGGTCGCTTGGCCATGTTGGCCATTGCCGGAATGTACGTGGCTGGGGCGCTCGTACCTTTGCCTGCCTCCGCCAACGAGCACCGTTACCACCATGCCGCGTCTGGTCCCACGTCGCCCGGCATCAGCTCAATCCTGGTTGATGCCCGCACCGGCAAAATCATTTCCGCCCATGACGAAGACGTCTCGCGCTATCCGGCGTCTCTGACCAAGCTGATGACGTTGGACCTTGCTTTTCAAGCGCTCGTTACCCATCAGATGACGCTGGACACAAGGATTCCTATCTCCTCGCAGGCGGCCTCGGTTGAGCCGGTGAAATTGGGGCTGCGCCCGGGTGAGAACATCACCGTGCGGGATGCCATCCTGGCGATGACCACCATGTCCGCGAACGACGCCGCGACGGCGCTCGGGCAATATCTCGGCCACGGCTCCCTGACCCGTTTTGCCCACATGATGAACGAGCGCGCCCATGTCCTCGGCATGGGCCGGACGCGTTTCACCAACCCTTCCGGCCTACCCAGCCCGTACCAGGTTACCACCGCGCGCGACCTTTCCATGCTGACCCGTAACATCTTGTGCGACTATCCGCAGTTCCAGGATTTTTTTGAGGTCACTTCCTTCCAGTTCCGTGGCCGGACAATCTTTAGTAATAATGGTATGCTCAAGAGCTATGCCGGAGCTACCGGCATGAAGACTGGCTATACCAATCTCGCCCGGCACAACCTCATCACCACCGCCAACCGCCACGGCCGGGAATTGATCGGCGTGGTTCTGCATGAGCCAAGCTGGGGCACTGCCTACACGCAAATGACCGCGATGCTGGACCATGGATTCGGCGGCCATGTACCCATGACCCACGCCATGGTGGAGGCCGCCAACCACCCGGCCAGCCCGGATATCATGCCAGCCCGGCCGGAGGTGGAAACAGTTGCCAGCCGTACGCCTGAGCATGTCACCGCCCTACCCGACTCTCCCCGGCATGAGCAAGCCGCAGGCAAGCAATGGGTGGCCCAGCTTGGGTTGTATTATTACAAAACCAACGCCCGCTATGCGGCGCTGAAGGCTCGCCGGCTGCACGGACGCGGCATTGCTCAGATTGAGCATGTGCATCGCCACGGCAAGGATCTCTGGCTGGCTCAGCTCACCGGACTGACCCATGACGGCGCGCACGACACCTGTCATGCGATGAACGCGCACGGCCGTCAGTGCGATGTTCTGCGGATGGATGCCGACCATCTGGCGATGCTCGACACATCGGAAGGCACCTGATCCGCAAAGCGTGATGTGCATAAGGTTGGCCTCAGCCCGGATCGGGGGTATGGGGCGCCAACATGCCGCTCTCTAGCTTCTTCACCGCCATCGCGGCTGCCACACTAGGGGCCAAGTCCCTTCAGGCAGCGGCCATCATCTCCGGCACATTCATCCTGGAAGATGCGGCGACCCTGCTTGCAGCCATGCAGGTTGCCTCCGGTGCGCTCTCCTTGCCGCTGGCCTTATGTTCGCTTTACGCTGGAATTGTGCTGGGCGATCTTGGCCTGTACGGGCTCGGCAGGCTTTCAGCCACCCATAGCTGGGCCAAAAAGCTAGTGCCCCAACAACGGCGTGATATCGGGCATGGCTGGGTCAGGGGAAAAGTCATCCCGCTGGTTCTGGTCAGTCGCTTTGTACCGGGGCTGCGCCTGCCGACCTACACCACGCTCGGCTTTCTGCACGCACCTTTCCTGCATTTCGCTCTGGCGGCCATTCTCGCCACGCTGATCTGGACCACGGGGCTGTTTTTCATCAGCCTTCGCCTGGGCGTGCTGATGGCGCATTATCTCGGAATTTGGCGCTGGGCTGGGCTTGCGGTATTCCTGGTCATTATCATCCTCGTTGGCCGCCTGGCGACGAAACTCTACAACAAGAGGACATCGAAATGAGCGGCACATCCCTGGCCGGGACCATTGGTAAACTCAAGCGGCCCGCCCAGAAGAGCCCTGTTTCCTTCTTTGAATTCTGGCCGGACTGGCTATTTTACGCCCCTGTCGTGGCGTTCTGGACTTACAATGCCATCCGCTATCGCAGCATAACCCTGCCCTCTCTGGCCAATCCACGGATCAATGCGGGCGGCATTTGCGGCGAGTCTAAAAACGCGATCCTCGGCCTGGCCGGTCCGGCGGCGCGCGCCTGGGTGGCGGATTATATCGGCCTCAGCGTTTCTGGGCATGTGGATGGGGATGATCTGGGTCGTGCTCTGGCGGCGATGCAGCGCGCCGGGCTGAACTTTCCCGTGGTAGCCAAACCGGACATGAGTTGCAATGGCGTCGGCGTGCGAGTGGTGCGGGATGAAGCCCAGCTTGCCGCTTATCTGAGCGGCTTCCCGCGCGGAGCTGAGCTGCAGTTGCAAGCCCTTATCTCTTATGAGGGTGAAGCCGGTATTTTCTACATCCGTCACCCTGGCGAGAAGACCGGCCGCATCACCTCCGTCACGCTGAAATACCCGCCCGTGGTGGTGGGAGATGGCCGCTGGAATGTGAAAGAGCTGATCGCCGCCGATGACCGGCTGAACGCCATCTCTCATCTGCTGCTCCCCAAACTCGGCCCCAAAGCCGCCAAAATACCCAGCCTTGGTGAGCGGGTAGAGCTGGTTTTCGTCGGCAACCATTGCCGTGGCTCAACTTTCAAGGATGGCCTTTCTGTTGTTACCCCGGCCCTTAGCGCGCGGATCGACGAGATCATGCAGGCCATGCCGGGCGTGTACTTCTCCCGTATCGACCTGCGCTACCGGGACCTGGACGCGCTGCGTGAAGGGCGGGATTTCAAGATTATCGAATTTAACGGCTCAGGGTCCGAGGCAACCCATATCTGGGACCCGGAAATGACGCTGTCCCGCGCCTACAAGGACCAGTTCTTTCATTATGGCGAATCTTTCCGCATCGGCGCGGCGTTCCGCAAAACCGGTTTAAAGCCGATCGGCCCGCTCAAGCTTCTGGCACTCTGGCAGCACCAGAAGCGGTTAATGCGCGCCTATCCGACGAACGACTAAGACGCCACCATCTCCAGCCGCCGCCTAGACAAGGAATCAGGGTACTCCCGCGCCAGCCAAGTGATCATCGCCTCACGCACGTCGCAGCGCAAATCCCACAGCACCCCGGCATTACGGGCACTCATCAGCAGGCGCAATTCCACGCTGGCATTGGGTAAGTCCGTCACCTGCACACCCGCCACCTTGCCGTCCCATTTCGGATTCCCCGCCACGACCTCACGCAGCTTTTCGCGCACTTTCGCGACCGGCACGTTGTAATCCACATACAGCATAACCGTGCCCAGCAGATCAGCCGAGGAATGGGTCCAGTTCTGAAAAGGCTGCTCGATGAAATAAGAGAGCGGCACAATCATCCGTCGCAAATCCCAGATACGGATGACGACATAGGTGCTGCCGATCCGCTCAATCCACCCCCACTCCCCCTGCACAACCACTGAATCCTCCAACCGGATTGGCTGAGTGAGTGCAATCTGGATGCCTGCCAGCAGGTTGCTCAACAGTGGCCGCGCCGCCAAGCCAACAATCAATCCCGCCGCACCGGCCGAGGCAAACAGGCTGACGCCATATTGGCGCACGGAACTGCTGGTCATCAGCGCCAAGGCGATGGTCATGACCAACAGCAGCGTGCGCATCGCAGTGCGAAGAATATTGATCTGCGTGACGTGTTTGCGCGCCTGCAGATTATTACTGTCATCTTCAAAACGGATGCGCGACACATAAATATCCGCGAACAGGTCAACCGCGTTCATCGCGCTCCAGCCCAGTACCAGCACCAGGGTGGCCGCCAGCCCATGTCCAATCAGATACGCAAAGCTACCCGGCAAAGGCGCGACCGGCAGTACAGCGCTGACCGCTGCCAGAACCAGCAGGGCGCAGATGGGCCCTTTGCAGCGAGCCGCCAGCTTTGCGGCTACATCGCCATAACGCGCCGCCCGCCGTGAAAGAGCGCCAATCACCCAATTACAAAGAGAAGCTGCGACCAACGCCGCCCCGGTCAGCAAAACCGTGCCTGTCACCCAGTCAGGAATGGCGTGATAAATCCAGCTTCCCAAAGCCCGCGCGTGATCGATCAAGGACAGCGTCTCCACGGTTGATCATGTCCGGTGAATCCGAATTAGCCGCTGAACCCCTGGTTTGAACCCTTATAATAATGAACATTTTTTAACTTACATGAATGAAATCGGGTCCACATCCACATCCAGCTTCACTTGGCGGGGCACCGCCACCTGCGCTAGCCAGGCACGCAGCAAGGGTTGCACGGCAATGTCCCGCCGGGTTTTCAACAATAAGCGCCGCCTGTGCCGCCCCCGCAGCAGCGCGATGGGTGCTGGCGCCGGACCCAAAACCTCCACGCCCTGAATACGCGGCGCGGCGCGGGCCAGGGCGCGGGCAATCTGGTCGGCCAGGCGTTCATCCACTGCGCTCACAATCAGCGCCGCCAATCGCCCGAAAGGCGGCCAGTGGCCGGGGCGGCGAATGGCCGCCTCCTGCTCCAAAAATGCAGGCAAATCCCCCGAAAGAAGCGCCTGGATAACTGGATGCTCCGGCTCGTAGCTTTGCAGCAGCACCCGCCCTGGCGCTTCCGCCCTCCCGGCGCGTCCGGCCACCTGATGCAGCATCTGCACCGTATGCTCACCAGCCCGTAGATCCCCGCCGGCGAGGCCAAGATCGGCATCCACCACCCCAACCAGCGTGAGATGCGGAAAATGCCAGCCTTTTGCCACCATCTGTGTCCCGATGATGATGCCAACTTCCCTCGCCGAAATTTTTGCGGCGGCCTCCGCCGCCTGGGCCGGGCCTTCAATTACGTCCGAGGCCATAACCAGCGTCTCGGTTTCGGGGAATAGTTCCGCCACCTCCTCCGCGATGCGCTCCACACCGGGGCCGATCGGCACAAAGCTTCCCTCCGCTTCGCAGAACGGGCATTTCAGCGGGCGCTGCATGGAATAGCCGCAATGATGGCAGGAAAGCCGGGGCGAGGCGCGGTGCTCCACCAGCCAGGCCGAACAGTTGGGGCAGGAAAGCCGGTGCCCACACGTGCGGCAGAGGGTCAGCGGCGCATAGCCCCGCCGGTTGAGGAACAGCATTGCCTGCTCCCCGCGCGCCAAAGTCTGCCGCATCGCGACTACCAGTAAAGGCGACAGGAATTTGCCACTCTCAGGCGGCGCATCCCGCATATCCAGCGCCTCCATGCGCGGCAAAGCCGCTCCGCCATGCCGGGTGGGCAGATCCAGCTTGCGATAACGCCCCTGAGCGGCATTTTCAGCGGTTTCAAGGCTGGGCGTGGCACTCACTAGCAGCACGGGCGCGGCACAGAGCTTAGCGCGTACCACCGCCATATCCCTTGCGTTATACATCACGCCGTCCTCTTGCTTGAAGGACGTTTCATGCTCTTCATCCACAACGATGAGACCAAGATCAGCAAAGGGCAGAAACAGCGCCGAGCGCGCGCCCACCACCACATCCGCCCGGCCTTGCGCCACGGCGCGGAAGGTCTCTCGCCGCTGTGCGGGTGTCAGCTCCGAATGCCAAACGGCGGGCCGGACTCCGAATCGTGCCTCGAATCGCGCCAGCATTTGCACGGACAGCGCGATTTCCGGCAGCAGCACCAGAACCTGCCGCTTTCGCCGCAACGCTTCCGCCACGGCTTCCAGATAGACCTCCGTCTTGCCGGACCCCGTCACACCATCCAGCAATGTGACGGAAAATGTCTCTGCCCCCACCGACTCGCGCAAGGAAGACGCCGCTTTTTCCTGAATCACTGAAAGAGACGGGCCAGGCCGCATCGGATCGGCCCCGCCAAAAACAAAGGTCTTCGCCCGTTTTAGGGGCGTTTCCAGCAGCTTCTCCTTCAGCGTCAATGCCAGCACATCCCCGCGCGGGGCCAGCGTATAATGCCCAACCCAGTCAATGAACTTCCGCAAACTCTCTGGTAAAGGTGGGAAAGCCAGCACCTCCATCACCGGGCGTGTTTTCACGGTCTGGTCTGGCGGATCATCCCACACAGCCCCAACAACCGTGCGGCGCCCCAGCGGCACGCGCACCAGCGTACCCGGCACCAACGGCGCCTCGGCCTCATAGGTAAAGGCCATGTCGAATTTATAGGGGAGCAAAATGCTGAGTCGGGTTGTCCGGGGGGCTGGCTCCATGCTGTATGCTCTTAACCAAAGACCCTGTTCACCGGAAAGCCACCTATGAAATTCTTTGTCGATACTGCTGAAATCTCCGAGATCCGGGAGCTCGCCACCACAGGCCTGTTGGACGGCGTTACCACCAACCCCTCCCTCATTGCCAAATCCGGCCGCAAGATCCTCGACGTGATTGCCGAGATCTGCGAGGTCGTCTCCGGCCCGGTAAGCGCCGAGGTTGCCGCCACCGAATATAAGCAGATGCTGGACGAGGCCGAAGTGCTGAAGAAAATCGCCCCAAACGTGGCGATCAAAGTGCCCCTGACCCAGGATGGCCTGAAAGCCTGCTACGCGCTCTCCCAGGAAGGCACGATGGTCAATGTGACCCTTTGCTTCTCCCCTGCTCAGGCGCTGCTGGCCGCCAAGGCCGGCGCCACCTTCATCTCCCCCTTCGTTGGCCGCCTGGATGATATCGGGCAGAACGGCATGGATCTGATCGCCGATATCGTGACGATCTATAACAACTATCCCAACCTGAAGACCGAGGTGCTTGTCGCCTCCATCCGCAACCCAGTCCATCTGATCGAGGCCGCGAAGATGGGTGCGGACGTTGCCACCATTCCGCCCTCCGTCATTAAGCAGCTTTATGGCCACCCGCTGACCGACAAGGGCCTGTCCGCCTTCCTGAAGGACTGGGCCTCGACCGGCCAGAGCATTGTCTGACACGCTGCTGCTTGAATTTTGTTCCTGGCTCGGCGCTGAACGCCGGGCCGGGGCAATGACTGTCGAGACTTATGCCCGCGATGTGCAGGCTTTTTTTTCTTTCTGTGCCGAGCATACCGGCGAAACGCCCAGCGTTAATAGACTCGGGACATTACGCGCCGCTGACTTCCGCGCTTTTCTAGCCCGCGCCGCCGCGGGTGGCGACATAAACGCCACCCGCGCGCGCAAACTCTCTGCCCTGCGGACGTTTTTCCGTTACCTGCACCAACGCCATGGTGTTGATGGCACACAACTTTCCCTAATCGCCCGCCCGCGCCCCAAACGCCCCCTCCCCAAGGCCCTCACGCCTAATGACGCGCTGACCGTCACGCACGATATTGGCGAGGCGACCGACACCGCCTTGGAGCAAGCTCGTGACACGGCTCTGATGGCGCTGCTCTATGGCGCCGGCCTGCGAATCGCCGAGGCACTGGCGTTGAATGTCGGGCATATCCCCGCTGCGGACGATGCCCTGCGTGTGACCGGAAAAGGAAATAAGCAGCGGATCGTGCCGCTTTTGCCCGCCGTACGCGCCGCCATCTCCGCCTGGTTGAAACTGCATCCGAATCCCGGGCGCGAGAAGCCGCTGTTCACCGGTGTACGCGGCGGCCGCTTGAATGCCAGCGTCGTACAGAAACATCTCCGCGATTTCCGCCGTCAAAGTGGCCTGCCGGAACACGCTACCCCCCACGCGCTGCGCCACAGCTTTGCCACGCATTTGCTAGCAGGCGGCGCGGATCTGCGCTCTATTCAAGAACTGCTAGGCCATGCCAGCCTTTCTACTACCCAGCGTTATACCGACGTCGAAACCAGCCAGCTTATGGATGTCTGGCGCAGGGCACATCCACGCGCTTGAGTAGATTGAACTTTTGCCGCGTTGATGGCCAGGCACACCGGCTTAGAATAAATTTTCTTGCCTCATAAATTTCATTGCCTGATGATTGGGGTTATGTGAATATAACCTATGTTTTCAATAGGAAATTTGGGGTTTGAACCCGCCTATATCATCTCCGGCGCCCTGGTGGGGCTTCTGGTTGGGCTGACAGGTGTGGGCGGGGGCTCCCTGATGACACCGCTCCTGGTGCTGCTGTTTGGCTTCCACCCCAGCACCGCTGTCGGCACGGACCTATTATTCGCCGCCGCCACCAAAACAGTGGGCACCGCCATCCATAGCAGCGGCAAAACCGTAGATTGGAAGATCGTTGCCCGACTGGCCATGGGGTCCATCCCGGCGACACTCCTCAGCATGGCCGGAATTGCCTATTTTGGCGCCGCCAGCAAAATCGTAACCGATACAATCTCCTTGACCCTTGGTATCGCGCTGCTGATCAGCGCTATCTCCCTGCTGCTCAAGGATCAGATCTTAAAAACTATCTCCCACCGTTATCCAGATTTCGGCGAGCGCCACTCTTTTCGCCTGACCGTTCTGACCGGGTTTGTCTTGGGCCTGCTTGTGACGCTGTCATCCGTTGGAGCAGGCGCATTGGGTACGATTGCGCTCATTATTCTCTACCCGCGTCTGCCGATGGTACGGATCGTTGGTTCCGATATCGCGCATGCCGTGCCACTGACACTGCTGGCAGGGGGGGGGCACTGGTTCCTGGGCAATACGGATTTCTCCTTGCTTGGAGAGCTGCTCATCGGGTCCATTCCCGGCATCATCGTCGGCAGCCTCGCCGCCCGCCGCGCACCGGAGCTGTTTCTGAAAACATGTCTGGGACTGATCCTTGTGATCGTCGGTTTCAGGATGTTGATCAAATAAAAAAGGGCGCCTCCCGATAAGGAGGCGCCCAACCCAGTTTCTTGGGAGCCAACTTTTTTCAGACGGTGGCGCTATCCACCATCGCCTGCGCAGAGATCAGTTTGTCAGACGCTTCACGATAAGCATCCGCATCATGCACATCCGCCGCATCGAAGGCTGCTTTTGCCTCAAGCAGTTTCGCCTGAGCCTCCGACACATCGATATCCGCCTGACGGATGATCTCATCCGCCAGAACAGAACAACGCGACTCGGTTACTTCGGCAAAGCCGCCGGTCACGAAGAACCGGTCCGTAACTCTATTGCCTTCATAAATATCCACCAGCCCGCCACGCAGGCTGGTCACGAGCATGGCATGGCCCGGCAGAATGCCGAGATCGCCATCCGTCCCTGGGACGACGACCATATCGACGTCGCGGGACAGAAGCAGCCGCTCCGGGCTGACGATTTCCAGGGCCACGGGCATGGATCAGGCCTTCGCCGCCAGAGCTTCCGCCTTGGCGATCGCCTCTTCGATGGTGCCGACCATGTAGAAGGCCGCTTCCGGCAGATGATCATAATCACCAGCCACGATGCCCTTGAAGGCGCGAATCGTGTCTTCAACCTTCACGAACACACCCGGAGTGCCGGTGAACACTTCCGCCACATGGAACGGCTGGGAGAGGAAGCGCTCGATCTTACGGGCACGCGCCACAACCAGCTTATCGTCGTCGGAAAGTTCGTCCATGCCCAGAATGGCAATGATGTCCTGCAGGGATTTGTAAGTCTGTAGGATGCGCTGTACGTCGCGCGCCACCTGGTAATGCTCCTCACCCACGACACGCGGGTCGAGCGAACGGGAAGTGGAGTCCAACGGGTCCACGGCCGGGTAGATGCCCTTCTCGGCAATGGCGCGGTTGAGCACCGTGGTCGCATCCAGATGCGCGAAGGTCGCGGCCGGGGCCGGGTCAGTCAGATCGTCCGCGGGCACGTACACGGCCTGCACGGAAGTGATGGACCCCTTCTTGGTGGAAGTAATACGCTCCTGCAGCGCGCCCATATCGGTGGCCAGTGTAGGCTGATAGCCCACGGCGGAGGGGATACGCCCCAACAGCGCGGACATCTCGGCACCAGCCTGGGTGAAACGGAAGATATTGTCCACGAAGAACAGCACGTCCTGGCCCTCCTGGTCACGGAAATACTCGGCCATCGTCACGCCGGAGAGAGCAACACGGGCACGCGCACCCGGCGGCTCGTTCATCTGGCCATAGACCAGTGCCACCTTGGAACCTTCAGTGTCGTTCTCGTTCAGCTTGATGACGCCCGCATCAACCATTTCATGATACAGGTCATTACCCTCACGGGTACGTTCGCCAACGCCTGCGAACACGGACACGCCACCATGTCCCTTGGCGATGTTGTTGATCAGCTCCTGAATAAGCACGGTCTTGCCCACGCCAGCACCGCCGAACAGGCCAACCTTGCCGCCCTTCAGATATGGGGCCAACAAATCCACCACCTTGATGCCTGTCACCAAGATCTCGGCGGAACCTGCCTGCTCTTCGAAAGAGGGAGCGGCGCGGTGGATAGGCATGCGATCAGACCCGGGGATCTCGCCGCGCTCATCGATCGGCTCGCCGATCACGTTCAGGATACGGCCCAGCACGCCCGGGCCGACCGGCACGGATATCGCAGTGCCGGTATCAGTCACGGATTGGCCGCGCACCATGCCATCGGTGGTGTCCATGGCAATGCAGCGCACAGTGCGTTCGCCGATTTCCTGTGCCACTTCCAGCACAAGGCGTCGCTCGCCCACCTTGGTCTCCAGCGCGTTCTGGATGAAGGGCAGCGCGCCGTCGAACTCCACGTCGACAACGGCGCCATTGATCTGGGTCACTCGGCCGGTGTTGTTGCTTGTCATCTCTCTGTCCTCAAACGGCTTCCGCGCCGGAAATGATTTCGATCAGCTCTTTGGTGATGTTCGCCTGGCGAGCCCGGTTATAATCGAGCGTCAGCCTCTTGATCATCTGGCCAGCATTGCGGGTGGCGCTGTCCATCGCGGTCATCTGCGCGGCATAAAAACCGGCGGCGTTTTCCAGCAGCGCGGCATAGATCTGCACTGCGAGATTGCGCGGCAGCAACCGGTCCAGCAGCGTGCCGTCATCCGGCTCCACCTCGTAATTATGCTCGACCTTGTTGTCATTCGCAGTTGGCGCGGCGGCTGGAATCAAGGGCTGTTCGAAGGGCTTCTGGGTCATAACGCTATGGAAGCGGTTGAACACCAACGTCACCACATCATACTCGCCAGCCCTGAAGCCACGAATGACTTCCTGGGCCACCTCCTCGGCATCGGCAAAAGTCACGACCTTTTTGCCGACGAAGTTCTTGGCACCAACGATCTGGCTGCCCATATCGCGGCGCAGCGCGTCATTTCCCTTGCGGCCCAGCGCAAAGATCTTCACGGACTTGCCTTCTGCCTGCAAGGCAGCGGCTTTCTGGCGCACCTGCTTAGCGATATTGGCGTTGAAAGCGCCAGCCAGGCCGCGGTCAGCGGTTACAGCCACCAGCAAATGGGTCTGGCTTTTGCCATTCCCGACCAGCAGCTTGTGGCCGTTCGGGTTGCCAGCCTCGGAGGCCGCAAGTGCCGACAGCATCTCCGCCATGCGCACGGCATAAGGGCGGGACGCCTCCGCTTGCGCCTGCGCCCGGCGGAGCTTGGCCGCCGCCACCATCTTCATGGCGCTCGTGATCTTCTGCGTTGATTTAACGCTATTGATCCGGTTGCGCAGGATTTTCAGCGAAGGCATGGGCTTACCCGAAGGTCCGCAGCAAGTTCTCGATAAACGCGATGAGCGCCTTCTCGGTCTCCGGCTTAATCTGCTGATCGGTCTCGATCGCCTTCATGATATCCGCGCCGTTCTGCTTCAACTCGGAGATCAGCATCGTCTCGAAATTACCAACCTTCTCAACCGGGATGCTGTCCAGATAGCCGCGCGTACCGGCAAACACGGACACAACCTGCTCAGACACGGAGAGCGGTTTGAACTGCGGCTGCTTCAGCAGCTCGGTCAAGCGCGCGCCACGGGCCAGAAGCTTCTGGGTCGCGGGATCGAGATCGGACGAGAACTGCGCGAAGGCCGCCATTTCGCGGTACTGCGCGAGGTCCAGCTTAATCTTGCCAGCCACCTGCTTCATCGCCTTGATCTGCGCGGCAGAGCCAACGCGGGACACGGAGAGACCCACGTTAATGGCGGGACGGATTCCCTTGAAGAACAGCTCCGTCTCCAGGAAGATCTGACCATCAGTAATAGAGATCACGTTGGTCGGAATATAAGCGGCGACGTCACCAGCCTGGGTCTCAATCACCGGCAGAGCGGTCAGTGAACCAGCGCCCCTTTCGTCGGACATCTTAGCCGCCCGCTCCAGCAAACGGGAGTGCAGGTAGAACACGTCACCAGGATAAGCTTCACGTCCCGGCGGGCGGCGCAGCAGCAGGGACATCTGACGGTAAGCCACTGCCTGCTTGGAAAGATCGTCATAGCCGATCAGGGCGTGCATGCCGTTATCGCGGAAATACTCGCCCATGGTGCAGCCGGTGTAAGGGGCCAGATACTGCATGGGCGCCGGGTCCGACGCGGTAGCGGCAACGACGATGGAGTATTCCATCACGCCGTATTCTTCGAGCGTACGCACCAACTGCGCCACGGTGGAGCGCTTCTGCCCGACAGCGACATAGATGCAGTAAAGCTTCTTGCTCTCATCCCCCGTGGCGTTAACCGCCTTCTGGTTGATGATGGTGTCGACGATCAGCGCGGTCTTGCCGGTCTGGCGGTCACCGATGATCAACTCGCGCTGGCCGCGCCCGACGGGTACCAGCACGTCAATCGCCTTGATGCCGGTCTGCATCGGCTCATGCACGGATTTGCGGGGAATGATGCCCGGCGCCTTGGTTTCAACTAGGCGGCGCTCGGCATACATCACCGGCCCCTTACCGTCGATCGGGTTGCCCAGCGCGTCAACCACTCGGCCCAGCAAACCCTTGCCTACTGGCACGTCGACGATCTCGCCGGTGCGGGTAACAACGTCACCCTCGCGCACCCCTTTGTCGTCGCCGAAGATCACGACGCCAACATTGTCTGTCTCGAGGTTCAGCGCCATGCCCTTGAGCCCAGCATTGGGGAAGCTCACCAGCTCACCAGCCTGAACATTGGCAAGACCGAACACGCGCGCAATGCCGTCCCCGACGGAGAGGACCTGGCCGGTTTCGGCCACATTGGCTTCAGTGTCGAAATCCGCGATCTGACGCTTCAGAATCTCAGAGATTTCGGCGGGACGGATCTCCATATCAGGCAGCTCCCTTGAGAGAATAATTCAGCCGGTTAAGGCGAGACGTAAGACTTGTATCATAAAGCTTGTCGCCAATTTGAAGTTTGAGGCCGCCCAGCAGGGACGGGTCCACCTTCTCGACAAGTTTGACATTACTATAGCCGGATTCAGCGAGCCGCGCATGAAGCTGGCTGCGCTGCACATCCGACAGCGAATGGGCGGAAACCACACTGGCCACCACCACGCCGCGCTTGGCGGCCGCATAGGACAGAAACCCTTCCGCCAGCATCGGCAGACTGGGCAGGCGGCGATTGGCCGCAACCACTCCCACAAAATGACGAACCAGCTCGGCAACGCCCTGGGACGTCAAGGCCTGGTCAAGCGCAGGGCCAACCTTTGAGGTGTCAGTCAGCGGATTGGACAGCAACCCTGCAACAGCCGGGCTGTCCTTGATCAGGCGTACCAACGCCTCCATCTGCTCAACGGTCTCGTCCAGCGTACCCCGCTCAGCGGCCAGTGCATAAAGCGCCGCAGCGTAGCGCGCGGCGAGGCCATTGACTCCCTTGTCCGTTATATCGACCAAAGTTTATCCCGCCTTCGTTGCCGTGCTCTGAAATATATTGCCTCTTGCGAGGCTCGGCGGGGCAGTAACATAGGGTTTCCGCCGCAGCAAGGCCATAAGTTGGCTTCGCCGCCAATCGTGACAAAGCTGCCGCAGCTTGTGTCAGTTTGATACAAAGTTTTCTTCCTCCGCCGTCAACCGGGCCACAACAGGGCTGGTCTCGGCGTAAGAGTGGCAGCTATTCAGAAGCCCTGGTGCCAAGCCATGATTGTCCTTGCGGGGTTGGCCATCAAGCGCATGATTTTTAAGGCTATATTGCGTCTGATAGGCCGTTGTGGCCATGGGTTGCAGCAATTCCCGCAAATGGGTGCAGCCTTCCGTCCCACCAACACGCTGCCCGGCAGCGCGAAGAAATCCTTTGCCGACTTTTAATCCCACAAGACGTTCCATTTTGGGAGCCGTCTGCGGGCACATATTATAGGGTGTGGCATCCATACGCGCCTCGCAGGCGGTAATCTCCAAGTCGGCGGGAGTCAGGGTCATCCGAATCCACATATCGTGCAGCGGCTCTCCGGCCGCGATCATGGTACGGTCCAAATTGCCCATACTATAGCTCTTTACGTCGGTCATCCGCGCTTCGATTTCGATTTGCCCGTCGTCACGCACATAACCGCGCAGTTGAACGTCACGCATATGAACAAGCCGGCGAGACCCGGCGGCGGAAAGCGGCATCTGTTCGTCCTTATCTTCTAACCTGCAATGCAGGGCATATGTGGTGCCTCTTGCAGGCTGTAACTGCCATAGTCAAAAGGATCAGCACAATTGCTGAAAGGGACGAGCATCCATGGAAGGGGAAGCCGCCGCATCCGGCTATAGCCATGCCGAGCGGTTGAGGGTGGTGCATGGCGTGCTGTTATGCGTTCTACTGGCTGCCATAGACCAGACCGTGGTTCTACCCGCGATTCCGCAAATGGCGGAAACGCTACATGGGGCGGCCCATCTTTCCTGGGTGGTTTCCGCCTATCTCCTCGCCTCAACGGCCACAACGCCAATTTATGGCAAACTTTCGGACCAGTTTGGGCGGGTCAAGGTGCTGGTGCCTTGCCTGCTGGGGTTTTTGCTGGCCAGCATTGTCTGCGCCATGGCACAGAGCGTGGGGGTGCTGCTGCTGGGGCGGGCCCTGCAAGGGCTGGGCGGCGGCGCGCTCTTGGCTGTTTCGCAATCTGCCGTGGCGGATGTGGTGCCGCCGCGCGAGCGCGGGCGTTACCAAGCTTGGTTCGCCTCGATGTGGGCCCTGGCCTCCGGCGCCGGGCCGGTAGTGGGCGGCTATCTGGCGCAGCATTACTCCTGGCGCGTTATTTTCTGGGCGAATCTGCCGCTGGGCGCGGCGGCTTTGGTTCTATGCCTGCGCGGCCTGCGCGGCCTGCCCATTGCCGGGCAACGCGGCAAGCTGGACCTCACCGGCGCCCTGCTACTGATGGGCAGCAGCCTGATGATGCTGGTCGCGCTAAGCCTGGGCGGAGTGAATGTGCCCTGGCTCTCCTGGCCAGAAGCCTCCTTGGTGCTTCTGGCCTTGGGCGGATTCTGGCTGTTCCGCACACAACAACGCCTGACCGCCGCCCCCTTGCTGCCGGGCGGGTTGCTCAAGCGACTGCGTACCATCATCGCCGTGGCGTGGCTGAATACCGCGGCCATGTTCGCCTCCATCTTCATGCTGCCTTTGCTACTGCAGCGATTTTTCCACGAATCGCCTGCCAGCGCCGGTGTGCATCTAGTGCCTTATTTGCTTAGCGGGGCATTGGGCGCGTATGCGGCTGGGCAAACCACCAGGCGGACCGGCTGGGTACGGCCCGTTCTCATCGGTGGGCTAATTCTTTCCAGCTCCAGCTTTCTTGTCATGGCCGTCTTACCGCTCTGGAGCCCGGTGCCGGTCTCCGCTTTGCTCGGATTCGGGCTTGGTATCCTCAACCCAACCACGCTGATTGCCGCGCAAAGCCTGGCGCAACCCCAGGAACTGGGAATCGCCACCGGCATGTTGCTGCTGTTGCGCGCCATGGGCGGTGCCTTTGGCGCGACGCTGGCGGGCGCCGCCCTGAATGGCAGTGGGCATACGGTCATCTCAGGTTACCGCTTCGGCTTTGGGTTCTGCCTGCTTCTAACACTAGCCGGGCTTTTAATCATGGCCCTTTCACCGGAGATCAGACTGCGCGGCAGCACGGCCAAAAGCTGATCATTAGGTGTCGGGAATCGGCCGTCAAACGCCATCCACCGGACGGAATTGTGGAATATGAGCCAACCCAAGCACCAAAGCCACATCACGCCCCAGCTTTGTTTTCCATTCATGCGCCCCGGTCAGTACCGTGCTGACACCCACAATCTCCGCCTCCGCCTTACGCAGCAGCGCCAAAGCCCCGTTGAGGCTGCCACCGCTGACCACCACATCATCCACCAGCAAAATGCGATTACCCGCGAGCAGCGGCAATGCCCGCCGGTCCAGCAACAGTTTTTGCGCTTCGGCTGGGGTAATGGAACTGATCTCCTGCGCCAGCGCATCGCACAGATACAATTTCGGCGATTTCTGCAGAACCACATAACTGTCCAGCCCCAGGGCGCGCGTCACCTCAATGGCCAGCAGAATCCCCAGCGTGGCCGCGATCCAATGCACACATCTCTGAGCGTATTGAGTTAGCGTTGAAGAGCTGATTCACTGACCGCTGATTTGCTCGGGATGTTTGTATGGGCATCAGGGACATTGAAGTGAGGCGGTTTTCAGTTGGCGGGTTCGGCGATTTTCGGCTGGAAAAAAGGGGGCCTGGTGTCATGCGGCGCTGGTTGCCCATCCGGGTTCCTGTATCCTGGAATTGCCATGCGGCCAGCGACGAGGCGAGGTAGGCTTTGGTCGGTTTTTGCGTAATCCGGCATTGACTGTGGCCGCCTTGAGTGCGGCTGCGGCGGAGAGAACCGCAGGGCGTGTCGCGGGGCGCGATATTTTGGCCATCCAAGACACCAGCGAGATTGTGCTGGGCGGGCCGAAGGTCCGTCAGGCGGGCTTTGGCCCAGTTGGCCGTGGCGGCTTTCTGGGTGGGGTCCTGCTCCATCCCGTGCTGGTGGTTGATGCCATGAGCGGTGAACTTGTGGGGGCTTGCTGATTTTGCCCTGTGGAACCGCGACAAGCAAAATGAATTGCACCACGCCAGGCGGCCGCTGGAGCAAAAGGAATCCCGGAAATGGCTGAATGGCGTAAGATGTGCCAGCGATACGCTTGGCAAGGCTCGACGCATCACGGTCGTGTCGGACCGG
>NZ_FQVJ01000101.1 GCF_900129125.1 Acidocella aminolytica 101 = DSM 11237 | reverse complement strand
CAAAATAAATTCCGTCGCATGTGCCCTCCCGAATCGGGGACAGCGAATCATCAGACCAAGGAAATAGCAATAGAGTTATTGGGTTTTGACCCTAGCATTACAGTCGTGATTTTCGTTTCATGTGTGATTTTTGAGCGGCGGCCTGGTGAGCACGGCGCCAGAGCGACCAGGCAATGATGCATGCGGGCTCGATGCGCCTTTGCGCAAGCCGCTGTGCTATCCGGCGGATTTCCTGCGTCGACCAACGGATGAGATCGGGCGGCTTCTTGTTGTTGTCGGCTTGGTTTTTTTGGGCGGCGGTTTGTTTGCCTGGTGCCGGATAGCCGCCATCATCGCGAAGGCGAGCATGACGAGCGAGACATGGCGGTGCCAGCCATGCCAGGAGCGGGTTTCATTGTGGTCGAGACCGAACTCGTTTTTGGTGGTCTCGAAGCTGTCCTCGATCCCCTCCGGTCGTATTCCACCTGCTGCGCAGGCGGAACCTTGACGACCTCCGCCCAGCGATGGCCTTCGACCTTGACCAGCGTTTCGATCGAAGTCCCTGCCGGGCACCAGGTGGTGAAGTAGGCGAGATCGCCATCGGCGATGTTGCGCCGGATCAGCATGCCGCGGGTCCAGAGGCCCTGGTTGTCTTCGTTGTATTCATCGGCTTCAAGATCGGCGAGTTCGAGATAGCACCAGTCATGCAACCGCGGCCCCTTGGTTCCGGCTCCCGCGGACAGACGCTTCCAGTCGGACGGCTCAAGCGCCTCGGCAATGCCCTTGGCTGTAGTGGCGATGCGTCGGGGTTTGTCCCACGACCGGAAGACATGAGCCGCATCAACCCCAAGCACATACCCCTTGGCAGCCCGCCGCAAATCACGCTCGATATCGCCGACACCGTAGACGGTATCGGCCGCGACCCAACGGAACGGCACACCACTCGCGATGGCGCGCGCAATCATCCGAGCCGCAAGTTGCGGCTTGGTTGCAAAGCCGGTGTCGCTTGGCACATGTGCCGCCTTGCACCGGACCGGGTCGTCGGTCCAAGCCTTCGGCAAATAGAGTGCCCGATCGATAAAGGCATGGCCCTTGGACGAAACATAGGCCGCAAACACGCCGATCTGGCAGACCGTATGTTCGTTGTCTGAGAGGTGGCTCACCCGCAATATGCGATGAGCGAGGGTTGCGCCGGATGGGCCGACGCCGAGCCTCTCGCATAGG
>NZ_FQVJ01000027.1 GCF_900129125.1 Acidocella aminolytica 101 = DSM 11237 | reverse complement strand
CTCATGGGGCAAGGCCATCTATAAACGACGAAAAGAGACGGTCGAGCGGTCCTTCGCCGATGCCAAGCAACTCCTCGGACACCGCTACGCACGCTTCCGAGGCTTAACCGGCGTCACCTGCCAATGCCTGCTCGCCGCCACCGCACAAAATATCAAAAAAATCGCCATGGCACTCACCAAAGCACCAACGCCAAGCCCGGCCTGAGAGGGAAACCCCCTCACAAACAGAACAATTACAAGCCAAACAATAAATAAAACAAAACCCCGCCAAAAATGACGGGGTTTGTCAGCAGTCTGAGGCGGCTTCCCGAAGGAAGCCGCCTTTTAAAGGCTTAGACCAGCCGCGATTGCTGCACCGCTGCGGCGATGAAGCCTTGGAAGAGCGGGTGCGGATCAAACGGCTTGGATTTCAGTTCTGGATGGTACTGCACGCCGATGAACCAGGGATGGTCCGGGTATTCCACGATTTCTGGCAGCACGCCGTCCGGGGAGAGACCGGAGAAACGGATGCCAGCTTCTTCCAGCTTCTCACGGTAATGGATATTCACCTCGTACCGGTGACGGTGGCGTTCCTCAATGGTGGCAGCACCGTGATAGAGTTCGCGCACAAGCGAGCCTTCCGCCAGCGCGGCGGGGAAGGTACCCAGGCGCATGGTGCCGCCCAGATCGCTATCGACCCGGCGGCGCTCGATCTCATTATCCCGCGCCCATTCGGTCATCAGTCCAACGATGGGGATGTCGCACGGTCCGAACTCTGTGGAGGAGGCGGTGGGAAGTCCTGCCAGATTGCGGGCGCATTCAATCACCGCCATTTGCATACCGAAGCAGATGCCCATGAATGGCACCTTATGCTCACGGGCGAAGCGCACGGCCTCGATCTTGCCTTGCGCGCCGCGTTCACCAAAGCCGCCGGGCACCAGAATGCCGTGCACGCCGTCAAGCTGTTCCACCGCATCTGGCTGCTCGAAGATCTCGGCATCCATCCAGTCTAGCTTCACCTTCACCTTATTGGCGATGCCACCATGGGCCAGCGCCTCGGCCAGGGATTTATAGCTGTCCAGCAGGTTGGTGTATTTGCCGACCACCGCGATGCGCACCTCACCTTCGGGGAAACGCACGGTGTCGACAATGTTGCGCCAGCGCGTCAGGTCTGGCTCGGCTTCGAAGGGCAGGCCGAAATGGCGTAGCACTTCGCGATCCATCCCGGCCTCATGGTAGGAGATGGGCACGGTGTAGATGGTGTCCACGTCCAGAGCGGGCACCACAGCTTCCGGGCGGACATTGCAGAAATTCGCGATCTTGCGGCGCTCATTCTCGGGAATCGGGCGGTCGCAGCGGCAGATTAGCATGTGCGGCTGGATGCCGACATTCTGCAGCTCTTTTACGGAGTGCTGGGTGGGCTTGGTCTTCAACTCGCCCGCGGAGGGGATGTAGGGCACCAGCGTTAGATGCACGAACATCGCCTCGGCCGGGGTCAACTCGTTACCAAGCTGGCGGATGGCCTCCAGGAAGGGTAGTGACTCGATATCGCCCACCGTGCCACCAATTTCGACCAGCACGAAATCCAGGCCATCCGTCTGATTGAGGATGGTCTCCTTGATGGCGTCGGTGATGTGCGGAATCACCTGGACAGTGGCGCCCAGATAATCGCCCCGGCGTTCCTTGGCGATGACCTCTGAATAGATCTTGCCGGTGGTGGCATTGTCCGCCTTGTTGGCATGCACACCCGTGAAACGCTCATAATGGCCGAGATCCAGGTCGGTCTCGGCGCCGTCGTCGGTCACAAATACCTCACCATGCTGGTAAGGGCTCATCGTGCCCGGATCGACATTGAGATAGGGGTCCAGCTTACGCAGCCGGACCGAATAACCCCTGGCTTGAAGCAGGGAACCGAGGGCAGCCGAAGCAATGCCCTTACCGAGGGACGAAACCACGCCGCCGGTGATGAAAACAAACCGCGTCATGGAATCCTGTCTTACATGAGTCGGGTTGAAGGGGAGAAGAGGAACGTGCCGTATTACTGGGTCTTGCTAGGCGCAGAACTCCCTTGTGCGCTGGCTGCTGGTGCCGTGGGGGCAGCGGGCGCTGACGGCGCAGCGGGGGGCACCGGATGCGCGTCAACCGGGGTTTGCGGTAGCGAGGACGGCAGCGCGGGGGTGGACGGAACGCTGGGCGCCGGAGCGGAGGGCGCCGCCGGCGCCGGACCGTTCAGGATGGCCGCGTTATTATCCGCGGTGCTGCCCTTATAAAGCAGCGCCAGGGAAATGGAGAGCACGAAGAACGCCGTACCCAGAATCGCGGTGGTGCGGGTGAGCAGGTTCGCCGTGCCACGCCCGGTCATAAAGCTACCCATGCCCTGGCCACCGCCAAGACCGAGGCCGCCACCCTCACTACGCTGGATCAGCACAACGCCGATCAGCGCCACGGTGACGAACACATGCAGCACTAAAAGAACCTTGATCATCGAAAAACCCGGAAAAGAAAATCAGGCGCGCTTCTAGAGCCTGGGCGCGGATTGTTCAACCGCGCGGTGCCGCATTGGCGATGGCCAGGAAATCTTCGGCCTTTAGGCTGGCGCCGCCCACCAGCGCGCCGCCCACCTCGGGCAGAGCCAGCAGGCTGGCGGCGTTGCCGGGTTTGACCGAACCGCCGTAAAGAATACGGATCTTGGCGCCATCCTGCCCAAGCTGCGCGGCCAGGGCGGCGCGGATGGCGGCGTGCATGGACTTTACGTCATCCTCGGTAGGGGTGCGGCCGGTGCCGATGGCCCAGACAGGCTCATAAGCCACCACCCCCGCGAAGCCGGGCGGCAGGGAATGCTGGAGCTGGCTACGCACCACATGCTCGGCCTCGCCGGCTTCACGCTCGCCCTCGGTCTCGCCCACGCAGACGATGGGGATGAGACCTGCGGCGATGGCGGACTCGGTCTTGGCGCGGATCACGGCGTTATTTTCACCATGGTCATTGCGGCGCTCAGAATGTCCCAGAATGACGTAGGCGGCACCGGCATCCACCAACATGGGCGCGGCGATGTCACCCGTATGCGCCCCTTGCGGGTTGGCATGGCAGTTCTGAGCGCCCAGCGCCATCTGGCCCCCCTCCAGCGCCGTTGCGAACCGTTCCAGCAGCGTGAAAGGCGGGCAGACCAGCAGGTCCACATGGGCGGGGGCAGCGCGCATGGCTTCGGCGAAGGGGGTTACATCCGTCAGCCTGCCGAACATTTTCCAGTTACCCGCAATAAGTTGCCGCATGCTGCGTTCCTTTTGTCTGATTGTACAGTTTGTTTAAGAATTTGCCTGCGCTGCTATGCAGCGAAAGCGCATTTTTAGTGATGGTGCATTGCAGCATGTTCTGAATGGTTCCTGTAGAGGAGAGTTTCAGATGCTGTTCTTCCTCGTCGTTCTGGCGTTTGCCTTGGTCTTGCTGCCGCTGGCGCGCGCCGCTGATATTGAAGGGCTGAATAATACCCGTGCCCCGCGCCGCGCCAAGATGCAACAAATGCCCGCCAGCGAGTTGATTAATGGCGCGTCCCCGAGCGGCCTTTATTGAAGGTTTCATCATCAGAGCGGGGGCGTTATGAGGCGGCCGCACTGGTTAAAAACTGCGCGATTGGCATGATATTCGGCCTCTGAATTGCCCATAGCATGTTGCCTAGCTATAGAGGCGGCGGTTTTGGGTAAAGAGAGCGATGCTGGTCTGGGTCCGGAATTTGATGGAAAGCTGGGTGGCGCGTGGGTTTTTCGCGCTGCTCGTCGTGGTCTTCGTCTTTTGGGGCGTTTCGAACGTATTTACTTTAACGGGCAGTTCCACAGCCGTTGCCACGGTGGCGGGCACGCCGGTTGATATAAGTGCCGTGCAGGCGGTCTATCAGCGGGCGGTCAATAACGCGCAGCAGCAAGGCCAGCAGCCCGACAAGGCTATGCGCCAGGAGTTTGCCATGCAGGCGCTGTCTGAGGCAGTGCGGCAGGCGATTATTCGTCAGGCGGCGGTGCAGTTCCATATCGGCGTGCCTGACGCAGCGGTGCGCGCGGTGCTGGATACCATTCCCGCCTTCCAGACGAATGGCAGCTTCGACAAAGCCAAATTCTCCCAGGTATTGCGGGATAATGGCCTGTCGGAGAATGAGTTTATCAATCAGATCAAGGATGAGGTGATCGGCCGCCAGTTAATCACGCCGCTGATCAGCGGTGCAGCCGTTCCGGATGCGATGCTCTCGCAGATTTTCTCCCTGCTGGGTGAACGCCGGACCGCCGGGATGGTGACCGTCCCTGAAGATACCCAGCCCCTGCCGCCCGCCCCGTCCGACGCGGTGCTGCATCGTTACTGGCTGAACCATCAGGGCAAATTCACTGCCCCTGCCTTCCGCAAGATACAGGCGGTGATTCTCTCCCCTGCGCTGCTGGCGCCGCACGAAAATGTGCCTCAGGACCAGATTCAAGCCGGCCTCGCCCGTGCCGAGGCGGATAATCCCAGCGTGCCGGTGCGTAGCGCGCAAGTGCTCTCCGTGCAGGATCTGGCGGATGCCTCGCAGCTGAAAGCCGCCTGGGCGAAGGGTGCGGACTGGAAGAAGATGCAGGAGTTGGCGAAGTCCTACCACGCGACTCCGGTACCGCTTGAGAAGATGCAGCAGAACCAGATCCCCTCCGCGCAACTGGCGAAGGCGGTGTTCTCAGCCAAGCAGGGGCAGGTTGTGGGACCCATCGCCGGCGATATGGGCATGTATTTGTTCAAAGTGACCGGCGTGGGCAGCAACGGGCCGGATAAGGCGCAGCTGACCCAGCAGGTGACGCAAAAGCTGCAGTTGCAAATGGCCCAGAACGAGGTCGCGAAGAACATGAACGCCCTGCAGGACGCGCTGGCCGGGCAGACGCCACTGGATCAGTTGCCGGGTAATCTCGGCCTGGTCGCGGTGGAAGGCACGTTGAGCGCGGGCGGGCTGACGCCGCAGGGCACCCCGGCGCCGATTCCCGGCAGTGACGATCTGCGCAACGCCATCATCAAAACCGCGTTCGACACGCGGAAAGGCGCCGCGCCGCAGCTCAAGAACGGGCCGAACGGAAGCTATTATGCGGTTTCCGTGCAGGATGAGATTCCCCCAACGGTCACCCCGTTCGCCCAGGCCAAGGCGAAGGTGCTGAGCGTCTGGCAGCGGGCGCTGCAGGAGCGTGAGGCCGAGGTGATCGCGGCGAATCTGATGCATGCGGTGAATACCGGTACGCCGCTGGACAAGGCCGCCGCGGCGGCGGGGCTGCAAGTCACCCAGAGCCCGTCCTATACCCGTACCACCCAGCCGCAGAACGAGCCCGACCAGCTGGTGCCCGTGCTGTTCAGCATGAAGCAGGGCACGGCGACGATGTTGAGCAATCACAACAGCTTCCTGGTGGCGGTTCTGGACAATATCCAGCACCCGACCAAGCAGAGCGATCCAACCACCTATGCGCGTTTGCAGCACAGCCTGAATAAAACCTTGCAGGATGATCTGGGCGGGAGTTTCCTGACCGGGCTGCAAGCACGCGACAAGGTGACAATCAACCAGAAGCTGCTCGCGCAAATTTACCAGTGAGGACGAAAGTAGAGTTATCATGAACGCCGTTTCGCCAGACCGTTTCGAGACCTTCCGCGCCGCCTATGACCAGGGCCATGGCGCGCTGGTCTGGCGTCACGGGATTGCCGATTTGCTCACACCCGTCGCCGCCTTTTTGAAGGTGGCGCATGGCCAGCCTTATTCCTTCCTGCTGGAAAGTGTCGAAGGCGGGGCGACGCGCGGGCGTTATTCCGTGATCGGCATGGCACCGGACCTGGTGTGGAAATGCGAGCGCGGGGTCGCCGCCGTGAATCGCGACGCGCAGACCGCACCGGACACCTTCAGCCCAGTGCCGGAAGCGCCGTTGAAAAACCTTCGCGCCTTGATCGCCGAAACCCGGATGGAGGTGCCCGAGGGGCTGCCGCCAGTGATTGGCGGGCTGCATGGCTATCTCGGCTATGACATGGTGCGGTTGATGGAGGATATTCCGGCCCTGAAGCCGGATGTGCTGGGAATCCCGGAAGCGATTCTCACCCGCCCCGGTCTGCTTGTCATCTTTGACGGCGTGACCGACGAGATGACCCTTGCCGCCCCTGTTTATCCGCGCCAGGGGGTGAGTGCCGTCCAGGCTTACGAAGCCGCAGAGGCCAAGCTAGACAAGCTGGCCAAGGGGCTGGATTCGCCGGTGCCGCAACTCACCGGGCGGCTGCTGGAGCCGCTGGAGCAGACTTCCAATATGGCGAAGGACGAGTTTCTGGGCGTTGTGGAGACTGCCAAGAACTATATCCGCGCCGGTGATGCCTTTCAGATTGTCCCTAGCCAGCGTTTTGAGGCGCCTTTCTCCTTGCCGCCTTTCGCGCTGTACCGCTCGTTACGCCGGATCAACCCGGCGCCGTTCCTGTTCTTCCTGGATTTCGGGACGTTCCAGGCTGTCGGTTCCTCGCCGGAGATTCTCGTGCGGTTGCGTGATGGCACGGTGACGATCCGTCCCCTAGCGGGTACCCGCAAGCGCGGCGCCACCACCGAGGAAGATGTGGCGCTGGAGCAGGACCTGCTGGCCGACCCGAAAGAGCGCGCCGAGCATCTGATGCTGCTCGATCTGGGACGCAACGATGTGGGGCGGGTTTCGGAGATTGGTTCGGTGCGGGTGGCGGAGAGCTTCGCCATCGAACGGTTCTCTCATGTGATGCATATTTCGTCGACGGTGGAAGGCAAGTTGCGGCCGGAGCTGGAGGCGCTGGATGCGCTGATTGCCGGGTTCCCGGCGGGCACGCTCTCCGGCGCGCCGAAAGTGCGGGCGATGCAGATCATCGAGGAGCTGGAGCCATCAAGACGCGGGCTTTATGCCGGATGCATCGGCTATTTCGCCGCCAATGGGGCCATGGATACCTGTATTGGCCTGCGCACCGCTTTGGTGAAGGACGGCCGGATGTATGTGCAGGCGGGCGTTGGCGTGGTGGCTGATTCCGACGCCGAGGCTGAATATATGGAAAGCGTACAGAAGGCGCGGGCGTTGTTTCGCGCCGCCGAGGATGCGGTGCGCTATGTGGCCGCGCCGGAGGTTTGAGCGATGATTCTTCTGATCGATAATTACGACAGCTTTACCTTCAATTTGGTGCAGTTCTTCGGGGATCTCGGCACGGAATGCGTGGTCAAGCGCAATGACGCGCTGACCCCGCAGGAGGTGCTGGCTATGGCGCCCGAGGCCGTTGTGCTGTCCCCCGGCCCCTGCACGCCGAACGAGGCAGGTATTTGCCTGCCGATGGTCCAGGCCGCCGCCGAGGCAAAGCTGCCGTTGTTTGGCGTGTGCTTGGGGCATCAGGCCATCGGGCAGGCGTTTGGCGGTCAGGTGGTGCGCGCCCCTGAGCCGGTGCATGGCAAGACCAGCCTGGTGTTTCACGACAATACCGATGTGTTTGAGGGGCTGCCCAACCCCTTCACCGCCACGCGCTACCATTCGTTGATCGTGCAGCGCGCCAGCCTGCCCGCCAGCCTGGTGACGACCGCCTGGACGGAGGACGGTGTCATCATGGGACTGCGCCATGCCGAACTTCCGATTTATGGCGTGCAGTTCCACCCGGAGAGCATCGCCACCTCCCACGGGC
This sequence comes from Acidocella aminolytica 101 = DSM 11237, assembly GCF_900129125.1. Taxonomy (GTDB): domain Bacteria; phylum Pseudomonadota; class Alphaproteobacteria; order Acetobacterales; family Acetobacteraceae; genus Acidocella; species Acidocella aminolytica. The sequence continues at coordinate 44,251 of NZ_FQVJ01000027.1, read as the reverse complement.
ATGACATTCTGCGCAACTTTCTGCGGTTGGCGGGGATAAAAGCGCCGGTTGCTGCGTGAGTACTTCGCTTAAACCGGTGCTGGCGCGGTTGGGTAAAGGCGAAAGCCTCTCAGCCGCCGAGGCCGAAGCGGCGTTTGGCGTGGTAATGGATGGCCAAGCGACACCAGCGCAGATTGGCGGGATGCTGATGGCCATGCGCGCGCGTGGCGAGACAGTGCCGGAACTCACCGGCGCTGTGACCGCTTTGCGCCAGCGCATGACGCGGATTGAGGCGCCGGAAGGGGCCATGGATGTTTGCGGCACGGGCGGAGATGGCGCGGCCAGCCTCAATATCTCCACCGCTACTACCTTCGTGCTGGCGGCTTGCGGCGTGCCGGTGGCCAAGCATGGAAACAAGGCGCTGTCCTCGCGTTCTGGCGCAGCGGATGTACTGGGGGCGCTAGGGGTGGCGATTGAGCCGCCTCTGGCCCGGCTTTCAGAGATTTTGCGCGATGTGGGGTGCGTATTTTTATTCGCACCGCGCCACCATCCGGCCTTGCGCCACGCCGCTCCAGTCCGGGTGGAACTGGGCACGCGCACGCTGCTGAACCTCACCGGCCCGATGGCCAACCCCGCTGGGGTGACACGGCAACTGATGGGGGTATATGACCCCGCTTGGCTGCGCCCGGTGGCGGAAACGCTGCGTGATCTGGGCACTGAAGCTGCCTGGGTGGTGCATGGCGGAGGCATGGATGAGTTGGTTCTGGAGGGGGAGAATGATGTTGTTGCCCTCAGGAGTGGCGGGATTCAGGCTTTCACCGTCACGGCGGCGGATGCAGGGCTTGAGGTTTCGCCAGCGGTGGCGCTGAAAGGCGGCGATGCGTCCTATAACGCCGCCGCCTTGCTGGCGCTGCTGCGCGGGGAGGCTGGGGCCTACCGTGACACAGTTTTATTAAACGCCGCCGCCGCCCTGATGGTGGCGGGACGGGCGGAAACGTTGCCGCAAGGCGTGTCCCTGGCGGCAACGGCGATTGATGAAGGCGCGGCTTTGGCGGTTCTCGAACGGCTGAAAAGCGTCTCCGGAGAGTAGAGATGAATATAGTAATCGACGATGTGCTGGCGAAAATCTGTGCAGATAAACGTGGGGAGATCGCTGAACGGCAGGTTGCCAAGCCGCTGGATGAGGTGAAGGCCGAGGCCAAAGACGCGGGCAAGACACGCGGCTTTGCCCGCGCACTGATGGACAAGGCGGCTGCCGACCAGGCCGGGCTAATTGCCGAGATCAAGAAAGCCTCACCCTCCGGCGGGTTGATCCGTCCGGATTTTGACCCCGCCAAGTTGGCCAGGGCCTATGCCGAGGCCGGGGCCACCTGTCTTTCCGTGCTGACGGATGAGAAATATTTTCAGGGCACCCCCGCGCATTTTCAGGCCGCGCGCGAGGCCGTGGACCTGCCCGTGCTGCGCAAGGATTTTATGCTGGACGAGTACCAGATTTATGAAAGCCGTGCGATGGGAGCAGATTGTATCCTGCTGATCATGGCGGCGCTGGATGACGCAAAGGCGCACGAGCTCGAAAGCCTCGCCCGTGCGCTGGACATGGATGTGCTGGCCGAGGTTCATAATGAGGAGGAGATGGAGCGCGCTTTGTTGCTGCAAACCCCGCTCATCGGCATCAATAACCGGAATTTAAAGACCATGGTGACGGATGTGGGTACCACGGAGACGCTCTCCAGCCTGTGCCCACCGAATAAGTTTTTGATCTCGGAGTCCGGGATCAAGACAAATGCGGATGTTGAGCGGCTGCGCAAAGTGTGTGTGCAGGGCTTCCTTGTAGGCGAGTCGCTCATGCGCCAAGATGATGTGAGCGCCGCCGTGAGGGCGCTGCTAGGGCATTGAGCGGCCTGACCCATATCGGGGCCGATGGCGCGGCGCGGATGGTCGATGTCTCGGCCAAGCCGGTCACGGCGCGCGAGGCTGAGGCCAAGGGCCGGGTGGTGATAACTCCGGAAACGGCGGCGCTGATTCGCGATGGCCAAGCCGCCAAGGGTGATGTGCTGGCAGTGGCACGGATTGCGGGCATTTTGGCCGCGAAGAAAACCGGCGAGTTGATCCCGCTTTGCCATCCCTTGCCGCTTGATGCGGTGACGATTGATTTGGCAGTGACCGGGGACGCGGTGGAGATCACCGCTATCGCCCGCACCACAGGCCGTACCGGCGTGGAGATGGAGGCGTTGACGGCGGTGAGCATTGCGGCGCTGACGATCTATGACATGGTCAAGGCGGTGGATAAGACCATGCGGATCGAGGCGGTGCGGCTGACGCGTAAAACAGGCGGTAAAAGCGGAGATTTTTCCGCGCCATGATTAGTGTGGTGGAAGCGCGCCGGCGGATTTTGGCCGCGTTGCGGCCAGGGGCGCCGGAAATTGTGGGGCTGGCGCAGGCGCATGGCCGAGTGCTGGCCAAGCCGGTGCAGGCCCGCTTGACCGTACCCCCCGCTGATATTTCTGCCATGGACGGCTACGCTCTGCGCGTTGCTGATGCCACGCCCGGTTCCCGGCTGAAGCTGGTTGGTGAGGCGCCAGCAGGGCATCCGTTCAGCGGGCAGATTGGTGCGGGGGAGGTGGTACGGATTTTCACCGGTAGCGTGATCCCAGCCGGGGCGGATACCGTGCTGATCCAGGAAAACGCTACAGCTGAGGCCGATGCGGTGGTCGTGAATGAGGCCGTGGTGGCGGGCCGCCATATCCGCCGCGCTGGGCAGGATTTCTCGGCGGGGGACGAGGTTTTGCACGCAGGGCGGCGGCTTTCGGTACGGGATGTCGCCGTGGCTGGTGCGGCGGGGTATCCTTGGCTGTGCGTTTACCGCAAGCCGCGCGTGGCAATTCTGTGTACGGGCGATGAAATCGCCTTGCCCGGTGAGCCGGTACCGGCGGGGGGCATCGCCAATTCCAACGCTTCGATGCTGATGGCCTTTGCGAGCGCCCATGGTGGGGAGCCGCTGTTGCTGCCCATCGCGCGGGATACCGAGGACGCGGTGGCCGAAGCCGCCTTGGCCGCGCGCGGGGCGGATATGCTGGTGACCACTGGCGGCGCCAGCGTGGGTGCGCATGATCTGGTGCAGTCGGGCCTCGCCCGGCATGGATTCGCGCTGGATTTCTGGAAGATCGCCATGCGTCCAGGCAAGCCACTAATTTTTGGGCAGGTGAATGGGCTTCCGGTGCTGGGACTGCCGGGGAATCCGGTTTCGGCCTACGTCTGCGCCAGTCTGTTTCTGGCGGGCGCGATCGCGGTGCTGGGCGGGCTGGACCCGCAAGGCCCGGTTTTTGAGACGGTAACGCTGGGGGCTTCCATGAAGCCGAATGACACGCGGGAAGATTATGTCCGCGCCACCCTGACCCGCGCGGCGATTGGCTGGGTGGCAACGCCGTTGCCAGTGCAGGATTCCGGGATGCTCACAGCCCTCTCACGCGCCGGGGCGCTGATCCGCCGCCCGCCGAACGCTACCGCCGCCGCGCCTGGCGATGAGGTTGAAATTCTACGCCTGGGGCTCTCATAACCCGCTTGACGCGAAAACGAGAACCAAACTAGAACATTTCTGAGTTAGTGCTTTGTTCCTGAAGCCTCTACCGTCGGAGATGCGCAATGCTCACCCCCAAACAGCATGAGCTGCTGTTATTCATCGAAAAACATTTGCGTGAGACTGGGTGCAGCCCGAGCTTCGAGGAAATGAAGGAAGCGCTTGATCTGCGCTCCAAATCCGGCATTCACCGGTTAATCTCGGCGCTGGAGGAGCGGGGGTTTCTGCGCCGTCATAAGCACCGGGCGCGGGCGCTGGAAGTGATCAAGCTGCCGCAGGACATGGCCCCAGAATCGGTCGCGCCGAAAGGCTTCGCGCCCAACGTAATTAAAGGCAATTTCGGCGGGCGCCTGGCCGGTCTGCGTGCCGAGGCACCGGAGGCTGGCGCAATCTCCTTGCCGCTTTATGGCAAAATCGCCGCGGGCCTGCCCGTTGAGGCGCTGCGCGACAATGAGGAGACGGTCGAGGTGCCGATGTCCATGTTGGGCAATGGCGAGCATTTTGCCCTCTCGGTTGAAGGGGACTCGATGGTCGAAGCGGGGATTCTGGACGGGGATGTCGTGATCATCCGCCGGGGCGAAGCTGCTGATAACGGGCAGATTATCGTGGCTCTGGTGGATGAGAACGAGGTCACGCTGAAGCGCCTGCGCCGCAAGGGGCAGTCCATCGCGCTGGAGCCAGCTAATATAAGGTATGAGACGCGGATTTTCCCTGCTGAGCGCGTGCGGGTGCAGGGGAGGCTGGTGGCGTTGCTGCGCCACTATTAGAGTCTAGCTCCGGGCCGTGCGGAGGCTGGCGCGGCCGCCATCCACGCCGAACACTTCTCCGGTGATCCAGCCCGCATCCGGACCGAGCAGAAATGCGGCCAGGGCAGCGACTTCATGCGGTTGGCCGAGGCGCGGCAGCGGATGCAGCGCTGCTATAGCCTCTTTCATTTTCGGATTGCCGGTGATGGGGGCAGCCATATTGGTCTCGGTCAGGCTAGGGGCAATGCAATTGACCCGAACTTTCGGCGCAAGCTCGGCGGCCAGTGAACGTGCCATCCCCTCCACCGCCGCCTTGGCGCTGCCTATGGCCGTATGCATGGCAAAACCCTGCCGCGCCGCGACGGAGGAAAACAACACTACAGCACCTTGCGCCGCCGCCAGGGCAGGGGCGGCGGCTTGCACCGCGAGCGCCGCGCCAGTGACGTTCAGAGCATATGTGTCGTGCATGTCCTGCGCGGTGAGCTTGGCCAGCGGCTTCAGCAAGATGGAGCCGGCGCAATACGCTAGACCAGATAGCTCACCGCCAGCCACCGCCTCCGTCAGCGCGGCCTGAACGCTCTCGGGGTCTTCCGCGCGCAGGGCTAAGGGCACTGCGCCCAGCGGCGCGGCGGCTTCAGACGCGCGCTCCAGGGAGCGGCTGGTGAGAAACAGGGTGGCTCCCGGCGCGATAACGCGTAGGCGCTGCGCCAGCGCCTGACCAATGCCGCCCGTGCCGCCGATGATGAGATAGCTATCCGCCATTGACCCTCCTGAACGTTTATACGTGCAGGCGGGCAGGGTGGATCAGGCGTGTCCGGCTTTATTGCGGCGGCGGCGCTGTTGCTCGTTCAGCTTGCCGTCGGGCTTAGCGAAACGCGGCTTGCCCGGTGTTTTTTTGGGTAAGCCAGGCTTAGGCTTGCCGTCAAAATGCGGGCGTGCCGCGCCGGGCGGTGCGGCCGGCTCAATCCGTGCCTCGCTTTGCGCGGCAGCGGCGTTCGCGAAGGCATAAGCGGCCTCATGTGCGATTTCGAACTTCGTCTCGCGGTCGAAGATACGGATGGCGCCGATCTCCTGCTTGGTGATGCCGCCTGCCTTGCAAATCAGCGGCACCAGCCAGCGTGGGTCGGCATTCTGCTTGCGGCCCAGTGCCACGCGGAACCAACTGCCATGGCCAACCATGGCGCGGTCAGCCTTGGTGGTGTGCGGTGCGCGGGCGGGGCGGGTGGATTCCGGCGGCAGCACTGTGATCTCCGCCGGGGCAGGCAGGTTGGCTTGCGCCAGCTTTACAAATGCCGCAGCGATCAGCTCCGGGTTGGTACGTTCAAGCAGCTTGGCGGCCAGGGCCAACTTGGTTGCGTCTGGCGTTTCATGCAGCAAGGGATGGGTCAGCAGTCGCTCCTCATCCTTGGCGTGGATTTCGTCCGGCGTTGGTGGGGTGAGCCATATGGCCTCGGCATTAGCCTCGCGCAGCAGCATCTCGGCCCGGCGGCGGCGCTGCGGCGGCACCAACAGCACTGACACGCCCTTGCGCCCGGCGCGGCCGGTGCGGCCGGAGCGGTGCAGAAAGGTGGCCTTGTTGGTGGGCAGGTCGGCATGGATGACGAGGTCGAGATCCGGCAGGTCCAGCCCGCGCGCCGCGACATCCGTCGCAATACAGACCTGGGCGCGGGACTCACGCAGGGCCGAGAGGGCAGCGTTGCGCTCCACCTGGGACAGATCGCCTGAAAGCGCCACGGCGGTGAAGCCGCGCGCAGTGAGGTTGGCATGGAGGGTGCGCACGGTATCGCGCGTGGCGCAGAAAACCAGTGCCCGGCTGTCCTGCGCGCGGAGGATATTGACCAGCGCGGCTTCCTGCTCGTGCGCTAGCACCCGGATCGCGCGGTATTCGATATCCGCGTGCGGTTGGTTGGCGGCCACGGTGTCGATCCGCAGGGCGTTTTGCTGGTAGGTGCGGGCCAGCGCTGCGATCTCACGCGCGATGGTGGCGGAGAACAGGAGCGTACGGCGGCTTTGTGGTGCTTCACTGAGTATGAATTCCAGCTCCTCGCGGAAGCCGAGATCCAGCATCTCATCCGCTTCGTCCAGCACCACGGCCTCCAGCTCGTCCAGCCGCAGATTGCCGCGCTCGATATGGTCCTTCAGCCGCCCAGGTGTGCCGACGACAAAATGGCACCCCGCCGCTAGCATCCGCGCTTCGCGGCGCGGGTCCATGCCGCCGACGCAGGAGAGGATGCGCGCCCTGGTGAACTCATACAGCCAGGTCAGTTCCGCATGGACCTGCAAGGCTAACTCGCGCGTGGGCGCGATGACCAGCACCAGCGGCGCATGAGTCGCTGGCATGGTTTCGCTCTCGCCAAGAACGGTGCTGGCCAACGCCAGCCCGAAGGCAACGGTTTTACCAGATCCCGTCTGAGCGGAGACAAGTAGATCCCGCCCTTCGGTTTCAGGGGCAAGAACGGCGCTCTGCACCGCGGTGGGGTCGGCGTAGCCGCGCTGGGCAAGCGCCCGGGTAAGGCTGGGACTGGTGACGGGAAAAGGCATGGGCGGCTCTTAGGGGCTGGCTGGCCCCGGAACAAGCGGTGGTTTAGCCGGGCAGATACGCGGTTTGAGAGGCAAACGCAGAGCTCGGCCACTCGCTATGCGAAAAAGACACGCTTTTTGGCGCGAATGCTCATGCTAGCGTCACATTTCGGGATTGATGGCCGCCTCTGGCTGGCCTATGCTGTTTTGGCTTGGCTTGCGCCCGGTGACCCGAAAAGTCTTTTAGAGGACAGTTTTTATAGTGCGACCCCCCAAGAACGACCGCCAGCGGCAGAATCGCCGCCGTGGGTTTGACGACGATAATTTTTACGGCAACGCTCCCTCCTTTCCCCCGGCTTTTTCGGGGTTTGGGGCGGTGTCCTCTGCACCTGAAGCTAAGGCCACGGTGAAATGGTATAACCCCGAGAAGGGGTTTGGCTTTGTTGAAATGGCTGACGGTTCGGGTGACGTGTTTTTGCACGCCAATTCCCTGCAAAGCGCTGGCTATCAGGCTGTGACACCGGGTTCCATCTTGCAGATCCGCGTTGGCCAGGGCCAGAAGGGTCGCCAGGTGAACGAAGTGATTTCCGTGACTGAGGGTGAAGCGCCTCCGCCGCGCAGCGGTGGCTTTGGTGGTGGCGACCGTGGCGGATTCGACCGTCCCCGTGCACCGCGCGCCCCGCGCCAGCAGCCTTCCGGCCCGGCGGTGGAGATGACAGGCGTGGTCAAGTGGTACAATGCGACCAAGGGCTTTGGCTTCATTAGCCCGGAAGCTGGCGGCAAGGATGTGTTTGTGCATGCCACCGCGCTTGAGGCAGCGGGCCTTTCCCCGCTTCAGGAAGGCCAGTCGGTCAAGATGAGCGTTGTCCAGGGTTCCAAGGGTCCCGAGGTTTCCTCTATCAGCCTCGGCTAAGATATCTGATCGGTAACGGAAAACCCCGCGAAAGCGGGGTTTTTTGTGTTTAGGTCGGGCGGTGGTGGCAGACGGCTTCGATATTGTAGCCGTCAGGGTCGAAAATAAAGGCGCCATAATAGTCAGGGTGGTAATGCGGCCGCAGGGCGGGTGGGCCGTTATCCTTGGCGCCGGCGGCCAGGGCGGTCTGGTAAAACGCATCCACTGCGGCGCGGCTCTCGGCGGGAAACGCGATATGTGTGCCTGTTCCTGGCAGGCCACTTTTATTGATCCAGAAAAATGCCTTGGGGGCGATGCCGAATCCGGCATAAGATTCACCGTCGCCATATAGCATCCCGATGCCCAAGACGGGCAGAATGGTTTTGTAAAAAGCGAGGCTGGTTTGAAAATCAGCGACCTTCAGGGAAACATGGTCAAGCATCGCCTGTGAGCCTTGTGCTGTTGATCCGTTTGACGCCAACTTTTTCAAGCGCGTTCCAGGCCGCTACCAGGGAGCCATTGAGGTCAATGGCGCGGCAGGCGTCTTCAATAATCGTTACGTTGAAACCGAAGGCGCGGGCGTCCTGGGCGCTCCAGGCCACGCAGAAATCCAGGGCGAGGCCGCAAATATAGAGGTCGCGGATGCCGCGCGAGGCCAAGTAGCCATCCAGCCCGGTGCGGGTGATGCGGTCGGCTTCAAGAAAAGCGGAGTAGCTGTCCACCTCTATATGGCTGCCCTTGCGGATGACGGCGCGGGCATGGGGGATGGAAAGGTCAGGATGCAGCGCTGCCCCCTTTGTCTCCATCACGCAATGCGCGGGCCAGAGGAGCTGTGGACCATAAGGCAGAGTAATTTCCTCGAACGGCCTTTTGCCCGGATGGTTGGAGACAAAGGAGATATGGCCGGGTGGGTGCCAGTCCTGTGTCAGCACCACGGTCTCGAAAGCCTGGCTGAGTCTGTTGACCAGCGGCAAAATCTCATCTCCGCCGGGTACGGCCAGCGCGCCGCCGGGGCAGAAATCGGGCTGAACGTCGATCACCAGCAGAGCCACGTGTTTTTGCATGGCTTGTATCTAAGAGGAAAAACTGGCGGGGTGCTAGACAGGGGGCGAGGCTTGGGCTAAGGCTCCGCGCCTCGGAACGTGGGAGGCAGGGGACAGGTGTGCCTTGCTGTCAGAACCACGGTCCAATGGCTGGTTCAGCCATAGGATGAAAGGAGCCAGAAATGGCAAAGAAAGTAGTCGGCTATATCAAGCTGCAGATCCCTGCGGGCAAGGCGAATCCGTCGCCGCCAGTGGGTCCCGCGCTCGGCCAGCGTGGTCTGAACATCATGCAGTTCGTGAAAGAATTCAACGCTGCTACGCAGCAGATGGAGCCTGGCATGCCGGTGCCGGTGGTGATTACCGCCTACGCCGACCGCACCTTCTCCTTCATTATGAAGACCCCGCCCAACACCTACTTCCTGAAGAAGGCCGCAGGCATTGAAAAGGGTACCACCACGCCGGGTAAGGGGGCTTCCGTGGGTAAGGTGACCATGGCGCAGCTCCACGAGATCGCCAAGACCAAGATGAAGGACATGAACGCCAACGACGCTGACGGCGCTGTTCGTATGCTGGTTGGCTCTGCCCGTTCCATGGGCATCAATGTGGTGGAGGGCTGAGATCATGGCTAAGGATAAGCGTCTGAACGCTGCCCGCGCGACCGTTGAGCGCGCCAAGCTCTATGCCCTGACCGACGCTGTGGCGTTGGCCAAGAAGAACGCAACCGCGAAGTTCGACGAGACCATCGAGATCTCGCTTAACCTGGGCATTGATCCCCGTCACGCCGACCAGATGGTCCGCGGCCTCGTCTCCCTGCCGAATGGCACGGGCAAGACGCTGCGTGTGGGCGTGTTCGCCCGTGGCGCGAAGGCTGAGGAAGCCCTGGCCGCTGGTGCTGACGTTGTGGGTGCCGATGATTTGGCAGAGAAGGTGCAGGCTGGCGACATCCAGTTCGACCGCTGCATCGCCACCCCGGACATGATGGGTGTGGTTGGTAAGCTGGGTAAGATCCTTGGCCCGCGAGGCTTGATGCCGAACCCCAAGCTGGGCACTGTGACAATGGACGTGAAGGGTGCGATCACCGCCGCCAAGTCCGGTCAGGTTGAGTTCCGCGCTGAGAAGGCGGGCATCATCCATGCCGGTATCGGCAAGGCGAGCTTCGAGGAAGACAAGCTGATCGAGAACGCGAAGGCGCTGATCGACGCGGTCCAGAAGGCGAAGCCGACCGGCGCGAAGGGCACCTACCTGCAGAAGGTGGCGCTGTCTTCCACCATGGGGCCTGGCGTGCGTGTAGACGTTGGCACTGTCGCCTAAAGCGTTTTGAGAATACGCTTCGGCCTTTTGGGCCGGAGCGGGCAGGGGGCCGTGAGGCTCCCGACCTGTCCAAGACCGTATGTGCCGCAAGGTTTAATGGGTTCGCCCGCACACGGTAGAGAGGTGCCAAATGTTTCGCTTCGGCGGGGCTTTGGTGGTTCTGACAAAGGACAGGCGAAAGCAACCGGGATGGTCCTGGTTGCTTGGGTAACCTGGGCAGGGCGGCGGTTACGCCAAACTGCCTATCAAGTTGGAGACGGATGTGGATCGCATAGAGAAGCGTGAATTCGTCGCTGAGCTGTCTGCGGTGTTCGCGGACACGTCCATGGTCGTTGTCACCCAGAATAAGGGGTTGACGGTCGAGGACGTGACCAAGTTGCGTCGCAAGATGCGTGAAGCGGGCGTGAGCTTCAAGGTTGCGAAAAATCGTCTGGCCCTTCTTGCTCTTGAAGGAACCCGGTTCGACGGTATCGCGCCCCTGTTGAAGGGGCCCACGGCACTGGCATGGTCTGCTGACCCTGTTGCCGCGGCCAAGGTTGCTGTCGACTTCGCCAAGACCAATGACAAGTTTGTTCTGCTGGGCGGTGCCCTCGGCAACCAGGTGCTGGATGTTGAAGGTGTCAAGGCGCTCTCCGAGCTGCCGTCGCTGGACAGCCTGCGTGCCAAGATCCTGGGGCTTATCCAAGCTCCGGCGACCAAGGTGGCTGGCGTTCTGCAGGCTCCGGCTGGACAACTTGCGCGGGTCTTCTCGGCGTATGCCGATTCCCAGAAGGGCGAGGCGGCCTGAGTTTTTCGCTCATTTGTCGCTTTTTCGCGAGGCCGCGCGGTGCGGCCTTGCATTGAACCAAACAAAGCCTATCTTATCGAAGGATTTATTAAATGGCTGACCTGAACGCGCTCGTTGAAGAGCTGTCGAAGCTGACCGTACTGGAGGCCGCCGAGCTCTCCAAGCTGCTCGAAGAAAAGTGGGGCGTTTCCGCTGCCGCTCCTGTTGCTGTGGCCGCTGCCCCAGTTGCTGGCGGCGCCGCTGCCCCGGCTGCCGAAGAGCAGACCGAATTCACTGTGATCCTCGCCAGCGCTGGCGACAAGAAGATCAACGTGATTAAGGAAATCCGCACCATCACCGGCCTGGGCCTCAAGGAAGCCAAGGACCTGGTCGAAGGTGCGCCGAAGACCATCAAGGAGAATGCCTCCAAGGATGATGCTGCGGCGATCAAGAAGACGCTGGAAGAGCAGGGCGCGACTGTCGAGGTCAAGTAATCCTGCTTCCCGTAGCGGCTTGAACATGCCGTTGCGCGTATAGGGTAAAAGGGCAGGCGGTGACCTTTGGGTGGCCGCCTGCCACCCGTTTCTTAAAAAGACGACGACTTTACTTAGACGACGATCTAATCTGACCGAGGGTGATGCGATGAACGCGATGAATGGTGGTTTTGGCAAAGGGTCTTTTACCAGCCGCAAGCGCATTCGGAAGAGCTTCAGCCGTATCCCTGAAGTTGCGCCGATGCCGAATCTCATTGACGTGCAGCGCGCGAGCTATGATTCCTTCCTGCAGATGAACGTGAACCCGGATTCCCGGACCCATTCTGGCCTTCAGGAAGTGTTCAAGTCGGTTTTTCCGATCGATGATTTTGCCGGGCGCGGCCGCCTGGAATTCGTGTATTACGAGCTTGAAGATCCGAAATACGATGTTGAGGAGTGCATCCAGCGCGGCATGACCTACGCCGCCCCGCTGAAGGTTATCCTGCGTCTGATCGTCTGGGATCTGGACGAGGATACGGGTGCCCGCTCCATCCGAGATATTAAAGAGCAGCCCGTTTACATGGGCGACATGCCACTGATGACCGATAACGGCACCTTCGTGGTTAACGGCACCGAGCGTGTGATTGTCTCCCAGATGCACCGCTCTCCGGGCGTGTTCTTCGATCATGACCGCGGCAAGACCCACAGCTCCGGCAAATACCTGTTCACCGCCCGCGTGATTCCGTATCGCGGCTCCTGGCTGGATTTCGAGTTCGATGCCAAGGACCTGATTTATGTCCGCATCGACCGTAAGCGTAAGCTGCCCGCTACCACACTGCTTTATGCGCTGCCCTCAGCCGCCACCGAGCAGCTTATGGAAGCCCGCGCCGCCAAGGGCGAACAGCTTGAGATCGGCGAGGTCAAGGGCATGGATGCCGAGGAAATTCTGAATTTCTTCTATGGCAAAGTGATTTACAGCTCTAAGAACGGCCAGTGGGCGCGTCCTTTTGAGGCTGAGGCGTTCCGTAACCTCAAGCTTATTGAGGATCTGGTGGATGCCGAGAGCGGAGAGGTTGTCGCCAAGGCGGAGGAGAAGCTGACGGCGCGCGCGGTTCGCAAGATCGCTGAAGCCACCAAGAACGTTCTGGTCTCCCGCGCTGACTTGGTAGGCCGCTTCCTGGCGGAAGATATTTACGACCCCAACACTGGCGAGATCTTCGGTGAGGCCGGTGAGGAAATCACTGACCAGAAGCTGGGCGCGCTGGAGGAGAGGGGCATTGACGAGCTGCCAACTCTTGCGGTCGACCAGCAGAACGGTCCTTGGATTCGCAACACCCTGGCCGCCGACAAGAACGCCAATCGTGACGACGCGCTGATCGATATTTACCGCGTCATGCGCCCTGGTGAGCCGCCGACCTCCGAGACCGCCGAGGCGCTGTTCAAGGGGCTGTTCTTCGACGCCGACCGCTACGACCTTTCTGCCGTGGGCCGTGTGAAGATGAATATGCGCCTGGGCGTGGATGTGCCGGACACGGTGCGTGTGCTCCGCAAGGAAGACATTCTGCGTACGCTCAAGATCATGAACGAGCTGAAGGACGGGCGCGGCGCGATCGACGATATCGATAATCTCGGCAACCGCCGCGTGCGTTCCGTTGGTGAGCTGATGGAGAACCAGTACCGCGTTGGTCTGCTGCGCATGGAGCGCGCGATCCGCGAGCGTATGGGCTCCGTCGATGTGGATAGCGTGATGCCGCATGACCTCATCAATGCCAAGCCAGCCGCGGCTGCGGTGCGTGAGTTCTTCGGGTCCTCGCAGCTGTCGCAGTTCATGGACCAGACCAACCCGCTCTCCGAGGTCACGCATAAGCGCCGCCTCTCGGCGCTTGGGCCGGGCGGTCTGACCCGCGAGCGCGCCGGTTTTGAGGTGCGCGACGTTCACCCGACCCATTATGGCCGTATCTGCCCGATTGAGACGCCTGAAGGGCCGAACATTGGTCTGATCAACTCACTGGCCACCTACGCAAAGGTGAACAAATACGGCTTCATCGAAACCCCGTACCAGCTGGTGCAGGAAGGCGTGGTACAACCGGAGTATAAGTACCTCTCCGCGATGGAGGAGGAGCGTCTGGTGGTGGCCCAGGCCGATGCCCACAAGGGTGAAGACGGCACGCTGAAGGACGATCTCGTTTCCGTGCGTCGCAACGGCGACTTCTTGATGGTCAAGCCCGAAGACGTGACCGCCATCGACGTGTCGCCGAAGCAGTTGGTCTCCGTCGCCGCCGCGTTGATCCCGTTCCTTGAGAACGATGACGCCAACCGTGCGCTGATGGGCTCCAACATGCAGCGTCAGGCGGTGCCTCTCATTCGCTCCGACGCGCCGATTGTCGGCACCGGCATGGAAGCGGCCGTGGCCCGCGACTCCGGTGCCACCATCGTCGCCAAGCGTCCCGGCATTGTCGACCAGATCGACGGTGCACGTATCGTTGTGCGCGCCACGGCGGAGGACGGCACCACCGCTGGTGTCGATATCTATCGTTTGCGCAAATATTCCCGCTCCAACCAGAGCACCTGCATTAATCAGCGTCCTCTGGTGAAGGTAGGTGACCGCGTGGCCGCTGGTGATATCATCGCTGACGGCCCCTCCACGGAGCTGGGCGATCTGGCGCTGGGTCGCAACGCGCTGTGTGCCTTCATGCCGTGGAATGGCTATAACTTCGAGGACTCTATCCTGATCTCCGAGCGGATCGCTAAGGATGACGTCTTCACCTCGATCCATATCGAGGAGTTCGAGGTTATGGCCCGTGACACCAAGCTGGGTCAGGAAGAAATCACCCGCGACATCCCGAATGTGGGTGAGGAAGCGCTGCGCAATCTTGACGAGGCGGGTATTGTCTATATCGGCGCAGATGTGCACCCGGGCGACATTCTTGTCGGCAAGGTGACGCCGAAGGGCGAAAGCCCGATGACCCCGGAAGAGAAACTGCTGCGCGCCATTTTCGGCGAGAAGGCTTCCGACGTGCGTGACACCTCGCTGCGCCTGCCGCCTGGCACCTCCGGCACTATCGTCGATGTCCGCGTGTTTAACCGTCGTGGCGTGGACAAGGACGAGCGCGCCTTGGCGATCGAGCGCGCCGAGATCGAGCGTCTGGCTAAGGATCGTGACGACGAAAAGGGTATCCAGGAACGTGCCTTCCTGAACCGTCTGCGCGAGGCGCTGATTGGCCAGGTGGCGGGTTCGGGCTTTAAGGGCATCAAGGCCGGGACCGAGATCACGCCGGACGTACTGGCCGAACATGCCCGTGGTGCTTGGCGCAACATCGTCGTGCAGGATGACGCGGTCATGGCGAATATCGAGCTGATGAAGCGCGAATTCGATGCCGCCGTGAAAAAGCTGCAGGACCGCTTCGAGAGCAAGGTTGAGAAGCTGCAGCGCGGCGACGAACTGCTCCCGGGTGTGATGAAGATGGTTAAGGTGTTCGTGGCGGTGAAGCGTAAGCTGCAGCCGGGCGACAAGATGGCCGGACGTCACGGTAACAAGGGTGTAGTATCGCGCGTTGTACCGGTGGAGGATATGCCCTTCCTGGAAGACGGTACGGCGGTTGACCTTGTGCTGAACCCGCTGGGCGTGCCCTCGCGCATGAATGTGGGGCAGATCCTTGAAGTGCATCTGGGCTGGGCCTGCGCTAACCTTGGCAAGCAGATCGGCAAGGCGCTGGAAGTGTACCGTCACAACCATGAGGCCCGGCAGGAGCTGTTGGACCGCTTGAAGCTGGCTTACGGCGAGGAAATCTTCGAAGGCCAGATCAAGGACATGGATGACGAGGCGCTGACCGAGTTGGCCCGCAACGTCACAAAGGGTGTGCCCATCGCGACCCCGGTGTTCGACGGCGCGCGTATCCCCGACATCGAGGACATGCTCTCCAAGGCGGGGCTAGATATCTCCGGCCAGAGCACGCTGATCGATGGCCGCACGGGTGAGCCGTTCGAGCGGAAGGTCACGGTTGGGTATATGTATATGCTCAAGCTGCACCATCTTGTTGACGACAAGATCCATGCCCGCTCCATCGGCCCGTACTCGCTCGTCACCCAGCAGCCGCTGGGCGGTAAGGCGCAGTTCGGTGGCCAGCGCTTCGGTGAAATGGAGGTCTGGGCGCTGGAAGCTTACGGTGCCGCCTACACGCTGCAGGAAATGCTGACCGTGAAATCCGACGATGTTTCCGGTCGTACCAAGGTGTACGAGGCGATCGTCCGCGAGCAGGACAATTTCGAAGCCGGTATCCCCGAAAGCTTCAACGTGCTGCTGAAGGAACTGAAATCCTTGGGCCTGAACGTCGATCTGGAGCAGTCGTCCTCTTGAGGGCGGCGTTCCGGAACGAGTGCAGGGTGCCAGGCCAAGATAAGGATGTTGCGTAATGAATGATTTGATGAAGATCCTCGGGAACGCTGGTCAGACGGCGTCGTTTGACCAGATCAAGATCCAGATTGCGTCCCCGGAGCAGATCCGCAGCTGGTCCTACGGTGAGATCAAGAAGCCGGAGACTATCAACTACCGTACGTTCAAGCCAGAGCGCGACGGCCTGTTCTGTGCCCGCATCTTCGGGCCGATCAAGGATTACGAATGCTTGTGCGGCAAGTACAAGCGTATGAAGTTCCGTGGCATCATCTGCGAGAAGTGCGGCGTTGAAGTCACGCTGGCCAAGGTGCGCCGCGAGCGCATGGGTCATATCGAGCTGGCTTCCCCGGTTGCGCATATCTGGTTCCTGAAGTCCCTGCCGTCCCGCATCTCCACCATGCTCGACATGACGCTGAAAGATGTCGAGAAGGTGCTGTATTTCGAGAGCTATATCGTTCTTGAACCGGGTACGACCGACCTCAAGCTGCACCAGCTCATCTCTGAAGATGAGATGTTCAATAAGCAGGATGAGTTTGGTGAGGATGCGTTCCGCGCTGGCATCGGCGCTGAGGCGATCAAGTCCATACTAATGGGAATCGACCTTGCTGAAACCCGCGCCGAGATGCGGCTTGAGCTGAAGGAGACCACCTCCGAGACCAAGCGCAAGAAGCTGGTCAAGCGACTGAAGCTGATCGAGAATTTCCTCGAATCGGGTACCCACCCGGAATGGATGGTGCTGGACGTGATTCCGGTGATTCCGCCCGAGCTGCGCCCGCTGGTGCCGCTGGATGGCGGGCGCTTTGCTACGTCCGACCTAAACGACCTGTACCGCCGCGTGATTAACCGTAACAACCGTCTGAAGCGGTTGATGGAGCTGCGCGCGCCAGACATCATCGTGCGCAACGAAAAGCGCATGTTGCAGGAATCCGTGGACGCGCTGTTCGATAACGGACGCCGCGGCCGTGCCATCACCGGCACCAACAAGCGTCCGCTGAAGTCGTTGTCCGACATGCTGAAGGGTAAGCAGGGCCGCTTCCGTCAGAACCTACTCGGCAAGCGCGTCGATTATTCCGGCCGTTCTGTCATCGTGGTGGGCCCGGAGCTCAAGCTTCACCAGTGCGGCCTGCCGAAGAAGATGGCGCTGGAGCTGTTCAAGCCTTTCATCTACGCCAAGCTGGAAAAATACGGCCTAGCCACCACCATTAAGGCGGCCAAGCGCATGGTGGAGAAAGAGCGCCCGGAAGTGTGGGACATCCTCGAAGAGGTGATTCGCGAGCATCCGGTGATGCTGAACCGCGCCCCCACGCTGCACCGTCTCGGCATCCAGGCGTTCGAGCCGATCCTGATCGAAGGCAAGGCCATCCAGCTTCACCCGCTGGTCTGCACCGCCTTTAACGCGGATTTCGACGGCGATCAGATGGCGGTCCACGTGCCGCTCTCCATCGAGGCGCAGCTGGAGGGCCGCGTGCTGATGATGTCCACCAACAACATCCTCAGCCCAGCCAACGGTAAGCCGATCATCGTACCAAGCCAGGATATCGTTCTGGGCCTTTACTACCTCTCCCTGGAGACGCCGGAGTTCCTGGCCGCCAAGGATGAGGAAGCCCCGGCCTTCGGGTCCGTGGGTGAGATCGAGTTTGCGCTGACCGCCGAGGCGATCAAGCTGCATGACAAGATTCGCGCACGCGTGAAGAACATGGACGCTGACGGGCAGATCCGCAGCTCCATTGTCGTCACTACGCCGGGCCGTATGCTGATCGGACAGCTTCTGCCGGAAAATCCGAATCTTAACTTCTCGGTCGTCAATCGTATGCTGACCAAGAAGAACGTGCAGGACGTGATCGACCTCGTCTACCGCCATTGCGGGCAGAAAGAGGCAGTGATCTTCTGTGACCGGATGATGGCGCTCGGCTTCCGCCACGCGGCGAAGGCGGGCATCTCCTTCGGTAAGGACGATATGCGGATCCCGGACTCCAAGCATGATCTGGTCTCCACCACCCAGGCTGAAGTTCGTGAGTACGAGCAGCAATATCAGGATGGTCTGATCACCTCCGGCGAGCGCTACAACAAGGTGGTCGACGCCTGGTCGAAGTGTAAGGATCTCGTCGCTGGGGCGATGATGAAGGAGATCTCCCGTCAGGAGATCGGTCGTCCCACCAACTCCGTGTGGATGATGAGCCATTCCGGTGCCCGTGGTTCGGCGGCGCAGATGTCCCAGCTTGCCGGTATGCGCGGCCTGATGGCCAAGCCGTCCGGTGAGATCATCGAGCAGCCGATTATCGCGAACTTTAAAGAGGGTCTGTCGGTTCTCGATTACTTCAACTCCACCCACGGCGCGCGTAAGGGCCTCGCGGATACGGCGTTGAAGACTGCGAATTCTGGCTACCTCACCCGCCGTCTGGTAGACGTGGCGCAGGATTGCATCATCATCGAGGATGATTGCGGCACTGAGCGCGGACTGACCGTGAGCGCGGTGCGCGATGGTGGTGAGATCGTGGCCTCGCTAGGTGAGCGCGTGCTCGGTCGGACCACGGCCGAGGACGTTCTGGACCTCAACGATGGTAGCGTGCTTATCCCGGTGAATACGCTGATCGAAGAAGCTCATGCTGAGAAGATCGAGAAGGCCGGTATAGAGACGGTGAAAATCCGTTCCGTGCTGACCTGCGACACCAAGATCGGCGTCTGCGCCAAGTGCTACGGGCGTGACTTGGCGCGCGGCACCCCGGTGAACGTCGGCGAGGCTGTGGGCGTGATCGCCGCGCAGTCCATCGGCGAGCCGGGCACGCAGCTCACCATGCGTACCTTCCATATCGGCGGCGCTGCCCAGCGTGGTGCTGAGCAGTCCAACGTGGAAGCCAGCCATGACGGATCCGTGGTCATCCGCAACCGCGCGGTGGTCACAAATTCCGCCGGTGTGCCGGTGGTGATGAGCCGTAACTGTGAAATCGTCCTCACGGATGGCACCAAGCGTGAGCGGGCCCGCTTCCGCGTGCCTTACGGTGCCCGCCTGCTGGTGGATGAGGGAGCAGATGTTGCGCGAGGCCAGAAGCTGGCCGAGTGGGATCCGTACACTCTGCCGATCATCACCGAGCGCGCCGGTATCGTGGAATATGCCGACCTCATCGAGGGCGTGACCCTGGTCGAGCGCGTTGACGAAGTCACCGGCCTCACTTCCAAGGTGGTGGTGGACTACAAGCAGTCCGCCCGTGGCGCGGATTTGCGGCCCCGCCTGATGCTGAAGGACGCCAATGGCGAAATTCTGCGCTTGGCGAATGGCGGCGAGGCGCGCTACTTCCTCTCGCCGGACTCGATTCTTTCGGTTGAACCCGGTGCGGCTGTGGCCGCAGGCGACGTTTTGGCTCGTATCCCGCGTGAAGGCTCCAAGACTCGCGACATTACCGGTGGTCTGCCGCGCGTGGCCGAGCTGTTTGAGGCGCGCCGTCCAAAAGATCACGCGATCATCGCCGAGATCGACGGACGTGTTGAATTCGGGAAGGATTACAAAGCCAAGCGCCGCGTGATCGTGAAGAATGACGAGACCGGTGAAGAGAGCGAGTACTTGGTTCCGAAGGGCAAGCACGTTTCCGTTCAGGAAGGCGACCATGTCCGCCGTGGCGACCCGTTGGTCGATGGCCCGCGTGTGCCGCACGATATTCTGCGCGTGCTCGGCGTGGAGGCGCTGTCAGACTACCTGGTCAATGAAATCCAGGACGTTTACCGTCTGCAGGGTGTGAAGATCAACGACAAGCATATTGAAGTGATTGTCCGCCAGATGCTGCAGAAAGTGGAGATCGTAGAGCCCGGCGATACGACTTTCCTGGTCGGCGAACTGGTTGACCGGGTGGAGTTCGAGCAGGAGAACGGCAAGTTGGCCCAGGACGAACGCCATGCGACCGCTCTGCCGGTGCTGCAGGGCATCACCAAAGCCTCCTTGC
The DNA here is from genome assembly GCF_900129125.1 of Acidocella aminolytica 101 = DSM 11237. GTDB lineage: Bacteria > Pseudomonadota > Alphaproteobacteria > Acetobacterales > Acetobacteraceae > Acidocella > Acidocella aminolytica. The sequence continues at coordinate 24,616 of NZ_FQVJ01000027.1, read as the reverse complement.
AGACGCAGAGCTTCATCTCCGCCGCCTCCTTCCAGGAGACGACTCGGGTTCTGACAGAGGCCGCGACCGCGGGCAAGAATGATATGCTCGCTGGCCTGAAAGAGAACGTGATCGTTGGCCGCCTGATTCCGGCTGGTACGGGCTCGGTGATGAACCGTTTGCGGTCCATCGCTGCCGGGCGTGACCGGCAGGCGTTGGGCAACCGTGGCGGATCCTCCAAGTCTGACATCGCGGCCGAATAAACTCGACTCGTTACTCTTTATATAAGAGTCTCAACGGCACCTCTCGCGGGTGCCGTTTTTGATTCCGACCCCCGCGTCGGATGAATCGCCCGCGAGCGCCTCAATCGCGCCTTACCAGCTATGAAGATTCCGGAACTCTGCGTTTTTCTTACGGTTTGGCGTCAGAGAATCGCTTGACTTGGGGGGAGGGCGCTTCTAAGGAAAGCGCTCTCGCGGTTCCGGTGTTCCGGGGCCGGGTCGTCTGTAAAAATCTGGCGCGTGCGGCGCCGTGCGATTTAATCGTGCCTAGGCCGCGTGCTAGATAAGCAGTCCCGTAAGGATGGGTTCCATACCTCCTTGCGGTGATTTTTTATGGATAGGCCCGTTCCCCAGCAAAGGAATCCGGGATTTGAACACGTAGCAGGATGAGATATGCCGACCATTAACCAGTTGATCGCCAAGGGCCGCGAGCCGGCGTCCAAGCGCAACAAGGTGCCGGCCCTGGAGGGCTGCCCCCAGAAGCGTGGCGTTTGCACGCGCGTGTATACGACAACTCCGAAGAAGCCTAACTCCGCTCTTCGTAAGGTTGCCAAGGTGCGCCTGACCAATGGTTTCGAGGTGGTGAGCTATATTCCTGGTGAAGGTCATAACCTGCAGGAGCACTCTGTGGTGCTGATCCGCGGCGGGCGCGTGAAGGATCTTCCGGGGGTGCGTTACCACATCCTGCGTGGTGTTCTGGATACGCAGGGCCTGCCGAAGCGCCGCAAGCGCCGCTCGCTCTATGGCGCGAAGCGTCCGAAGTAAGGAGAGGTTGAGATGAGCCGCCGCCGCCGCGCCGTTAAGCGCGAAGTTCTGCCGGACGCGAAGTTCGGTGATATCGTGATCAGCCGTTTCATGAACGTGCTGATGTATGATGGCAAGAAATCTGTCGCTGAGAGCATCGTCTATGGCGCCCTCGACGTGCTGAAGAAGCGCGGCGGGCCGAACGCTGATCCTGTGCGCCTTTTCCACGAGGCGCTGGACAATGTGAAGCCGGCGATCGAGGTTCGCTCCCGCCGCGTTGGCGGTGCGACCTATCAGGTTCCCGTCGAGGTTCGCGCCGAGCGCCGCCAGGCGCTGGCGATCCGTTGGATCATCGACTCCGCCCGCAAGCGCGGCGAGCACACGATGGAAGAGCGGTTGTCGAACGAACTGCAGGATGCGGTGAATAATCGCGGCGCTGCGGTTAAGAAGCGTGAGGACACCCATCGTATGGCCGAAGCCAATAAGGCTTTCAGCCACTACCGCTGGTAAATCTCTGACCATTCCAAGTTTTTAGCCTGCACACGGAGCAGTTTAATGGCCAAAGCTAAATTTGAGCGCAACAAGCCGCACGTTAACATTGGCACCATCGGCCACGTTGACCATGGCAAGACCTCCCTCACCGCTGCCATCACCAAGGTGTTGGCGGAGGCTGGTGGCGCAACCTTCACCGCGTACGACCAGATCGACAAGGCGCCGGAAGAGCGCGCCCGCGGCATCACCATCTCCACCGCGCACGTGGAGTATGAAACCGCTAACCGTCACTATGCCCACGTGGACTGCCCCGGCCACGCCGACTATGTGAAGAACATGATCACCGGCGCCGCCCAGATGGACGGTGCGATCCTGGTTGTGTCCGCCGCCGACGGCCCGATGCCCCAGACCCGTGAGCACATCCTGCTGGCCCGTCAGGTCGGTGTGCCGGCTCTGGTCGTGTTCCTGAATAAGATGGATCTGGCTGACCCGGATCTGGTCGAGCTGGTCGAGATGGAGGTGCGCGAGCTGCTCTCCAACTACGGCTTCCCCGGCGACGATATCCCCATCATCAAGGGGTCAGCTGTCTGCGCTCTCGAAGACAAGCAGCCGGAAATTGGCCGTGAGGCTGTGCTGAAGCTGATGGAAGCGGTTGACGCTTATATTCCGCAGCCGGAGCGCGCTGTTGACAAGCCCTTCCTGATGCCCGTCGAAGACGTGTTCTCTATCTCTGGCCGCGGCACTGTCGCTACCGGCCGTGTGGAGCGTGGCGTGATCAAGGTGGGTGAGGAAGTCGAGATCGTCGGCCTGCGTCCGACCACCAAGACCACCGTCACCGGCGTTGAAATGTTCCGCAAGCTGCTCGATCAGGGTGAGGCCGGCGACAACATTGGCGCGCTGCTGCGTGGCACCAAGCGTGAGGACATCGAGCGCGGCCAGGTTCTGGCAGCTCCCGGTTCCATTACCCCGCACACCCAGTTCTCTGGTCAGGCTTATATTCTGACCAAGGAAGAAGGTGGCCGTCACACCCCGTTCTTCACCAACTATCGCCCGCAGTTCTACTTCCGTACCACGGACGTGACTGGTGTGGTGACGCTGCCGGAAGGCACCGAGATGGTGATGCCGGGCGACAATGTGACCATCGCGGTTGAGCTGATCGCTCCGATCGCCATGGACGAAGGTCTGCGTTTCGCTATCCGTGAGGGTGGCCGCACCGTTGGTTCGGGCGTCGTCGCCCAGATCAGCAAGTAATCAAATCGGCCCCCTGTTTCTGAAGAGTTCGAGTTAAGATGGACAACCAAAACATCCGTATTCGCCTGAAGGCGTATGACCATCGCGTGCTGGATAACAGCACCAAGGACATCGTGAACACGGCGAAGCGCACGGGCGCGCAGGTGCGGGGGCCGATTCCTTTGCCGACCCATATCGAGCGGTTCACGGTGAACCGCTCCCCCCACATCGACAAGAAGAGCCGTGAGCAGTTCGAGATTCGGACGCACCGGCGCTTGCTGGATATCGTTGACCCGACCCCGCAGACCGTGGACGCGCTTATGAAGCTCGACCTGGCCGCCGGCGTCGAAGTCGAAATTAAGATCTAAGCTTAGGTGGTATTATGCGTACCGGTGTGATCGCAAAAAAGCTGGGGATGACCCGGCTGTTCAAGGAAGACGGCACGCATGTGCCGGTCACGGTTCTGCATCTCGATGAGGTGCGGGTTGTGGCGGCGCGTAACGTTGAGAACGATGGCTACAGCGCGGTTCAGCTCGGCATTGGCAAGTCCAAAGTCAAGAATGTGAGCAAGGCGCAGAAGGGGCACTTCGCCAAGGCGAAGGTTGAGCCCGCGCAGAAGCTGGTTGAGTTCCGTGTGGCTGATGATGCTGCGCTGGAGCCCGGCGCTGTGCTTTCCGCTGCTCACTTCACTGTTGGCCAGTTCGTCGACGTTGCCGGTATCACTAAGGGTAAAGGTTTTGCCGGCCCGATGAAGCGCTGGAACTTCCGTGGCCTTGAAGCAACCCACGGCGTCTCGATCAGCCATCGTTCCCACGGCTCTACTGGTAACCGTCAGGATCCCGGTAAGACCTTCAAGAATAAGAAGATGGCTGGTCACCTCGGCCAGGAGCGCGTGACGACCCTGAACCTGAAGGTTGAGAGCGTCGACGTTGAGCGTAACCTCGTGATGCTGCATGGTGCTGTGCCCGGTTCTAAGGGCGGCTACGTGCTGGTGCGCGATGCGGTGAAGAAGGCGCGCCCTGCTGACGTCGCCTATCCCGCCGGTCTGAAGGGCTGAGCCGATGAAGCTGGATGTTGTTGATTTTGATGCGAAGTCCGTTGGTAGCGCCGAGTTGCCGGACGAGCTCTTCGCGGCGGAGCCGCGCGTGGACATCATTGCCCGCGTGATTCACTGGCAGCTGGCCAAGCGCCGTGCGGGTACCCACAAGGTGAAGGGTATGGGCGAAGTGTCTGGTACCACCAAGAAGCCTTACAAGCAGAAGGGTACGGGTAATGCCCGTCAGGGCTCTCTGCGCGCGCCGCAGTTCCGTACCGGTGGCGCTGTGCATGGCCCGGTTGTGCGTGACCATGGCTATTCGCTGAACAAGAAGGTCCGTCGTCTGGGCCTTATCTCTGCTCTCTCTGCCAAGGCTGCCGAAGGCAAGCTGGTCGTGCTGGATGGTGTTACTGCTCTAGACAAGACCAAGGATGTCGCCGCCAAGGTGAAGAATTTCGGCTGGGCTTCCGCGCTGATCGTGGATGCTGCTGTTGAAGAGAAGTTCGGCCGCGCCTCCCGCAACGTGAAGGGGCTGGATGTGCTGCCGGTCGTGGGTGCGAATGTCTATGACATTATGCAGCACGACGTTCTGGTGGTCACCAAGGCCGCCGTTGAGGGTCTGAAGGAGCGCCTGGCATGACCGGCACCGTAAAAATTTCCGACGAGCGCATGTACGAAGTCGTGCGTGCGCCGCATATCACCGAGAAGGCCACGCTGCTTTCCGAAAAGAACCAGTTCGTGTTCAAGGTGGCGGCTGATGCAACCAAGCCTGAGATCAGGGCGGCTGTCGAGGCGCTGTTCAAGGTGAAGGTGACCAACGTCAACACCCTCGTCACAAAGGGCAAGACCAAGCGGTTCAAGGGCCGTCCGGGTCAGCGCTCTGACGTGAAGAAGGCGTTCGTGACTCTTGCCGAGGGTGAGAGCATCGATTTCACCACTGGTCTCGCCTGAGGTTTTTGAAAAATGGCATTGAAGCACTTTAATCCGGTCACGGCGAGCCTTCGCGGCACGGTGCTGATCGATCGCAGCGAGCTGTGGAAGGGCAAGCCTGTGAAGGGGTTGACCGAGGGTCAGCACTCCACAGGCGGTCGTAACAACCATGGTCGTATCACCACCCGCTTCCGTGGCGGCGGACACAAGCAGGCTTATCGTGTTGTGGACTTTAAGCGCCGCAAGTTTGATGTGCCCGCCACTGTGGAGCGGCTGGAATATGACCCGAACCGCACCTCCTTCATCGCACTGATCAAGTACGAAGATGGCGAGCTGGCCTATATCCTGGCACCGCAGCGCCTCAAGGCTGGAGACACTGTGGTGGCTGGCGCCCGCGCTGACATCAAGCCTGGCAATGCGATGCCGCTTTCCGCGATGCCGGTTGGCACCATCGTGCACAATATTGAACTGAAGGTTGGCGCAGGCGGTAAGCTGGTGCGTTCCGCTGGTACCTTTGCGCAGTTGGTCGGCAAGGACCAGGGGTACGCGCAGATCAAGCTGGGCTCCGGCGAGCTTCGTGTTGTCCGCGCTGAGTGCATGGCCACTGTTGGCGCCGTTTCCAACGCCGACCACCAGAACCAGCAGAGCGGCAAAGCTGGCCGTTCTCGTTGGTTAGGCCGCCGTCCGCATAATCGCGGTGTGGTGATGAACCCAGTCGATCACCCGCATGGTGGTGGTGAAGGCCGTACCTCTGGTGGCCGTCATCCGGTTACCCCGTGGGGCAAGCCGACCAAGGGCTACAAGACGCGCTCCAACAAGCGCACCGACAATCTCATCATCCGCCGGGCGAAGGGCGGGAAGGGCTAAAAGATGTCACGTTCTGTTTGGAAAGGTCCGTTTGTAGACGGATACCTCCTTGGCAAGGCCGAGGCGTCCCGCGCCTCTGGCCGCAACGAGATCATCAAGATCTGGTCGCGCCGTTCCACCATTCTGCCGCAATTTGTCGGCCTGACGTTCGGTGTCTATAACGGGCGGAAGTTCTTGCCCGTACAGGTCTCTGAGAACATGGTCGGCCACAAGTTTGGCGAGTTCTCCCCGACTCGGACCTTCCCTGGTCACGCGGCGGACAAGAAAGCGAAGCGGGGCTGATCATGAGCAAACCCAAAGCTATCCGTTCGCTGGCTGACAATCAGGCCGAGGCGATCGCCCGCAATATTCGCGTTAGTCCGCGCAAGCTCAACCTGGTCGCGGCTTCCATCCGCAACATGCCGGTCCAGCGTGCCCTGGCTGACCTGACGTTCTCCAAGCGTCGCATCGCCAAAGCGGTGAAGAAGCTACTGGAGAGCGCGGTCGCCAATGCCGAGAACAACCATCAGCTCGATGTGGACAAGCTGTTCGTTTCCACCGCCGAGGTGGGGCGGGGCATTGTCATGCGCCGCTTTCATGCGCGCGGCCGTGGTCGTTCCGCCATGGTTGAGAAGTGGTTCAGCCATCTGAAGATCGTTGTTGAGGAGCGCGAGCCGGCCGCCAAGCCCAGCCGCGACGCGCGTCCGGGCTTCGGCACGAAGTCCGAGAAAGCTGGGGAGGCCGCGTAATATGGGTCACAAGATTAATCCGATTGGCCTGCGCCTCGGCATTACCCGCACCTGGGACAGCCGCTGGTACGCTGGCAAGGACTACGCCAAGCTGCTGCATGACGACCTGAAGCTGCGTAGCCATTTGCGCGGTAAGCTGCAGCAGGCCGGCGTGTCCCGAGTGGTGATCGAGCGCCCGGCCAAGAAGCCCCGCGTGACGATCTATGCTGCCCGTCCCGGTGTTGTGATCGGTAAGAAAGGTCAGGATATCGACAGCCTCCGCAAGGAACTGTCAGGCATGGCTAAGGCTGATGTCGCCTTGAACATCATGGAAATCCGCAAGCCGGAAATCGACGCGACGCTGGTGGCCGAGAACATCGCCCAGCAGCTTGAGCGCCGCGTGGCCTTTCGCCGCGCCATGAAGCGCGCCGTGCAGTCCGCGATGCGTCTCGGCGCCCAGGGCATTAAGATCACCTGCTCCGGCCGCCTGGGCGGCGCTGAGATCGCCCGCGTCGAGTGGTACCGTGAAGGTCGCGTGCCGCTGCACACGCTGCGCGCCGACATCGACTACGGTACCGCCACCGCTATGACCACTTACGGCACCTGCGGCGTGAAAGTGTGGATCTTCAAGGGCGAAATCCTGGTTCAGGACCCGCTCGCGCAGGATAAGCGCGCGGCCGAACAGGCTCCGCAGCGCTAAGAGGAATTTGAAGCCATGATGTCTCCTAAGCGTACCAAGTTCCGCAAGGCGCACAAGGGCCGCATCCACGGCAACGCCAAGGGCAATACGCAGCTGAATTTCGGCGCGTTCGGTCTGAAGGCGCTGGAGCCGGAGCGGATCACTGCCCGGCAGATTGAGGCCGCCCGTCGCGCCATCACGCGTTGCATGAAGCGCGCGGGCCGCGTGTGGATTCGTATCTTCCCGGATCTGCCGGTCTCCACGAAGCCGGCTGAAGTGCGTATGGGCTCCGGTAAGGGTAGCCCGGAATACTGGGTCGCGCGCGTGCAACCAGGCCGTATCGTGTTTGAGATCGACGGTGTTCCCGAGCAGCTCGCTCGTGAAGCGCTTTCCCTGGGTGCCGCGAAGCTGCCGATCCGCACCAAGTTCGTCACCCGTATCGGCGAGGCGTAAGAGTTATGACCACTGCATCTGACATCCGGGCCAAGACCCCGGACGAGTTGAAGGCGCTGTTGGTGGATCTGCGCAAGGAGCAGTTCAATCTGCGCTTCCAGCGCGCCACCGGGCAGCAGGAAAACACCAGCCGCGTGCGCGCCGTGCGCCGCGACATTGCGCGCGTGAAGACGATTCTCGCGGAACGCGCCCGCACCGCCGAGAAGGGTTAAGAGGGTACCATGCCGAAACGTGTTCTGACCGGGCGGGTCGTGAGCGACAAGATGGACAAGACGATTACCGTGCTTGTCGAACGCCGCATCATGCATCCGCTGTATAAGAAGTTCATCCGTCGCTCCAAGAAGTACGCGGCGCATGACGAGAACAATGTCTGCGTGGAAGGTGACGTGGTGCGCATTGAAGAGTGCGCGCCGATCAGCAAGCGCAAGACCTGGGTGGTGACGGAGCGCAACGGCGCTGCGTTAGCCGCCGAAACGCCGGCCGGCTGAGAGGGTTTGAGACATGATTATCGTTGAATCCAATCTCGATGTCGCCGACAACTCAGGTGCTAAGCGGGTGCAGTGCATCAAGGTGCTCGGTGGCTCCAAGCGCAAGACGGCGTCCGTCGGCGATGTGATCGTGGTGTCTGTTAAGGATGCGATCCCCCGTGGTAAGGTCAAGAAGGGCGACGTGCACCAGGCCGTGGTGGTTCGCACCGCTTATCCGGTGCGTCGTCCCGATGGGAGCGTGATCCGCTTCGACCGCAACGCGGCGGTGCTGATCAACAAGCAGCAGGAACCGATCGGCACACGTATCTTCGGGCCTGTGGTTCGTGAGCTGCGCGCCAAGAAGTTTATGAAGATCATCAGCCTGGCGCCGGAGGTGCTGTAATATGGCCGCGCGTATCAAAAAGGGTGACAAGGTGCTGGTGATTTCCGGCGCTTCCAAGGGCACCCGTGGCGAAGTCCTGCGCGTACTACCGTCCGAAGATCGGGCGGTGGTGCAGGGCGTGGCTGTGGCCAAGCACCACACCAAGCCGAACCGCATGGGTGAGCAGGGCGGTATCATAGCCCGTGAAGCCTCTGTGCATGTTTCGAACCTGGCGCTGATCGACCCCGCCACGGATAAGCCAACCAAGGTTGGCTTCCGGGTGCTGGACGATGGCCGCAAAGTGCGTGTCGCTCGCAAGAGCGGCAGCGCGATTGACGGCTGAAGGAGGCCGCAATGAGCGAAGAAAAGACCCTGCCGCGCCTGAAGCAGTATTACCGCGAGGTGGTTCGCGCTGAGCTTAAGAAAGAGTTCAGCTACGCGAACGAAATGCAGATTCCGGCGCTTGAGAAGATCGTCATCAATATGGGTGTTGGTGAAGCAGCTGGTGACCAGAAGAAGCTGGATGCGGCCGTTGCCGAACTGACCCTGATCGCTGGCCAGAAGCCGGTGAAGACGGTGGCTAAGAAGGCTATTGCGGGCTTTAAGATCCGTGCCGGCCTGCCGATTGGCGCCAAGGTAACCCTGCGCGCCGACCGCATGTATGAGTTCCTTGACCGTTTGGTCACCATTGCGCTCCCGCGCGTCCGCGATTTCCGCGGTCTGCCGGGCAATAAAGGCTTTGATGGCCGTGGCAACTTCACGATGGGCCTCAAGGAGCAGATTGTGTTCCCGGAGATTGTCTACGATAAGGTGGACGAAATCCGTGGCATGGACATCTGTTTCGTGACCAGTGCGAAGACCGACGCGGAAGCGAAGGCGCTGCTCAAGGGTTTCAACCTGCCGTTCCAGAAGTAACGGCGGGTTTGGCAAAGTTTTTGGAAAACGGCTGGGTGTTCCAGCAGGTTCCGGAGGGGTTTTAGAGAATGGCTAAGACATCGCAGGTCAACAGGAATGCCAAGCGCGAGCGCATGGCGGGCCGTGATGCGGGTAAGCGCGCCGCGCTGAAGGCGACGATCATGGATCGTTCGTTGCCCGTGGAAGACCGTTTTGAGGCGAGCCTGAAGCTCGCGCAGCTGCCGCGCAATGGTGCCAAGGTGCGGGTCCGCCTGCGCTGCGAGCTGACCGGGCGCGCCCGTGGTAATTATCGTAAATTCAAGCTCTGCCGTGTCGCGTTCCGTGACCTGGCGAGTACCGGGCAGATCCCCGGTGTCACCAAGGCCAGCTGGTAAGGGAAGGGCACACCAGAATGTCTATGTCCGATCCTTTGGGTGATATGCTCACCCGCATCCGTAATGCACAGCATGCGCGGATGACCTCCTGCGTTGCGCCGGCCTCAAACCTGCGCGCCAACGTGCTGGAAGTTCTGAAGCGCGAAGGCTTCATTCGCGGTTTCTCCCGCGAGGAGCTGCGCCCGGGCGTCGCCCAGCTGCGCATTGAGCTGAAATATAACGATGGTCAGCCTGTGATTAAGGAAATTTCGCGCGTGTCCCGTCCGGGCCGCCGCGTGTATTCCAAGATCAAGGAACTGCCGCGCGTCTATAATGGCCTCGGAGTGTCCATCCTGTCCACGCCGCGTGGCGTGATGAGCGATGTGGAAGCGCGCGCTGCCAATGTTGGCGGCGAAGTGCTCTGCCGCGTGTTCTAAGGGGAGCGCCAAGATGTCTCGTGTTGGTAAATATCCCGTAGAGATCCCCGCTGGCGTCACCGTTGCCGTTGCTGGCAATGTTGTCACCGCCAAGGGCAAGCTGGGCGAACAGACGCTTGCCCTCACCGACCTCGTGGAGGTGAAGGTGGAAGGTAATCAGGTCTCTGTCGAACCGAAGAGCAAGGAAACCCAGTCCCGCATGATGTGGGGCACCACCCGCGCCAATATCGCGAACATGGTGAAAGGCGTTTCCCAGGGTTACTCCAAGACCCTGGAAATTACCGGCACCGGTTACCGCGCGGCCGTGCAGGGCAAGAACTTGGTGGTGAATCTGGGTTTCTCCCACGACGTGACCTACCCGATCCCCGAAGGGATCAAGGTGACTTGCGAAAAGCCTACCTCGATCAAGGTGGAGGGTGTGGACAAGCGCCAGGTTGGTCAGGTCTGCGCCGAGCTGCGCGCCTGGCGTCCGCCTGAGCCGTATAAAGGCAAGGGTGTCAAGTTCGAGGGCGAGGCCATCCGCCGCAAAGAGGGTAAGAAGAAGTAATGTCGAGCAATCTGGAACTGCAGGTCCGCCGCCGCGCGCGCCTTCGCTATCAGCTTCGGCAGAAGTCCGGTGGGCGTCCGCGCCTGTCCGTCTTCCGCTCCGGCAAGCATATCTATGCCCAGATCATCGACGACGCGCAGGGCCGTACCCTGGCTGCCGCTTCGAGCCTGGACAAGACGCTGAAGACCGCGCTCAAGACCGGTGCGGACAAGGACGCCGCCGCTGCTGTCGGCAAGCTGATTGCCGAACGCTCCAAGGAAGCCGGTGTCACCCAGGTCGTTTTCGATCGCGGGTCCTATCTCTATCATGGCCGGGTGAAAGCCCTGGCAGAGGCGGCCCGCGAGGGCGGCCTCGACTTCTAAGAGGGTTTGCACATGGCACGTGAAGCACGTGAGGGCGGACGCAACCGGGAGCGCGAGCGCGACCGCGAGGCCGGCGATGAGTTCGTTGACAAGCTAGTCACGATCAACCGTGTTGCCAAGGTGGTGAAGGGCGGACGCCGTTTCGCGTTTGCTGCGTTGGTTGTGGTTGGCGATCAGAAGGGCCGTGTGGGCTACGGCGCGGGCAAGGCCCGTGAGGTACCCGAGGCGATCCGCAAGGCGACCGAGCGCGCCAAGAAGACCATGATCCGCGTTCCGATGAAGGAAGGCCGGACACTCCACCACGACGCGCACGGCGTGTTCGGTGCCGGTGAAGTGGTTCTCCGTTCCGCGCCGGCTGGTACGGGTATCATCGCGGGCGGTCCGCTGCGCGCTGTCTTTGAGACGCTGGGCATCGCGGATGTGGTTGCTAAGTCTCTTGGCAGCCGTAATCCGCACAACATGGTGAAGGCGACATTCGCCGCGCTTCAGGGAGCCACCAGCCCCCGCCAAGTGGCCAACCGCCGCGGCAAGAAGGTGGCTGAGCTGTTCGGCACTGTCGAGAAGCAGACGGAGGCCGCCGATGTCTGAGAAAAAGATCCGCATCACCCAGGTCGGTTCTGGTTTCGGGCGTAAGCCCGGCCAGCAGGCCACCCTGGTCGGTCTTGGTCTAAACAAGATTGGCAAGATTGTTGAGCGCGACGCCACCCCGGAAGTTCTGGGTATGGTGAACAAGGTGAAGCATCTGCTCAAGGTCGAAGAGCTGGGCTGAGCCGGAAGGAATTGCAACGATGAAACTGAACGAAATCCGGGACAATCCCGGCGCCCGTCTCAAGTCCAAGCGTCTGGGCCGTGGTATCGGTTCCGGCAAGGGCAAGACCTCCGGCAAGGGTGTGAAAGGTCAGAAGGCACGTGAGGGTGTCTCCCTCAACGGCTTCGAGGGTGGTCAGCTCCCGATCTATCGCCGTCTGCCAAAGCGCGGCTTTAACAACATCAACCGCAAGGTTTTCGCGCCTCTCAATCTGGACGCGCTGAGCGCCGCGATTGAAGCAGGAAAGCTGAACGCCGCTGAGGCAATCACCGAGGCCAAGCTCGCCGAAGCCGGTGTGGTGCGCCTGAACAAGGCAGATGGCGTGCGCTTGCTGGCGCGCGGTGCCATCTCCCAGGCCGTGACTCTTGAGGTCTCCGGTGCGTCCGCTGCGGCAGTGGCCGCGGTTGAGCAGGCTGGCGGCAAGGTGACGACGCTGGGCGGCAAGGTGGAAGAAGCTTCCGCTTAATGGACTTGCCTCTGCTGGTAAAACCGGCAAATTGGCGCTGATTAAACGGCGCTTGCTGATGTGCAACGCACCCGGCAAGCGCCGTTTTTTGTTGAGTAAGGGATAGGATATGGCATCCGCCGCAGAACAGATGGCCGCGAATATGAACCTGAGCGCGTTCGGCAAGGCCACCGACCTTAAGAAACGCATCTGGTTCACGCTGGGGGCTTTGATCATCTTCCGGCTGGGAACCTACATCCCGCTGCCGGGCGTGGACGGCACGGTTATGGCCCAGCTGATGACCCAGAATGGTAATGGCCTGCTGGGCATGTTCAACATGTTCACCGGCGGCGCGTTGGGGCGTATGACAATCTTCGCTCTGAACATTCTGCCTTATATCAGCGCCTCCATTATCATTCAGCTGATGAGCTCTACCATCCCGGCGCTTGAGGCGCTGAAAAAGGAGGGCGACTCGGGCCGTCAGCGCATCAACCAATATACCCGCTATCTGACCGTGCTCATTGCCACGGCGCAGGCATACGGCATCGCGGTCAGTCTGGAGCGTGTGCATAGCGCGCTTGGCCCGGCCGTGATCGATCCCGGCCCGTTTTTTGTGTTCACGGCAGTGGTTACGCTGGTCGGCGGCACCGTATTCGTGATGTGGCTGGGTGAGCAGATCACCTCCCGCGGCATTGGCAACGGCTCCAGCCTGATCATTTTCGCGGGCATTGTCGCCAACATGCCGATGGCTGTTGCCAATATTTTGGAGCTGGGCTCCACAGGCGCGTTGTCTACTTTCTTCATTATCGTCATCTTCGTAGTGGCGCTAGCGATCTTTGCCTTTGTGGTGTTCATGGAACGCGCACAACGTCGCATTTTGGTACAGCACCCGAAGCGCCAGATGGGCCAGAAAGTGTTTGGCGGTGAAGCCAATTATATGCCGCTGAAAGTGAATGCCTCAGGCGTCATGCCGCCTATCTTCGCCTCCTCCCTGCTTGTGATTCCTGCCACGCTGGTCGGCTTCTCCACCGGTGCGCCGGGCTGGATCGAGACCATCGCGCATCTGCTTTCCCGTGGGCAGCCGCTTTACCTTCTGCTTTTTGCAGGTCTGATCATCGCTTTTTCCTTCGTCTGGGCGGCCATTGCCTTTAACCCTGATGAAACGGCGGAGCAGCTGAAGAAAAACGGCGCCTTTATTCCGGGCATTCGCCCCGGCACCAACACGGCTAAATATTTCGACACGGTGCTCACACGCCTCACCGCCATCGGCGCTGCCTATCTCGTGATCGTGTGCCTGTTGCCGGATTTCGCGATGAGCCATTACGCGTTGCCGTTTTATTTCGGTGGCACCTCCCTTCTGATCATTGTCTCTGTTACGATGGATACGATGACGCAGATTCAGTCGCATCTGCTGGCGCATCAATATCAAGGGCTGCTCCGTAAGGGGCGCGGCAAAGGCCGTAAATAAGGAGGAAGAAAGCCGTGGAGTTGATTTTGCTGGGGCCTCCGGGCGCGGGGAAGGGCACGCAGTCCAAGCTTCTGGAAACGCGCTACGGCGTGGCGCAGATTTCCACCGGCGATATGCTCCGCGCCGAGGTAAAAGCCGGCACCCCGATCGGGCTTGAGGCCAAGAGCATCATGGATGCTGGGAAGTTGGTCTCTGATGATATTCTGGTCCGCATGATCGGCGAGCGAATCAGTAAAGCGGACTGTGCCAAAGGCTTCATTCTGGATGGTTTCCCCCGCACGGTTCCGCAGGCCGAGGCACTGGACAAGATGCTTGGCGAACGTAGCATTGAATTGGACGCCGTGATCGAGCTGAAAGTCGACGAGGCGATTCTCGTGGACCGCATCTCCGGCCGGTTCACCTGTGCCAAGTGCGGCGAAGGCTACCACGACACGTTCAAGCAGCCGAAGGTAGTGGGCGTATGCGACTCCTGCGGCGGGAACGAGTTCATTCGCCGTCCGGACGATAACGCTGAAACCGTGAAAGCACGTCTGGATGCCTATAACGCCCAGACCGCCCCGATTCTTCCTTATTATAAGGCGACAGGGCGACTCCACACCGTGGATGGCATGGCCGAAATGGCCGAGGTTGAAGCGCAGATTGAGGCTGTTCTGCGTGAGGCGGGTGTCAAAGCCACCTGATTTTTTCTAGCCTCCGCGCGAATAATTTCCACCCGTGCGCGGTTTCAACGGCTCGATCACGAAAATTTGATCGCAGGTCGTTGACTCTAAATTGGCGGGCGCTATAACCCGCTTTCGCGGCGCTCCCGGGTGGGGCGCCGCTACTTGTTATGACCTCAATGGAGGTCCTTGAGTTCAGGAGAGACCAGGTGGCGCGTATTGCCGGCGTAAATATTCCCACGAACAAGCGTGTCGTGATCAGCCTTCGTTACATCTATGGCATTGGCCCGGCCAAGGCGCAGGAAATCTGCACCTCTCTCGGTATCCCCGATGAGCGCCGCGTCAACCAGCTCTCCGATGACGAGATCATGCGCCTGCGCGAAACCATCGACCGTGACTACCGCGTCGAGGGCGATCTGCGCCGTGAAACTGCCATGAACATTAAGCGTCTCATGGACCTGGGCTGCTACCGTGGCCTGCGTCACCGTAAGGGCCTTCCGGTCCGCGGCCAGCGCACCCACACAAACGCGCGCACCCGTAAGGGCAAGGCCGTGGCGATCGCCGGCAAGAAGAAAGTCACGCGCTAAACACCTCCGTAGACATAGGATCAGACAGATATGGCGAAATCCGCCTCCACCCGTCCCCGCAAGAAAGAGCGCAAGAACATCATTTCCGGTGTTGCGCACGTACTCGCCAGCTTCAACAACACCATGGTGAACATCACCGACGCGCAGGGAAATACCATTTCCTGGTCGTCGGCTGGATCCCAGGGCTTCAAGGGCAGCCGTAAATCCACCCCGTACGCAGCGCAGGTCGCCGCCGAGGATGCTGGCCGCAAGGCTCGCGAGCACGGTATGGAGACGCTGGAGATCGAGGTGAGTGGTCCGGGGTCGGGACGTGAGAGTGCCCTGCGTGCCCTGCAGGCTGTTGGCTTCCAAATCTCCGCGATCCGCGACCTGACTCCGATTCCGCATAATGGCTGCCGGCCGCGCAAGCGCCGCCGCGTCTAATTCGCCGGAATCGTATTTTCTGTAAGGCCAAAGCGGCGGTGTTCTCCTCACCGCTGTCCGGCCGGAGGGGTAGATGTTGAAAGAGTCGAATTTGTCTCTGCAGCGCAACTGGCAGACGCTGATCAAGCCAGACCAGCTCGATGTCGAGTTCGGGTCCGATGCGACGCGCGTGGCGACCATTGTCGCCGAGCCGCTGGAGCGCGGCTTTGGCATGACGCTCGGTAATTCGCTGCGGCGAATCCTGCTCTCCTCGCTGCAAGGCGCCGCCGTCACCGCTGTGCGGATCGACGGTGTGCTGCATGAATTCTCCACGCTGCCTGGCGTTCGTGAAGATGTCACAGACATCGTCCTGAACGTGAAGCAACTCGCCGTGAAGATGCATGGCGAGGGGCCGAAGCGCATGGTGCTGACCGCCACCGGTCCTGGTGAAGTCAAGGCCGGGCAGATCCAGACGGGTCATGATATCGAGATCATGAACCCCGACCTAGTGCTGTGCACGCTGGATGACGGCGCCCAGCTTGGCATGGAGCTGACCGTGAATGTCGGTCGTGGCTACGAGCCTGCCGCCAATAACCGCCCGGAAGACGCGCCGATCGGCCTCATTCCGGTCGATGCCATTTATTCTCCTGTGAAGCGCGTCGCCTATAAGGTGGAGAAGACCCGCGTGGGTCAGGTGACTGACTATGACAAGCTAATCCTTGAAGTCGAGACCAACGGCGCGGTAACGCCGGAGGATGCAGTGGCCCTGGCCGCCCGTATCCTGCAGGACCAGCTTTCCATGTTCGTCAACTTCGAGGAGCCGCAGCGCGCGCGCCCCGAGGAGCCGCGCATCGAACTGCCCTTCAACCCCAACCTTCTGCGCAAGGTGGACGAGCTGGAACTTTCCGTCCGTTCCGCCAACTGCCTCAAGAACGACAATATCGTGTATATTGGCGATCTGGTGCAGAAATCCGAGCAGGAGATGCTGCGCACCCCGAATTTCGGGCGCAAATCCTTGAACGAAATCAAGGAAGTGTTGACCGCGATGGGGCTGTCCCTGGGCATGACCGTGCCCGATTGGCCGCCTGAGAACATCGAAGAGCTGGCCAAGCGCTCTGATCAACCTTTCTAATCGTCTAACCAGGAACACCTCATCATGCGTCACGGAATTGCCGGCCGGAAACTCGGCGTTACCTCCTCCCACCGCCAGGCCATGTTCCGCAACATGGCTGTCGCGCTGATCAAGCACGAGCAGATCACCACCACCCTGCCGAAAGCCAAGGAGCTGCGTCCGGTGGCCGAGAAGCTCATCACCCTGGGCAAGCGCGGCGGCCTGCATGCACGCCGTCAGGCTTATGACCAGCTGCGTGACGAGACTATTGTAGCCAAGCTTTTCGACGCTCTGGCGACCCGCTACAAGACCCGTTCCGGCGGCTATACCCGCGTGCTGAAAGCCGGCATGCGCTATGGCGATGCGGCCGACATGGCGGTGATCGAACTGGTTGACCGTGACGTGTCCGCCAAGGGTCAGGACTCTGGCCCGAAGCCGGAAGTTACCGAGGAGGCTGAGGGCGAGGAATAGTCCTCTCCTTCCTGGGAGCGAAAAAAAGGCAGGCTATAGGGCCTGCCTTTTTTCTTGCCTGCGTTCCGCACATAAAAAGGCCGCCTTCCTGAAGGGAAAGGCGGCTGAGCTTAGAAGCGTGTCAGATCGGCTTATGCGCCTTATCAAGCAAGCGGGAGAAAAACCCTTTCTTCTTCTCTAGCTTGGAGGTGGCTTTCTCGGCCTCTTCGGCCGCCATCCTGGCCTTGTGCTTCATCCATTCATCCAGGCTTTTGCCCGCCTTTCTGGCGCGCTCCTGCTCGTAAGCGAGCTGGCCCTTGCTGAGTTTTTTCTCTGTCGTCGTACCCATGCGTCTCTCCAATCCTGGCGGAGCCTAATCTGCCGCCCGTAAATTTCAACCAGCTTTCAAGCGCCGTCTCGCCGGGTCAGTACCACTCGTTCCAGCACGCCCAGCACTGCGTAAATCACAATACCTGCAGCCCCTAGTAGCAGCAGTGCCGCGAACATGCGCGGAATTTGTAGCCGGTAGCTTGCCTCAATAATCTGCCAGGCCAGCCCCGAGGCAAACCCGCCAGACCCAGCCACAAACTCCGCCACCACGGCCCCCACCAGCGCTAGCGTACCCGCCAGCCGCAGCCCGGTCAGAAAAAACGGCAGTGCATAAGGCAGAGAGAGCTGAAACAGAATCTGCCACCGCGTTGCCCCGTTCAGCAGGAATAAATCCAGCAACTCCGGCGGCGTCGCGGCTAGCCCGGCGGCGGTGTTGGACAGTATGGCGAAGAACGACACCACTACTGCGCACACAACCAGCGCGAGAAAAGGCTGTCCCACCCAAATAATAATCAGCGGGGCGATGGCCACAACCGGCGTAACCTGCAAAATCACCGCCCAGGGCTGAATCGCTGCGCGGAAGAAGGAGCTGGCCGCCATAGCCACCGCCAGAAACACCCCCAATATGGTGGAGGCCAGCAAAGCGGCGCCCGTGACCGCCAAGGTTGAAAGCAGCCCCGCTCCCAATGCTGTGCGCGAGTCATAAAATGCTCGCAGAATCTTCAGCGGCCCCGGCACCACGTAGCTTGGCGTATGCGTCATCCACACGGCCCCCTGCCAAAGCGCCAGCGCAGTCAGCCCGAACAGAAAAGGCGCCACCCGTTCCACGCTCTTACTCATGCTGGCATAATCCGCTGGAAGCTGGCGGTGATCTCTGAAACCAGCGCGTGATAGGCAGGGCTGTTCCGCCGCTCCACCCCTACCGGCAGGTTGGGCGTTAGTGTCGCTGCAATTCGCCCGGGGCGTGGGGTCATGATTAAAATCCGGTTGGCCAGATACGCCGCCTCGTAGATTGAATGCGTCACGAACACTACGGTTTTGCCCGTGCGCCGCCACAGCGCGAGCAGATCATCCTGCAATTTATGGCGGGTGAACTCATCCAGCGCCGCAAAGGGCTCGTCCATTAGCAGCAGTGCCGGTTCCGAGACCAGCGCCCGCGCAATGGACACGCGCATCCGCATTCCGCCAGAGAGCCCCTTCGGCTTGCTCTGCTCAAATCCCTCCAGCCCCACCTGCGCCAAGGCGGTGTGCACACGCGGCATAGCGCTGCTCCAGCTTTCCCTGCGCAGCCGCAGCGGCAGATACACATTCTCTGCGGCATTCGCCCAGGGCAGCAGCGTGGGATCCTGGAAAACATAGCCAATCTCACCTGGCGCGGGCTTTCCTGTATGTCCCCAGCTGATTTCCCCGCTGCTCGGCATCTCCAGCCCAGAGAGCAGCCGCAGCAGCGTGGATTTGCCGCAGCCCGAAGGCCCCAGCAGCGCCACAAAACTGCCGGGCGGAATTTCCGCTGTGATATCCTCCAGGGCCTTCATGCCGTCGCCAAAATGTTTGGCGACATGGCGTAGCGTGAACATCAATTCTGTTTCGGGTGGCCGTGATCGACAAATTGCAACGTATAAGCCGCCTTGTAATCCAAAGAGGGGCTATACATCCCCGCCTTAACCATCTGGTGAAAGAAGCTCGCCCAGCGCGCATCGGTCATCGCGTAGATCCCCAGCGTCTTGGCATCCCCGGAATCCACGATCCCGCGTTTCTTCAGCTGTTCGTAGCCAAACTTCATAAGCCCGTCGGTCATATCTGGGTTGGCTTTCTTGATGGCGGCAAAGGCGGGGCCGGGGTTTTTATAGAGAAAATCATACCACCCCTGCGCCGAGGCATCGATGAAGCGTTGCACGATCTGCGGATGCGCCTTCGCCATCTTGTCCGAGGTCGCAATCAGGCTGGCATAGCCATCGAACCCCGCTTCCGGCAGCGCCAGCACCACGGGCCATTTCCCGGTGGCCTTGTGCACCAGATACGGCTCGGAGGTCACATACCCCTCCTGAATATCCTTCTTATTGGTCAAAAACGGCGTCAGCGAGAATCCATAAGGCCGCAACTGCGAGTCCGAGTAGCCATATCTCGCTTTCAAAAATAGCCACCAGCTTGCCCGCGTATCGGTCGAAACCGCGATCGGCTTGCCTTTGAGGTCCGTGAAACTGTCATTCCCCTGGCCATGATGCGCGATTAGGCAGTCCGGGTCTTTCTGGAACCCGGCCGCCACCACCTCATAGGGAATATGTTCCTGCGCGAAGTTGAGCGCCAGGAACGCGTTGGAGGTAATGTCGAAATCCAGCTTGCCCGCGATCAGCAGTTGCGCGGTATTCACTTGCGGTCCGCCCTGATAGATTGTCACTTCTAGCCCGGCCTTTTTATACAGCCCTTCGGCTAACGCCTCATAATAGCCGCCATATTCTGGCTCTGCCACCCAATCCAGCCCAAAGCTGATCTTGTCGGCCGCACGGGCGGCGGAGGAAAACACGGTCAGTGCGACGGTGGCGGCCAAGGCAACACGGAGTGGGCGGAACATGCGAGCAACTCCAAACTCTTGAGATTAACATCAAGACCTGCGAACCCAGCGGAACAGGCCGGTGCAGGGCCATGAAAGGATACGCATTACCATGGGAGAAGCCAGGATCAAGGCTGGAATTTGGGTCTCGGCCGCATTGAGGCTGGGGATGAAGGATAACAAGCCCGGCGTGGTGGTCCGTAAAGGCGACCCGGATGCGGGCGGCGTGCTGGTGAAACTTTATGGCCGCAGTGGGTGCGTGGTGCTCAGCCAGTTTCGGGACATTGAAGGCGACCTCGCCTGGATGCGCTCAACCGGCCGCGATCCCGTGCCCGAACAGGCGGCGGACGATTACATCGCTAGACAGACCCGCTTTGACCCCGACCTCTGGGTTCTGGAGTTCGACGCGGCTGATTACTTGCCCCCGTTTGAGGGTAAGATTGTTTAAAGCCCGTTAAAGCCGGACCGCCACACTCAACCGCGTCAGCCTTTGCGCGGCGTCAGATTTAAGTCATTAGCGTTTCATCATCACGGAGAGTTTATCGGACATGCCAACACGCCGTCTCTTGATTCGCCGTGGCGCCTTTGCCGCTGCGACAACGCTGGGACTTAGCTTTATCAAGAGCCAGCCGGCAGAGGCCGCGGCCACAATCTCCAAACAGGCCGCCGCCTATCAGGACCACCCCCATCATGGCGACGAATGTGCCGCCTGTTGCATGTTCGTACCAGGGGCCTCAACCCGCTGCACCATGATTGAAGGCGTAATCAGCGAGCATGGCTGGTGCAAATACTGGCAATCCGGCCCAGCTGACACTTGCAGCTAAAATTGCCAGTCAATCGTCGGGGCGTAACGGACGAAAATCTCAACCAGCCCAATCCCAACTGCGATTCCCGCTTTTTCGCACGGCAGCCCCAGCAATGGTCCCATCACTGCGCAGCTATGCGAGTACGGTCCGTTCGACCCCGCCGGAATCACTGGCTTGGGCGAGGGCAGGACGGCTACCCGCGCGGTTTTATGCACCATTTCCAGCTGCAACGGTTTTCAGTGAGAGCGGGCCCGAGGTCCAGCAATAGCCCGAACAGCCCCAGATACACTACCCGCGAGAGTAGGGCAAACGCCAGTAAACGCTGACCGGCACGGGCAAGAACCCCAGAATGAACAGCCTTCTGGTGAAGAGGAATGATAAACACATGTTAAGGTTGATAAGTTTTGCTTAACCCAGCCTTGTGCCCCCGTCCATTGGACCTGTCGCTTCGGGATGTTATAGCGCTACGCCACCATCCGGGTTGAAGATGAACGAAACGCCGACCATACACCCCGCTCTCCTCCCAGCGGGGCTTGCCGATGTGCTGCCGCCTGAGGCCGAACGCCAGGCCCGTTCCTCTGAAGCGATCATGGATTGTTTCTCAGCCCACGGTTATCAGCGCGTCACCCCGCCCCTGCTGGAGTTTGAGGAATCCCTGTTCTCCGGCTCCGGTGCCGCTTTGGCTGAGCAAACCTTCCGCCTGATGGACCCCGAAAGCCAGCGCATGATGGGCCTGCGCGCGGACACCACACCGCAGATCGGCCGTCTGGCCACCAGCCGCCTCGCCGCCGTGCCGCGCCCGCTGCGTCTGGCGTATTGCGGTCAGGTTCTGCATGTGCGCGGCACCCAGCTGCAACCCGAACGCCAGCTCTCCCAGGCCGGGATCGAGCTGATCGGCCATGACACCGCCGCCGCTGACGCCGAGATTATTCTCACCGCCATCGCCGCGCTGGAAGCGGTGGGGCTGAAGGATCTTTCCGTCGATCTCACCATCCCTCGCCTGGTGCCGAGTTTGCTGGACGAAGTGCCCGCCCATCTGCATCCGGCCCTAGCCCACGCTCTGGACAGGAAAGACGCCGCCGCAGTGGCCGAGCTGGGCGGCGCCCAGACCACGCTGCTGCTGAGCCTGCTGAGCTCCAGCGGTTCCGCCTCTCGCGCCGTGCCCGCCTTACTGTCGGCGGACCTGCCGGCGGCAGCTCGCGCCCAGGCCAAGCGTCTGGCCGAGGTGGTTTCCGCTGTGCAGACCGTGCTGCCCGGCCTGCAACTGACCGTGGACCCGGTAGAGTTCCGTGGCTACCGCTACCATACCGGCGTTTCCATGACGATTTTCGCCACCGGCCAGCAGATGGAGCTGGGGCGGGGCGGGCGTTATCTCTGCGGCGATGCCGAGCCCGCCACCGGGATCACGCTATACCCGGACAGCATCATCCGCCTCGCGCCACCCCTGGCGTTGCGTCCGCGCCTGTATCTGCCGCACGGCACCAGTCCGGCGGACGCGCAAAATGCCCGCGTACGAGGCTACGCTACCGTGCCAGGGCTTGCACCGGAAGCTGCCCCGGGCGATGAAGCCCGCCGTCTTGGCTGCTCCCATCTGTTATTCGAAGGCGTGATAACCGCGCTTTCCTGAGTAGGATTTTGTAATGACCAACGTGACGATCATCGGTGCCCAGTGGGGCGACGAGGGTAAGGGCAAGGTTGTGGACTGGCTGGCCAGCCGCGCCGATATCGTAGTGCGCTTCCAGGGTGGGCATAATGCCGGCCATACGCTGGTGGTGGGTAACCAGACCTACAAGCTCTCCCTGCTGCCCTCCGGTGTGGTGAACGGCAAGCTCGGCATTATCGGAAATGGCGTGGTGGTGGACCCGACCGCGCTGCTCACCGAGATTGAGCGTGTCTCCGCCCAGGGGCTCAAAGTCACGCCCGAAACGCTACGGATCGCCGAGAACGCGCCGCTGATTCTGCCTCTGCACGCCGCGCTGGACGCCGCCCGCGAAGCCGCCCGTGGCGAGCGCAAGATCGGCACCACCGGCCGCGGCATCGGCCCGGCTTATGAGGATAAGGTGGCCCGCCGGGCCATCCGCATTTGCGATTTGGCTGAGCCGGAGACGCTCTCAGCCAAGCTGGACGAACTGCTGCTTCACCATAACACGCTGCTGGCGGGCCTGGGCGCGCCCATCTTCAAGAAAGAAGACCTGCTGGCGGACCTACTGGCCCTGGCGCCGAAGCTGCTGCCTTATGCCGAGCCGGTATGGGAGCGTCTGGCTGAGGCCAAGGCTAAGGGGGAGAAGATTTTGTTCGAGGGCGCGCAGGCGGTGATGCTGGATGTCGATCACGGCACCTACCCGTTTGTCACCTCCTCCAACACGGTCGCGGGCACAGCAGCTTCCGGCAGCGGCATGGGGCCGGATGCGGCGGGGCGCGTGCTGGGCATAGCCAAAGCGTACACCACCAGGGTTGGCTCCGGCCCGTTCCCAACCGAGTTGCAAGACGAGACCGGCCAGCGCCTGGGCGAGCGAGGCCATGAATTCGGCACCGTGACAGGGCGCAAGCGCCGCTGCGGCTGGTTTGATGCCGCTATGGTCCGCCAAGCGGTGAAAGTGGGTGGCGTGCAAGGGCTGGCGCTGACTAAGCTGGACGTGCTGGACGGCTTCGAGGAGCTGAAAATCTGCACTGGCTATATGATTGACGGCCAGCCTTACAAGCATCTGCCCGCCGCCATGGCCAAGCAGGCCGCCGCGGAGCCGATTTATGAGGTGATGGAAGGCTGGACGGATAGCACCCAGGGCGCGCGCAGCTGGGCGGAGCTGCCCGCCGCCGCCATTAAGTATGTGAAGCGCATTGAGGAGTTGGTGGAAGCGCCGGTGACTTTGCTCTCCACCAGCCCGGAACGCGATGACACCATCCTGATGCAGGACCCGTTTGCCGGCTGAACCTGAAATAAGCACCGCGATGAATCCGCTGGACCTGCTGGACAGGCTTGTGGGGCTCATCGCGCGGCTGGGCTTTTCCGAATCCTTCATCCGGTTCGGCATTGTCGGCACGCTGGGCTTTGTGTGGGATGCCGGTACGGTTTACCTGTTGCGCCCCTTTGTTAGCCTTTATATCGCGGGAACGTGCAGCTTTATCGTCGCCGCGACGATTAACTGGATCATTAATCGGCTCTGGACCTTCCGGCATGTGGAACATGCGGCGGCCCATGTGCAATGGGCGAAATTTATTGCCGCCAACGCCATCGGATTCGTGTTCAATCGCGGCACGTTCTTTTTGCTGGTGGCGTTTTCCCCGCTGGTGGTGAAGCATCCTGTCATTGGCATCGCGGCCGGGTCGGCGGCGGGGCTGGTGTTTAATTATCTGCTTTCGAAACGATTCGTCTTTGGCTAATACAAGGTAAAGTAATTTTTATTGACTTTTTTGCAGCCAAAATAGCGTTGCAATGTTTGGCTTGCGCTGAGGTTGGGCGGTCGGGAAATGTTGATTTTGCTGCACAACCCTCGGTCGATGGTCTTGTGGAAAGAGCAGGGCCGTCATGGCTGCTGCTGCCGCTGACGAACCTGTTGGTGATGGTGGTGCTGCCGTCCCTGGGCGCGCTGGCGGGGCAGGTAGATAAAACTTCCCTGCTATCTGCTTGTTCTGGTTAATTCGTGAGCTGTTCACGATCGGGCTGAGTGCCTTGTATGGCTTATGGCTGTTCTGGTGCTGCCTGGGCGGGGGGTTAGAACAGTTCGATTTCAATCTATCTAAATCTATGAGAATTTCTCCATAATGGAGAGATTTGTAGGCATAGGTGAGGCTGCGGAAGTGCTCGGGGTGTCGATCACGACACTGCGCCGCTGGGAAGCCGAAGGCAAGCTGGTCGCGGAACACACACCGGGCGGCCATCGCCGCTACGATCTTGCGAAGCTGCGCCCTGACCTATTCCGGGCCGAGCAGGACGCCCGCCGCAAGACGATAGCCTACGCCCGCGTATCCAGCCACGACCAGAAAGACGATCTGGAACGCCAGAAGCAAGTGCTCGAGCTCTACTGCGCCCGGCAAGGTTGGACCTTCGAGGTGGTGGCGGATCTTGGGTCCGGCATGAACTACAACAAGAAGGGCTTGAAGAGACTTCTATCCGCCATCATCGACGGCTCGGTCGGGC
>NZ_FQVJ01000040.1 GCF_900129125.1 Acidocella aminolytica 101 = DSM 11237 | reverse complement strand
CTTCAATTTCTTCAGGGCCACCCAGATCGCGTTGATGCTCACCCCAAACGCCTCGGCCCGCTCCCTCAGAAGGGCCTCGGGATGTTCGAGAACATGCGCCGCCAGAGCCGCTTTATCGAGCTTACGCCGGCGCTCCTTGGCAGGTCTCGGCGTCAAATCTTCTCTGCAAAGCCAGCGGTGGATGGTCATGCGGCTGACGTCAAAAATCCGCGCAGCCTCGGTGCACCCTCCACCCTGGCGCACGTAATCAACAACACGCTTACGCAAATCAACGCTGTAGCTCATCCGCCGACACCCATTAAAGATGACAGAGTTTAGCGCGTAACGTTGTTAATGGGAATCACTATAGGACGCAGCCGCGGATCCGCTCGGCACGGCGGATAGTCGAAGAACGGAATGACCGCAGTCTAGGCCCGACGCCAGTTCGTGCGATTGCTGGGTTATCGCCGGGTCAGACCGCTTTCCTTGAATGTGGCCAAGGCGGCGCGGCCTCACCAGCGTCCACCGTTGTGTAGATCGCTTTGACTGTAGCGGCGACGGCCTTGCGGTCCTTGTAGCTGGCGAAATTCGTGGAATGGCATGCAAAATGAGCGATTCAGGTTAGAATACGGATCTGGGGGAAGATGGCCTCGGCAAGGGGACGGGAACCCAAAACATCTCCCACTCATTATATTGTTTTCCAGTGAGAAGTGTCGGAGTAGAATGGTCCCCGGCAACGCATGCGCCGAAATGAGGTCGTTCAACTCAATAGTGACCGCAGCCGCGCCCAGAAAAATTATCCCTTAACACACAGCATAATCATACAAACTTCTCGAGTAGGACACTATGGGCTACCCAGTTCTGTAAATAGGCTTCGCTCACAAAATCTGGGGCTACCGAGCAAGGTGGTCACAATATGCTTAAGCATAAGTTATAGTACCACTCATATCGTTAACACTCACATGAGTGGTTCCGACACCCGTTAGGCTGATCAAAGTACCGTCTGTTAACAGTATCTGTGTCCCGCCTCCGCCTAATAAGGAAGAAACTGCTTGTACCGAAGTGCCAACTGTACCTGGAGTATTTAAGCTGATCGTTGAATTACCGCCAAAATCACTGATTAAAAAGGACCCACCTTTGACTACTTCAGCTTGCCCGCCCAACGTAGTGAATGAACTCTGAACGATATAGTCATTCGATGCTCCTGTGACTGTAGAGCCAGTTAACGTAACATCTTCCATATTTCCCAGAAAGAAGACTTGTTTTCCACTCCCTCCAGTTGAAACCAAGCTGCTAACTGCCGTTACCGCCCCAACAACTGGCTCTTGAACTCCGACAACAAAAACATTCATTCCACCGGAACCAAGAAGTGTCTCGGCTCCCTGTCCACCAAATAGATAATTTTGTTGCCCAGATGCCATCAGAGTATCGCCATATCCAGATCCAACAATGGTAGAGCTACCTGTGCCCCCGTTAATGGAATTATATCCAGAATCTCCCCCAACAGCGAACAATCCAGTTGAACCACCAAAGGCAGTTACTGCACCGGGTACAAATTGTACAGATTGATTGCCCGCTATATATGTACTCGAAAAAATAGTAGCCACTTGATTTGAATGATTAATAAAATTAAGTGTTCCGCCGGAACCTTTGAGGAATCGAACTTGGATTGACGAAGAGTCAGATGCTGCTACTGAAACGTTATCAGATGAGGCAATCAGTACACTAGTTGTTGCATTTCCGACAGAACTTACAGATTCTTCACCAGAAACAACATTAAAAGTAATCGTGTCATTTCCGGATGAAATAATGCTCCGATTGACAGAATTGCCACCAACTAAAATGGAATTCTGTCCACCAGAAGCATAAACGCTTCCAGATCCACTAGATACTGAATAAGATAATACACCAGAATGATTTTGAATAAATGAAGTATTATATAAAGTTTTGCTTGCCGAATAAGACACTAGGGAAATCACTTCAATTCCGTTCCCAGATTCGTTTGAATAAGCGATCGTAGGACTGGTAACTGTATAATTTCCGTCAAATACCGTAATTGTATCTTTATTGTTAACAGTTACAACGTTATTTCCGCTGAAATCTACGTATAAATTACCATTCTGGCTTAGATTTTCGGCTACGATGCTTCCCGTTCCGGCAACAACTGTATCTTGTGCGTTACCTGTGGCTTTTATAAGAACCGTGCCAGAACTAGCATTGATTAGATCATGCCCGCCAGAAACAATAGTATTAATACCAGACCCCGCCGAAATTACATTATATGAATTTGCAGCCGTATCAATAATGGCATCACTCGTATTGGTGTTGATTGTTGAATTTCCAGTTCCTAAATTTGCTACTAATTCACCTCGGCTCTTCGGAGACATTGTAATATAAGAATTTCCAGAACCTCCCTGATAAATCAGTTCCCCTAGTCCACCGAGTAAAGTTGACGAACCAGAGCCAGCTGCCACGCTGGTATTAGCAGTGTCGGCCTGCACATACAGACTGCCTGAGCCGCCCGTGACGCTATCCGATCCTGCTGATATGATGGTGTCATTCCCGGTACCGGTCGTAATAACATTGCTTGTATTGAGCTGCGTTTCGATCACGCCGTCATCTGCGCCGCCTAAAATGGTAGAGTTGCCGCTACCAAGGTGAGCAGTGAACATACCACCTGGGGTGCTAGCGCCAACCAAATATGTAGTACCGCTATTTCCGGTATAGTTGAGTGTTCCCGTGCCGGCTAAGATAGTTGAAGAGCCGGTGCCAGCTGTTAGGCTGATATTCCCACTGCTGGCTTGCACATAAAGACTGCCTGAGCCGCCTGCAATGCTGTCGGCCCCCCCGGAAAAAATGCTATCCTGTCCACTTCCAAGCATTATGTTATTATTAGTATTCGCTTGTGTGTGGATATTCGCGATTCCAGAGAGCGCATAAATGGTTGAGTTGCCAGCTCCCATATCTGCTTGAAGAGTGCCACTCTCATTTGGCAATGTCGTAAGTAGGGTTGGACCTGATCCACCAATGAACGTTACATTACCATAACCCGCAACGACAGTACTTGCTCCGCCACCAGCGGTGACATACGCGTTCGAGTATCCAGTTTCTATTAAAGAAGAATCCGAACTGTCTGTGGATGTACCATTAATGGTTTCCTGTCCCGTTCCCCCAACAATAGTGATATCCTCGTGGGCCCCCAAATTCACTAATGTTCGTCCAGAGCCCATTGAAATATACTCGGATCCAGTTCCCGCATTAAGGGTAGAATTTCCCTCTTTCGTGAAAACCGAGCTTACAGTGCTGCCCATATTGACGATATTGTTCTGTCCAGACGTAACAACCATCTCACCACTGAGATTATTTCCATCAGAAATATTATCAGTAAATCCGCTTGCAATTGTTATTGCTGTTTCTGCAGATCCTGTAGATACAGTATTCAGAATAGGAATGTATTTTGTAAGCGTTTGACTATACGAATCTTCGAGACTGATCTTAAGTGCGTCGTCTGTACCGTACAGGCTTGATACGTATGTTAGGCTCGAGAGTTCCTCATTGACATTTTTAATGCTTCCATCAATGATAAATTCCGATTCACCTCCTACGACTGTGCTATATTCGTTTGCAAAAGACGATCCCGAGGTGATAGTTCCAAATACCGATGATATTGTTAGATAGATAAATTGACTATTTGCGTCAGAAATAATCGGTGCGTTCGATCCGGAAATCTCGATAGTACCCGAAGAATCGATCAAGTAAGATGGTGTGGAGATATTTATATTGGGCTGAACACTCGTGGTTGAGGTTCCGCTACGTCCAGAAACAACATTCCCAGATTCAGTATTTGTACCCGTGAAGCCCCAGGATGAAATAGCGTCAGACGACGCAGAGTTTGAACCAATCACCGCGTTATCAACTGTAGTGGGGTCTATACCCTCATTTCCGATTAAGTTCGAGGACGCATTTACGCCCGTTAAAATCAAATTTCCGGAGATATTTCCGTTACTCGTCGTAAGCGTTGTCGGAGTAGTACCATAAGCCGAGGTTAAATTCTGTATTTTTCCAGTATCGCCAACATACAGATTATCAGTAATTGTGGCGCTTTGGACATTAGCGGTATAATAGCCCCCCGTCGAGTTCCCAAGCGAATTGCTTATATTACCTTGCTCAGTAATATTTGTCTCACTCGTGGCGCCATAAGAGTACAAAGGGTCAACCGCCATAGCAGCTGTATTTTGCCCGATACCCGTAATATTATTTCCAATTATAGCATCGTTTATGGTTGTACCCGAGTTGTTTACACCCGGATTCGAAGGGAACGCATTGGTGCTTGCATTTAGTTGTATAGCTCCCGTCGATCCAGAGGGATTGGATGATGAATACTCCCAAATCTGGTTATTCTCAACTAAGAAGTTAGAAGCACCGCTCCACATATCAACGGGTATTGTTGAGCCTAGGATGATGTTCTGCGCTACAACCCCATTGGAGTCGTTAACTAGAGACATTCCCGATACACCACCAATCATAATGTTATTATTAATTGCAAGATTGGTTGCGCCAGTAAACCAAACTCCTCTACCGACGGATCCGTAATTTGTCCCAATCATCGCCTGCCGACCGGACTTCATATCTCCAGTTTCAACTAAGGTCATCCCTCGAATTGAAATATTTGTGTCTACAACGGGCGTTGATGAATCAGCAGACGCGTAATTCGTCGAGAGAAGCGGCAGTTCTGGTTGTACAGTTGTCGATGGAGTAGAAGAAGCATTGTTGGTTGTTGTTATGAGGTTTGATAGTTCTCCTCCTCCAATACCCTGATCAACAACAGTTTGGCTACCGTCAATATTATTAATGATGTGGGTTGCACCGGTCCATTGATTATCGTAGTTCTCAAATAAAGCATTCCCGCTAAATCCGGATAACGCACCGAACGTGGCGGAATTCCCGATTACGCTTGTATCACTTCCCAAATAAACCGTGCTGCTGGCAGCATAGTCTCCTGGATTAAAAATAACTGTTATTGAAGTTCCTGTTGGAACCGAACGCAGCTCCTCATTTAGTATCGAAGATATGTCAGTTGTTGAGTCGTTAGTAAATGTTCCGGGTGAACCAACTTCAATGGTTACACTCCCAATACTAGCTCCCTGTTCAAAATGGATAAGACCACCGTTCAACTCAACAGATGCAAGCGTAGACCCTGCAGTAACATCGAGTGTTCCACCACTATCAACAGTGACATTCGCTGAGTTTGTTAGGGATCCCGAAACTACGCCGTAGTGTCCTGATGCGATAGTTATGTTGCTAGAACCTGATATCTCATCGTAATTTCCGGTAGTTTTATTTATATCAATAATTTCATTGTGGGGAAGTATTGTATTCGGAGAACCAGAAGATTTACTGTTTAGATCTATTAGTATTCCACCTTGTTGTACTGTTGGGTTAGCTAGTGTTCCTCCATTCGATACAATTTCAATGCCTCCGGCTTTTATAACTGTTCCAGACGCATATCCTCCAGATTCGATATTTTGAATGCCACCAAGCCCAATCGTGCTTCCAACAGCTACGCCGCCAGCTTCTACTTGCTCTGAGCCATTAGATAGAATTATCGATCCTGTCGCGGTTCCGGTCGCCATCACTACCTCGCGGCCACCATTTTGAATGGTAGTTGTCGAATTTATTCCATTCTCTGTGATCTCAGAGAGGCCAGCGTTGACTATGAGGTTTGATGAGTATCCGCCAGAGGTAATTTCTGTACCCGTATTTTGGATATAGTCTGAATTTAAAGTGCTACCACTATAACCTATTAATGTTGAGCCCCCAGAAACGGATAGCTTATCAACTGTTCCACCATACAATGCATAGTCGATGAGTTTGCCATTCAGCACCCCAGAATTGAGCGTTGAGCCATAAGAAACGATGACAGGAGCATAACCGTCTCGATATTGGACTCTTACAACACCTTCTGTGATAATGCTTCCTTGGCCAGTGATACTGTTTATTGTTGAGCCTGGTAAAGCTAGAAGAGTTCCACTGGCCGCAACTGAAGCACCATTTAAAGTTCCCCCGTTTTCAATAATTAGCTCACCGCCGGCCTGTACATTTAGATCATTTCCGATGCCGCCCGAATGGATAATAGAGGTACCTGACGTCGATAATGTAGCATTTGTTTCAACTCCACCTGAGTACACATCAGCGATCCCACCATTTCCAATATAGGTGTTTTCCGCAATGCCGCCTGCAGTAATAACCTGCATACCTTGTGAAAATGGCAAGACATTGATCGTTGTTCCCTGTCCAACGCCACCTATAATCGTCGTATTGTTAGATACTCCACCGCTGGCAACTAGTTCAGCACCGCCTGCTTCAATTAAAGAGTTTGTGGCTGTTCCACCGTCTTGAAGATCTAATACGCCTGCATATTGGACGAATGAATTCGATGCGGTACCACTTGCAGTTACAAATACACCATCTCCGGCTCGGATTGTGGTGTTTGAAATGCTTCCTAATGAGCCGACATCAATAATTGGATCGCTTGCATGCTCTGCATCTTCTAGGAGCGATGCAGAGTTCAATTCCGCTCCTCCAGAGACCGACAACGTACCACCCCAGCCGATGACTGGCGAAGTTAACGTCCCGGACACGACCAATGACGTCACGATGGTTTGTGGCACGCAAAATACTCCAAATTTCCATCGGCGGCATTTTGCAACCTACATATGAGATACACTTCAAAGTTATCGGGAAACTTTTAAAATTCAGTTTACGTTTCCCCCGAATGGTTAACGTGATTTTTACGAATGTTAGGGTAGCATCTACGTCCATTTAGACCTGAAATCGGGATGTTTTTCAGAAGGTTGGAGATACAGAGGGCGTGGGATTACACGATAAAGCCTGAAGCGGTGGAGGCTGAGGCGGCGTGAAACACCATGATGAATCTGCGGGCGCCGTTGAATTAGGGAACCGTCAGGTAACTAGTAATTTTGTGTCGGAAACTCTGGTTTGTCCTGAGTCTATTTTCTGATGAGCAATGCATTTCGTTGGTGAAAGACCAATGAGGTTGGTCTGCTTCCGCCTTCTGTTGAGGAGTTCGTTCCTGCCATTCATCCAGAACCGCTGATCCGTGGTTTGGTCAGATATAAGCTAGGTCTTTCCACGATCATGGAGTGCTTATACATAGTTTAGACCAGATGTTCGCCTGAGATAGGGCGGTGACCCGTCTCACAATATGCAGGATTTCGAGGGTTGCGCTGGATTGGCCTGCGCCGAACCTCATGCATAGGAGACGAGTCATGGCGACGTTTATCACTTACATTGTCCTTGATGTGCACAACAATACGATAGCCGTTGCGGTTGCTGAGTCGGGCCTGCGGAAGGAGGTGCGTGATTACGGAACGATCGCGAACACGCTGGCCGCGTTGAAGAAGCTGATTTCCAAGTTGGCCAGGAGCGGTCACGAATTACGGTTTTGCTATGAGGCGGGACCTTGCGGCTATGGTATCCAACGGCAGATCGCTGCGGCGGGGCACGAATGCATTGTTGTGGCACCATCTTTGATTCCGAAAAAGCCTGGCGACCGGATTAAGACTGACCGCCGGGACGCAAACGATTTGGCCAAGCTGCACCGGGCCGGTGAGTTGACCGCGGTGTGGGTGCCTGACCAGGCGCACGAGGCAATTCGTGATCTGGTTCGAGCCCGTCTGGCGGCGGTGCGCACGTTGCGTAAGGCACGCCAGCAACTATCGAGGTTCCTCCTGCGTCAGGGCTGCCACTATGGCCAGAAGGCATGGACGCATCTACACCGGCGTTGGCTGGCCGGGCTGAAGTTTGAGCAGCCGGTGCATTATATCGTTCTTGAGGATTGTATCGAAGCGGTGGATGCGGCGAGTGCCCGGCTGGATCGTCTGGAGGCGCATATCGAGGCGGCGCTGCCGGGGTGGTCTCTCGCACCTGTCGTGCAGGCACTTCAGGCATTGCGCGGCGTGGCAATGGTGGCGGCGGCAACACTGGTTGCCGAACTTGGCGATATCACCCGCTTCACCAAACCAACTCAGCTCATGGTATTTCTTGGCTTGGTCCCGTTTGAAAACTCCAGCGGCGCCAAACGTCGCCAGGGCGGTATCACCAAGGCTGGCAACGAGGCGGCACGGCGCATGCTGATCGAGGCCGCCTGGAGTTACCGGTTCCCGTCCCGGATCGGCCGTGCACAGTTGATCCGGCAGGAGAAGCTCACCAAGCCGGTCCGCGATATTGCATGGAAAGCGCAGGAACGACTGTGCCGGCGGTACCGCAAGTTTGCCCGTTCCGGAAAGTTGACCACGGTGATAACCACCCCGATCGCGCGCGAGCTGACAGGGGTTGTTTGGGCAATCGCCAATCAAGTGCAACCGGCAACAGCCTGACACCTTCGTATTGACCCCGAACATCTCGCCAAGAAAGGAGCTCGCCACCGCAACTATATATCCAAAGCTGGGCAAGGCCGGAGGCACGATCACGGCCAGGGGAACCCTCGTAGACTCTATCAGCCGGATCTTATCCGACGCTGGGCCTTAGACCGAGGAAGCTCCGCGACGCATCACAGGTCCGGCGGTAACCAACCCGCGTATCAGAGAATGATCAACCGTCGTTTCATGATCGTGCCTCCTGCCCTTCCCAGGGGCGGCCGTACCGAAAAAGCTTACAAAAGGAAACAAAGTATTTTTATCCCTGCAGCTTGAAACGGCGAACATGAGAGAGGATCAGAAAGTTCTCCCATGGACTGATCCTCGGCCGACTTGGGACCGTAAAAGTGGCATGTTTCTGCAAACCTCCTTCATCAGTCGCCGCGCCTTTGCGCTTGGCACGGCTGGTTGGCTAGGATGTGCCGCGCCGGCTCGCGCCTTGCCGGTCCAGCGGTCAGGGGCTCTGTTGTTTGACATTTGGCGCAAACAAAGGAGGATTGGAACACACGAACTCCATTTCAGCGTGAGTAATGGCACGCTGTCGGTCGATATCGCTGTTCGCGTCAACGTGTTATTCGGACCAATCGCGATTTCTCACTACCGGCTCGACGGCATTGAGAAATGGCGGGATGGGCAGGTTTTTCATGTGGCGACCACCACCAATAATGACGGCGAAGCTGACGATATGCGAGCGGACCGGCACCCGCAGGGGCTGATTGTCCAAGGCTCAAAAGTGCAGACCTATGTTGCGCCAGCGAACGCTCTGCCTGCCACGCATTGGAACCAGGTGGAGTTGAACGGCCCCTGGATCAACCTGCAGAATGGACGGCTGCTGCATCCAAGCGTGAAGCGGCTTGGCGCTGACAAGGTGCGGGTGGCTAACGGAGACATCTTGCTTGCGCGGCATTATCGAGTTTCCGGCGATTTCGCGCTGCAACTTTGGTATGGATACCATCGCCAATGGCTTTCCTTGGCCTTCACGGGCAAGGATGGTTCGAACATTACTTATCTGCGCCGTGATGGCTGAGCCCCCGTCCCCCACGCGCGTCGCTGGGCTGGCCCGATTGGACGTATTCGCCCCTCGCGCGGGCCGCGCTTATGCGCTCGGTCGGAATATTGATCCCGGGCCGGATCAGCCTGCCGCGGTCTCCGGGCTTTCACCTTATGTGCGGCACCGGCTCGTGACCGAGGAGGAGATCATTTTGGCCGTCCTTACGCGGCACAGCCCAGCGGCGGCGGAGAAATTCATTCAGGAGGTATTCTGGCGCAGCTATTGGAAAGGCTGGCTTGAACTGCGCCCTAGTCTCTGGCGAGATTACAATGCTCGGCTGGATGCCTGCAGACGGGATCCCGCGCTGATGGAACGCGTCGCCCGCGCCACACGGGGGGAGAGCGGCGTCGCTTGTTTTGACACCTGGATGCACGAACTTTCCCAAACCGGCTTGCTGCATAACCATACCCGCATGTGGTTCGCGAGCATTTGGTGCTTCACGCTGGGATTGCCCTGGGTGCTGGGAGCAGATCTGTTTCTACATCATTTGCTGGACGCCGACGTGGCTTCCAACCTCCTATCCTGGCGCTGGGTGGCGGGTATTCAGACGCCGGGCAAGCATTATGTCGCCCGAGCGGAAAATATCGACCGCTGCACGAACGGGCGTTTCGCACCTTATGGCCTATTGAACGAGGCACCATTGCCGCTCATGGAAGCATCTCCCGCCGCCGTGGCTGGCTTACCTCCCGTGCCGCCGCTTCCCGCCGGGCGCGTTGGGCTGCTGTTGCATGAGGATGATCTGGGGGTGCACAACCTTGCGCTTGGCGGGCTTCAGCCTGTGGCTGTCGCTGGCGTTGCCGCCCCACATCGACGCTCTCCACAGGGGGCAAGCCGCGCAGCCAGCGCATGGGCACACCAAGCCCTGGCGGACGCGCTGGCCGCGGCGGAACGCCGCTTCAACCTGCCTGCCTGTACGCTTCGGGAGCCTGAAATCGCAGCCTGGGTTGATGAGCAGGGGCTGACAGCGGTGATCACTCCCTGGGCACCAGTTGGATGGACCGCCGACTATTTGGCATGTGTGGAAGCAAATTTGGCGGCGGTCGGCATCCCCCTCATCCGTCATCGCCGCGCCTGGGATGAAGCCTGCTGGCCCCTGGCGCGGCGAGGCTTTTTCGCGTTCAAGGCGCATATACCGGATCTCATCGTGCGCCTCCTACCAAAAGATGGACCCACCCCATGATCCAAAAAGTGATTTATTTCGACGGCGCCTGCCCCGTATGCGCTCGCGAGATCGCATTCTACCGTAACCAGCCTGGGGCGGATGAGGTGTTTTGGCAGGATGTCGCCAGCATGCAGGGTCAGCCCGCGCCCGACCTTTCCCGCGCCGCCGCGCTGGCCCGGCTGCATGCGCGTCGCGCGGATGGCACGCTGGTCAGCGGCGCCGCGGCCTTTGTAGAGCTCTGGGCTAGCCTGCCGCGCTTTGCCTGGGCGGCGCGGTTACTGAGCTTGCCGCCAGTGCTTTGGCTGGCTGAAAAGGGATACCGGCTGTTTTTGCATCTACGCCCGCTATGGCGGCGGCGCATTTAGTCGCTATGAAACAGCATAGTGTCGCCATAATCGGTGCGGGCGTGGCGGGCCTTACCGCCGCCCGCCAATTAGCCGCAACCCAGCGCATCACCCTTTTTGACAAGTCGCGTGGCCCCGGCGGCCGCTTGGCCAACCGGCGCCGTGCTGGATACATATTTGATTTCGGCGCACAATTTTTCACCGCCCGCGATCCCCGCTTTGTTGCGGAAGTTGCCAGTTTGCGTGCCGCTGGCGTTGTGGAGCCCTGGCGATGCCGCTTTGCCGAAATTGAGGATGGGGAGGTTGTGGCGCGGCGTATGTGGGGGGATGAACATGCGCATTTCGTGGCCTTGGAGCGAATGAGCGCGCTGGCCGCGCACTGGGCGGAGGGCCTTGATATACGCTATTCCACCCTCATTACCTCTTTACGCCAAGACTCCACATGCTGGCTTCTTGAAAGCGAAGAAGGCGAAATTTTTGGGCCTTTTGACTTTGTGATTCTGGCACTACCCGCAGCTCAGGCGGCAGCGCTTTTGCCGGACGCGTCTCCTTTGTGGGCCCGCGCCAGCACGGCCGCGATGCTAGGCTGCTACGCATTGATGCTGGGGCTCAATGCGCCCATTGATCTTAGCTTCGACGCGGCTCTGGTCCGTTGCGGTGTACTAAGCTGGCTTTCGGTCAGTCAGTCCCGGCCTGGACATCAAGGTTTACCTAGCCTCGTCGCACTTTCCAGTAATGTCTGGGCGGAAAACCACATGGAAGATCCTTCTGACCAAGTCATTCAAGCCATGCGCGAGGAACTTGAGAGGTTTGTTAACCAACCTCTCCAGGCTGTGCATGTGGACTTGCATCGCTGGCGTTATGCGAATTGCCCTGCCTCGCAGGATATAACCCCCGCGCTGGATGCCAGCTTGCGTCTCGCAATTTGTGGCGATTGGCTGCACCATGGCCGCGTGGAGGCCGCTTACTTAACAGGCTATGATATTGCCTTCGAAGTCATGGCCGTGTTTGGCGCAGGCTGATGGGCGTCGCGCCACGGCAGAGCAGCTATGGTATACCCGTCACGCTTGGTCCCGGCTGGCTTACCCGACGTGCAAATGTATTTTCTAGTGTTGAACGAAAAAGTCCATCGACGAAAATCAGCTGTATTCTGACGCTTTTTGGAGGTCGAGTGGCGGAGAGGGTGGGATTCGAACCCACGGTACGCTTGCACGCACAACAGTTTTCGAGACTGCCCCAATCGGCCACTCTGGCACCTCTCCATGGGTCTCGGTGCGGGGCTTATAGGCAACGCGACGGGCGTCGGCAACAGGTTTGCAAAACGCCAAAACATGCCGCCCGCAGAATCGGCATTGACAGGCGCCTTGGCCCGGCTATAACGCGCCACTCGTCGTGGCCGGGTCTCCTGGCCGCGATATAGTTATGTGACGACACCTGATTGGATTATACCATGTTCGCAGTCATCCGCACCGGCGGCAAACAATACCGCGTCACGCAAGACGCGGTGCTGAAGGTTGAGAAGCTGGAGGCGGAAGCCGGCAGCACGGTAACCTTCACTGATGTCCTCGCTGTCGGTGGCGAAGGTAGCCTGAAGCTCGGCGCCCCCGTGGTTGCCGGGGCTTCCGTTACCGCCACCGTCATCGCCCAGGACCGCCTGGATAAGGTCCTGATTTTCAAGAAGCGCCGCCGGCAGAACAGCCGCCGCAAGAACGGCCACCGCCAGCATGTGACCGTGTTGCGCATCTCCGGCATTAACGCGGCCTAAAGGAGCAGCAAACCAATGGCACATAAAAAAGCAGGCGGTTCGTCCCGCAACGGCCGCGATACCGAAGGCCGGCGCCTCGGCCTCAAGAAGGCTGGCGGTCAGGCAGTAATCGCCGGTAACATTCTCGTTCGTCAGCGCGGTACCAAGGTAAAGCCGGGCGCGAACGTGGGCGTTGGCCGTGATCATACTCTTTTCGCTCTCGTGGATGGCAAGGTGGTTTTCCAGCGTAAGGCTGATGACCGTGTGCATGTGTCCGTGGAGCCGGTGGCCCTGGCCGCCGAGTAATTTGCTGGCGCACGCGCCCACTGTCAAAAGCCGGCGCGAGCCGGCTTTTTTATTGCGAGTTCCCCAATGAAGTTCCTGGACCAGGCGAAAATCTACCTCAAATCCGGCGATGGCGGCGACGGTGTCACTGCTTTCCGGCGAGAGAAATATATCGAGTTCGGCGGGCCGGATGGCGGTGATGGCGGCCGGGGCGGGGATATCATCTTCGAGTCGGTGGAGAATCTGAATACCCTCATCGATTTCCGCTATACCCAGCATTTCAAGGCCAAAAAGGGCGGTAA
This sequence comes from Acidocella aminolytica 101 = DSM 11237, assembly GCF_900129125.1. Taxonomy (GTDB): domain Bacteria; phylum Pseudomonadota; class Alphaproteobacteria; order Acetobacterales; family Acetobacteraceae; genus Acidocella; species Acidocella aminolytica. Next base: position 16,627 of record NZ_FQVJ01000040.1, on the reverse strand, counting down.
CGGCGCGGGCTCGGACCGTACCGGCGCTGGCGCGCCGTCTTTGGTCATCAAGGTGCCGGTGGGAACGCAGATTTTCGATGATGAGCGTGAGACCATGCTGGCGGACATGGACAAGCCCGGTATGCGTATCGTGTTGCTCAAAGGTGGCGATGGTGGGTTTGGCAATGCCCGCTACAAAACCTCTACCAACCGTGCTCCGCGTCGGTCTGACAAAGGCTGGCCTGGTGAGGAACGCTGGGTATGGCTGCGCCTGAAGCTCATCGCGGATGCAGGGCTCGTGGGCCTGCCCAACGCAGGCAAATCCACCTTTCTGAAAGCGGTCTCCGGGGCCAAACCCAAAATCGCGGATTACCCCTTTACCACCCTGCATCCGCAGCTTGGCGTGGTGCGGCTGAATATGTCCGAGGAGTTCGTGCTCGCGGATATTCCCGGCCTGATTGAGGGCGCGCATGAAGGTACCGGCCTGGGGGACCGCTTTCTTGGCCACGTGGAACGCTGCGCGGTGCTGATGCATCTGATCGACGGTGCGGCGGGGCATGTGGTGGACGCTTGGCGCACCATCCGTGCCGAACTTGAAGCCTATGGTGGCGGGCTCTCTGAAAAGCCGGAAATCATCGTGCTGAACAAGGCGGACGTGATGACCCCACGGGAACTGTCCTCCCGCAAGGCCGCGCTCGCGAAAGCTTCCGGCGCTAAAGTCATGAGTATTTCCGCCGTTTCCGGCCAGGGTGTGAAAGAGGTTCTGCGCGCTTTGCAGGACGTCATAAATGAAGCAAAGGCGGAGCGCGCGGGCGCATGATTCCGGTGCTGAAGGCAGCCCGGCGCGTTGTCATCAAGATCGGCAGCGCGCTCATTGTTGATCCGGAAACCGCCATCCCTCGCGAAGTCTGGCTGCGCGGGGTGGCGCAGGACATAGCAGAGTTGATCGCTCACGGGACGGAGGTCATTGTCGTTTCCTCCGGCGCTATCGCCTTGGCGCGCCGCCAACTGGGCCTGAGTGGCGCCAAGTTGCGGTTGGATGAAAAACAGGCCGCCGCCGCTGTCGGGCAGATCCGTTTGGCGCAGGCTTGGGCGCAGACGTTGAAGGACCAAGATCTCACCGCCGCGCAACTGCTCATCACCCTGAGCGACACGGAAAATCGCCGCCATTACCTCAATGCCCGCGCGACCCTGGCCACGCTGCTCTCGCTAGGCTGCGTCCCGGTGATCAACGAGAATGATTCGGTCGCCACGGCTGAGATACGTTATGGCGATAATGACCGTCTCGCCGCCCGTGTGGCGGAGATGGTGCAGGCGGATGCGCTGGTGCTCCTCTCGGACATTGACGGGCTCTATACCGCTGATCCGCGTAAAAATCCGGATGCCGCCCATATCCCGGTTGTGGAGACGCTCACGCCCGAGATAATGGCCATGGGGGGCGAGCCGCCGCCAGGCTATTCCTCAGGCGGTATGCGCACCAAGCTGGTGGCAGCGCAAATTGCTACGCAGGCGGGCTGTGCTATGGCCATTGCCATTGGCAACCGTGAGAATCCCATCGCCGCCGTGGCAGCTGGCACTAAATGCACTTGGTTTCTGCCCACGCCGGAGGGTCGCTCTGCCCGCAAGAATTGGATTGCCGGGCACTTGGCGCCTGCTGGAACGCTCACTGTCGATGACGGTGCCGTTCGTGCCTTGGCCAAGGGCTCTTCGCTGCTTCCGGCGGGCATCCGCACGGTCGTGGGGGATTTCGAGCGCGGGGACCCGGTGGATGTGTTGACGCTGGAGGGCAAGCGCATCGCCCGTGGCCTCACTGCCTATTCCAGCAACGATGCTCAAATCATCGCGGGTCATCGTTCAGAGGATTTCGAGGCGCTGCTGGGCTTCCGCGGGCGGGATGAGGTGATTCACCGCGATGATCTGGTGTTGTTCTAAAGCGTTGGTAGCTTTACCGGCGGCGTAACCAGAAACCGCTTCTCCCGGCTAGTCTGCCCGGTGGTCAGCGTTATGGTGCTTGGCTTCACCCCCAGCCATTTGGCCAGCGCGGCGATAATGGCCGCGTTGGCCTTGCCGTCTTCCGGTGGGGCGGCTACCGCGACTTTCAGCCGGGCAGGGGGCCAACCCGGCGCGGGGGCGGCGTCCAGAACCGGGCCGATGCTCACGCGTTTCGCGCCCGGCTGCGCTTTCACTGCTAGGCTTACCCCAGCGGCTGTTTCGTCCCAAAATCGCGGCTTTGTCATTGCGCCTTCTTCCATAAAAAAAACCCGCTAGCCATATGGCCAGCGGGTCAAGTCAACAGGGAGGCTTCACGTCTGGGAGACGTTGGGACCGAAGTCCCTGCCCATCCCCTCTCGGGGAAGGGCATCGTCCGGCTCTCACCGGATATGTTGTATATAAGCCACGCCACTGATTTTTTAAGTGTGAAAATCGTAATCTGCTTGATTTTCTGTAACGACGTGTTCCAGTCGCTTGGTTGAAACCCAGGAAAGCCCAAGGTTCAGGTCTTCACACCGTTGCGTTCTGCAATAGAACTCACCAAAAAGTCACGGAAAACAGCCACGCGCTTAGAGTTACGCAGCTCCTCAGGGTAAACGAAATACATATCCACGTGCGGCTTTTTCACATCCGGCAGGACAGGCACCAGCCCCGCCCCATCGCCCAGCAGATAATCCGGCACGGCGCCGATGCCAATTCCCGCCCGGATGCAAGCCAGCATCGCCTGCAAGGAGTTCACTTCCAGGGCGCCACGGCGGGCGGTGCCATCCTTGCGGCCCAGCTCCCCCAGCCAGTTCACATCCGGCACGGGCGGTTTGCGGTCGCCGAACAGGATGAGCTTATGGCTATCCAACTCCTCCACGGTCTCCGGTGCGCCATGGGCCTTGATATAGTCCGGCGAGGCCCAGATCTGGCTGCGGATTTCCGCCAGATGGCGCTGCACCAGATCCGGCTGCCGGGGCGGATGCATACGGATCGCCACGTCCGCCTCGCGCATGGCGAGGTCGAGATCCGTGTCATCCAGCAGCAGGGAGACGGTCACGTCAGGGTGTTGGTTCAAAAAGCCCTTCAGCCTGGGTGCCAGCCAAGTTACACCGAAGCTGTGGGTGGTGGTGACTTTCAGCCGCCCAGCAGGTTTTTCCTTGCTCTCGGCCAGTAGGGCCTCGGTCATGGCCAGCTTGGCGAAAACCTCGCGGACCGTGCGGTTAAGCGCCTCGCCCTGCTCCGTGAGAATCAGGCCGCGCGCATGGCGGTGGAACAGTGGCACTGCCAGTGCCTCCTCCAGCGCTGAAATCTGGCGCGAAACTGCGGATTGGCTGAGATTCAGCGTATCCCCCGCATGGGTAAAGCTGCCCGCTTCGGCAACCGCGTGGAAAACGCGAAGCTTATCCCAATCCATCTTTTGTCCGGTCATTTTATGCGGCCTCGCTGACGTGCAGGGGAATATTACCCAAGAATTTCTCGACTTCCAGCGCCGCCATGCAGCCCGTACCAGCGGCTGTAACCGCCTGCCGGAAAATCTTGTCCTGCACATCACCCGCCGCGAACACACCGGGGACGGAAGTTTCCGTCGTACCCGGTTTGGTGAGGATATAGCCCTCACCATCCAACTCCACCTGCCCCTGGAACAAGGACGTGGTGGGGGAATGACCGATGGCGATAAACACGCCATCCACCGCCAGATACTGCGTTTCACCGCTGGTGGTGTGTTTCAGCTTGAGGCCAGAGACCACCGCCGGTTTGCCGGACCCCACGATCTCGTCCACCACATGATCCCAGATGATGGAGATTTTCGGGTTCTCGAACAGGCGTTTCTGCAAAATCTGTTCAGCGCGCAGGCTGTCGCGTCGGTGGATCAGCGTAACATGGCTGGCATGGTGAGTAAGGTAGAGGGCTTCTTCCACCGCCGTATTGCCGCCGCCCACCACCGCGACCTTCTTGCCGCGATAGAAAAACCCGTCACAGGTGGCGCAGGCGGAAACCCCGGCGCCCTGATAGGTCTGCTCGGACTCCAGCCCCAGCCAGCGCGCCTGCGCCCCGGTGGCGATCACCAAGGATTCGGCTTGGAACTCAATCCCGCCATCCGTCCATGCTTTGAAAGGGCGTTTGGAGAAATCCACCCGCGTGATCAGGTCATATAGAATTTCCGTGCCCACATGCTCGGCCTGCTTGGACATCTGTTCCATCAGCCAGGGGCCTTGAATCGGCTCGGCGAACCCAGGATAATTCTCAACTTCCGTGGTAATAGTGAGCTGCCCGCCCGGTTGCAAACCCGCTACCAAAACTGGCGCAAGATTGGCGCGGGCAGCGTAAATTGCCGCCGTGTAACCTGCCGGGCCAGCGCCAATAATTAAAACCCGGGTTTTTTTCACCTCAGCCATCGCAGCCTAGTCCATCATCCTTTTTTCCTGGATTACATATCCGTTGAGTTGGCGCCGATACAAGAGAGACAAGCCCCAAGCGATCATTCTCTTACCATAACACGCTGGAAAAAGACATTTCAGGCTATTTAATCCTTTTCTTGTCACCCAATATCATGTGGGTGGACAAAGCTGACCCCAGCCATTTCGACGGCGACCGTTTCTTCAACCCCGAGCCCGCGCGGCACCCGGACAAAACACGCCGGAGCGGGTTTCTTAAGCTCTTGCAAGCCCGTTTGCGGCGTGACCAGGTAGCCTGGGCGCCTTGGCCTGCTTTTATTGAAAACACCGCCTACCCGCCACCCGAACCAGGCACGCCTAGCGTCACCTGGATCGGCCACAGCTCCTTTCTGCTATGTCTGGAAGGGCTGACCCTGCTTACCGACCCGGTTTTTTCCGAACGTTGTTCCCCGGTTGGGTTTGCTGGACCAAAGCGTGTGCGCCCGCCGGGACTGAGCATCGAGGCGCTGCCGAAGATCGATCTGATCTTGCTGTCCCACAATCACTATGACCACATGGATATTCCGTCCTTGCGGTTGATCCGCCAGCGTTTTCCGGCAGTGCATATCGTCACAAGTCTGGGCAATCGGGCATTTCTCATGCGCCAGCGTCTTCCTGGTGCCACGGAGCTGGATTGGTGGGGTACAACCACGGTTCATGGCGCCCACATTACCGCCACGCCCGCCCGGCATTTCGCCGCGCGCACGCTGTGGGATAGAAACAAGACGCTCTGGGCCGGGTTCATGCTCAACCATCACGGCCGAAAGATCTATTTCGCGGGGGATAGTGGCTATACGCGCTTCTTCAGCGAGATTCATCACCGCCTCGGCGCGCCGGATTTCGCCCTGCTGCCGATTGGCGCGTATGAGCCGCGAGAGGTGATGGCCACCGTGCATATGGATCCGCGTGAGGCCGTGCAAGCATTCAAGGACCTGCGTGCCCAGCGCGCCGTGGGGATGCATTTCGGCACCTTCCAGCTTACGGGAGAGCCGATTGACGCACCCGTGGCGGAACTGGCCGTTGCGCGCGAGGCCGCCGATATCCTACCTGAGCGCTTTTTTACCTTGGATGTTGGTCAGACTGCGCAGCTTTAGCTGTATGTGAGGCAGCGGTGGTGGTGGCTTGTGCGGTCTGCTGCAGGCGGGCTACGGCCTTTCTCACCCGATCATGCAGCCCTGCTCCGCCTGCCTCCAGATGAGTGAAAATCTGCGCCAGCATCCGTCTTTCCCAAAATTTCTTGAGATGGGCGGCGATGCTCGTCACCGCCTCATCTTCCTGCTCGTGGCCGAAGAAATCACCAATCTGGTTGGCCATGTGAACGAGTTTTTCGATCTTCATTCGGCGGCCTCCTGAGGAGCGATACGCCGGGCCTGGCTGCTGTGGGCGCGGTAGCGCTCCTGCCATTCAGTCGGCCCGTTAGAGAGCGACACCTGCACCGCCGTAACCTTATATTCGGGGCAGTTGGTCGCCCAGTCCGAATAGTCGGTGGTGATCACATTGGCCTGCGTCGCTGGGTGATGGAAGGTAGTGTACACAACACCCGGCGCCACGCGGTCGGTGATCTTCGCGTGCAGGGAAGTTTCGCCGGAGCGGCTGGCAAGTTTCACCCAGTCCCCATCCTTAATGCCGCGCTCTTCGGCGTCGTGGGGGTGGATTTCTAGCAGGTCTTCCTCATGCCAGGCGACGTTTGGGGTCCGCCTGGTTTGCGCGCCCACGTTATATTGCGTGAGAATCCGCCCGGTGGTGAGCAGTAGCGGGAAGCGTGGGCCGGTTTTCTCATCCGTGGCGATATAGTCCGTGATCACGAACTTGCCCTTGCCGCGCACGAAATGGCCAACATGCATAACCGGCGTGCCTTCCGGCGCCGCCTCGTTGCAGGGCCATTGGATCGAGCCTTTTTCTTCCAACAGCTTGAAGGAGACGCCCGCGAAGGAAGGCGTGGTACGGGCAATCTCGTCCATGATCTCGCTGGGGTGGGTATAGTGCATGTTCATTCCCATCGCCTGGCCGAGCAACTGTGTGACTTCCCAATCCTCATAGCCATTGCGCGGCGCCATCATCTTGCGGACAAGCTGGATGCGCCGTTCCGCATTGGTGAAGGTGCCGTTCTTCTCCAGGAAGGTGGAGCCGGGCAGGAAGACATGCGCGAAATTCGAGGTTTCGTTCAGGAACAGATCCTGCACCACCACACATTCCATGGCGCTGAGGCCCGCGGTGATGTGCTTGGTGTCTGGGTCGGACTGCACGATATCCTCGCCCTGGATATAGATTCCCTTGAAGCTTCCATCCACCGCGGCGTCGAGCATGTTGGGAATCCGCAGGCCCGGATTATCTGAAAGTGGAACCTTCCATTCTGTCTCGAAGATGTGCCGCACGCTGTCATCTGCCACATGGCGGTAGCCCGGAAATTCATGCGGGAAGCTGCCCATATCGCAGCTGCCCTGCACATTGTTCTGGCCGCGTAGCGGGTTGATGCCCACGCCGCTGCGCCCGACATTCCCGGTAGCCATGGCGAGATTGGCAATGGCGATCACCGCCGTGGAGCCCTGGCTGTGTTCCGTCACGCCCAGCCCGTAATAAATCGCCGCATTGCCACCGGTGGCGTAAAGCCTCGCGGCATCGCGGATGGTCTGGGCCGGCACGCCGGACACCGCTTCTACCGCTTCGGGGCTGTTCTTCGGGTCCAGAATAAAGCTGGCCCAATCGGAGAACTCATCCCAGTCGCAACGCTCGCGCACATATGCCTCGTTCACCAGCCCTTCGGAGACGATGACATGCGACAGCGCATTGATTACGGCCACATTGGTGCCGGGGCGCAAGGCCAGATGGTAAGAGGCGTCCACATGCGGGGTATGGACAATGTCCGTCCGCCGCGGGTCGATCACGATCAGCTTCGCGCCCTGGCGCAAACGCTGTTTCATGCGTGAGCCGAACACCGGATGCCCATCTGTTGGGTTGGCGCCGATGATCATGATCACATCGGAATCCATCACACTGTCGAAATCTTGCGTCCCGGCGGAGGTGCCAAGCGTTGTGCTCAGCCCATAGCCGGTGGGGGAGTGGCAGACGCGCGCGCAGGTATCGACATTGTTATTGCCAAAACCTGCCCGGACGAATTTCTGCACCAGGAAGGTTTCCTCATTTGTGCACCGCGAGGACGTAATGCCTCCAATCGCATCCTTGCCATGCTCTGCCTGGATGCGCTTAAACTCGGACGCGACATGCGAGATTGCCTCGTCCCAGCTCACCTCTTTCCACGGGTCTGTGATTTTCGCGCGCAGCATCGGCTTGGTGATGCGGTCCTTATGCGTGGTGTACCCCCAGGCGAATCGCCCCTTCACGCAGGAATGGCCATGGTTCGCCTTGCCGTCCTTGTACGGCATCATGCGCACCACTTCCTCGCCGCGCATCTCCACCTTAAACGCGCAGCCCACACCACAATACGCGCACGTGGTCACGGCGGAGTGTTCGGGCTGGCCATGTTCCAGCACGGAGGTTTCAATCAGCGTCGCCGTCGGGCATGCCTGCACGCAGGCGCCGCAGGACACACATTCCGACCCCAGGAACATCTCATTGATGCCGGGCGAGACTTTTGAATTGAACCCCGTCCCCGCGATGGTCAGCGCGAAGGTGCCCTGAATTTCCTCACACGCCCGCACGCAGCGCGAGCAGACAATGCATTTGGAGGGATCGAACTGAAAATACGGGTTGGAATTATCCTTGGGCAGGTCAAGGTGGGTTTTTACATCATTGCCATAGCGCACATCGCGCAGCCCCACCGCGCCCGCCATGTCCTGCAATTCGCAATCGCCATTGGCACCGCAGGTCAGGCAGTCCAGCGGATGATCAGAGATATAAAGCTCCATCACCCCGCGCCGAAGCTTGGCCAGTTTGGCGTTTTGTGTGTGCACCACCATGCCTTCGGCTACCGGCGTGGTGCAGGAGGCTGGGGTGCCCGCGCGGCCTTCAATTTCCACTAGGCACAGGCGGCAGGAGCCGAAACTGTCCAGCGTATCGGTTGCGCAGAGTTTGGGGATTTGCGTTCCCATCTCCATGGCTGCGCGCATCACCGAGGTGCCGTCCGGCACAGTGATGCTTTGGCCGTCAATGGTGAGGGTCACCAGCTTGGTGGAATTGCTTGACTTGGTGCCGTAATCGACTTCGTGAATTAGACCCATAATGGACTCCTATTCCGCCGCTAGCGGGAGCGGCGCGCCGCCGAAATCTTCTGGAAAATGCTCGATCGCGCTCATCACCGGGTAGGGCGTGAAGCCCCCAAGCGCGCAGAGCGAACCAAACTTCATCGTCTCACAGAGATCCTTGACCAGATCCAGATCGCCCGGTCTGGCGTGGCCTGCCACCATCCTGTCCAGCACCTCGGCACCGCGCACGGCGCCAATTCGGCAGGGGGTGCATTTGCCACAAGATTCATGCGCGCAGAATTCCATGGCGAAACGCGCCATCTTGGCCATGTTGGCGGTGTCGTCAAACACCACCAGCCCGCCATGCCCGATCAACCCTTTGCATGCGGCAAAGGCTTCGTAATCATAAGGCGTGTCGAATTGCGAGGGTGCAAAATAAGCACCGAGGGGTCCGCCCGCCTGCACGGCACGAACTGGCCTGCCAGTCGTGGTGCCGCCGCCAATGTCGTTCACCAGTTCGCCTAGCGTTATGCCGAACGCAACTTCGAATAGCCCCCCATGCTTGATATTTCCCGCCAACTGCACCGGCATGGTCCCGCGCGAACGCCCCATGCCAAACGCGGCATAAGCCTCGGCCCCTTCCGCGAGGATATAAGGAATGGTGGCCAAGGAAATGAGATTATTCACCACGGTTGGCTGACCGAACAGCCCATGCAGCGCCGGAATCGGCGGCTTGGCGCGCACCATGCCGCGCTTACCTTCTAGGCTTTCAAGCAAGGAGGTTTCTTCCCCACAGACATATGCACCCGCGCCCACCCGCAACTCCAGCGCAAATCCCTCCAACATGCCTGCTGTTGTAGCAATGCGCAGCGCTTCGTTGAAGATCTTGATGGCGTTGGGATATTCCGAGCGGCAATAAACATAGCCGCGACTGGCGCCAACCGCGCGGCCAGCGATGGCAATGCCCTCAATCAGCAGGAACGGATCCGCCTCCATAATCAACCGGTCCGCGAAAGTGCCTGAATCCCCTTCATCGGCATTGCAGACAATGTATTTCTGCGCCGCTTCGGCTTTGCGGACGGTTTCCCATTTCACGCCGGTCGGGAAGCCCGCGCCGCCGCGTCCACGTAGGCCGGATTTCGTCACCTCGGCACAGATGGCCTCGGCAGTCATCCCGCGCGCGCGTTCCAGCCCGGCCAGCCCTCCATGGGCGCGGTAGTCGTTCAGGCTCAGAGGGTCGATCACACCGCACCGCGCGAAGGTGAGGCGCTGCTGCCTGGCGAGGAACGGAATAGCCTCCACCAGCCCCAAGGCCTTGGGGTGGGCGGGTAGGTCAGCGAACAGGCCCGGCACATCTGCCAGCGTCATCGGGCCAAAGCCCACGCGTCCTTCCGGGGTCTCAATCTCCACCAACGGTTCCAGCCAAAACATCCCGCGTGAGCCGTTGCGGATGATGGTGGCCTCAACCCCCTGGCGGGCGGCTTCCGCAGCAATGGCGGCGGTGAGCTTGTCAGCCCCCAAGGCTAAGGCGGCGGCGTCTCTGGGGACAAAAATGCGCATCACACGGCCTCCCCGGCGAGCGCCTGCAGCGTGGTTGCATCCAGTCGGGCGCGGGGTTGGCCATCCAGCATCGCGTTCGGGGCGCAGGCGCAAAGGCCAAGACAATAGACCGGTTCAATGGTCAGACGGCCATCTTTAGTGGTCTGGCCCCACTCCAGCCCCAGGCTGTGCAGCAGGGCAGCAGCGTAGTCTTCCCCGCCCATGGACTGGCAAGCCTCCGCCCGACAGATTTTCAGCACATGCCGCCCTGCAGGTGCCTGGCGGAAGTCATGATAGAAAGAGACAACGCCATAAACCTCGGCCCTCGTGATGTTGAGGCTTTGCGCGACAAGACGAATTGCTTCCTCTCCAATGCTGCCGAACCTATCCTGCAACTCATGCAGGATAGGGAGCATAGGGCCTTCCTGTGCCTTGTGCCGCGCAATGATCTCTTGTGCCCGTTGCAGATTCCAAATCTCGGCCATGGATCGCTTCACCCTATTTTTCTCATTTTTAAGTGCGCAAAAGTAGAAGGAAAAACAAGGGCTGTTTTCCAGTGCTGCGATAGCAAAAAACTATAGAACTAGCCCGCCCTCCGCCACCAGGGAAAACAGCGCTTGCGCCAAGGGCGGCATCGGGGTGTGCTCCGTCACCAGTAGCCCCACCATGTGGGCCTCATCCGGCTCGTTAATCGGGATCGCCCTGAAATCTTGCCCCAGCCCAAAAAACGCCACCAGCTTTTCAGGCAAAACACAAGACCAGTCGCCCGTCCGCACATGCGCCAACAGCGCCACGATGGAGTTGGATTCCAGCGCCGGGGGCGCGTGCGTGCCCGCATTGCTCAAGAGCCGGTCGATAATCCGCCGGTTTTGCATGTCAGGTGTCAGCAGGCAAAGCGGGGTTTGGCTCACCTCTGCCCAGCTTACGGCCCTGCGCTGGCCAAGCGGTGAGCTTCTGGTGCTCACCAGCCGGTAACGCTCTTGGTAAAGCGGCAAGGCACGGAATTTGCCTACTGGCTCATGGTCCAGATATGTCACACCCGCATCGATTTCGGCATTCTCCAATTGGCGGAGAATATTCACAGAATTACATGACTGCACGCTGAAGCGCACATTTGGATGCCGCGCTCGGAAGGGGGTGGTCAGCCCGGCCACCACGGTTAGCGCGGTGGGGATGACTGCCATTCGTAGAACCCCCGCCAGCCCGCCGGTAGCGCTGGCCAGTTCCGCGTGCATGGAGCGTAAATCCCCGCAGACCCGCCGCGCCCAGCTCAATACAATCTCGCCCTCGGGCGTAAAGCCCTGAAAGCGTGAACTGCGGATCACCAGCAGCAGCCCAAGACTATCCTCCAGCGCGCGAATAGAGGCCGAAAAGCTGGGTTGGGAGACCCCACACGCATCCGCCGCGCGGGTGAAGTTCTTCTCCCGCGCTAGAGCAATCAGATATTCGAATTTAGTGAGTATGGCTGGCCTCCACCCTGCCGCCTGAGCTTATCGTCGCGCCGTGGCGAGGTCAAAGCCGCGCGGCGGGGATGGAGGAAATTCAGCCCCTTATGCCGGTCAGACCGCAATTCCCGCTGCCGCGAGAACCGCCAGCGTCATCAGTTCGTTGGAGGAGGAGCTCATCGAGGCGATCTGCACCGGATGTTCCATATTAATAAGCATGGGGCCGATCATCCGTTCACCGCCCAGCTGGCGCAGCAGTTTGGCGGAGATGTTGGCCGATTGCAGTCCCGGCATCACCAGCACGTTGGCCGGTCCGGAGAGGCGGCTGAACGGATAGTTCTTTTGCATCGCCGGGTTCAGAGCCACATCCGGCGCCATCTCGCCCTCATACTCGAACTCCACGCCACGCCGGTCCAGCTCCGCCACCGCCTCGCGGATATGGTCCAGCCACTTGCCGTGCGGGTTGCCAAACGTGGCATAGGACAGGAACGCCACGCGCGGCTCATGTCCCATGCGTTTGGCCACGGCGGCGGTCTGGGTTGCGATATCGGCTAGCTCAGAGGCGGTGGGGCGTTCATTCACCGTGGTATCCGCCAGGAACACCGAATGGTTACGCCCGACCATCAGATGAATTCCGAACGGCACATGCCCGTCCTTCGGCCCGATCGCACGCATCACTTCGATTAGCGATTGCCGGAAGGGCCGGGTCAGGCCGGTGACCATCACATCCGCCTCGCCCAGTGCCACGAGCAACGCGCCGAAGATGTTACGGTCGCGGTTGACCATTCGTTCCACGTCGCGGCGCATATAGCCTTTGCGTTGCAACCGCGCGTAGAGAAAATCCACCATCTGCGGCACCAGCTTGGAGTGGCGGCTATTATGCAACTCGAAGCTCTGAGGGTCCTCGACCCCCAGATTGGCCAACATCTCGTGGGTTTCGTCGACGCCCACCAGAACCGGCGTGCCGTACCCGCCCTCTTTGAACGCTATGGCCGCGCGCAGAGCCACATCTTCCTCGGCCTCGGCAAACACCACGCGTTTCGGGTTGGCGCGGGCTTTTTCGTAGGCGCAGGCCAGCACCGCATCGGTGGGGTTGAGGCGCGCGCGCAGGCTTTCACGGTAAGCGGCGAAATCCTTGATAGGCTTGCGGGCTACCCCCGTTTCCATTGCCGCCTGAGCCACCGCGACCGGCACGGTTTCGATCAAGCGCGGGTCGAACGGGGCAGGGATGATATATTGCGGGCCAAACTGGCGGTTCACGCCATAAGCGGCCGCTACGTCCTCATGCACCTGCTGGCGTGCCAGCTCCGCTAGGGCACGGGCGGCGGCCATCTTCATTGCTTCGTTGATCGTGGTGGCCCGCACATCCAGCGCGCCGCGGAAGATGAAGGGGAAGCCCAACACGTTATTCACCTGGTTGGGATAATCCGAGCGTCCGGTGGCGATAATCGCATCTGGCGCGGCGGCCAGTGCATCTTCCGGGGAAATCTCGGGGTCCGGGTTGGCCATGGCGAAGATAATCGGCTTCGGCGCCATCTTCTTCACCATCTCCTGAGTCAGCGCCCCGGCCACGGAGAGGCCGTAAAACACGTCCGCGCCCTCAATCGCCTCAGCCAGGGTGCGGGCCATGGTTTCCACCGCATGGGCGGATTTCCACTGGTTCATGCCCACCGTGCGACCCTTGTAAATCACGCCCTTGGAATCGCAGAGCGTGATATTGCCGGGCTTCACGCCCAGCGCCTTCGCCAGCTCCGTGCAGGAGATGGAGGCCGCGCCGGCGCCGTTCACGACAATGCGGATATCCTCGATATTCCGCCCCGTCAGATGGCAGGCATTGATTAGTGCGGCGGCGGAAATAATGGCGGTGCCGTGCTGGTCGTCATGGAACACGGGAATGTTCATCTTCTCGCGCAGGGTCTGCTCGATTACGAAACATTCCGGCGCTTTGATGTCTTCCAGATTGATGCCGCCAAAGCTTGGCTCCATCAGCTCCACCGCGTTGATAATCCGGTCCACATCCTCGGTCGCCAGCTCCAGATCGATGGAATCGATATCGGCGAAGCGCTTAAACAGCACCGCCTTGCCCTCCATCACCGGCTTTGAGGCCAGCGCGCCCAGATTGCCCAACCCCAAAATCGCGGTGCCATTGGAAATTACCGCCACCAGATTACCCTTGGCCGTGTAGTCATAGGCCATATCCGGCGCCGCCGCGATGGCTTTTACCGGTACCGCGACGCCGGGTGAATAAGCCAGCGCCAGATCACGCTGAGTCGCCATGGGCTTGGAGGCGATGATCTCAATCTTGCCTGGGCGGCCGACCTCGTGAAAATCCAGCGCCTCGCGCTCGGAAAATTGTAGCCGTTCCGCCATTTTTGCGACTCCTCATATTAATTTTGCCTAAGCGGCAAGGCCACGCAACGGAACGAAAAAACCGCCTTACCCAGCCTCGACCAGCCCAGGCGGGACAAGATCGGACACGTTGCGTAGCAGATTTATCGGTTCTGCAAAATCTGGCGTTTGGTATTCTTGCAAAAGGCGGGCGGCGGTTTCAGGCGACGCAATCCAGCAGGTAGGTGCCATCCTCCGCCTTGCGGATGCCGTGAATATCCGTTTCGAAACCGGGGAATTTCTGGTCCCAGGACTGCGCGAAGCGAAGATAATCAATGATGGATGTCAGGTTCACACGCTCTCCGGGAAAGATCAGCGGAATCCCTGGCGGATAAGGCACTACCATCCGGGCCAGCACCCGGCCATGCAAATCCTCCAGTCTCACCTGCTCAATCCGGTTCCCGATAAGAGCGGCGTGCGCCATTTGCGGTGTCATGGAAATTTCGGGCAATTCTTCGAACATCGCGTTTTGCAGTGCCAGGATGCCGCCTTGCTGATATGCTTCGTGTTGCGCTGCACAAAGATCGGCCAGCCCCATCCTCTCATATCGTGCCGGATATGCCTTTACCAAATCTGGCAATACATCAGCCAGTTTTGTATTTGCCTGATAATGGGCGCGGAACGAGAGAAGCTCAGTTAGCAGATTGCTCCATTTGCCGCGCGTGACACCCAGCGTGAACAAAATCAGGAAATGGTAGAGACCGATTTTTTCCACCACGATCCCGCGCGTCCAAAGAAACTTGGAGACGATCGGGGCCGGAATCCCCGGCTGGTCAGCGTCAAGGCCAGGGCAGAGAATGGTCACCTTCATCGGATCCAGCAGCGTGAACCCCTCGGTCACATCCGGGAAGCCGTGCCAGTCATCACCCGGCTTCAGCGTCCAACCCGCTTGTTCCAGCCCCGGCTCGTCGGGCTCCCACAACCTGAACCACCATTGCCCATCGCTTTCTGATTCGGTCCCAAGCCGAGCGATTCCGGCCCGGAAATCAGCGGCTTCCTGCAAGGTTTCGTCAACCAGTGTGCGCCCGGCGACCCCACGCATCATCCGTGCCGACACGTCACAGGAGGCGATGATGCCATACCAGGGCGAGGTGCTGGAATGCATCATAAACGCTTCATTGAACCGGTCAGGGTCAAGCTGCATACCGGTGCCGGCCTTAATGTGGATCATTGACGCCTGCGAGAAGGCCGCCAGTACTTTGTGGGTGGACTGGGTGGAAAACACCAGCGGCGCCACCGGCGCGGGGTCCGGGCTCATGGCGTAGAAGCCATGGTAGAATTCATGGAACCGCGCCTGGGCCAGCCAAGCTTCGTCAAAATGCACGGCATCCGCGATGGGCGAGAGCGCTTCCTTCACCACTCCGGTATTTATGCACAGCCCGTCATAGGTGGAGTTGGTGATGGTGGCCACGCGCAACCGCGCGCCGGGCGGCATCTGCGCCGCCAGACCGGCGGCGTCAAACTGCGCGCGGGGAATGGGACCGATAATACCATACGCATTCCGGCTGGGCCGCAGATAAACCGGGTTGGAGCCGGTCATGATTAGCGCATGTACCAGCGATTTATGGCAGTTACGGTCCACCAGCACATAATCTCCCGGCCCAACCAGGCCGGACCAGACGATCTTGTTGCTGCTGGAGGTGCCGTTGGTGACAAAGAAGCTGGTATCCGCGCCAAAACTCAGCGCCGCCTCACGCTCGGCCTCGCGCACCGGCCCAGCGTGGTCCAGAAGCGAGCCCAGTTCCGGCACTGAGACGGAAAGATCCGCCCGCAGCGCGGCCTCGCCGAAAAAGCGGTGGAACGCCTGTCCCACCGGGGAGCGCATAAAAGCCACCCCGCCGCCATGGCCGGGTGTATGCCAGGAATATTTCGCGGCATCTGTATAACGCGCGAGCGCCTTGAAAAAAGGCGGCAGCATCGCGTCTAGATAACGGTGGATGGCGCTGGAGACATAACCCGCGATAAAGCCCGGCGTGTCCTCATGCAGATAAAGATACCCGTCGATCTTGCGCATCAGTTGTGTGGGCAGATCCTCCGCCAGCCGCCGCTCGCCATACAAAAACACGGGCAGATCAGGGGAGCGGGCTAAAGCGAGGTCCAGCAATGCGCTCAGCGTGCTCATCAAGGCTTCGCGCGTGGCAAACCCGTCCATGCTGATCAGCACGGCGCCGAGCCCGGTATAAAGCACCCGTCCGGCACCGGCATCCGCGCAGCTTATGCCGGTGAGCACACGATGGCCGCGCGTTTCGAATGAATCAACAAGTTCGTTAACCACCCGCCCAACAGGCGTGGTCGCGCCAAACGCGTCATCGATAATGGCGATTGGGTAATCGGTGAGGTCACGCATGGCGGGCTTTGGCTCCGTCGGGTTGTAAAAACATGGTTGGGTTCAGGCTCAGGCGGCACGCAGAATCATACCGAACAGATCACGTGGATCATCAGGGTCCGCCAGCATATCCAGCATCTCATAAAATGGCGTTTGCAGCACCTTGTCGCGTACATACCGCAGCGCAGAAAAATCCTCAGTTGCGAAGCCGACGGAATCAAACAACGTGATCTGCCCCGCGCTGTCGCGTCCGGTAGCTTGGCCGGTGATCACGCGCCACAGCTCCTGTACCTCGTGCTCGGGCGCAAGCTGCTGAATTTCGCCCTCGATCCGCGTTTGCGGCGGATATTCGACAAAAATCTTCGAGCGCAGCAGAATATCGCGGTGCAGTTCGGT
>NZ_FQVJ01000004.1 GCF_900129125.1 Acidocella aminolytica 101 = DSM 11237 | reverse complement strand
GCAGCGCTTCCATGTTCCGAATACCTTCTCGATCCGGCCTCGCACCCGATGGATCGGTTGGTTCCATTCTTTAAGCTTACGCAGCGTTTCCTTTTCATCGCGCCCCCACATGCCGGTAACGACGATCCGCGGTATGCCGCCCTTTGCACGCACAGCATCACGGAAGTGATTACCGCGATAGGCGCTGTCGGCAAATATCTCGCCGGGATTGTCGGGCAGCGCTTCGGGGCCTGCTCTGCCATCATTGATATTAGCAGATGTGACCGACACTTCCTCGACCAATGCAGCATCGGCATCTGCCCCAACATACGCCTTGAAGCCATGAACGCTCGGTTTTCCCTTGTGTTTGACCCAGCGTGCATCGTCTTCGGCGGCGGAGGCAATGATCATAGCATCGACCAGCGTACCGGTCTTGACGGTCACTGCCTTTGATTTGAGCCTAATGGTCACACTGTCAAACAGCGGCCGATCACGCTTGTGCGTGACCATCAGCCTACGATATCTGACGAAGGCGGTAAGCTCCGGCGTCGCTTCATTGGAGGAAAACCCGCGGAAGCAACGGAAGGAGGCACGACCGTCGAGCGCCTCAGCCAGTTTTACGTCGGACAGGTCGTACCAGATCGTGAGAAGCAGTGCCTTGAACATCGCCAGCGACCGCCAGGCGGGCTCGCCTTTGGTGGTTGAATAGAGCGGATCAAGAAGAGTAGCGACCGAATGCCAATCGATCAGCTAGCTAAGCTCGTCGAGCGATGATGCGGGCCGTGTGCGCCCAGAGAAGCCAAACCGCTCCTGACCAATCGAACGATGCGCCACGTCCAGCTCTCCTCTGCGGGAAAACCCATAGAATCAGCAATCAAAGCCAACGTCTACAACAACCCGCGCACAGGTCTCATAGAGGTTGAGAAAAGAAGCTTAAAGCGGCTCTTGTGCGTTGAATGTTTCTTTAGCAGCTGAAGGAATTTAGACGGTTCACTATGCGCGCAAGTCATTTCAAGCTCTGCTGGAAAGATTAACAATTTATTATCCTGTTCAAAATCAAATACATAGATAGAGGCTTTGATCTCTATCAAAGTTTGTTCTGCATCGTGGTTATCATATTCGCCGAACTAAAAATCGGAGAGCGGTCATGCAAGCGAAGAATGATTTGTTCCAGCCATTAAGCTATTCAAATGCTGTTTTTGAGACGGCGCAAAGCAGGACAGCAAATATGTCGCGTGCTTTCTCGCATTTGTCTGAAGGAATGGCGGCGGCGGCCAAAGCCCAGGCGGCTTTGGTTAGTGAGGTTTTCAAATCGGAGCCAAATCTCTGGCTGAAGCCGGTAAGCCGGGAAAATGCAGCCAGTGTCACGCATGAATGGCTCGCAAGCCACAAAGCCAGACAAGAGAAGGTTTTGCATGGCATCCGGGAGATTAACGATACCCTCATGGCCTGCTTTTTCTCTGTCGCGGATGAGTTGATTGACTGCATGGACGTAAACAAGAACGAGCCAGAAACCTCAGGCGCCAAAGTCGAGCATATTAAGGTGACCAGCGCAGCCGAGAAAAAATCTGCGGCCGCGTAACGCCGCTTCTGGCCTCTATTCAGCTTCAAGATTTACTTTGGATCACACAAAGCCCGGGAGGGTATGTGATGTATGAGTCTGTTCATTCACCTATTTCAGACAAGATCGCGTGCGTAAATGCCAAACACCGGGAGGACGTGGTTTGCATCGAACTCATGCCCCCGTTGCTGCGGTCGCCTTATGCGGGAGGGCCGCTGGTGGAACGCGCATCCTGCAAGGTTCACGGCACAGTCTATCACGCTGAGAGCCGAAGCGGCGCGGTGTGCAAGCTGTGCCGCGTGCTGATGGCCGATGATGTGCCGGATGGACCGTGGCTGGCTTTCCGGGCTGGCAAGCTGGTCATGTCAGGCTGGTCCATTCATGCCCTAGCACAGCGCGGTGTTTTATAGGGTGGCCAAGCTGGCCTTACTGTTCCTCGGATAAACCTTCGATAGCCCTGCCAACGGCTTTTCCGATTTGCCGGGTAATCCATTTATCGATCTCGTCTTTTATCTCATGGCTGTCGATCCGCGGCCGCCAGTCCTGACCAAACAGCTCATCCAGATGGGCGAATAATTCATCGGCGTACATGCACACCTCCTATTCGGGCCTTGGGATAGGGTTGAGTATATCCTGGTTCGGCGGATTGCCCAATTTTCAATGCGCTTATGCGGCAAGGCTCTCGCTTTTAAGTCAGCCCGGCTAGAAACACCGTGGCGTTGTCGCGGATCGCGGTAAGGACAGGGGCGGGCATTTTGTCCAACGTGCTATAGGCCAGCGTCAGCCGAGCGTTTTGTGTGAGCGAGGCGCGGTTACGGTCCAGAAAATCCCAATAGAGATAATTAAACGGGCAGGCCTGCGGGCCGGTTTTTTTGGTCACGTTGAAGCGGCAGTCTACGCAGTAATTCGACATGCGGTTGATATAAGCACCGCCCGCCGCATAAGGCTTGCTAGCCAGCAGGCCGCCATCGGCAAACAGCACCATGCCGGAAACATTGGGCAATTCCACCCATTCATAGGCATCGGCATAGACCAGAAGATACCATTCATTCACCGCCACAGGGTCCAGCCCCGCCAGCAGCGCGAAATTGCCCAGCACCATCAGCCTTTGAATATGGTGGGCATAAGCATTGGCCCGCGTTTCGGATACGCATTGGCGCAGGCAGTTCATGCTGGTTTCGGCGGTCCAGTAAAAATTCGGCAGAGGACGGCGAGCATTGAGCGCGTTTTGCGCCGCGTAACCCGGCATTTTCAGCCAATACAAACCACGCACATATTCCCGCCAGCCGAGAATTTGCCTGATAAATCCTTCCGCCGAGTTCAGCGGTACGGCGCCAGCCCGGTAAGCACGCTCCGCCGCGGCCACGCATTCACCAGGCATCAGCAGACCGCAATTTAGATACAGGCTGATATGCGCGTGAAACAGCCAGGGTTCTCCCTGGCGCATGGCGTCCTGATAATCTCCAAAACGGGCTAGCCGTTGAGTTATAAACCGTGCCAGTGCCGCCTGCGCCCCCGCGCGTGTCACTGCGTAGGGAAAAGGCCTTAAATCCCCGAAATGATCCGGGAAGTGGCGTTCAACCAGCGCCAGAACCTCCTCTGTCACCGTGTCCGGCGCTTCTTCATACGGCGGTGGGATGGTGATGGCGTGCGGGAGCGTGTTTCGGTTTTCGACATCGTAATTCCATTGCCCGCCCTCTGGCTCGCCATCTTGCATCAATATGCCGTGTCGGGTGCGGAGCTGGCGGTAGAAATACTCCATCCTGAGTTGCTTGCGCCCCGCGGCCCAGGCGGCAAATTCCGCGCGGCTGGAGAGAAACCGCGTATCCTCGAGCAACTCAGAACCCAACTCGCGCAGCGCTTCCGCCACGCGCCATTCGTTAGGCCAAGTGCAGATCACCGCCTCAGCTTGGTGGCGCTGGCGGGCGCGGGAGATCTCGCTGGTGAAGCTATGGGTGTTCCCCGGCGCGTCCAGCGTGATGTAGTCCACCCGATAGCCTTGGCCACGCAGTTCATCCGCGAAATGTCGCATGGCGGAAAGCAGAAACGCGATTTTCTTTTTATGGTGGCGCGGCGTCACTGCCTCCTCGCGCACTTCCATCATTAGTATCACATCACTGCTTTTTTCGCAGGCCAGCAGACTGGGCAGGCCAAGGCTGAGCTGGTCGCCTCGAACGGGGAATAAGCGGGTCATCGCGGTTTATTACGCGCGGGCGGGCGGGGTGGATCAGCTGAGTGTGAAGATCTTGTCTGCCAGACGCAGCGCCTGGGGGCGGTGGCTGACCAGCAGCGTGGTACGACCCTGGCGCAGCCGGGCCAGAGCCTCCAGCACGCGTTGCTCGGTGGCGGCGTCTAGCCCTTCGGTGGGTTCGTCCAGCAGCAGGATCCGAGCATCCGCCAGAAACGCGCGGGCTATGGCCAAGCGGCGCATCTGTCCGCCAGAGAGCGCCGCGCCCGCTTCGCCCACCAGTGTATCCAGCCCGGCGGGCATGGCCAGAACCTCATCCAGTAACGCTGCTTCGCGCAGGGCGTCGCGCAGGGCCGTATCATCCGCATCCGGTTTGGCGATGAGCAGATTCTCGCGGATGGAGGTGTTGAACAGATGCGCCCGCTGCGTAACCATCGCGCATAGGCCGCGCAATGTCTCACCGGGCAGCGAGCGCACCTCCACCCCGCCTAGTTGCAAGGACCCGGACTGATAATCCCGGAAGCGCGGCAGCAGGCTGAGCAGGCTGCTTTTGCCCGCGCCCGAGGGTCCGGTAATGCCCAGGCAGCCGCCTTCCGGCACATCAAAACGCAGCCCGTGCAATACCGGCGGCAAGTCCGGCGCGTAACGCATCACCAGTTCCTCGGCGTGCAGGTCAAAACGCCTAGGGCTGGGTGCGGGCCTTGCAGGCTCCTGTAAGGCGGGAGTGGCGTCAGCCAGTTCAAAAACCCGTCGGGCCGAGGCCAAACTCTCCCCCAGCGCCTGCCAGGCGCCAGGTAGACCGGCAACAGCCTCAAATCCGGCCAGGGTCAGCAGCGCCAGCGCCGCCACATCCGGCCCCGATAGAAGCCCGGAAGCGGCGCGCGGCATGGTGATGACCAGCGTGCCCCACAGGCAAAGCTGAGCGGTGAATTGCCCAACTGCGCCAGTGACCCAACTGGCCCAGCCCTGGTGGCGCTGGGCGTCTTCCAGCGCTAGCGCCGTGGTTTCGGCCTGGGCCTCTATACGCGTCAGCGCCCCAGCCACCAGCAACTCGGCATGGCCGCGCAGAATCTCCGTCATGTCAGCGCTATATTGTCCGCGCTTGGCCGCCGCCACCCGCCCTGGTGCGCGGCCCAGCGTCAATGCCCAGAGCGGCAGGGCCAGCCCGGCCACAACCAGCCCCGCGGCCTCAATCCATGCCGCGCCGGGAGAAAGCCAAGCCAGC
Source organism: Acidocella aminolytica 101 = DSM 11237 (assembly GCF_900129125.1). Taxonomy (GTDB): domain Bacteria; phylum Pseudomonadota; class Alphaproteobacteria; order Acetobacterales; family Acetobacteraceae; genus Acidocella; species Acidocella aminolytica. The sequence continues at coordinate 173,032 of NZ_FQVJ01000004.1, read as the reverse complement.
AGCGCCAGCAGCAATGGTACCGCCAGCAGGGCGGCGGCGCTTGGCACCGCGACGCGCAGATAAAATGTTTCCAGCCTATCAATGTCCGCTCGCAGGCGGGAGAGCAGATCCCCGTCGCGCTCACGCTCCAGCACCGCCGGAGCCAGGGGCTCCAGCCGTTCATAAAACCAGACGCGCAGTTTGGTGAGTAACCGGAAGGTGGCGTTATGTGTCACCAGCCGCTCGGTATAGCGCCCGGTGGCGCGCAAGATCGCTAGCCCTCTGATGGCGGCGGCGGGCGCGAAGAAATCCAGCCCCGGCCCGCCATGCCCGGCCAGCGCCATGGCGGCGATAAACCAACCGGAGAGCCCCAACAGCGCAGTATTAGCCAAAATCACCCCCGCCGTGAGCAGCACTCCCGCCAAGGCCCAGCCCCACTCGCCCTTCGCCAGCCCAAGCAACCGGTATAAATCCTGCCAGCCTTGCTGGTTCATGCGGGAATCTCCGCCAGCAGGTGGCCAGCTTCTAGCCGTAGCACACGATCGGCCTTTTCCACGTTCTCGGGCCGGTGGGCGATAAACAGTACCGCGCTGCGCCGTGCTAGAATTTCAATTGCCCTGCCTACCAAAGCTGCATTGGCGGCGTCCAGGCTGGCATCCGGCTCGTCCAGAATCACCAGATCAGCGGGTTTCAGCAAGGCGCGGGCCAGGGCAAGCCGCCGCATCTCTCCGCCTGAAAGCCCTTGGCCTTGTTCACCAAGTGGCGTGTCATAACCATGGGGTAGTTTTTCAATGAAGGCGGCGGCCCCAGCCAGGGCGGCGGCATCACGCAGGGCTTCCTGGCTGGCCTGTGGCCAATATAGGCGCAGATTATCCGCCACGCTGCCATGGAAGATCACGGGATTTTGCGGTAGCCAAGCCAGCCGGGCGAACCAATCCTCCCGGCGGATAGTGGCGAGATCCATGCCGTCCAACAAAATGCGCCCGTTTTGCGGTGCGTCCAATCCCAGAAGCAGCTTGGCGAGGCTGCTTTTGCCGCCGCCGCTGGGGCCGGTCAGCGCCACACGCTCGCCTCGGCGCAGGGTCAGGGAAATATCGCGCAACACCGGGCGGGCCGGGTCGTACCAAAACTCCACCCCCTCCAGCCGGATTTCGCGGACCGGCGCACCGGGCAGGGGGTGCGTGACAGCGAGGCCAGCGGGTTCCGGTGTTTCCAGCAAGTTCACAATCTGCTCGGCGGCGGCCAGGGCTTCCAGACGGGCGTGATATTGCGTGCCCATCTCGCGCAGCGGGCGGTAGAATTCCGGCGCCAGCAGCAGCACGAAAAAGGCGGGGGCAAAATCCATCTCGCCATAATATAGCCGGAAGCCGATATAAACGGCGATCATCGCGATGCTCAGCGTGGCGAAGAATTCCAGCACCAGGGCAGAGAGAAACGCCACTCGCAGCACCGCCATCACGCTTTGGCGGTAATCCTCGGACATCTGCGCCACAATCCGCGCCTGCAAGCGGCTGATGCGGAACAGTTTGAGGGTCGGCAGCCCCTCGATCACATCAAACAGATGCGCCGAGAGCCGGGCCAGCCGTCGCCATTGTTTCTGGTTCAGCGCTGCCGCGCCCTTTCCCACAAGCACCATGAAAAGCGGAATCAGCGGCGCGGTGATGAGCATGATTAAACCGGAGACCCAGTCCGCCGGAAAGGCAAAAGCCAGAAATGCCACGGGCAGAAACACCGAGAGCGCCGCCTGCGGCAGATAGGCCCGGAAATAAGGGGCTAGGCGCTCCGGCCCGTCTGTCAGCAGGCTGGCCAGCGCGCCGCCTTGCCGGGTGCTGATATAATGGGGGCCAAGAGCCGCCAGCTTGGCGCGCAACGTAGCGCGCAGTTGCGCGGTGGTACGGGTGGAGGCGCTAAAGGCAAAATGTTCGGATGCCACTCCCAGCACGGCGCGTACGGCAAACACCCCCAGCATGGCGAATAGCGGGGGCCACGCCTTGCTGAGCCCTTGATGGTGCATCAGCACGCCGTTCACGATACGTGCCAGCAGAGCGCTTTGCGCCACCAGCAGCAGTCCGCTCAGCCCGCCAGTGCCAATGACCCCAGCCAGAGCCGCGCGCCCTGGTTTGGCCTCGGCACGCAGCCAACGTTCCAGCCGTTTGGCTAAAGCGCGTTCACGCGGCGGGCTGTGCGTGGCCATGTCAATCCGCCCTCAGTGATAGGCCGCCAGGGCTGAGATGCGGGCGCGGAAAACCCAGATCTGGTAGGCATTATACATGAGCATGACCGGGAAGAACCCGCCCATCGCCAGCGTGAAGGTGAAGAGCGAAACGGCTGGGCTGGCGCCTGTATAGATCGTCCAGGTATTCGGTATCAGCCAGGGATAGATCGTTGCCATCATTGCCATTGCCATGATGGCGATGGCGAGGTTCAGCCAGAGAATGGCGGCCAGGTCTCGGTCCCGGTTGGCGGCCATGCGCATTTGCACCGCCGCGAACACAACAGCCAGCACCAGCAATCCCCAGACCCAGAAATCCGGCCCCAGCCATTTATCGCGCGCCCAGGGGAAGATGGCGGCGCTTACCGCCAAAGTCACCGCCACGGCGGCCAAGGCAAGGTAGAAGGTCAGGTTCGTCCAGGAAGCCGCCTGCACGCGGATGGGTTCCGCATGCTCGAACCGCGCGCGGATGAACAGCACGCCCGCCAGCGTGGTGGCAATCACGGCGGCAATACCGGTCCAGATGCTGAAGGGCGAAATGAAGCGAAGCGCGCCGCCCACATAAGTTGGCACCGAGCCGGGTGTGTTGGTAAGCGGAAAGCCATGCAGCACCGCCCCCACCGCCATGCCGCCAAAGAACGCGACGATGAGGCTGGAAAACCCGAACGCATAGTCCGAGAAACGCTGCCAGCGCACTTCCGCCAGATGCCTCAATTCCAGCGAGATGGCGCGGGTGATGATCCCCCACAACGCAATGGCCAGAGGGATCATCAGATAGCTGAAGGCGGAGCCGTAGACGAACGGAAATGCGCCGAACAGCACGCCGCCCGCCACGATAAGCCAAGTCTCGTTCGCATCCCACGTGCCCGCCATGGCGGACATGATGGCACCGCGCTCCTGATGGCTGCGCACGAAGAGCGAGAAGATGCCGGCGCCAAGGTCGGCGCCATCCAGCATGATGTAGAGCAGCACGCTGAGATCGAGCGCGATCCACCATGCGAAGGAGACGATACTCTGAATATTGGTCAAACCGTCCATGATTGCGGTCCTGTCAAAGAGACGCCAGACTCAGATGGGTCTGACATAGGAAGGGGCGGCATCGTGGTTCGGGCCTTCCAGGCTACCCAGGGCTTGGTGGCCGCCATGCACGATGGGACTATCTATATCCGGCCCCTGGCGCATGATTTTCGCGAGGAAGTACCAGACGCTCGCCCATACCGAAAGTTCGAAGGTTATGTAGCCCACGAGCCAGAAACTGGCCTCCGCCACACCCATATGACTAACGCCATCCGCAGTGCGCATAAGCCCATACACCACCCAGGGCTGGCGGCCAACCTCGCGTACCCACCAGCCGGTCCATACCGCGATATAGGGCAAGAACCCGCAGGCGATGGCGGCGCGCAGGAACCAGCGATGTTGCGCGACACGCTCCACCGTAAAGCCCCTGCGCAGTGCGATCCATAGCCCCCAGAAGGCCAGTAGCATAATGGCGGCCCCCGCCCCGGCCATCACGCGGAAGGCGTAGAATGGGATGAGCATGGGCGGGCGGTTCTGCGGCGGAAAATCGTCCAACCCCGGCACCTTGCCATTCCATGTGTGGGTTTCCAGCAGGCTCAGCACATGCGGAATGGTAATGGCCCAGGCCGCACCGTCGCCCGCCGCGTTCGGCCACGCGACGACATGCCAGCCGGTGTTCACCGATCCATCGGGGTTATAGGTATGGTAATGGCCTTCGAGCGCCGCCAGCGCGGTGGGCTGGTCGTCGGCCACCACCCGGCCCAGGCCATCGCCCAAATAAATCTGCAGCGGTGCCACCACAACCAGCGCCAGCACAGCGCATTTCAACGATTTCTGGAACAGCGGAATATGTCGCCCGGTCAGAATGAACCAGGCGGAGATGGCGGTCACGAAACACAGCCCGATCTCGAAACATGCCACCAGCATGTGAGGGAAGCCGAGCAGCACATCGGGGTTAAGCAGCGCCGCGCCCCAATCGACGATCTGGAAGAAGCCGTTCTTCAATACCACACCGGCTGGAGTTTGCATCCAGCTATTCGCGTCCAAAATCCACATGGCCGAGAGCGTGGACCCAAGCGCGACGTTAAATGTCGCGAACAGGTGCATGCGCTTGCTGATCTTGCCCCAGCCGAAGATCATGAGCCCGATGAAGCCCGCCTCATACATGAAGGCGGTGATCGTCTCGTAGCCCAGTACTTGTCCAAAAAACGGCCCGGCGGCCTGGGAGAATGGGCCATAAAGAATGCCGAACGCCATTTCCATGGTGATGCCAGTGGCAACACCGGCACCGAAATTCACAATGAAGAGCTTCTCAAAAAAACGTACCAGACGATACCAGTTTTCGTTGTTGGTAGAGACCCAGCGCCATTCGGCTAGAAAGAGAAGAATTGCAAGCCCGATGGTGAGCGGCGGGTAGAGGATATGCATGGTAGTGATCCACGCGAAATCCAGCCGTGAGATCAGCACGGCAAGCGGGCTATCCTGCATCGTCAACACTCCGTGTCTTTACCGCCCGGTCTTGTTTGGCCGGGGCTGATTTCAAAAAACCGTCAATCCTGTTCGTGGTCTTCCACCGGGGCGGCGCCACGCGTACCCCTGCCCAGCAAGGGCAGGCGCGATTTCAGTTCCAGCAATCCAACCACTTTGGAGCCTAGCTTGAGCAACTGTACCAGCTCCTTGGTTTCCAGTTTACTCACATCATCCGCCCAGCCCACCAAAAGCTCGATTAAATCGTGCATTTCGCGCAATTTTTCCTGAGCCTGTCGGTCTTCCTCACTACGCGGCTGAGCCACCAATAGATCACGCAGCACTGAAAGTGTCGGGTCCACCTCGCGGGCGCGGCGCTGCTCGGCCAAGGTGCGCACAATCTGCCAGACATCGTCCGGCGTGGTGAAATGCTCTCGCCGGTTGCCTGGCAGATGCTGCAAACGCACCAACTGCCAGGATTGCAGCTCCTTCAGCCCCATTGAGACGTTGGAGCGTGAGAAATTCAGCGATTGCGCGATCTCATCTGCGGGTAACGGGCGGCCGGAGATATAAAGCAAGGCATAAATCTGCCCTACCGTACGGTTGATACCCCAGCGGCTGCCCATCTCGCCGAAATGCATCACGAATGCCTCGGTAAGCGGCGACAACTCCATTTTTGTTCTTTCAGAAAATTCTGAAAGGACATTATATCCAAAAAATTCTTCCTGCAACCCGGCCGCAGCATGGCTGGCCAAACCTGCCGCCATGCCCGCAAGAGCGGCCGGAAACCGCCATTTTAGGCAGCCTGCCCGTGCCGTTGGCGTTTTGCTGCCGTTATCCGGGGGTTTTCAGTTTAGCCTTTGCATTGAATAGGAAATTGCTTCTGCCCCTGCGCCTGGCGCTTGTGTAACCTCAGCCTGTTATTGGAAAGTGAAACAAGGTTGATGGTGACTGAACATATCGATGTGCTTGTGATCGGTGCGGGCCAAGCTGGTATCGCGATGAGCGAACACCTTGGCCGGAACGGCATCTCTTACCTCGTTCTGGAACGAAATCGAATCGCCGAGCGTTGGCGAAGCTGCCGTTGGGATTCCCTGGTCGCCAATGGTCCCGCTTGGCATGACCGCTTTCCCGGCATGGAATTTTCCGGTCATGGACCGGATTCCTTCGTACCCAAGGAGGAAGTTGCTGATTACCTCAAAGCTTATGCGGAAAAGATCGGCGCGAATATCCGCTGCGGTGTGACGGTGCGCCACGTGCAGCGCAATCAGGGCCGCCCTGGCTTCAAGGTGGAAACATCGAATGGCCTGTTCGACGCTGAATATGTCGTTGTCGCCACCGGCGCATTTCAAAATCCCGTGATTCCGACTTTGGTCCCGGAGACTGAAGGGCTCACGCAACTCCACTCCAACGCCTACCGCAACCCCGCCCAACTGCCGGAGGGCGCGGTGCTGGTGGTGGGCAGTGGTTCCTCGGGCGTACAAATTGCTGATGAGCTACTGCGTGCGGGGCGGCGGGTTTATCTTTCCGTTGGCCCGCATGACCGGCCTCCCCGGCGCTATCGTGGCCGGGATTTCTGCTGGTGGCTGGGCGTTTTGAATAAATGGGACGCCGAGGCACCGCCCACCACGGACCATGTGACCATCGCGGTCAGCGGTGCCAATGGCGGCGAGACAATCGATTTCCGCCGCCTCGCCGCGCAAGGCATGACATTGCTCGGCAGGACCGAGGCTTGCCAGGACGGCATGCTCAGCTTTGCCTCCGACCTTGCCTCCAATCTTGCCAAAGGCGACAGAAATTACCTTAGCCTGCTGGAAGAGGCGGATGCCTATGTGGTCCGCAACGGGCTTGATCTGCCAGAGGAACCGGAAGCCAAAATCATTCCGCCCGACCCTGAATGTGTGACTACGCCCATACGCGCGCTCAATCTAAAAGAGGCCGGAATTTCCACAATCATCTGGGCCACCGGCTTTGTTTCCGACTATAACTGGCTGAAGCTTGACTGTTTTAACGAAAACGGTACGCCCAAGCACCAGCGCGGCGTCTCCGCTGAACCGGGGCTCTATTTCCTGGGTCTGCCCTGGCAGTCGCGGCGCGGCTCCTCTTTCATCTGGGGGGTGTGGCACGATGCCAAATTCATCGCTGACCACATCATCAAACAGCGCGGCTATCTTGCCTATCAAGGCATGGCGCTGCCGGAGATGGCTGACTGAAGCTGAGATAAACTTGAAACCCGCGGCATTCCCCGCGGGTTTTTTCGTCCTTGAAAACGGAGAAAAAATTGCGAAATCCCGCCTACGATATTCTGTTTGACCCTCTGGCCATTGGCCCGTTAATGGCGAAAAACCGATTTTACCAGGTGCCGCATTGCAATGGCGGCGGGTATCGTGACCCTTCCGCCGTGGCGGCCATGCGGGGCATCAAGGCCGAAGGAGGCTGGGGCGTTATTTTCACTGAACAAGCTGAAATTCACCAAACATCTGAAATTACCCCGTTCATTGAGCTGCGGCTCTGGGAGGATGCGGATATTCCCGCCTTGCGCCGCATGTCTGAGGCCATGAAGCAGAATGGTGCGCTGGCGGGGGTTGAACTGGCTTATTCCGGTATTAATGGCCCGAATTTCTACACCAAGGAAGTGCCGCTGGCCCCCACCGCGCTTCCCATCCGCACCTTCACCAACGACCCGGTGCAGGCCCGCGCGCTTGATAAGAACGACATCCGCAATCTACGCCGTTGGTTCGTCAACGCGGCCAAGCGCACCCGGATCGCGGGGTTTGATCTCATCTGTCTGTATGGGGCTCATGGCTTTGGTATTTTCCAGCATTTTCTCTCGCGTGCAACCAACCAGCGTACGGATGAATATGGTGGCAGCCTGGAAAACCGCGCGCGCTTCGTGAATGAAGTGATTGCTGACATGAAGGACGCGGTGGGCGACAGCATGGCCATCACGTTGCGCGTCAGCCTGGATGAAACCATCGGTCAGCTTGGCTTCTCAAATGCCGAATTGCGTGAATTTATCGAGATGAACAAGGATCTGCCGGATCTTTGGGACCTTGCTCATGGCACCTGGGAGGATTGCTCGGGTCCATCCCGCTTCAAGGAGGAAGCCGCGCAGGAAGCGCTGGTCAAAGGCATCAAATCACTCACCGCGAAGCCCGTTGTCGGCGTCGGCCGCTTCACCTCGCCGGATGTGATGGCGCGGATGATCCGCCAAGGCGTAATTGATTTCATTGGCTGCGCGCGTCCCTCGATCGCGGACCCGTTCCTGCCGAAAAAGATCAATGAGGGGCGTGTCGAGGATATTCGTGAATGTATCGGCTGCAATATCTGCATCACCGGAGATATGACGATGTCTGTAAGTCGTTGCACTCAGAACCCGACCTTCATGGAGGAATGGCGGCGCGGCTGGCATCCTGAAAAGATCGAGCCCAAAGGCGCGTCGGAGAGCGTGCTGGTGATCGGCTCCGGCCCGGCGGGGCTGGAGGCCGCGCGTGCCTTGAGCCTGCGTGGTTATGAGGTGGCGGTTGCCGAAGCGCGTGAGAGCTTTGGCGGGCGCGTGGCGCGCGAGCGTCTGCTGCCTGGCCTGTCCGCCTGGGGGCGGGTGATGGATTACCGTCTGTATCAAATTGGCCAGCGCTCGAATGTGCAGCTTTATCCCGGCTCGGCGTTGAGCGTTGATGACGTTTTGGCCTTCGGGTTTCAGAATATCTGCATCGCTACGGGCAGCCGCTGGCGGGCGGATGGCGTGGCACGCCAGCATGTCGTGCCCATTCCGGCGGACGCGGCCATGCCGGTTTTCACACCAGATGACCTCATGGACGGCAAACGCCCCACCGGCCGTGTGGTGCTGTTTGATGATGACCATTATTATATGGGAGGCGTCCTTGCCGAATGGTTGGCCAGGGAAGGGCACGAAGTTACGCTCATCACCCCCTCGGCTTTTGTCTCGGAATGGACGCGTAACACGCTGGAGCAAGGTGCTATTCATGTCCGCCTGATTGAGGCGGGGGTGAAGATCGTCCTGAATACGGGGCTTGCGTCCATCCATGCTGGAGCCGTTGAAACCAACTGCACCTATACAGACCAGCGTGGCATGGTCGAGGCCGAATCGCTCGTTATGGTTGCCTCCCGCCAGCAGACTGACGGGCTTTATCATGCCCTTCGGGCCCGTCAGGCGGACTGGGCAGAGGCCGGCATCCGCTCTGTGCGGTTAATCGGCGATGCCGCCGCGCCGGGGCCTATCGCCTGGGCTACCTTCGCCGGGCACCGCTATGCGCGCGAGCTCGATAGTGGGGTGTGGACAGAAGATTGGGGCGACAGCTTGGCATTCCGTCGCGAGGTCACGGCGCTGTCCTAATTTTTTAGGCCAATCCATATACAGGAAGGCGGTCACCGAATTGAATAAACGGTTCGGGGCGCCCTGGGTGATGGCAACGGCGTTTTCACCGCCCGACTGATAATAAGGCAGGCTGAACCTCGAAGCTCAGCCTGTTTTGCGTTGCAGGCATGCCAAAAGATCGGCCAAGTGTACGGCCGGTAATAAGACAGTTTCGTAATAGTATGAATTTTATCGCAAAAAAAGTGCATTAAGCTCTGTCAACCATTCTATTGATAATGCTACAAAATAATTCGGAGGGATTAAGGGATGGCGTTTGGGTTGGGGAGTAGGAAGCGCTGATGCGGTATGGCATGGCTTTTGCTTGCCTTCCGGCCTTATTTTTGGCCGGGTGTATGGTTGGGCCAAATTTTAAAACTCCCCAGGCATCTGTTGCCGGGCAATACCGGTCCATTGACGGTACCCTTCCAGAGGGCGCGCCGAATGACCCTGAGTGGTGGCACGGTTTCAACGATCCTGTGCTCAACAAGCTGATCACGCTCGCTTATCAGCATAACCTCACTTTGCAGCAGACGGGCGTGCATGTGCTTCAGGCTCGTGCTCAACTTGCCGCCGCGGTGGGGGAGCTTTACCCGCAGCAGCAAGCTGTCAGCGCCGCTTATGAGGATTCGACCCAAAGCCATGCCTCGCCTACCCATATTCCGGGGGCGCAGGTGAATTTCCAGGACTTGTCCCTAGGGCTGAGCGCTAGTTGGGAGATTGATCTCTGGGGCAAATACCGCCGCGCCATCCAGGCGCAGAACGCTAATTTCCTGGGGTCGATTGACGCGTACGACGCGGCACTGGTCAGCCTGACCCAAAGTGTCGCGCAAACCTACATCGCCATCCGCACCTTGCAGGAGCAGATAGCCGTCGCCAACGCTAACGTGGTCGCGCAGCAAGAGAGCCTGCGTATCGCTACGGTGCAGTACAATTCCGGCCAGACCAGCCAGCTCGATGTTGAGCAGGCACAAACCCAGCTCAACATCACCGAGGCCACGGTGCCCACTCTCAGGGCCCAACTCGTCACGCAGGAGGACGCGCTGGCTGTGCTGTTGGGCATGACGCCGGACCAGATCGTGCCGCTTGTGGGGCGAAGTGCCCCCATTCCCACCGCGCCCGTGGATGTTTCAGTCGGCATCCCCAAAAACCTGCTGCGGATGCGCCCAGACGTGAAGCAGGCCGAGGAAGAAGCCGCCGCGCAATGTGCAGATCTTGGCGTGGCCAAGGCACAGCTTTACCCGGCTTTATCGCTCTCCGGGACGTTCGGTTTTGAATCAAGCAATGCCAACGGTGCCTCACTGGGGGATTTGTTCAAATGGTCCAGCCACACGGTCTCCATTGGTCCCTCTATTCAAATTCCCATCTTTAATTACGGCCAGCTTACCAACCAAGTACGCGCCCAGGACGCCGCATTCGAGCAGTCGATCCTGAATTATCAGAATGTGGTGCTGAAAGCACAGCAAGAGGTGGAAGACGCCATCGCCGCCTATATCGAGGCGGAAAAGAGCGTCAGAGTGCTGACCGCCGCCAATGCGTCCGCGCAGCAATCCGTGAAACTGGCCATGATTCGTTATGTCGATGGCGCATCGGATTATACTACGGTGCTGAATGCCGAGCAGGCGCAGCTTCAGGTGCAGAACTCCCTGGCCTCGGCGCAGGGGCAGGTGCCAACCGCTCTGGTCCAGCTTTACGCGGCGCTCGGCGGCGGCTGGCAGATCGCCAAGGGTCATGACGTGGTGCCGGAAAGCATCAAGGCGGACATGGCCAAGCGCACCAACTGGGGCGGCTTGCTGACGCCCCAGAACCACGCCGCCCCGGCGACCAAAGGGGAGCAAATTCAACAAACCTACGTGCCGAGCTGGTGAGAAACATGCGGAATCGCTTTGCATTGAGGCCTATTTTTGGTTTGGCAGGGGCAGGGCTGCTGGTGCTGAACCTCTCCGGTTGCGGCAAGAGCAACAGTTATAAGGCCCCCCCTCCACCTCCTGTTGTCACCAGCAAGCCGGTTTCCATGCCGATGACGAAATTTCTGGACGTCACCGGTAACACCGTAGCGGTCAACTCGGTTGAACTGGTCGCGCGCGTGGCAGGCTATCTGCAAGAGATCGACTTTACCGACGGTAGCGTGGTGAAAAAGGGGCAGAAGCTGTTCGTCATCGAACCCGCCCCCTACGCCGCCAAACTTCAGCAAGCCAAGGCTGCCGTGGCCAGTGCCAAGGCTCAGGTTATCTACGCGCAGTCCCAGTACGACCGTCAGGAGACTATGTACGCTCAGAAAGCCACCTCCCAGGCGAATGTCGAGCAATGGCTCTCCCAGCGTGACTCCGCCAAGGCCCAGGTGATCGAGGCGCAGGCGAACGAGCAACTCGCTGCCATCAATTTCGGCTACACCACCGTCAGCGCGCCGTTTGATGGCATCATCAGCCGCCATCTGGTCGATGAAGGCAATCTCGTCGGCAATGGCACGGCTACCACGCTGGCCACCATCACGCAGATCAACCCGATCTATGTCTACTTCAACGTCAGCGAGTTGGACGCCCTCAACATCCGCCAGACCCTGTCTAAGGAAGGTCTGAACCCCAGCGACGTGAAAGGCGCGCCTATTGATATTGGCTTGCAATCAGACAGCGGTTACCCCTTTGCGGGCAAGATTGATTACGTCTCCCCTAGCGTAGACCCCGCCACTGGCACCATCCAGGTGCGTGCCGAATTGCAGAACGATAAAGACATTCTGCTGCCGGGCCTGTTCGTGCGCGGGCAGATCCCGCTCGGCAAGCCGGTTAACAAGCTCGCCCTGCCCGAGGCCGCATTGATGAGCGACCAAGCCGGTTCCTACGTCTATGTCGTCGGCAAAAACAACATCGTCGAGCAGGAGCGCGTAAAAACCGGCATTGAGGAGGATGGCATGGTTGCCGTTACCGGTCTCACCGCTGACGCGCAGGTGATCGTGGATGGTTTGCAGAACGCCGCCCCTGGTAATGCCGTTGAGCCGACAGAAAAGGACATCAAAGCTCCCGCCGCGCAGCAGCCGGACGCCTGACCATGATGTCGAAATTCTTTATCGAGCATCCGGTTCTCTCGAACGTCATCTCGGTTCTGTTCATTGTGATCGGCTTGGTGGCCATCGGCGCACTGCCAATCTCGCAATATCCGCAGATCGTGCCGCCAACCATCCAGGTGACCACCTCCGAACCTGGCGCCGATGCGAAAACGCTGGTCAACACAGTGGCCCTGCCGATCGAGCAGCAGGTCAACGGCGTGCAGGACATGCTCTATATGCAGTCCACCAGCACCAGCTCGGGCAATTACACGCTCGTGGTGACGTTCAAGGTCGGCACGGATCTGAATTTCGCGCAGGTTCTTGTGCAAAACCGCGTTTCCGCGGCGCTGGCCAAATTGCCCGAGGCCGTGCAGGCGCAAGGCGTGGTGGTGCAGCAGAAATCCACCTCGATTTTGCAGTTCATCACGCTCACTTCGCCAAATCATACTTATGACGGGCTGTTCCTGAACAACTACGCCCTCATCAACATGCAGAACACGCTGGCGCGCCTGCCGGGCGTGGGTAATGTGCTAGTGTTTGGCACCGGCCAGTATGCCATGCGTATCTGGTTGGACCCGGCGAAGATGCAATCGCTCGGCCTCACCCCCGCCGATGTGCTGACCGCATTGCGTAACCAGAACGTCGCGGTGCCGGCAGGGCAGGTGGGTGCGCCGCCTACAGCGGGCAAGCAGGCCTTCCAGCTCACGGTCAACGTGCCCAGTCAACTCTCGGACCCCACCCAGTTCAGCAATATCATTATCAAATCCGGTGATAATGGCGGCGGCGCGGCGCGGATCGTGCGGCTGCGCGATGTTGGGCGGGTCGAGCTGGCCTCCGTTAATTACAATATGGAGGCTAATTTTTCCGGCCAGCCCACCGCCGCCATCGGTATCTACCAAAGCCCCGACGCGAATGCTCTTACTGTGGCCAAGGAGGTCCGTTCTACCGTCGCGCAGATGGCAAAATCCTTTCCTAAGGATATGACCTATAGCATCCCGTTCGATACCACCGTGTTCGTCACGGCCTCCATCGATGAGGTGTATAAAACCCTGTTCGAGGCCTGCATCTTGGTGCTGGCGGTGATCCTCCTTTTCTTGCAAAGTTTCCGCGCCACGCTGGTGCCTGCTACCACTGTGCCGGTCACCATCATTGGCGCCTTTGCAGCCATGGCGGCGTTGCATTTCAGTATCAACCTGCTGACCTTGTTCGGCCTCGTTCTTGCCATTGGTATCGTTGTCGATGACGCGATCGTGGTGGTTGAGGGCGTCACGCACAAAATGGAAACCACGGGGTTGGACGCCAAACGCAGTGCCATCGAAGCGATGAAGGAGCTGACCAGCCCCATCATCGGCATCACGCTGGTGCTGATGTCCGTGTTCATCCCCGCCGCGTTCATGCCGGGCATCACCGGGCAGATGTACGCGCAGTTCGCGCTGGTCATCGCCGCCACGGCGCTCATTAGCGCCATCAGCGCGCTCACCCTCAGCCCCACCCAATGCGCCCTGCTGCTGAAACCCACCAAGCCGGGCACGAAAAAGAATATCATCTTCCGTGCCTTCGACCGCGTTTATTATCCGGCTGAGGCCGCCTATACTCGGCTGATCACCCGCATGGTCAGCCGAGCTGGGCTGCTTGCCCTTTGTGGCCTGGGGCTCATCGCGCTCGCGGTTTTTGGCCTGTCCCGCATCCCCAGCGCCTTTGTGCCGCTGGAGGATCAGGGATATATGGTGCTCAGCATCCAACTGCCGGATGCTGCGTCCATCGGCCGTACCAATGCGGTGCTGGCTAATCTCAGCAAAGAGATCCTCAAGCAGCCTTATGTCGAGAGCGACATTACCATCAGCGGCATTTCGGTGATGGATAATAGTGCCAGCCTCGCCAATGCCGGCGCTATCTATGTCATGCTCAAACCCTGGGATGAGCGCGGTTCCAAATGGGGGCTGCTGCCCGTTTACAAGGCGCTGAGCAAGCTAGCGCGTGACGAGACTGCCGCCAAGGTGGTTGTGGTGCCGCCGCCGCCTATTCAAGGTTTGGGCAATTCCGGCGGCTTCCAGGGCGTCGTGGAACTGCGTGACGGCAGCTTCGACTATTCCAAGCTACAGCATGTGGCGGATTTGGTGGACCATGACGGTAACACCCAGAGCGGCCTTAATAATCTGTTCACCACTTACCGCGCCCAGGCGCCGCAGCTTGAGGCCAACCTCAACCTCACCAAGGCCCGCGCCCTCGGCGTTTCCGCCAGCGACCTTTACAGCACGCTGCAAACCTATCTTGGCTCGTCTTATGTGAATCTGTTTACGAAATACGGGCAGGTTTTCCCGGTTTACGTGCAAGCCGAACCTTCCGCGCGGATGAGCGTGCAAGAGGTGCGCAATTACGCGATCCGTAATGATAATGGTCAGATGGTGCCATTGGGCACCGTGGCCAATGTCACCAAGACCTTCGGCCCGCCGATCATTACGCTCTACAACACCTACCCCTCGGCCATGATCAACGGCCAAGCGGCGGCGGGCTACAGCTCCGGTCAGGCGCTAAACGTGATGGACGATCTTACCGCCCATGTTCTGCCGCAAGGATTCGGCTTTGAATGGACCGGCACCGCCTACCAGGAGCGTCTGGCGGGCGGCGCCACCACCATCATCTTCGCCTTGTCTCTGCTGCTGGTTTATCTGGTTCTCGCCGGACAGTATGAAAGCTGGATCACACCCATAACGGTGCTGTTGGCCGTGCCCCTGGCACTGCTGGGCACCGTGGCGGCTCTGACTGCCTTGGGGCTGGCGAATAACATCTACACCCAGATTGGTCTTGTTCTGCTCATCGCGCTCGCGGCCAAGAACGCCATTCTGGTGGTTGAAGTCGCGCGCGAGCAGCGGCAATTCCACGGCGCCTCCATCGTGGATGCCGCGGTGAAGGCCGCCACGGTGCGGTTTCGCCCGATCTTGATGACCTCCTTCGCCTTCATCCTCGGCGTGATGCCGCTGGTGTTCGCCTCCGGCGCAGGTGCTAACTCCCGTAAGTCCATAGGCATCGCGGTGGCCAGCGGCATGTTGGCCTCTACCTGTATCGCGGTGCTGTTCGTGCCGGTCTTTTATGTGGTGCTGCAACGTTTCAGTGAGCGTTTCTTCCCCAGCAAAAAAGCCGCGCCCTCCCAGCCCCCGGCACAATCCTCTGAAGGCGGTCATTAGCGGCTGTATATCGCCTGTAACTGCCCGTTAATCGGCTTTGGGGCAGTTATAGAGTTTCTTTGCCCTATACACCTAATGAAGGCCGTTACGGCTTCGATGCTGCCGGTAGCGGCTTGTTATGATCCCACCATCCGGCACCGAACGCCAAAATGCGAGACGGTAAACGCCTCGCTTCTTTACGCCTTATCAGCCCAGGCAAATGAGACTACCCGCTTTGCTGTCGCCTGCGCTTGCACGTCAAGCTGAAATGGAGACGCTGCTATTTATGTTTGAGAGGGCAGGAGGCTGAGTAGATCGACCAGCGGTACGAGTCCTTTCGGGCGGTCTATGGTGGGCGACCCCCCAAAAAGAAAACGGGTCGGTGATATTTCACCGGCCCGTTTTCGCATGATGTTCAAGAAATTCCGTGGCGCGCTCGAAGAGATTCGAACTCCTGACCCTCAGATTCGTAGTCTGATGCTCTATCCAGCTGAGCTACGAGCGCGTCGTGGGCGGTGATGTAACTGAACCTTCGCGGACAGGCAACCCCCAACACCAAATTAAATTGCCCGAAGCTCCGCAATCAGCGCATCCCCCATTTCCGAGGTGGAAATGGTGGGCCGGCCCTCGGCTTTAATGTCTGGTGTGCGGCCGGCCTTGGCCAGAACGCGCTCCACGGCGGCCTCAATCGCGTCGGCGTCTTCCTGCATGTCGAAGGAATAGCGCAGCAGCATGGCGAGGCTCAGAACTTCCGCCAGCGGGTTGGCCACACCTTTTCCCGCAATGTCCGGGGCGGAGCCATGAATCGGCTCGTAGAAGCCCGGAATCCGCCCGGAGGCATCCTTAGCCCCGAGCGTCGCGGAAGGCAGCAGCCCGAGCGAGCCGGTGAGCATGGCGGCGAGGTCGGAGAGAATATCCCCAAACAGATTGCCGGTCACAATCACGTCAAACTGCTTCGGATTCTTCGCCAACTGCATGGCGCAGTTGTCGGCATACATGTGGGAGAGCTCCACATCTGGGAACTCCTCCGCCTTCAGTTTGGTCATCACCTGGCGCCAGAGCAGCCCGGCCTCCATCACATTCGCCTTTTCCACGCTGCACACGCGGTTCTGGCGCTTGCGGGCTAGCTCAAACGCCACACGGCCCACGCGCTGAATTTCGTGGGTGGTGTAAACTTCTGTGTTCACGCCCTTCTGTTCGCCGTTGGGCAGGGTCTCGATTCCGCGCGGCTCACCGAAATAAATACCGCCGATGCACTCGCGCACGATCATAATATCCAGCCCGCGTACCAGATCCGGCTTCAGCGAGGACGCCGCCGCTAGTGCATCGAACACTTTAGCCGGGCGCAGATTTGCAAACACCTGCAATTCCGAGCGCAGCTTGAGCAGTCCGGCTTCCGGGCGGATGTTAAACGGCACCTTGTCCCATTTCGGCCCGCCGACAGAGCCGAACAGCACCGCATCCGCTGCCTTGGCCTTCGCCAGCGCCGCATCTGTCAGCGGCACGCCATGCGCGTCGATGGACGCCCCGCCCACCAGCTCTTCTTCAATGTTGAAAGAGGCGCGCTTGGTTTCCTGCAACCAGTTCAGCACGCGCTTGGCCTGGGTCATCACTTCGGGGCCGATCCCGTCACCCGGCATCAGCAGCAGATTCTTATTGGCAATCATCTATTAAGCTCCCTGAATTTTGGGCTGCCAAGAGGGAATTTTCGCCTCATAGCTGTCAATGGCGACGGCGTGCTCCAGCGTCAGGCCGATATCGTCCAGCCCGTTCAGCAGACAGTGCTTACGGAACGGGTCCACCTGGAATGGGATCTCCTCGCCATTTGGGCGGATTACCACTTGGCGGGCCAGGTCCACGGTGAGCTTGGCATTGCTGCCCATGGCGGCATCCTCACGTAGCTGGGCACAGATCTCTTCCGGCAGCGCGATCGGCAGAATGCCATTCTTGAAGCTGTTATTGAAAAAGATATCCGCGAAGCTTGGCGCGATGATGCAGCGGATCCCGAAATCCAGCAGCGCCCAAGGGGCGTGCTCGCGTGAGGAGCCACAGCCGAAATTATCGCCCGTCACTAGAATCTCCGCCTTGCGGTAAGGTTCCTGGTTCAGCACAAAATCTGGGTTCTCGGCACCGTCGGCGGTATAGCGCATATCGGCAAATGCGCTCTTGCCAAGGCCGGTGCGCTTGATGGTCTTCAGGAACCGCGCCGGGATGATCTTATCCGTATCAATATTGTCGATATTCAGCGGCGCCGTAATGGCGGTCAGTGTGGTGAATTTATCCATCAGATCAGCTCCCGCACATCGGTTATTTTGCCGGTCACGGCAGCGGCGGCGGCCATGGCGGGGGAGAGCAGATGAGTACGCCCGCCCGGTCCCTGACGGCCCTCGAAATTACGGTTGGAGGTGGAGGCGCAGCGCTGGCCCGGTGTCAGCTTGTCGGGGTTCATTCCCAGACACATTGAGCAACCCGCCTCGCGCCATTCAAAGCCCGCATCGGTAAAGATCTGCGCCAGACCTTCCTTCTCCGCCTGCTGTTTCACCAGGCCGGAGCCCGGCACCACCAACACGCGCACGCCCTCGGCCACATGGCGGCCCTTGGCCACGGCGGCGGCGGCGCGCAAATCCTCAATGCGGGAATTGGTGCAGGAACCTATGAACACCACGTCGACTTTCGTGCCCTCAATCTTCTGTCCGGCTTCCAGGCCCATATAATTGAGCATCCGCTCCATCTGGGCGCGCTTGGCGGGGTCTTTTTCATCCGCCGGATTGGGCACGCTGCCGGTCACTGGAATCACAGTCTCGGGGCTGGTGCCCCAGGTGACCTGCGGAATAATATCTTCCGCGCGCATTTCCACCACCTTGTCGTAATGCGCTCCCTCATCGCTGGGCAGGGTTTTCCAGTAGGCCACGGCGGCATCGAAATCCGCGTTATGCGGCGCGAAGGGCCGGCCCTTGATATATTCAAAGGTCGTCTCATCTGGCGCGATCAGGCCGGCGCGCGCACCGGCTTCGATGCTCATGTTGCACATGGTCAGGCGCCCGGCCATGTCCAGCGCGCGGATGGCTTCCCCCGCGAACTCCATCACATGCCCGGTCCCGCCCGCTGTGCCGATCTTGCCGATTATCGCCAGCATGATGTCCTTGCCCGTGCAGCCTTCCGGGAGCTTGCCTTCCACGCGGATCAGCATGTTCTTGGCTGGTTTCTGCAGCAGTGTTTGGGTGGCCAGCACATGTTCCACCTCGGAGGTGCCGATGCCAAAAGCCAGCGCGCCCAGCGCGCCATGGGTAGAGGTATGAGAGTCGCCGCAGACAATGGTCATGCCCGGCAGGGAGATGCCCTGTTCCGGCCCGATCACATGCACAATCCCCTGGCGCGCGTCGGACATCGGGAAGTACGTCACCCCGAAATCCTTCACATTCTGCTCCAGCGTTGCAATCTGCAGCGCGCTTTCCGGCTCGTTCACCTCGGTCAACCGTTCCGCGCTGGTAGGCACGTTATGGTCTACCACGGCGATGGTGTTTTCCACCCTCCGCACCTTGCGGCCTGCTAGGCGAAGCCCCTCAAATGCCTGCGGGCTGGTTACCTCATGCACGAGATGACGGTCGATATAGAGAACGCAGGTGCCATCTTCCATCCGGTCCACCACATGGGCATCCCAAATCTTGTCGAATAAGGTCCGGGGCATTTGATACAGCTCTCCCAAGTTAAAAAAGGCCAGAAGGACATCGTCCTCCTGGCCCCAGGCGACACCCGATATGGGCGTTCGCGCTTAAAAAATCAGCAAGGGCGCGTTGCCCTTGGCCGGGGCAACGTTGCCGTCTTACTCGGCGGCCTGGGTCTCGGTGACCTCGCGGGCCTTCTCGGCGATACGGGCGGACTTACCGCGGCGGCCGCGCAGATAATACAGCTTGGCGCGGCGCACATCGCCACGGCGCATCACCTTGATGTCGGCGATGATCGGCGCATAGAGCGGGAACACGCGCTCCACACCCTCACCGTAGGAAATTTTGCGCACGGTGAAGGAGGAGTTGATGCCGCGGTTGGAGCGCGCGATGCAAAGGCCCTCGAAGGCCTGGATACGGGAGCGCTCACCTTCCTTCACGGTCACGTTCACGCGCAGCGTGTCGCCGGGGCCGAAGGCGGGGATGTTCTTGTTCTCGGTCAGCTTCGCAATTTGCTCGGCTTCGAGCGTCTGGATGATGTTCATGGTTGGGTCCTTCTCGAAAAGGGTCTTTAAGGCGCGGCGGCGCCGGTTGCAACGTATTGGGCGTAAAGGTCGGGTCTGCGGTTTTGCGTGATGGCGACGGCCTGCCCCTGCCGCCATTTGGCGATAGCGGCGTGGTTACCGGAGGTCAGCACCTCTGGTACGACGTGGCCCTGCCACTCGGCGGGGCGGGTGTAATGTGGGTATTCTAGCAGCGGGAGCGAGAAACTCTCCTCCGTGCCGCTCTCCGCATGCCCCATCACGCCGGGCAGCAGGCGGATCACCGCATCCAGCAGCACCAGGGCAGGCAGTTCCCCACCGGAGAGCACATAATCCCCGATGCTGATCTCCTGGCCCTGCCGGGCTTCGATCACACGTTGGTCGATCCCCTCAAACCGGCCGCAGACCAGGATTGTGCCCGGCCCCTCCGCCAGTTCCCGCACCTTCGCCTGGGTAAGAGGCGCACCGCGCGGGGTGAGGAAAATCAGCGGTCTGTCATCCGCCACGGAGCCGATGGCTTCATCCACTACATCCGGGCGTAGCACCATGCCCGCACCACCGCCAAACGGCGTGTCGTCCACCGCGCGGTGGCGGCCCAGCCCGAAATCACGCATATCCGTGACTTTCAGGCTCCATTTTCGCTCCTCCAGCGCCCGCCCGGCGAGAGACTCGCCAAGCGTGCCGGGGAACATGGCTGGGAAGAGGGTCAGCACATCTGCGCGCCAACTCATTCGCCCGCCTCCTTTGCGTCCACTTCCAGCGGCGGGTTCACCACCACATAACCTTCCGCGATTTTCACCTGCGGCACACAGGCCTTGGTGAAGGGAATCAGCCGCCCACCCGGAGACAGCTCCAGGCTGGCCCCTGCGCCATAATCCAGTACATTCCCCACTTTGCCGAGTATCTTGCCACTCTCATCAAGGGCATCAAGTCCGATCAGATCGGCCAGATAAAACTCTTCTTCCTCGACCTCCGGCAGAACGGAGCGAGGGAGGAACAGTTCGGCATTAGTGAGGCGTGCGGCTTCGTCGCGGTCCGTGATCCGGCGCTTCGTGCTGTTGGAAACCTCGCTGATCCAGGCGACATTGTCATGCGCCCACTCAAGCGCGAAACGCCGCCCCTTAGCGTCGGCAAGTACATGCTCGGCGAGAAGCTCAGGCTCCTCCCCATAGCAATGCACGCGCACTTGCCCGTGCACGCCATGTGGCTTGCCAATTACACCCATCAGGATCAGCCGGTCTTCCATTACGCCCTTGCTGAATTAAGCGGCGGCTTCGGCCTTGGCCTTGGCGGCGGCGCGCTCCTGGGCCTTCTTCTTCGGCGCGGACTGCTTCGGCTGCTCGGCGCGCTCGGTGGTCTTCACTAGGTCAACCTTCGCGAGGAAGCGGGCCACGCGGTCGGTCGCCTGCGCGCCATTGCCCAGCCAGTACTGCAGACGCTCGGTCTTCAGGGTCACGCGGTCGGCGTGGTCGGCGGGCAGCATCGGGTTGTAGGTGCCCACGCGCTCAATGAACTTACCATCGCGCGGCGCGTTCACGTCGGCGATCACGATGTGGTAGAACGGACGCTTTTTGGCACCGGCGCGGGACAGGCGAATCTTAACAGACATAGGAACTCCTTGGTTAAATCGTGAAAATCAGAAAGGTTTGCGGCCGCCCTTGGCGCCGCCCATGGCGGCTTGCATCTGGCGCATCATCGCCTCCGGGCCGCCCATCTTGTTCATCCGCTTCATCATCGTTGCCATGTCGTCAAACTGCTTCAGCAGCTTGTTTACATCCTGCACAGAGGTGCCGGACCCCGCCGCCACGCGCTTCTTGCGGCTGGCCTTCATGATATCCGGCGCCCGGCGTTCACCCGGTGTCATTGAATTGATGATGGCGATATGGCGCTTGAACACGGTCTGGTCGAGATTCGCGTTCTCTATCTGCTGCTTCATCTTGCCGATCCCCGGCAGCAGCCCCAGAATCCCGGAGAGCGACCCCATTTTGGAAATCTGCCTCAACTGTGCCGCGTAATCCTCAAGGTCGAACTTGCCCTTCGCCATCTTCTTGGCGAGCTTCTCTGCCTCAACCTTGTCAATCGTCTCGGCGGCCTTTTCCACCAGCCCAACGATATCGCCCATGCCCAGAATCCGCCCGGCGATACGCTCCGGGTTGAACTCATCCAACGCATCCAGCTTCTCACCCTGGCCGATCAGCTTAATCGGTGCGCCAGTAACGGAGCGCATGGAAAGGGCCGCGCCACCGCGAGCATCGCCATCCAGCCGAGTTAGCACAATGCCTGTGATGTTCACGGCCTCGTTGAAGGCGGTGGCGGTGGTCACGGCGTCCTGGCCGGTCATGGCGTCCACAACCAGCAGCGTTTCCACCGGGTTCACCGCGGCGCGGATCGCCTTCACCTCCTCCATCAACGCGAGGTCGATGGAAAGCCGTCCGGCCGTATCCAGAATCACCACGTCGTAGGATTCGCGTCGCGCCGTATCCATCGCCCGGTTGGCGATCTGCAGTGGGGGCTGCCCGGCGATAATCGGCAGGCTCGTCACCTCGGCCCGCTGAGCCAGCTGCTCAAGCTGCAACTGCGCGGCCGGGCGCTGCGTATCCAAGCTTGCCAGTAGCACCTTTCTGCGCTCGCGGGTCTTCAGCCGCAGTGCGATCTTGCCGGAGGTGGTGGTCTTGCCTGAGCCCTGCAGGCCGACCATCAAAATCGGCAGCGGGGCAGGGGCGTTCAGGTTCAGAGGCACCGTCATGCCGCCCAGCGCCTCGATCAGCGCATCATTGACGATCTTCACCACCATCTGGCCGGGGGTGACGGAGCGCAGCACTTCCGCGCCCACTGCCTGTTCCCGCACCTTGGCGACGAAATCCTTCACAACGGGCAAGGCGACGTCCGCATCCAGCAACGCAAGACGGATTTCCCGCAGCGCGTCGTTGACATCAGACTCCGACAGCGCCCCGCGGCGGCGGAGCCTTTCGAAAATATCCCCGAATTTGCCCGACAAATTGTCGAACATGTGATCTGATCTCCACAACAGCGTTTAGTGTGCTTTCGCACAACGCGAAACGCGCCGTGGTGCGAACCCTCGCAGCACGGCGGTTTTAACCAGGGCAGGCAATGCCCTCCTTAGCCGGTCAAGTCAAGAGGCGAGCCATTTTTGCGCCCGAATCTGCTCCGGCGGGGCGCCAAACCAGCGGCGGCAGGCGCGCGAGAACGGGCTGAGTTCAGCATAGCCCAAAAGCTGCGCGATGCTGGAGATGGAAAGATGCGGCTCCCGTAAATAGCTCTCCGCCAGGGCCTTGCGCACATCCTGCACCGCCTCGGCATAGGTCAGCCCCATCTCGTTCAGGCGCCGTTGCAGGGTCCAGCGCGCGAGCCCCAGCGCATCCGCCACCTCCAGAATCGGCGGCGAGCCATCCGGCAGGCGGGAGCGTATTTCCGCCCGTACCCGCGCTTCCAGCGGCACCCGGCCCTTGGGCAGCCGGCGCCGATACGCTTCCGCCGCCAACCGGGCGAACCGCGCGGCATCCGCCCCAGGCATCCGGCGAGAGAGATCACCCGGCCGGAATACGATGGCATTAGTCCGCTGGCCAAAAAACACCGGCGCGCCAAAAACCGCCTCATGCGTGGTCCGCCCCTCGGGCTCGGGATGCTCAAAATGCACCTCGGCCGGGTGGAACCCGGGCCCATACGCCTCCCGCAGCAAATTCTGGAACATCGCAATGGTGAGTTCCGCATCCTGCCGGCGTTCGAAAATCCGCCAGTCCAAAATCCGGTATTCCAGCCGCAACAGCCCTGCCTCCTCCACCAGTCGCGCCTCACTGGCCTCCTGGTGCAGCGGAAACAAATCCGTAAACTGCCGCAACGCCATGCCGATGCTGGGGGCCGCCAGCGCAATATCCCCCACCAGCCCATGGCAAGAGGCCGGGAAGGAGCGCCCATAGAGCAGCCCAAAATCGGTCCGGCCTGAAAGCCCGGCCGCGCGCTCCATCACCTCCACGTAAGAAGACAACGCCAGCCTGCCCTCATTGCCGGCGTTCAAATGGCCCGCATCAATCCCCGCAGGCCCGAAGATCCGGTCTGCGTCGGCACCCAGCGCCCTTAATAGGGGCAGCAGCCCAGCCGTGGCGCACAACGCCACCTGAGCATCCTGCCCTGCCTCAAAACCCATTTTTCTGGTCCTCCGCCCGGTTTGCCCGCGGTCGGCGTTTTTCCTCTGATGGGGAAGAGTAGGCTGGGATTGGGGTGGCAGGCAAGCGCAACCGGGGCTGGGCGCCCAAACTGCATTGTGGATGCCTGGAGCCTGCAACCAGGAGGGCAGATAATGAACGCACTGGCGCTTACATTCGTGGCGGATATCTTTGTGGAGGTGGGGCTCCCATTACCATAGGCGAAACCGGGGAGGGGCTGCGCCGTGTGGTGTCGATTCGGGGCGAGCGCATTTAGGGGCCGAATCTGCAAGGCGAGATTCTGCTCACCGGAGCGGATTACCAGCTTATCCGCGCGGACGGCTACACCACGCTGGACGCCCGCTACGTCGCCCGTATGGCGAACGGGGCGGTGCTCTATATCACCAATCTCGGCTTGCGCTAGGGCGTGCCGGAACTGATGGAGAAAATCACACGCGGCGAACCCGTATAGCCCGAGCAGATTCATCTCCGCACCACCTCGCGCTTTGAAACCGCCGACCCCAGCCTAACTTGGCTCACTCGCCCCCTTTTCCTCGCCACGGTCGTCCGCCGTCCCAAGTTGGTGGAGGTGAAGGTGTTTGAGGTGGGGTGAGAAACATCTATACAACAATAAAGTCTCTTTGTGTTTAGTTTGAGTTCGAAGTTGCTGTATCAAAATAATTTAGGGTAGAAACTACGATGCTGTTTGAACAACCTGTGATGCGCTCGTAACCACAATCTCCCAAATAGTTCGTAAGGAAGATATCCAAATTCTCCTTTAGGCCGACAACTTGTGCAAGAGGAACGTATGAGTAGGCGGATGAAAGCTGAGAGCCGTCTGTCATTGGAGAATCTGGAACACTTACGAATATGATTTGGTATTCGCTTGTGTCGAGACTTTGAGATAAAAGATAACGGTGTGAGTTGGTGATAGCTTCTTTTACATCAAAAAGACTTTGATTTCCTAAAGTGTCGTTATCGTTAACACTTCCTTGAACATAAACCATCTCGTTGTCTGTTTTGGCGAATGCCGACTAATTTATGGTCGCCAATAAAAAGGCAAAAAAGCCTAGCAAATGTACTCGCATATCCCGACATAATTCGCATAGCGGATATTCTGCGATTTAATTTTGAAGTGTTATCAATGGATTTTCGAGTCTCTTGTCTCTTAAAATTGCAAAAAAATGGTTTGGTGTGCCGAATCGTCCCGCTCGGCACACCAAAGTTTAACTACCCCCCGTACCCCACGATGCTCTTAATCTCCAAGAAATCGTGCATGGCCCAGTCAGCATATTCCCTTCCATTGCCGGACTGCTTGTACCCGCCGAAAGACGAGTAAAAATCCATGTCCGGGTAGTTCAGAAACACCGAGCCCGCCCGCATCTGCGCTGCCACATTGCGGACTTTTTCAATATCTTTGCCTTGCACATAGGCGGCCAGGCCATACACCGTGTCATTGGCCATCTCCACGGCCTCGTCCAGCGTGTCATACGGCATAATCGAGAGCACCGGCCCGAAAATTTCTTCCTTCTCGATGGTCATGCCCGGCTTCACATTGGCAAACACGGTGGGTTTGACAAAATAGCCCTTATTCAGCCCATCCGGCCGCCCGGTGCCGCCGCAAGCCAGCGTTGCGCCTTCATCAATCCCGGCCTGGATCAACCGTTGCACCTTGTCCCACTGCATCTGGCTCACCAGCGGCCCCAGCACCGTGCCTTTGGCAAAAGCAGGGCCGGGGGTTTGCTTGTTCGCCTCGTCCACCGCAATTTCCACCGCCTTGTCATGCAGGCTGACGGGCACCAGCATCCGCGTCGCCGCGTCGCAAGATTGCCCGGTATTGATAAAGCACGCGCCAATCCCTTGGCGCACCGCGCTGTCCAAATCCACATCATCCAGCAGAATATTGGCGGATTTCCCACCTAGCTCCTGGCAGACGCGCTTTACCGTCGCCGCCGCCTCCCGCGCCACAATGGTGCCCGCGCGGGTGGAGCCGGTGAAGCTCATCATATCCACATCCGGGTGCCCGGCCATTACCTGGCCCACCTCTGGCCCGGTACCGTTTACCAGGTTGAACACGCCAGCGGGCACGCCCGCCTCATGCATCGCCTCGGCAAAAATCAGCGCGTTGATGGGCGCGATCTCGGAGGGCTTCAACACCATCGTACAGCCCGCGGCCAAGGCAGGAGCCACCTTGCACACAATCTGGTTCAGCGGCCAGTTCCAGGGCGTAATCAGCCCGCAAACCCCAATTGGCTCCTTCACCACCATGGTGCTGCCACGCTTTTCAGAGAACTCAAACGTTTTGAGCTTCTCAATCGTCGCCATGAAATGCTGCTGGCCCACCCAGGCCTGCGCCTCTTTGGCAAAGCCAATCGGCGAGCCCATTTCCTTCGCGCACGCCTCGGCGATTTCGTCATAGCGCTTGTTGTAGGCGGCAAGGCAGGCTTCCATCAGTTCCAGCCGCTCCTTGCGGGAGAAGCGGGAATAGCTCCTAAACGCCGCTTTCGCGGCTGCCGCCGCCTTGTCCACATCGACGGCTGAACCACCGGAAATTTCGGTAAAAACTTCCTCGGTCGAGGGGTCGATAACCGGAATGCGGTTGGGTACCACAGGGTCTACCCACGCACCGTTAATATAAAACTTCAAATGGTCGGGCATGTGTCTCCTCACGGGTAAGGTCAGGCGAGACTATGACCGTTCGCCGGAAAATCCGGTTGACCCCAGAATACAGCCAGCCCCGCCTGTGTTCACAGGTCAACAAAATAGCGGAGATCGCATGGCAATCCTGCTATTATGGACAATACGGGATATGACCGCGTGAAGGCAGGTGCGCAGGTGACGCAGCCGATTGTGCAACTCGAAGGGGTGGCCAAAAGCTATGGTGGGGCGGTGGCGCTCTCGCGTGTGGATCTCACTGTCCATGCCGGGGAGTTTTTCACCCTGCTTGGCCCCTCCGGGTCCGGTAAAACCACCAGCCTGCGCCTCATCGCGGGGTTTGAATGGCCGGATTCCGGGCGGATTTTGCTGGATGGCCAGGACGTCGCCTCCCTGCCGCCGTTTGAACGCGCGGTGAACACGGTGTTTCAGGATTACGCCTTGTTCCCGCACCTCACGCTGGTTGAAAACGTCGCCTATGGCCTGCGCGCCAAGAAAATGCCAAAAACCGAGGCCCACGAGGAGGCTGAAAAAGCCCTGGCCGCCGTGCAACTAGCGGATTTCGCGGGCCGCAAACCCGCCCAGCTCTCCGGCGGGCAGCGCCAGCGCGTTGCCCTAGCACGTGCCATGGTCAACCGCCCCCGCGTGCTGCTGCTGGACGAACCCTTGGGCGCCCTGGACCTCAAACTCCGCCACCAGATGCAGCAGGAGCTGAAACGCCTCCAGCACGAAACTGGCATCACCTTCATCTACGTCACGCACGACCAGGATGAAGCGCTCTCAATGTCAGACCGAATCGCCGTATTCTCCCAAGGTAGAATCGAACAAGTCGGTACCGCGTATGATTTGTACGAGCGCCCGGCCAGTGAATTTGTGGCGGATTTCGTCGGTTCCTCGAACATTCTCGGCAACATGCTGCTGCGGCCGGAAAAGCTGCATCTTCTCCCCCATGCCCATGCGGTGCCGGAAGGGTTCGAGAAGCGGCACGGTTTAGTGCGCGAGGCCGTCTATCTCGGCGCTGTCACCCGTTACATCGTGGCGCTGGAGGCTGGCGGCACCATGCAAGTGATGGAGGCGAATATCGTGCCCGTGCAAGGCGCTCTGCGCTTCGCGCCGGGGGATGCGGTAACGGTGGCTTGGCCGCGAGCGGCCTCGGTTGCCATTGGTGGGTCAAGCAACAAGGGAGAGCAATGATGAGAGACGGTTTTAAACGTAAACTCGCTAAGCTGGCTTTATACCTGTCGGTGTCTTTGCCTTTCGTCCAGGGCGCGGCAGCGGCTGAGCCTTTGCAGGCCATTGGCAAGGGAGAAGGCGTGCTGAACGTGATCGCCTGGGAAGGCTACGCGCAGGATGACTGGGTCAAACCCTTCGAGGCCGCCACCGGCTGCATGGTCCACGCCAAATATGCTGGCTCGTCAGACGAAATGGTGGCGCTGATGCGCTCCGGCGGCGGCAACCAGTACGATGTCGTCTCCGCCTCCGGCGATGCCACGCTGAGGCTCATCTACGGCCACGACGTGCAGCCCATCAACATAGCGCTCATCCCGGCCTGGAAGAACTTCATCCCCCAACTCAAGAGCCCGGCCTTCAACACCGTGAAGGGCGTGCATTACGGCGTCTCGTATGAATGGGGACCGAACACGCTGCTCTACAATACCAAGGTGTTCCCCACGGCGCCCTCCTCCTGGTCCGTGATCTATAACCCGAAATATAAGGGCAAGATCACCGTGCCGGATAACCCCATCCAGATCGCGGACGCAGCTTTGTACCTGTCCAAGAAAGACCCCGCGCTCGGCATCACGGACCCGTATGAGCTGAACCAGACGCAGATGAACGCGGTTGTGAAGCTGCTCAAGGCGCAGTCCAGGCTCATTAAGAAATACTGGGCCCTGGCATCGGACGAAATTCAGCTCTTTACCTCTGGCGATGCTGTGGTGGGCGCGGCTTGGCCCTACCAGACCAACACGCTGCAGGCCGCCAAGGTGCCGGTGGCTGAAACCATCCCGCAGGAAGGTGCCACCGGCTGGGCGGATACCTGGATGATCGCCGCCAAGGCCCCGCACCCCAACTGTGCTTATGAATGGATCAACTGGGTTACCACGCCTAAAGTGCAGGCGGAGCAAGCGATTTATTTCGGTGAAACCCCGGCCAACACCCTGGCCTGTAAAGAGATGGACGCCCAGCAACCCGGCTCTTGCGCTCAGTACCACGCCAACGCTCCGGCCTCTTATTTCGACCAGATCAAGTTCTGGAAAACCCCTCGAAAGGATTGCGGCAATGGTAAATATAATTGCCTGGATTATTCCGCTTGGCAGCGCGAATGGCAGATCATCAAGGGATGATCTTTCTGAACCAGCAGAGGGGCCTTGCCCCTCTGTGTTTTAAAGGGCAGGGGCAATGAGCCTGTCTAAATCCCTATCTCGCTTTGGCTGGCGGCGTCCGGGAGCGGCCAGCGTGGCGTTGCTCGGCTTGCCGATGGTTTGGTTCGCGGCCTTGTATCTGGCGGCCATCGGGGCGCTGCTCATCACCTCCTTCTGGACGGTGGACGACCTCAGTGGCGACCTGATTCCCGGCTTCTCCCTAACCAACTTCCAGCAGTTGTTTTCGGTGCCAGTCTATACCCACATCGCCCTGAGGACAATCGGCATTGCCGCGGCGGTGACCATCACGGACATCATCCTCGCTTGGCCGGTGGCCTACGCGATGATCCGCCTCGCTGGCCCCCGCCTGCGCGCGGCGATGATGGCGGCGGTGATGGTGCCGCTCTGGTCTAGCTATCTGGCCCGGGTTTATGCGTGGCGGCTGATCCTCTCCCATGACGGCCTCCTGAACTGGACGCTGATGGAAATCGGCCTGCCGCGCTTGCATATCGGGTACAGCAACTGGGCCATGTGGATCGTGTTCTCTTACCTTTGGCTGCCTTTCATGATCCTGCCCGTGGCGGCGAGTGTGGAGCGGATTCCTCCTAGCCTGCTCGAAGCTTCGGCGGATCTTGGCGAGCGTGGCTTCGCCACCTTCCGACGCGTGGTGCTGCCCATGGCGCTGCCGGGCATGGTGGCGGGGGCCATTTTCACCTTCTCCCTCACGCTGGGCGACTACGTCACGCCGATGCTGGTGGGCGGGCGCGGGTCAGATTTCATCGGTAACGTGGTTTATTCAAATGTGGGCGTCACCAACAACATTCCCTTCGCGGCGGCCTATGCGGTGCTGCCCTTGGGCGTGATGGCGGTATTCCTGCTTATCGCGCGGAGATTGGGGGCGTTCGATGCGCTCTGAAACCCTCATCTGGGCCGTGGTGGCGGCCATCTTCGCCTTTTTGTTCATCCCCATCCTGGTGATCGTGCTCTACGCCTTCTCCGCCGCACCGATTCCTGCATGGCCTATCGCCGGATTCGCCCTGCACTGGTTCGCGGATACTTGGGCCGACCAAGCAGTGCGCCAAGCCTTGGTACTCTCCTTAAAAGTGGCCGCTGTGGCCACCATCGCCGCGATGATTCTGGGCACCCTGGCCTCCATGGCCGTGGCACGGATGCAAAGCGCCGCGAAGGAGGTGGTGAGCTTCATCGCGGTGCTGCCCATCGCGCTGCCGGGTATTCTCACCGGCATGGCGCTTGCGGCTTATTTCGCCTTTTGGGGAATCAATCTCTCTTACTGGACCATTGTGGCAGGGCACGCGACCTTCTGCGTGGTGATCGTCTATAATAATGTGGTGGCCCGGCTACGGCGGATGCCGCGCTCCCTCACCGAAGCCTCGGCGGATCTGGGGGCGGATGCCTTCCGCACCTTCCGCCTCATCCAGTTGCCCATGATGGCCAGCGCCATTGGGGCAGGGGCGTTGCTAGCCTTTGCGCTGTCTTTCGATGAAGTAATCGTGACCACCTTCACCGCCGGCGCGCAGAATACCCTGCCGCTCTGGATTTTCGGCGCCATCCGCCTCGGCCAACAACTGCCGGAGGTGAATGTGGTGGTATTCGCCATCATTCTGTTCACCGCGATTCCCGTGCTGCTGGCACAGAAGCTCATCGGCGAATCGGGCAAAGTGGCGCGTTAAGGGGAGGGGGGCTTTACCCCTCCTTGTTTTCCTTGCGCAGCACATCCAGCGCTAGCAACTGCCCGTCCCGCTCATAATGCCAGAAGGTCCAGCCATTGCAGCTTGGCGCGTTCTGCACTGCCGCCCCAACCTGGTGAATTGAGCCGCGATGCGGCCCACTCACAAGCCCGCCTTCGGCCGTGACCTCGGCGGCAAAACGGCGCTGCTTGTCCATTACCTGCGTGCCGGGGCGGATAATGCCACGTTCCACGAAGCTGCCAAAGGCGATTCGCGGAGTCTCCCGGCCGGAGGGCGGCGCCACCACGGCGTTGCGGGGTGCGCGCTCCTCCGCTGCCAAGCGGCCCCAGGCGGCCTCCACATAGGCTGGGTGGCGTTCAATGCCAATAAAATGCCGGTGCAGCCGCTTGGCCACCGCCGCAGTGGTACCAGAGCCCAGAAACGGGTCCACAATCACATCGCCTGGCCCGGTTGAGGCCATAATCACACGGTGCAGCAGCGCCTCGGGCTTCTGGGTGGGGTGTAGCTTTAGCCCGTGCACGTTTTTAAGACGTTCATTTCCGGTACAAAGTGGCAGGGTCCAGTCCGAGCGCATCTGCAAATCATCGTTCAGCGCCTTCATGGACTGATAATTGAATTTATATCGGCTCTGCTTGCTCTTGGCCGCCCAGATCATCGTCTCATGGGCGTTGGTAAAGCGCCGCCCCCGGAAATTCGGCATGGGGTTGGTCTTGCGCCAGATCACATCGTTCAGAATCCAGAATCCGAGATCCTGCATCATCGCCCCAATGCGGAAAATATTATGGTACGAACCAATGACCCAAATTGTGCCATCCTTATTCAAAACCCGGCGGCATTCGGACAGCCAGACCTTCGTGAAGGCATCGTAGGCGGCGAAATCGTCAAACTTATCCCAATCATCATCCACGCCGTCCACCACACTGTCATCCGGGCGGCGTAGTTCGCCCCGAAGCTGCAGATTGTACGGCGGGTCCGCGAACACACAGTTCACCGACGCATCGGGCAGCATGCGCAGCATTGTCCCGGCATCACCGAGAAGAATCTGATCCAGCGGCAGTTCGCGCAGCATTTCCACAGGCACAGCGGGTCCTCAAATTTAAACGACTCGCGAATAAGTGACGAACCGTCCGTAACCGCGTCAACATTTCAGCTTGTATAATTTTGGCACAAAAGACGCACATGCACTATAACGCGTCTTCATTCTTGACAGTGCCAGGGGGGGAGGATAGCAACCGGCCCAACCTCTCTGGCGGTTTTCCGCAGGAGACAGGTGCATGAGCGACGGGCCGGAGAAAAAGGCGTTTGAGGTAAGGTTGAAGGCGGCTGAGGAAGCTGCCAGCGGGCCCAAACGTCCTGAGTCGGGCAAGAGCCAGGCGGCTTCGGCGCAACGCGCTGTGGAGCTGGCAACGCGCCTGGGGGTTGAAATGGTGGCCGCGATGGTCATCGCCGTGGTAATAGGGTGGGGGCTGGATAAGCTGCTCCACACGCAACCGTGGCTGATGATCCTCATGGTCCCCGTTGGTTTGGCGGCCGGTCTGCGCAATTTGTTGCGGGCAGACCGCGGACGGTAAGGTTTTAAGGTGCCGCGCGAGCGGCGGAACAAGACGGCTTCAGGCAGGGTAAATACATGGCGGGACCATCGATCAACGCGCTGGAACAATTCAGCCTGACCACGGGTCTCGGGCCCATTGGTCGCGCCGTCAATTTCACCAACTCGAACGAGGCAATGCTGGCCGCAGCGGTCATCATCGTGGGGATGTTCGCGGTCGGCCTGCGGGCCCGCGCGTTGGTGCCAGGCCGTATACAGGCGCTGGTTGAAGTGCTGTATGAGTTCGTCCACAATATGTGCACGGACACAATCGGTGAGGAAGGGCGTCGCTTTTTCCCGCTGGTCTTCACCATCTTCAGTTTCATCCTGCTCGGGAACCTGATAGGCCTTTTCCCCTATTTCTTCGCCTTCACCTCGCATATCGCAGTGACCTTGGCGCTGGCCTTGTTCGTGTTCCTTTTCTCGACTGCCGTGGGGTTCTACACGCACGGGGTAGGCTTCCTGAAATTCTTTGTTCCCGCCGGTGTGCCGGGCTGGCTGCTGCCGCTTCTGGTGCCTATCGAGATCATTTCCTACCTCTCCCGTCCCGTGTCCCTCTCTGTCCGTCTTTTTGCCAACATGACAGCCGGACATGTGATGTGGGAGGTGTTCGCCGGGTTCATGCTGCTGCTGGTGGCCGGGTTCGGTGTGTTCGGTGCCGTTGCTGCGATCATCCCTCTGGGACTGAACGTCGCGCTGGCCGCGCTTGAGCTTCTGGTGGCGGGGCTGCAGGCCTATGTGTTTGCCATCCTCACCTGCCTGTATCTGCACGACGCCGTGCATATGCACTGATCTGACCTACAAAAAGTTTCTTCGAAAAGGAAAAGTTAAATGGATCCTCAGTCTGCCGCTTTGCTCGCCAAGGATGTCGGTGCTGGCCTCGCGACCATTGGTGTCGCCGGTGCTGGTGTGGGTATCGGCAATCTGTTCGGTTCTTTCGTGTCTTCCGTCGGCCGTAACCCGGCTGCCCGCGACGCGATGTTCCGCGACGTTCTGCTCGGCTTCGCGCTGACGGAAGCAGTGGCACTGTACGCGCTGGTCATCGCGCTTATCATTTTGTTCGCCTAAGATGCGCTGGTTCAGCGCCGCTCTGTTGCTGACGCTTGCCCCCTCCGCCGCGATGGCTGAGGGAAGCACGATGCCGCAGATGAATTTCTCCAACCCGCTCACCCTCGACCAGGTGGGCTGGATGGCGGTGATTCTGGTGGTGCTTTACGTCGTGCTGTCGGGCTGGGGGCTGCCGCAAATTGGCAAGGTTCTTGAGAACCGCGCCGCTGTCATTGCACGTGATCTTGCCGCGGCCCGTGCCGCCAAGCAGGAAGCAGACAAGGCGGCGGCATTGCAGATTGCGACACTCTCCGCAGCGCGCTCCAACGCTCAGGCTGAACTGGCAAAGGCAATCGCTGCCGCCAAGGCCGAGGCCGCCGCCAAAGCCGCCGCGCTGGACGCGAAGTTGGAAGCCAAGCTCGCCGAATCCGAAGCGCGAATCGAGGCCGCCCAGGCCGCTGCCATGGCAGCCATCAAACCTGTTGCTGCGGAAGCAGCCAACAGCATCCTGCTCAAGCTGACCGGTTCCGTGCCAGGCCAGGACGAGCTAACCCGGCGTGTTGACGACGCGCTGGCGGCACGCAAGGCGGCGTAACAGATGGAATACGAAGCTCTCAAAGCACATTTCTGGGCCAACGGCACCTTCTGGGTTACGGTTGCGGTCCTTATCTTTGCCTTCGTTGCGGGGCGCAAAGTGTTGGGCGCGATAGGTAACTTGCTGGATGCGCGGACCAAGGCGGTGCAAGCCGCCTTGGATGAAGCCGCACAGCTCAAGGCGGAAGCCGAAGCTATTCTGGTCGACGCCAAGGTCAAGCAGGAGCAGGCGGCGAAAGATGCTAAGCATATTCTCGCCACGGCGCACGCCGAAGCCGAGCGTCTTGCGAACGAGCTGGCTGCCGAGGCCGAAGCCACAGCCCGCCGCCGTGAGCAGATGGCGATGGACCGGATTCAGGCAGCGGAAGCAGCGGCCGTGAAGGAAGTCCGTGCCGCGGCGATTGATATCGCGACGGCGGCGTCTTCCGCTTTCTTGCGCGATACCGTGAGCAATGACACTGATGCCGCTCTGATCGACCATGCCATTACCGCTTTGCCCAAGGCGTTTCGCGGCTGATCTGAGCGTCCCAAACATAAAAAAAGCCGGTTCCGGGTTTCCGGGCCGGCTTTTTTTTCGTCTGGATACCGGATGAGCACAAAAAACGCCTATTACGGTACGTAATAAGAGTTAGGTTGGCTATCATGTTTTTGGGAGCCACGCTTTGCGTGGAGGTCCGGGCGGGAATCGAACCCACATTCGCGGATTTGCAGTCCGCTGCATCACCACTCTGCCACCGGACCGGCTTGGTGCGGCCCCTATATCTCTGTCCGCGCCGCGCCGGTCAAGCCGCCTTTCATATTTAAAAGACAATTCTTCCGTCAGGTGTGCCAAGCTAGCGGGTACAGTTGAGTTTAATACCGCGCCGCCGCTATAAGTGTCGCACTTGCGAAGTGGAAAGGGTTCCATGGCTGATTTGGATGCTTTGGCGATAGCGCGCGACAATATGGTGGATTCGCAGGTCCGCCCTAATCATGTGCATGACCTGCGCATAACCGAGGCGATGCGTTCGTTGCCGCGTGAGGCTTTCGCCCCCCTGGGCGCGCTGGCTTATTCCGACGCTGATCTGCCGCTGGGCGGCGGGCGTTTCATGTTGAAGCCGATGATTATGGCACGGCTCGCGTCGCTGGTGTTGCAGGCCAATCCCGCACATGTTCTGGTGATCGGCGCGGGGAGCGGTTATCTGGCCGCTGTGCTGAGCC
The DNA here is from genome assembly GCF_900129125.1 of Acidocella aminolytica 101 = DSM 11237. Lineage (GTDB taxonomy): Bacteria > Pseudomonadota > Alphaproteobacteria > Acetobacterales > Acetobacteraceae > Acidocella > Acidocella aminolytica. The sequence continues at coordinate 138,252 of NZ_FQVJ01000004.1, read as the reverse complement.
TAGCCGGGGCCGATGTGGTGGCGCTGGAAGAAGAAACGCGCCTGACCAACGATGCTCTGGCGCGCTATGCCTCCAAGGTGCAAGCCGCAACCGGCCCGCTTAAGGCTGGTTGGCCTGCCTCCGGGCCTTATGACGCGATTCTGATCGAAGGCGCGGTGATGGAGATTCCGCACTCCCTGACCGGTCAGTTGGCCCCTGGAGGCCGAGTCGTGACCATTATTGCCGATGACAGCGCCTCCGGCGCGCTGGGCCGTGCCGTGGTGGCGGAGTCGGCGGGCGGTGCTTATGGGCATGTTAAAGCGTTTGATTGCACGGCGCGTCTGCTGCCGCAATTCACACCTGCACCGGCCTTCAGCTTCTGATTATCGAAAGGAGCAGCCTTTTGCCGCGCGCTTATATGCTTTCAGGAATGGCGCTGGCGGGGCTGACGCTGCTGCCTATTTCCGCCTATGCCGCACCGCCCGCGACCCTCACGCAGGCGCTGGTGGCAGCCTATTATAATAACCCCACTCTGCAACAGCAACGCGCTGCGCTGCGTCAGGCGGATGAAGGGGTGCCGACGGCTTTGTCCGGCTGGCGGCCGACCGTAACGTTCCAGGGCGATGCGGGGCGGGTAACCGGGTCTGAGAAATACAGAAGCTCGGCTTACGACCCGACGACGCAGAAATATGTGACCACCTCCTCCAAGGTGCCGGAGAATGGTACTGAGACAAGTGCCCAGGTGACGGTGACACAGCCGATTTATTCAGGCGGCAAGGTGGTCGCGCAGACGCGGCAGGCGAAAAATGCCGTGTATGCGGCGCGGGCGCAGTTACTGGCCACGGAACAGACCACGTTTCAGAACGTGGTTCAGGCCTATGTGACCGTGGTGCAGGACCAGAAGCTGCTGGCGCTGCAGCATAGCAACCAGCAGGTGCTCACGCGCCAGCTTCACGACACGCAGACGCAGTTCAATATCGGTGAGATCACCATGACGTCCGTGGCGCAGGCGCAGGCCTCCTTGGCGCAGGCCAAGCAGCAGGTGGCTGTTGCCGAGGGCAATTTGAAAATGGCGCGTGAGAATTTCCGCCAGCTTGTGGGGGAAGACCCGGCTGATAATCTGGCCCCGCCGCAGCCGCTGGTGCTGCCGGTGGATAGCGCGGTAAAGGCTGGCGCCTTGGCGGTGCGGAACAACCCCAATGTTGTTGCCGCGAAATTTACAGATGCGTCCGACAAGGATGCCGTGGATGTGGCGTTCGCGGCGTTGATGCCGCAGCTTACCTTCCAAGCTTCGGCTTATGATCTGTCCGGCAGTTCCGGGCAAAATAATTACACCAGCGGGGCATCCTTTATCGGCCAATTGACCGTGCCGCTGTACCAGGGTGGCAAGGAATATTCAGCGATCCGGCAGGCCAAGGCCAAGCAGCAGCAAGATTTTGCCGCGATTTTGGCGGCGCAGCGCAAGGCGTATTCCGATGCGACGCAAGCCTGGCAGGGGCTGGATGCGGCGCGGACCTCGATTCTGGCCTCCAACGCGCAAATCAAAGCGGATGCAGTGGCGCTGGATGGCACTGAGCGCGAGGAACTAGTGGGTACGCGCACTACGCTGGACGTGCTGAACGCGCAGGAAGCCTTGCTGACCGCGCAGATCCAGCAGGTGCAGAGCATTGGGCAGTTGGTAACTTATTCCTATAACATCGCCGTTGCAATTGGGCGGCTCACCGCCAAGGATCTGGACTTGCCGGTGCATGATTATAACGACCAGAAATATTATGACGCCGTGAAATACGCCGGGATAGGCACAGGCGGTGGAGCGGATGCGGCGGCCGGAATCGCGCCGGATGGGGAGATGCTCAATGCGCCGCCAGTGTCTCCGATTGTGCCTGTTTCCAGCGCGGCGCCAGCAACCCCTTGAGGAGGCAGAATGAGCGAAAGCGACGGCATTTCTAATCATTCCGGCCCGGCCAGCGCGGCGGAACCCTCGATGGAGGAAATTCTGGCCTCCATCCGCCGTATTCTCTCGGAAGAAGAGGAAGCGGTGCAGCGGGCGCAGGTGCCAGATGATGAGTTGCTGCTGGATGCCAGCATGAGGGTGCGGGAGTCTGATCTGTCGGATACTGCGACGGAACAACCCGCCCTTGAGCCTGAGACCGAGCCTGCGCCGGTGGCGGAACATTTTGCCACCGACCCGGCGTTGCATATTCAGCCGATGCAAAAAGATGAAGAGGAACTGGCGCCGATTACCATTATGCCTGACCCTGAATCCGTGACGCAGACATTGGATGTGCATTTTCCGCTGTTGGCGGAAACAGGGGGCGCCATGGCGGCAGACCAAGAAAAGGATGTGAACATGGAAGAGCAAGTGCAACGCCCGGAAGGGCTGGTTGGCGAGCAGGCCGTGTCTGAGATTAGCAACTCCATTGGCGCGCTGGTACGCAGTGTGAGCGTGGAGCGTGCCGCCTCGGTTGGCCGTGCGGGCATCACCATTGAGGATATTGTCCGTGAGGAGGTGAAGCCGGTGTTGAAGGCGTGGCTGGACACACATCTTCCCAGCTTGGTGGAGCGTATGGTGCGTGCCGAGATCAACCGCGTGATGGACCGCGCCCAGGACTAAGCCGGTTGTTAAAGGGGCGTGCCGGCGCCCCCTGATTATTTAATGTAAGACGCGCCTCCTGGCGGGCGTTGGGGTTTTTTCGTGACAACATTGGACAAGAATTTCGAGCCGTCCTCCGCCGAGGCGCGGCTTTATGGTGGTTGGGAAGCTTCGGGCGCGTTCGCGGCGCGACCGGAGCGTGAAGCGGACCCGTACTCCATCATGATCCCGCCGCCGAACGTCACCGGCAGCCTGCATGTGGGCCACGCGCTGACCATGACGTTGCAGGATATTCTTGTCCGGTTCCGGCGGATGCAGGGGCGCGACGTGCTCTGGCAGCCAGGCACCGACCATGCGGGCATCGCCACGCAGATGGTGGTGGAGCGGCTGCTGGATAAGGAAGGCGTGTCCCGCAAAGATCTGGGGCGCGAAACGTTCCTCTCTCGCGTGTGGCAGTGGAAGGCTGAGTCCGGCGGCAATATCACCCGGCAACTGCGCCGCCTGGGCGCCTCGCCGGATTGGGCACGCGAGCGCTTTACCATGGATGAGGGGCTTTCCGTGGCGGTGCGCGAGGTATTCGTGCGGCTGTTCGAGGAAGGGCTAATTTATCAGGACAAGCGGTTGGTGAACTGGGATACCCAGCTGCAGACCGCGATCTCCGACCTTGAGGTGGAGAGTCGGGATACCAAGGGGAATATGTGGTATATTCGCTACCCCGTTGAGGGCGGCGAAGAGATTATCGTCGCCACCACCCGGCCGGAGACAATGCTGGCGGATATCGCCGTGGCGGTGCACCCGGAGAATGAAAAGTTCAAGCATCTCATCGGCAGACATGTGGTGCTGCCGCTGACGGAGCGGAAAATCCCCATCATCGCGGACGAGTATGCCGACCCTGAGAAGGGCACCGGGGCGGTGAAGATAACGCCCGCACATGATTTTAACGATTTTGAGGTTGGCAAGCGGCATGGGCTGGCCATGCCCTCGATGCTCGACAAGCAGGGCAGGATCACGCTGGCCGAGCTGGGCGAGATGCCGGAGTTTGTGCGCTCGCTTGAAGGGCAGGACCGGTTCGCGGCGCGTAAACTTATCGTGGCGGAGTTGGAGGCGCGCGAACAACTGGTGGAGGTGAAGCCCCATCCGCATGTGGTGCCGTATGGCGACCGCTCGGGTACGGTGATTGAGCCGTTTTTGACCACGCAATGGTATTGCAACGCCTATGTGCTGGCGCAGCCTGCCATCAAGGCGGTTGAGAAAGGGCACACGCAGTTTGTGCCCAAGCAGTGGGAAAACACCTTCTTCGCCTGGATGCGCGATATTCAGCCCTGGTGTATCTCCCGCCAGCTTTGGTGGGGGCACCGGATTCCTGCTTGGTACGATGAGGCGGGCAAAGTGTATGTGGCGCGCACCGAGGAAGAAGCTCAGGCCAAGGCCGGGGCGGGTGTGGCGCTCACGCAGGATGAGGATGTGCTGGATACTTGGTTCTCCTCCGCACTCTGGCCGTTCTCGACCCTGGGCTGGCCGGAGCAGACAACGGAGCTGGCTAAGTACTACCCCACCGACACGCTGGTGACGGGGTTTGACATCATTTTCTTCTGGGTGGCCCGGATGATGATGATGGGGCTGCATTTCATGGGCGATGTGCCGTTCCGCACCATTTATATTCACGGGCTGGTGCGTGACGAAAAGGGACAAAAAATGTCCAAGTCCAAGGGCAATGTCCTGGATCCGCTGACGCTCATCGACAAATTCGGCGCGGATGCGCTGCGCTATTCCGTGGCCGCCGCCGCGGGCCAAGGGCGTGATGTTAAGCTGGGCGAGAAGATCGTCGAGACCAACCGCGCGTTTATCACCAAGATATGGAATGCCGCGCGGTTTCTGGAAATGAACGGGGTGAAGCCGAACTCGGATTTCAGGCCGCAGGATGCAACGCTGCCGCTCTGCCGCTGGGTGCTGGCGCGGGCGAATGAAGCGATTGAGGCTGCCACGGCGGGGCTGGAGGCGTATCGCCCGAATGATTATGCCGCGGCCTGCTACCGGTTTGCCTGGGGTGATGTGTGCGACTGGTTTATCGAACTCGCCAAGCCGGGGTTTGCCAGCGAGGATGCGCCGGAAATTCGTGACTCGGCGGCCTATGTGCTGGGCGTGTTGCTGCGGCTGATGCACCCGCTGATCCCGTATGTGACCGAGGAGCTGTGGGATCATTTCGGCTATGGCGCGGCATGCTCGCTGATTTCCGCGCCCTGGCCGGTGCCGGTGAAGGTGAGCGGCGCTGAGGCCGCACAGGATGAGCTGAACTGGCTGGTGGCGCTGATTTCGGAAATCCGCACCGTGCGGTCTGAGATGAACGTGCCGCCTTCGCAGAAATCCCCGGTGTTTTTGCAGGACGCGGTGCGTGAAACGCTGGACCGGGCGCAACGCTGGTTTGAGGCAATCTCCCGCTTGGCGCGCGCCTCTGAGATTGGGGCGCTGAACGGTCCGGTGCCGAAGAATGCCGCGCAGGCGGTGCTGGGTGAGGCGACGATTATCCTGCCACTGGAAGGATTGATTGATCTGGAGGCCGAGAAGAAGCGGCTGGCCGGGGCGTTGGCCAAGGCGGAAGGCGAGTTGAAAAAGGTGCAGGCGAAGCTGGCCAATGCCGATTTTGTTGCCCGTGCGCCGGAGGCGATTTTAGATGAACACCGGGATCGCGAGGAGAGTTTCACCAACGAGGTGAAGCGCCTCGGGGCCGCGCTGGCGAGGCTGGCATGAGGGTGCGTGCCCTCCACCCGGAAGACAGGAACGGGTGGGAGGAGCTCTGGTGTGGCTATCTGCGCTTTTATGACCAAGTGCTGGCGCCGGAGGTGACGGACACGATCTGGGCGCGCTTCCTGGACCCTGCCGAGCCAATGGAAGCATTGGTGGCAGAGGAGAATGGCGTGCTGCTGGGGTTGGTGCATTGCGTATTTCATCGCGGTACTTGGTCTGTGAATGATGTCTGTTATCTGGAGGATCTTTTCACCGCTGAGGCCGCTCGGGGCAGAGGCATTGGCCGGGCGCTGATCGAGGCCGTGTATGCGCGGGCACGTGAGATGGGCTGCGGCCGGGTTTATTGGCTGACGCACGAGACCAACAAGACCGCTCAGGCGCTGTATGACAAGCTGGCGGACAAGCCCGGCTTTATTCAGTACAGCAAGCTGGTGTGAGGGTGCGGTGAGCCCGTTGGGCGGGGATGAATAATCTTCTAACTCTGCTGATGCTGGCTCTGGCCGCTATTCTGGAGGTGGGTGGCGATGCGCTGGCGCGGACCGCGCTGCATCCCCACGCGCTGCCGGTGCGGGCCGGGTTTTTTGCGGCGGCAGCGGTGGTTTTGTTTACATACGGCGTGATGGTGAATTTGCCGCCCTGGGATTTCGGGCGGCTGCTGGGCGTTTATGTGGCGCTGTTTTTTGTAGTGGCGCAGATCGTGAATTTGCTGGCCTTCGGGGTGAGGCCGGATCTGCCGGTGCTGGTAGGCGGTGCGCTGATGGTTGCGGGCGGGCTGGTTATGACTTTCTGGAAGGCCTGAGCCAGCCGCCGCATGGTTGGTTAATGGACGTATTTCTTCACATACGGCGCCAGAGCCTCGGCGATGAGGGTCATGCCCTCACGGTCCGGGTGCAAGGCGGGTTCCGGCGGGGTCATGCGCGGATCGACATAGAGGTAGGCGTCCACCTTGCCGTTTTTAATGAATAAATGCCGCAGATCGATGAAGGTGACGCGCGGGTTGCCCGCGTAATGCTTCGCCAGGGCAGCGTTGGTGGAGAGGGTTTGTTCGCTAATCCATGCGCTGCGGATGGAAGGCAGTACGCCCAGCAGCAGGATATGCGCGTTGGGCAGACGTTTTTGTGTGTTGCCGACCACTGATTCGATAGCGGGCGCGGTCATGTCCGTTCCCCAATGGGTGTGGCCGAAATTATTGGCGCCGATGAGGATGATGGTGAGTTGCGGGTTCAGCCCGGCCACCTGGCCATGGTCCAGACGCCAGATGAGGCTGGCCGTTGTGTCGCCGACGAAGCCGAAATCCAGCGCGCCGTAGGGGGCGTAATATTTGTTCCAGACGGGCTTGATGTCGTCATAGCCATGCCCGCCTTGGCGCTGCCAATAATAGGTGATGGAATCGCCCAGCCAGACAATTTTCGCAGTCGGGTCGGCGTCGCGTTCAGCCAGTGTCTGGTGCCAATGGGCATCCCACCAACGCAAGTTCGTCCGGCCGATGGGGGCTTCGGCGATGTTGAATTTGGCATGTGCGGCAACCGGGACGAGCAGCAAGGCCGCCAGCAGAAAAAGCAGCTTCATAGTCCGGCCTGCAACAGCAGAAATCCGCCAATACCGGCGATGGCGCAATAGAGCGCGAAGGGGCGCAGCGCCCATTCATCGTGATTGCTGAAATAGCGCATCAGGAAGGCGGTGCTGGCATAGGCCACCGCGCCCGCGACAATAGCCGCGACCAGAGACAGGCCTAACAGATCATGAAGTTGGTGGGTGTGGATGAGTTTGGGCACCTCCGCCACACCGGCGGCGAAGATGATCGGCGTGCCCATCAGGAAGGAGAATTTCGCTGCGCCGGCATGGGAGACGCCGCGCGTGAGCCCGCCGACCATGGCCGCGCCTGAGCGCGAAAGGCCGGGCAGGAAGGCGAGGCACTGGAACAGCCCGATGATCAGCGCGTCTTTGTAGGAAATGTTGTTTTCTCGGCTGGCGCGGCCGCGCAGGCGCTCACCCAGCATTAGCAGGCCGCCGTTGAGCACGAGAAACACGCAGGCGATGAGTGGGGTGCCGAACAGTAGCGCAATATGTTTCTTGAACAGCCCACCAATGATCACGGCGGGAATGGTGGCCACCACCAGCTTGAAGAACAAGGACCGGGCGGACGCGTTTTCAGACGCGTGGCCCAGTCCCAGCACGCCGCGTGCCATGGTCAGCCATTCAACGAAGAAATAGGTGGCGAGCCCGATGGCGGTGCCCAGATGCAGCATAACCAAAAACGGCAGAAAGCCTGGGGATTCCTGGTGGATATGCCATTCCAGCAAGGCGGGCACCACAACCGCGTGGCCCAGCGAACTGACGGGAAACAGCTCTGTCGCTCCTTGCAGGATGGCAAACAGAACGGCGTGCAATAAATCCATAAATCCTCCCAGCGGGTATGGCGCGCCGCACCTGGGCGCCCCATTTGCTGCTTCGCAGAAATTTTGTCCGCCGTTAAGTCAGAGGATCATGTCTGAAACCGTACCTTCCCGGCCAATGGTCGGGCTGCTGGCCGCGTCCTGCGGTTTGGCCGTCGCGAATATTTATTACTCCCAACCGCTGATTGAGCTGATTGGCCCGGCTTTGCATATGGGGTCGCGGGCGGAGAGCCTGATTGTGAGCCTCACCCAGCTTGGCTATGCGGCGGGGCTGATTTTTCTGGTCCCGTTGGGGGACTTGGTGGAGAATCGCCGGCTGGCGGTGGCGACGATTCTGGCGGCGATTCTGCCGCTGGTGCTGGCCGGGCTGGCCTGGAATGGGCCGGTGATGCTCGTGGTTTCAGCGTTGATCGGCCTGACCTCTGTGGTGGTGCAGATGCTGATTCCGCTGGCGGCGCATCTCACGCCCGAAAGCCATCGCGGCCGGGTGGTGGGCAAGGTGATGAGCGGGCTGCTGTTTGGCATTCTGCTCTCGCGGCCGGTGGCTTCGGTGATCGCGGCGGTTGGGTCCTGGAGGCTGGTGTTTTTTCTCTCCGCCGGGGTCATGGCGGGGCTGGCTTGGCTGCTCAGCCATAAGCTGCCGCGCCGGGTGCCGCAGGTGCGGCTGCATTATGCCGCGCTACTGTGCTCGGTGTTCATCTTGCCGGTGAAATTTGCAGTGCTGCGCCAAAGGGCGGCTTATCAGGCGGCGTGTTTTGCCGGGTTCTCGCTGTTCTGGACCGGGGCGCCGTTGCTGCTGGCGCAGGAATTCGGGTTCACTCAGCGCGGTATTGCCGTGTTTGCGCTGGCGGGCGCGGCGGGGGCGTTTGTGGCTCCGGCGGCGGGGCATCTGGCGGATCGCGGCCATACCAAGGCGGGGACGATTGGTGCGCTGTGCGGCGTGGTGGTGGCGTTTGGCATCGCGGCGCTGGGGGCGGAACTGCACGCGGTGGTGGTGCTGGCATTCGCGGGGATTGTGCTGGATTCGGCGGTGCAGACCAATCTAGTGTTGAGCCAGCGCTCCATTTACATTCTGGCGCCGGAACTTCGGTCACGCATGAACGGGATTTTTATGGCGATCTTCTTTCTCGGTGGGGCTGCGGGGTCGGCGGTGACCGGGCTATTATTGACCGAGGCGGGATGGAATGGGTTGTGCGTGCTGGGTGGCGCGCTGCCGTTGCTGGCGTTGGTTTATTTCAGTTTTGCCCGGCAGGCATGAGCCAGGCCGCCATCCTGCTGATGGTTGCGGCCAGCCTTGTTGGCATGATGATCCGCCCGTTTGGGGTGAAAGAGGCTGTGCCTGCTCTGGCAGGGGCTGGAGTGCTGGTGTTGGCCGGGGTGATAAGCCCGCTGGTGGCCTGGCGTGCGGCGGGGCAGGGGACGGAGGTGTATCTGTTCCTGGTCGGTATGATGCTGCTGGCGGAACTGGCGTTGCTGCAGGGCGTGTTCGCCTGGGCGGCGGCTCATCTGGCGCGGCGGGCGGGAGGCTCGGCTTGGCGGTTGTTCACGCTGGTATATGGGCTGGCGGTGGGGATTACGGCGCTGCTTTCCAACGATGCGACCGCCGTGGTGTTCACCCCCGCCGTGGTCGCCATGGCTGAGGCCGCCGGTGTGGCGGAACCTCTGCCGCATCTGCTGATCTGCGCTTTTGTCGCGAATGCGGCGTCGTTTCTATTGCCAATTTCAAACCCGGCCAATCTGGTGCTGTTTGATGGGCAGATGCCCCGGCTTGGGGTGTGGCTTCATCTGTTTGGGTTGGCCTCGGTGATGGCGATTTTGGCGACCTATGTCGGGTTGTGGCTGACCCAGAGGCGGCATTTGCGGGCGGCGCCGCGCGTGCCCGGGGCTATTCCAGCTTTGAGCCTGGGCGGGCGTTGGACGCTGGCCGGGTTGGGCGGGGCGGCGGTACTGCTGGTCTTGGGGGCGGCGCTGGGCTGGCCGTTGGGGCTGTTGACCTGCGCACTTGGCGTGGCCTGCGTAGCGCTGGTGGGCATTGTGGCGCGGCACCCGCCATGGCAGGTGGTGCGTGGTGTGTCCTGGAGTGTGCTGCCGATGGTGGCGGGGCTGTTTATCATGGTCGCAGCGCTGGACAAAGCCGGGCTGGCGCGGGAGTTGGCCACATGGGCGGGCTCTGGCTTGGTGCCGGTGGCCGCCGGGTTGGCGCTGTTCAGCAATATTGCCAATAATCTGCCGGTGGGGCTGCTGGCGGCGCATTTATTCGCGGGCGCGGCGCCTGGCGTGAAGGCGGCGGCGCTGGTGGGCGTGGATTTGGGTCCGAACCTTTCGGTAACCGGCTCTCTGGCGACGATTTTGTGGCTGAATGCGTTGCGTCGCCATGGCTACGAAATGAATGGCTGGCGGTTTCTGGCGCTGGGAGCGGTGATGATGCCGCCCGCCTTGGGGCTGGCGCTGTGTGGTCTGTGGTTAAGTTTGTGACTTTCTGGTAACTTAAAGTTGTTTTGTCTGGTCTCGCTTCTGGGAGGAGGGAATGGGTTTGGCACGCGACGCGGCGCGGGGGGCGGACCGGAATTTTGTGACCGTGCTGGCGGAGCGCGCGGCGGGCTTTGCCGTGCTGGCGCCGCTTTTGGCGCTGTATCGGCTGGTCAACCCTCTGCCTACGGCCAGCGGACAGGTGTTTCCAGGTATGCCGGGGTGAATACTCTCAGTATTGTCGTGAATTGCTGACTGGCGGACGGCTGGCGGCGTTGGCCTTGGTGCACCATCTGCCCGTTGGTGCCCTGGCCGGAGGTTCTGGTGCTGGCGGGAAGCGCCCGGGGGCGTTTGGGTTGGTTGCCTGCACGCTGGCGCCGAGCCATGGGGGAGATAGTGCGCCGCCCGGGGCAGCCTTTATTCGCGCGGCAGGCGGTGCCGTGACGCATCGTTTCCCTTGCCGGGAGGACGTCATGCTGGTTGAATATGAAGCTCATGGAATTTCCGCCCATCACATTGCGTCTGCCCGAGCGGCCCGTGGCGGGTATCGTGCTAACCTCACCCCATTCGGGAAGCCGGTATTCGCGTGAATTTCTTGAATCTTCACGGCTGGATTCGCTGAGTATCCGTGGCTCGGAGGATGCGTTTGTTGATGAGCTGTTCGAGATGGCGCCTGATTTGGGCCTGCCATTGCTGGCAGCGCAGTTTCCCCGGGCTTGGTGCGATGTGAACCGGGAGCCGTGGGAGCTTGATCCGGCAATGTTCACAGACCATCTGCCTGATTATGTGAATACCACCAGCCCGCGTGTGGCGGCGGGGCTGGGTACGCTGGCGCGCATTGTGGGGGCAGGAGAGCCGATTTATACTCGTAAGCTGAGCTTCCAGGAGGCGCAGGCGCGGGTGGAACAATGCTGGCTGCCGTTTCATGAGGCGCTGGCGAAGTTGATTGACGATAATCTGGCGCGGTTTGGGCATTGCCTAGTGCTGGATTGCCACTCCATGCCGACGCCATTGTCTCGGTTGGGCGGGCGGCCCGATGTTGTTCTGGGAGATGGTCATGGCACGAGCTGTTTGCCGGCCTGGTCCAATCATATCGCGGCGGGGTTTGGGCGGCTTGGTTTTTCCGTCCGCCGGAATGACCCTTATGCCGGGGGGTTCATCACCCGCCATTATGGCAATCCGCATGAAGGGGTGCAGGTCATGCAGATTGAACTGGCGCGGGGTCTTTATATGAACGAGCGTCAGTTCACCCGTAAGCCGGTCTTTGAGACGCTTCGGCAGAAACTGACTTGCTTTCTAGAAGGCGTGATTGCTACTGAGCAGAGCTGGGGCGCGCGCGGCCCTGGCTTGGCGGAAGCCGCAGAATAAAAAAAAGGCGGTGCAATGATGCACCGCCAAGTTTAGGGAGGAAACGTCCAAGAAACAGGGGAGAAACTCACCCTGTAGGAGGTTTATACCGCAAATAATGCTGCACTGCAAGAGAAATTTTGCGTTGCAGCATGACGTGGGCTTGGTTTCTAGAAAAATGTTGTTTGTCAGTTGGTTGGTGGACATTTTTGGGAGTTTGACCGGATGACGGGCCGGTTATAGCTATTATGAACGATTATTGCCGCCTTTGGGCTTTACCTTCGCGCGGCTGACCATTATGAGCAAACAGCGGCGATTCCACGTGTAGTGGAAACCTGCTGCGGAGGGGTGGCCGAGAGGCTGAAGGCGGCGGTTTGCTAAACCGTTATACGCTGTCAAGGCGTATCGTGGGTTCGAATCCCATCTCCTCCGCCATTATATTTTCTGAAAATCGATGTTCTTTGCGCAAGCTCCGGTTCTTAGGCCGTGGGTTTTTTTGTGCGTTTGCGGCGCGAGAGAAATTTCTGACTTTATATGGTTGTTGACAATATAACAAATATAGCTCATTTTTTTGCTGCGAAAAAAGTTATTTTATAGGTTATTGTCAACAATAATTGAGGGTCATCGGTGATGATAGCGTCCCTGCCGCCTGAGAGTGAAACCCTTACCGAGCAAGTGCTGCGGCAGCTTCAGGCCGCGATCGTGAAAGGGGAGATTGCGCCTGGTGCCAAGATTTCCGAGCCTGAACTGGCACGGGCTTATGGGATCAGCCGGGGGCCGTTACGTGAGGCGTTGCACAGGCTCGAAGGCCAGAAGCTCTTGGTGCGGGTGCCGCATGTGGGGGCGCGGGTTGTTTCTTTGAGCCGTGAGGAACTGAATGAGCTTTACCAGATACGGGAATCGTTGGAGGGGCTGGCCTGTCGCCTGGCTGCTGAACATATGAGCCCGGCGGAGGTGGATGCCTTGCGCGCGGTGCTGCGGGCGCATGAGCAGGATGAAGCCTTCCAGGCCGGGCGGGGTTATTATCAGCAGGAAGGCGATTTCGATTTTCATTACAGGATCGTCAAAGCCTGCGGGAACGCCATGCTGTTCCGCCTGTTATGCGATGAGCTTTACCAACTCGCGCGTATGTACCGGATTCAATATTCCGCGACGCCCAACCGTCCGGCCCAGGCGTTCGCGGAACATCATAGAATTCTGGATGCTATCTCGGATGGTGATGGTGAGTTGGCGGAGCTGTTGATGCGCCGCCATATCCGTACTTCGCGGTTGAATATCGAACGTCAAAATTTGCAGGAAACGAAAGCATGAACACGAAATTCCGCAAGCCTCTGAACGATGCGGGCGTTGATTATTTCGACGCGCGCGCGGCGGTAGAGGCGATTTCTCCCGGTGCGTATGAGACGCTACCTTATACGTCTCGCGTACTGGCTGAAAACCTGATTCGGCGCTGCGAGCAGGCACTTTTGAATGATGCGCTGAAACAGTTGATTGAACGTAAGCGCAATCTGGATTTTCCATGGTATCCGGCACGGGTGGTCTGCCATGACATTCTGGGCCAGACGGCGCTGGTCGACCTGGCTGGGCTGCGTGATGCCATTGCCGAGAAAGGCGGTGATCCGGCCAAGGTGAATCCGGTTGTGCCGGTGCAATTGGTTGTGGATCACTCGCTGGCCGTGGAACATGCGGGGTTCGAGAAGAACGCCTTCGCGCTGAATCGGGTCATTGAGGACCGGCGAAATGAAGACCGCTTTCATTTCATCAACTGGACGAAAGAAGCGTTCGACAATATCGATGTTGTGCCCGCGGGTAATGGCATCATGCATCAGATTAATCTGGAACGGCTTTCGCCTGTGATTCAGCTGACGAACGGCGTGGCCTTCCCGGATACGCTGGTGGGCACGGACAGCCATACGCCGCATGTGGATGCGCTGGGCGTGATTGCCGTTGGCGTGGGCGGGCTGGAAGCCGAGAATGTGATGCTGGGCCGCGCCTCCTGGATGCGGTTGCCGGATATTGTGGGGGTGGAGCTGACTGGGCGGCGTCAGCCGGGCATTACCGCCACGGATATTGTATTGAGCCTGACGGAATTCTTGCGTCGTGAGAAAGTTGTGGGCGCGTATCTTGAGTTTTATGCAGAGGGCGCGCGCAGCCTGACAGTCGGCGACCGGGCCACCATCTCCAACATGGCGCCGGAATATGGGGCCACGGCGGCGATGTTCGCCATTGATGAGCAGACCATTGATTATCTGCGTCTCACTGGCCGTGAGGTGGCGCATGTGAAGTTGGTGGAGGATTATGCCCGCGCCGCTGGGCTATGGGCGGATATGCTGACGAAAGCCCGTTACGAGCGTGTGTTGAGTTTTGATCTTTCCTCCGTGGTGCGTACGCTGGCCGGGCCTTCCAACCCGCACAAGCGTTTACCGGTTGCCGATCTTGCCGCGCGAGGCGTGGCGGCACCTTGGAAGGAGGAGCCGGGGAAGATGCCGGATGGGGCGGTGATTATCGCGGCGATTACCAGCTGCACTAACACCTCCAACCCGCGCAACGTGATTGCCGCCGGGCTACTGGCGCGCAATGCCAATCGCGCCGGGCTGGTGCGTAAGCCGTGGGTAAAATCCTCGCTGGCGCCGGGCTCTAAGGCGGTGGCGTTGTATCTGAATGAGGCCGGGCTGACGGCGGAGTTGGAAAAGCTCGGCTTTGGCATTGTCGCTTTTGCCTGCACAACCTGCAATGGCATGTCTGGCGCGCTGGACCCGAAGATCCAACAGGAGATTATTGACCGGGATCTCTACGCAACCGCCGTGCTGTCAGGAAACCGGAATTTCGATGGGCGGATCCATCCGTATGCGAAACAGGCCTTCCTGGCATCGCCGCCTTTGGTGGTGGCCTATGCCATTGCGGGGACGATCCGGTTTGATATCGGGCGCGATGTGCTGGGGCATGATACGAACGGCAAGGAAATCCGGCTCAAGGATATCTGGCCCTCGGATGAGGAAATTGACGCGGTGGTCACGGCCTCGGTGAAGCCGGAGCAGTTCCGCAATGTGTATGAGCCGATGTTTGGCCAGCGTGCGACGCGGCAGAAGGTGAGCCCGCTTTATCCGTGGCGACCGCAAAGCACATATATCCGCCGCCCGCCTTATTGGGAGGGGGCGTTGGCCGGGGAGCGCACGCTGAAGGCCATGCGTCCTCTGGCGGTGCTGGGGGATAATATCACTACCGACCATCTTTCGCCCTCAAATGCGATTCTGCCGAGTTCGGCGGCGGGTGAGTATTTGGCGAGGATGGGCTTGCCGGAAGAAGATTTTAATTCTTACGCGACGCATCGCGGGGATCATCTGACCGCACAGCGCGCCACGTTCGCCAACCCCACGCTACTGAACGAGATGGTGCGCAATGAGGATGGCAGCGTACGCAAAGGCTCGCTGGCCCGTGTGGAGCCGGAAGGGCAGGTGACGCGGATGTGGGAGGCGATTGAGATCTACATGAACCGCCGTCAGCCGTTGATTATCGTCGCGGGCGCGGATTATGGGCAGGGTTCCTCACGCGATTGGGCGGCGAAGGGCGTGCGCCTAGCAGGGGTGGAGGCGATTGTGGCGGAAGGGTTCGAGCGAATCCACCGTACCAATCTGATCGGCATGGGGGTACTGCCGCTGGAGTTCAAACCCGGCACCACCCGCCTGACGCTAGGGCTGGATGGTACTGAGACCTATGACGTGCTGGGCGAGCGCAAGCCGAGCGCGGAACTGACTTTGGTGATTCACCGCAAGGATGGCGATGAGACGCGTGTGCCCGTGATCTGCCGTTTGGATACTGCGGAGGAAGTCTCGATTTACGATGCCGGCGGGGTGCTGCAACGTTTCGCGCAGGACTTCCTGGAAGCCGCGCAGGCGGCGGAGTGAGCGCCATGGCTTTTGCACCGCAGATCAAAATTCCCGCCACCTATATGCGTGGTGGTACCTCCAAGGGCGTATTCTTCCGGCTGGAGGATCTACCCGAGGCCGCGCGTATGCCCGGTTCCGCGCGGGATAGACTGCTGATGCGCGTCATCGGCAGTCCGGACCCGTATGGCAAACAGATTGACGGCATGGGGGGCGCGACCTCCAGCACGTCCAAGGCCGTGATTGTCAGTCGCAGCACGCGGGCGGATCATGATGTGGATTATCTGTTCGGGCAGGTGGCGATCGATCAGGCGTTTGTTGATTGGTCCGGGAATTGCGGGAATTTATCCGCCGCCGTGGGGCCGTTTGCGATCAGTAATGGCCTAGTTGACCCGGCGCGGCTGCCGCGTGATGGCGTGGCCGTTATCCGCATCTGGCAGGCGAATATCGGCAAAACCATCGTCGCGCATATACCGATGACGGGCGGGGCCGTGCAGGAGACCGGTGATTTCGAACTGGATGGCGTGACATTCCCCGCCGCTGGGATTGAGTTGGAATTTCTCGATCCGGCTGAAGAAGGGGAGGGTAGCGCTTTGTTCACGACCGGCAATCTGGTGGACGAGCTGGAGGTGCCGGGGGTTGGCAGCTTTCAGGCGACGTTGATCAATGCCGGGATTCCCACCATTTTCCTGAATGCCGAGGCGCTGGGCTATAGCGGCACGGAGTTGCAGGAAGATGTGAACGCTGACGTGGCGGCACTTAAAAAGCTGGAGACCATCCGGGCGTATGGGGCGTTGCGGATGGGGCTGATCAAGAGCCTTGATGAAGCCGCGACGCGCCAGCATACCCCCAAAATCGCCTGGGTGGCCCCGCCGAAGGGCTACACAGCATCCAGCGGCAAGCGGATTGGAGTTGGGGATATCGATGTGCTGGTGCGCGCCATGTCCATGGGCAAGCTGCATCACGCGATGATGGGCACGGCCTCGGTGGCCATTGCCACAGCCGCCGCCGTGCCGGGCACGCTGGTGAATATGGCCGCTGGTGGTGGGGCGCGTGAGTCAGTGCGGTTTGGCCACCCTTCCGGCACGCTGCGCGTGGGCGCGGGGGCGACGCTGGTGAAACAGCAATGGCAGGTGAGTAAGGCGATGATGAGCCGCAGCGCGCGAGTGTTGATGAGCGGTTGGGTGCATGTGCCGCCCTTGGGCTGAGGTTAGATGATGCGGGGTGATTCCCGCCCGGCGCGGGTGATGACGATAACGCCATCCCCCGCCTCGATCACCAGCTCCGGCTCTGGGCGGGTGATGGTCTCACCGTTCTGCCGGTTCACCGCGACCACAAACAAGGTGCCGTTGGCGCTTTGTTCGATTTGCTCGACCGTTTGCCCGGCATAAGAGCTCTCGGCGGGGACGGGCACAATTTCCAGCTCCAGCCCCAGCGTGCGCAGCCCTGAGCCGAGCAGGCGCATCCGGCTGGAATCCGTGAGTTTGGCAGTGCGGGGAAACAGGATGAGCTGGGCAATGCGTTCAGCGCCGATATGGGTGGGTTCCACCACCGCGCTGGCCCCCGCGCGCAGCAACTTGCTTTTGGTACTGGCAGCCTCGCCCCGGGCGATGATCTCAATATCCTTGTTCAAATTCCGCGCGGAGAGGGTGATGAACACATTCACCGCGTCATTCGGCACCACGCAGGCCAAGGCGCGGGCGCGTTTGACGCCGGCTTCCTCCAGCACGGCTTCATCCGTTGCATCGCCTGCCAGGGTGATGAGGCCGCGTGCGGCGGCGTCGTGCAGCTTGGCTTCGTCACGGTCCAGAATCAGAAAACTTGCGCCGCCGGCTGTCAGCTCATCGGTCAGCATGTGCCCGATGCGTCCATAGCCGCAGACGATCACATGCCCGCTCATCTTGCCGATTTGCGTTTTCATCCGTCTGTTCCCCAATAATTGCTGAATCTGCCCGAAGGTGATGAACTGCACCAGCGCGCCGGTGAGGAAAATGACACCCGTGCAGCCGAGAATGATGGTGGCCAGCGCGATGGCGCGCAGTTCTGGCGTGGTGAGAGGGTGGACTTCCTCATACCCTACCGTGAAAACCGTGATGATAACGAAGTAGAACGCATCGCCGAGGCTCCAGCCTTCGCTGGTGAAGGCGAGTGTGGCGCAGGTGATGAGCACCACGATGAAGATAAGCCCGATGATGAGGTTACGGGCAGGATTTTCAGAAAACCCCTTCATGCGAGGTCACGAAAAACAAAACCCTTCCGCGCGCGAGGCACGGAAGGGCAGGCAGCCGGGGAGGAGATGCTTCCCCTGCGTTACGGATTGTCGCGGAAGCGGCATTAGCCCCGCTTGTCGAGCGGCGTGTAGTCGCGCTGCGCCGCACCGGTATAAATCTGACGGGGACGACCGATGCGGTTCGTCGGGTCCTCGATCATTTCCTTCCACTGGCTGATCCAGCCCACGGTGCGTGCCAGGGCGAAGATCGGCGTGAACATGGTGGTAGGGAAGCCCATCGCGCTCAGGATGATGCCGGAATAGAAATCCACGTTCGGGTAGAGCTTGCGGGAGACGAAGTATTCGTCTTCCAGCGCGATTTTTTCCAGCTCCATCGCGAGGTCGAGCAGAGGGGAGTCCTTGATGCCCAGCTCGCCCAGCACTTCGTAGCAGGTCTTCTGCATGATCTTCGCGCGGGGGTCGTAGTTCTTGTAAACGCGATGGCCGAAGCCCATCAGCTTCACGTTGGAATCCTTGTCCTTCACCTGCTTGATGAAGTCGGGGATGTTGTCCTTATGGCCGATTTCGCCGAGCATCTTCAGCACCGCTTCGTTGGCGCCACCATGAGCGGGACCCCAGAGGGAGGCAACGCCAGCGGCAATGCAGGCGAACGGGTTGGTGCCGGTGGAGCCGGCCAGACGCACGGTGGAGGTGGAGGCATTCTGCTCATGATCCGCATGCAGGATCAGGATCCGGTCCATCGCCTTGGTCAACACCGGGTTTGGCTTGTAGGTTTCGGCCGGAACACCATGGAACATATAAAGGAAATTTTCCGCGTAGGAGAGATCGTTACGCGGGTACATGAAGGGTTGGCCGACATTATACTTATACGCCCAGGCGGTGATCGTCGGCATTTTGGCGATCAGGCGGAAGGCGGAAATCTCACGCTGGTGCTCGTCGTGAATGTCGATGCTGTCCGGGTAGAAGGCGGACATGGCGCCGACCACAGAGCAGAGCATCGCCATCGGGTGGGCATCACGGCGGAAGCCGTTCCAGAAATTGCGGATCTGCTCGTGCAGCATCGTGTGGCGGGTGATGCCGTTGGTGAACTTGGTGAACTCGGCCTCATTCGGCAGTTCGCCGTTTAGCAGCAGGTACGCCACTTCGAGGAAGGAGGAGTTTTCGGCCAACTGGTCGATTGGGTAGCCACGGTGCAGCAGCACTCCTTCGTCGCCATCGATATAGGTGATGGAGCTTTCGCAGGAGGCGGTGGCGCCATAGCTCGGGTCGAAAGTGAAGATGCCAAGCTCGCTCTGGATCTTGCGGACATCCATGCAATCCGTGCCGAGCGTGCCGCCCAGCACCGGCAGGGTCGCTGTTTTGTCGTTGAAATTAAGCGTCGCCGTGCCGACCTGCTTGCTCGTAGCGGTTTTAGCCATATGCTTCACCTTCTCATTGTAACTTTATTAGGCGTCAGGAAAGGCGTTCCCGACGGGACGGAACGGCTGAAGCGTTATTCAATCCGCCGCCTTGTGTAAAGCCAGTCTGCCGCGCCGCAGCATGGCAGCCATGGGGTTGAGCGGCGTTGAAAAGCAGGCGGTGGAAATCCACGGAGGGTCGGAGAGACGTGCTGAAACCTAATGGTTTCAGTAATATAATGTATGATTGTTGAGGGTTGACGAAATTATATTGCCATTGGGCTGCGCCTCACGCATGGGAGAGACCATCTATGAGCGCAGCCAAAAAGCGCCCGGAAAAGCTCAGACTTCGAAGATCAGCGTCTCCGGCCAGTCAGGCTTGGTCATAGCGCGGGGCATGTGGATGCCGCACTCTGTCTTGGCCTGGCCCGCCCAGCGACCGGAGCGTTTATCCTGCCCCGGCAAAGGCTTGTGGGTGCAGGTGGCGCAGCCGATGGATGTATAGCCCTGAACCTCAAGTGGGTGGTGCGGCAGGCCATGTGCCAGGAAATAGGCTTCCAGCATTTCATCGTTCCAGAAGGCCAGTGGGTTGATGGTGATACGCCCATCCGCGCCGGTTTCCTGTAATTGCAGATTGGCGCGGGTGGCGGACTGGCCGCGCTTGCGGCCGGTGATCCAGGCATCAAACCCTTCCAACGCGTCGTCCAGCGGGTTGGTCTTGCGAATGGTGCAGCACAGATCCGGGTCTTTCTCCCACAACCGGCCGTCCGGGTCGTAGGCGGCGAGCTGTTTGCCAGAGGGGCGGATGGAACGCACGCCAGTCAGGCCAAGCTTTTCGATCAGCTCGTCCCGGTAGGCGAGGGTCTCGGGGAATAATTTTCCTGTTTCTAGAAAAATCACCGGCAGGGATTTGTCGATCTGCGCCACCATGTGCAGCAGGATCGCGGATTCCGTCCCAAAGGAGGACACGAGCGCGATTTTGCCCGGAAATTGCCAGGTGATGGCGTTACGCAGAACGGTCTCCGCATCGGAGAAGGGGGGTAGGCTGTCAGGCATGTATCAGGCTCCCAGGGCCGTATGGGCCGGCCGTTTTGGCGGGGCGGAGAGGAACAAGGCGGAAGGTCAGCGGAGCTTTGGACAGGAAAGCCAGCATTTTTCCTCAACCAGCGTGTCGATACGCCGGGCGGCTTCCGCCATGGGCATTCGTTCAGCCCGCCAGCCTTGGCGGAGGGTGGCAATCTCTTTCACGCGGGTGGCCCAGCTTTCAGGGAAACAGGCTTCCAGCCGCTTGCGGATGGCACCGGCCAAGCCAGGCGCCTGACCGCCGGTGGAAACGGTGAGCAGCAGATCGCCCCGGCGGATTTCCGCGACGGAGTTGAAATCGCAAAATTCAGGGACGTCCTCGACATTCAGAAGGAGTTTCGCATCCTGGGCGGCCTGGGCCAGCGGGCGGTAAATATCTTCCTCAAGCCCGGCGATCCAGAGCAGGTTAAGCGGGCTGATATCTTCTGGCGTGGGTAGGCGGGGCGTGGTGGCTGCTCCGGCTTCGGCGCTCAAAGCGGGGTCTGTGGTGAAGACGCGCAGCTCTTCTCCGGCGCCGGCGGCGCGCAGGGCCCGCAGCCGCCGCAAAGCGGGCGTGCCAGCCCCGGCCAAACCAAGCCGCAGGCGAGAAGAGTTGAGAGCCAATGGGATCATGGGTCTTTAGAAAAGGATTTCCGCGCGAAATGCAATCTCTAGCGAAAAATAACGATTTTCTGCCAAAATTCAGCGCGTTGTGAAAAGGTTTTTCTGGAATTTGAGAGCTCAGGGCAAGCATAAACCCTAATATTCTCTATGCTTTTAATGGTTTATAGAGCAGACTCACGGCTGGCGAAGGGCGGGGGCGTATGCGGGTCGTGCGTGGCGAGGTCCATGCAGAAGACTGTGCCATCCGGGCCGCTATGCTCCAGCACTAGATCACCACCATGGGCGCGGATCAGGTCACGCGCGATGGTCAGCCCAAGACCCGTGCCGCCGCTGCGGACCGAGCCGGTGAAGGGTTTGAACAGATTGGCCTGGGCTTTAGGCGGCAGGCCGGGGCCGTTATCCAGCACCCGTAATTTCGTTTGATCACCGATGATTTCGGTACTCAGCGTGATGAGGGTGGCGCCCGCCTCAGCCGCATTGCGGATCAGGTTGGTCAGCACGCGGTAGAGTTGGTCCCGATCCATGGGTAGTTCCAACATCTCTGGCACCAGGTTTTCGATGCGCCATTTGGCGCTGGCGGGCCGGACGGTGTTGGCCACTTCTTCGATTAGCTCCCAGATCCGCACCAGACTGCGGGTGACTGGAGGCGGACCTTCCCGCGCGAACTCCACCGTGCGGCTGACAAATTGCGTGGCGCGCTCAACAGCGGGGATGAGGGTGCGGGTGGCGCGCTGGACCACGGGGTCCTCCACGCCTTGCAATCGGTCGGCGACCAGCAGAGCGGAGGAGAGGACGTTGCGCAGGTCATGGGCGATTTTCGCCACCGCCGTGCCCACAGCGGCCAAGCGGGCATTGCGCCATAGGGCGCCGCGCAACTCGCTCTGCATGGCTTTCAACTCCCGCGCGGCGGTGGAAATATCGTCCCGTGGGCGGGCGGCAAGCAGGTCCAACCCGGCATGGTCGGCTTCTTCCGGGGCTTCGCGGAACCGGATGATGGAGGCGGTGAGAATCTCCATGGGCTGGACAAGCAGCTTGTTGAGAACCCCGTAAACAACGAGCCCGGCAAGCATGGACAGCAGCACGATCAAGCTGACCCCCCGCCGTGCATAAAGCCGCATCCGGAAGGTCAGTGGGGCGGTGCTGACCTGAACCGCCATGCCGCCCGTGGCCGAAAGCGGGGAGGTAAAGAGAAGAGTTTGCTCGGCCGGTGCCAGCCCCGCGATGCGCAGGCAGGTGCGCCAGATGCTGTAGCTTAAATGTTCTTCCTCAGGGATGAGAACGGCGTTTGTAGGGGGCGGGGCGTCCGATGCTGACCAACTCTCTTGCTGGCCGCTCGGAGACACCAGGGTGAGCCGGTGAATTCCGGCTAGCCGCAATATGCGCGCCGCCTGGGTTGGAGACGCGGATTGCAGCGCATAGGCGGCGACATTGGCCCGGCTTTGGACCTCATACATCCAATGCAGACGCTGGCGGCCAAGGACGGGGAGTAAGGCGAGGGATTCGATGACCAGGATGGCAATGACCGTGACCCACAGTACCTTGCTGGATAGGGAAGCGGGCTGGGGTTTGAGGCGGCTCAGCCGGTTCATGTACTATGTAGGGCGTTGTTTGCCGCCTTCCGGCCCGCATCGAACAGGGCCTCAAGAAAGGGGCGGTCGGTGTTGAGCTTGGAGGTGAGCGGATGGTGGGAGAGCGCTTCATCCGCCGGGATATCCACCAACCGCACATTGCGCGGAAGCATGGATAATTCCGCCGCCAGAGGCGCTTGGAAAGCGATTTCGTGCAGCCGGTGGACAATGTCCGCCGTGGCGCTAGGCACGCCGCTGCGTTGGCGGGGCTGGGCGCGGATCAGGATCAGCGTTTCCGGCTTGGGGGTCAGGATCGGAGCCAGAGGCGGATTGCAGCTATAGCCGCCATCCCAGTAATGCCGCCCGTTGATCCGAACCGTGGGGAACATCATGGGGATGCAGGCAGAGGCTAGAAGTTCAGGAATCCCGATCTCGGCGTTGGAGAACACGGCTGCCTCGCCGGTTTCAACATCCGTGGCGCCAACATAAAGCCGGGGGGCGTTGGGGGCGCACAGGGCTTTGGTGTCGAGCAATTCGCGCAGCAACGGTTCCAGCGGGTTTTGCCCCAGCGGGTTGAGTTGCGCGGGGTCGAACAGCCGCAAGGCCTGGGTCAGACCGGTCCAGGCAAAGTCGTTGCTGAGGGCTTTGGTGGTGTCCCACATCCAATCGAGCGGTGTGGCGGGGAAATTGCCAAAGAGATTTCCTTCCATCACCCGGGTCCAGAGCTTGGTGATGGCCGTGCGCGCGCCTTGCGGCCCGGCTTTTACCATGCCTTGCACCGCCAGGGCGGCGATCATGGCGCCGGAGGATACGCCGGTGACGGCGTCGAATTTGAATTCGTTCTCCAGAAGCCTGTCGAGAACACCCCAGGTGAAGGCACCGTGCGCGCCACCACCTTGCAAAGCCAGAACAGTGCGGGGGCGTGGTGAGGAAAAAATCTGCATGGGCTCACCTTTTTTGTGAATGAAAACACCGAGTCGTTGCAACCATCAATGGTCAAAGCGGGGCGGAAAACCGAGTCCGGCGGCAATGCGGTTCCAGGCATTGATGGTGGCGATGGCGGTGCAAAGCTGTGCAAATTCCGTGCCGGGGAAGGCGCATTCGGCTTCCTCGTTCTCAGTTTCGGTCAGGTGGACGTGGGCAGGGCAATTAGTCGTTCCGTCCAGGCCAGGGAGGCTTGTTCGTGCGCCGAGAACAGCCTGGCATCGCGCCAGACGGCTATGAGGTCAAGCTTGGCCTGTGCAACGCCAAGCTTGCGGGCCATGCTCAGGTGGAATTGTGTGCAGAAGGCGCAGCTATTCATTTGCGAGGCAGGGATTTTAATAAGTATCGTCAGTGTTAGGTCCAGCTGGGCCTTCTTCATGGCGGCGGAGAGGTTGCGCAGCCCGGCGGGCGCGGCGGGGTAGAGTTTTGAGAAATCTTCCAAATTCATAGGGCTGCTTCCGGGTTCAACGTAATATCAAAGCTTTAATACTTAATATGCGCCGAGAGTAACCGGGACGCGAATCCTGCGTTTAGCGAATCATCGACTCCGGTAAGGCCCAGGTGTGGGGAAGAAAGACGCGTGCGCATAGACGCCGGGGGCAGGAAAAAGGCGGCTTTGCGCCTTTGCCTTGCCGGGTTCACGTGTCGGTGAGATTGACGTGGCGGGTCTGCCCTGCCTATACCCCGCCAACACGCCGGGCCGGGGACGGTCCGCGAACAGTTTTGTTTGTCTTTTGCCGGAGTAGAATACCGTGAAACGGACCTATCAACCTTCCAAGCTCGTCCGCAAGCGCCGGCACGGCTTCCGCGCCCGTATGGCGACTGTTGGCGGCCGCAAGGTAATCGCCAACCGCCGCTCCAAGGGCCGCGCCAAGCTCTCCGCCTGATCGCGCGCCCTGCGCGCCGGTAGCGTTATGGCCATTGCCCAAACCCCGCCCGCTCGGTTGACCCGGCGCGCAGAGTTTTTGCGCCTGGCCGCGCGGGGGAAAAAAATCGCGAAGCATGGTTTCGTGCTCCAGGCCGCTAAAGATGGCTCGGAGGAAGCCCTGCGCGTGGGCTACACAGCCACCAAGAAAATCGGCAACGCCGTCACTCGCAACCGCGCCAAGCGCAGGCTGCGGGAGGCGGCGCGGCTTGTTTTGGCTGGCCGCGAAATGCCCGGCGTGGAGTTGGTGCTGATCGCGCGGCGTGAGACGGGGGATGTTCCATTTTCCCGCCTTACCCATAGTCTGGCCCAGGCAGTGGAGGAGGCTTTGGCATGAGCCCCGCCGCCCTGATGCTTTCCGGTGCCGTGCGGGCTTATGAGCTGACGCTGCGCCCGGTGATTGGTGCAAATTGCCGTTTCCACCCTTCCTGCAGCGCCTATGCGCGCGAGGCCCTGGTCTGCCACGGTGCCGCGCGGGGCAGCCTGCTCGCGGCCAAGCGTATTCTGCGCTGCCACCCTTTCAACCCCGGCGGATACGACCCGGTTCCCACTCCCAAGGATAGCTGACCCTGATGGACTCGAAGCGCCTGATCCTCGCCCTAGCCTTGTCATTCGGCATCCTGGCTATTTTTACGGTGTTGCAGGAAAAGTTTTTTCCGCACCCAGCCCATAACCCCACGCAAACGGCGCAAACCACGCCGCAGAGCACGGCAACCAAGCCGCAGAGCGCCACCGGTGCGCCGGGCTCCGCTTCCACCCAGGCTGCTGTCGCGAATGGCCCGCGTCTGGCCGTGGATGCACCCATGCTGAAAGGCAGTATCGAACTCACCGGCGCGGTGTTCGATGACGTGGTGCTGAAGGATTATCATGAGACCGTGGCGAAGAATTCGCCGCTGGTGCAGATCATGGGCCGCCGAGGTGGCACCACGCCGTCTTATGTTCAGTTCGGCTGGACTGCGCCTGCGGGCGCGAAGGTGCCGGATGACAGCACCGTCTGGACCCCCAGCGCGCAGGAGCTGACGCCGAAAACGCCGGTCACGCTCTCCTGGGATAACGGGCAGGGGCTGATATTCCAGCTGATCCTGAAGGTTGACGACAAATATATGTTCACTGTGACGCAGAACGTGGTGAACAAGGGGGCCGCGCCGGTTCAGGTTTATCCCTGGTCGCGGGTGGTGCGTGACTACAAGCCCAAGGTGGAGAGCAGTTGGGTGCTGTTTGAAGGGCCACTGGGTGTGTTCAACGGCACGTTGAAGCAGGAAGGCTATGGTGCGTTGAAGGATAAGGGCGAGAAATCTGCGGGGGGCGTGGCTTATTCCAGTAGCGGCCCGGGCGGCTGGACCGGCATTACCGACAAATATTGGCTTGCCGCCGTAGCGCCTGAGCAGACAGCGCAGATGAACGCCACAATGAGCTATGGCAAGGTGATCGACGGGGACGGCGGTGCTTATCAGACCAGCTTCATCACCGATAAGGCGATTACCGTGCCGGCAGGCGGGCAGGCGGCGTTTACCAGCCATTTGTTCACCGGCGCCAAGGTTGTAAAAATCCTAGATTATTACCAGCGTATTTATCATATCCCGAATTTCTATAAAGCCGTCGATTTCGGCATTCTCTATTTCCTGACCAAGCCGATTTTCTTTGCGCTGGACTGGCTGAATACGCTGACCGGCAATTTCGGCCTAGCGATCATGATCTTCACCGTGGGTGTGAAGCTGCTGTTCTTCCCTCTGGCGAGCTATTCCTATCGCTCGATGGGCCGGATGAAGGCGATGCAGCCGAAGATCGCGGCGCTGAAGGAGCAGTATAAGGGTGATAACACCAAGCTCCAGCAGGCGACGATGGAGCTGTATAAGACCGAGAAGATCAACCCGGCCTCCGGCTGCTTGCCGATGCTGTTGCAGATTCCGGTGTTCTTCTCGCTTTATAAGGTGATCTTCATCACCATCGAGATGCGTCAGGCACCGTTCTATGGCTGGATCAAGGATCTTTCCGTGCCGGATCCGACGAACATCTTTAACCTGTTCGGCCTGATCCCGTATGACCCGACCATGATCAGCCCGCTGCTGCATGTTGGTCTGCTGCCAATCATCATGGGCTTCACCATGTATCTGCAACAGAAGCTGAACCCGACGCCGCCCGACCCGGCGCAGCAGCGTATGTTCCAGCTGATGCCGATTATCTTTACTTTCATGCTGGCACGTTCGCCCGCCGGGCTGGTGCTGTACTGGGCATGGAACAACATTCTTTCCGTGGGGCAGCAATGGCTGATCATGCGCAGGGCCATGGGGCCAAAGCCGACAGTTCCGGCCAAAGGCTGAAGTTCGAGACCAGCGGGCCGAGCCCGGAGCAGATCGAGGCAGGGCGGAAACTCTTCGCCTCACCTTGCGAATTCTTTTACGCCGCGCAGGCGCTGGACCATCTGCCCGCGCCGCGGGGCAATGAGATTGCTCTCGCCGGCCGCTCCAATGTCGGCAAGTCCTCGCTGATCAACGCGATTACCGGACGCAAGGCGCTGGCGCGGGTTTCGCATCAGCCGGGGCGCACCCGGCAGCTGAATTTCTTTGAATGCCAGGCGGGGCCTTTGGTACTGGTAGATATGCCAGGCTACGGCTATGCCGAGGCGCCGAAGGAGATTAAGCGTGACTGGCAAGGGCTGATGCTCGATTATCTGCGCGGCAGGCCTAATTTGCGCCGGGTGTTTCTGCTGCTGGATGCGCGGGTGGAGGTGAAGGTTTCTGACTTGACCGTGATGGAACTACTCGACCAGTCCGCCGTGTCTTTCCAGATTGTTCTGACTAAGGCGGATTCGGTAAAACCCTGCCCCTTGAAGCGCAAGCAGGACGAGGTGCTGGCCCTGGTGGCGAAACATCCCGCCGCGATGAACCAGATTATCACCACTTCCAGTGCCGCAGGAATCGGCGTTGAGGAGCTGCGTGCCGCCATTGCCGAATTCGTTGAATGAGGACCAGATGAACCGTCAAGACATCAAAGACGCTGCCCGGGAAGCGCATATCGTTACTAAGGTGCTGCCGTATCTGCGCCGATATGCCGGGGCGACGATTGTGGTGAAATATGGCGGGCACGCGATGGATGGCTCGCTGGCCAATGAGTTCGGGCGGGATATCGCGCTGCTGAAGCAGGTAGGCATCAACCCCGTGGTGGTGCATGGTGGCGGGCCGCAGATTAACGCGATGCTCAAACGGCTGAGTATCCAGTCCAGCTTTGTGCAAGGGCTGCGCGTGACGGATGCCGCCATGGTCGAAGTAGTGGAAATGGTGCTGGCTGGAACCGTGAACAAGCAGGTGGCCGGGCTGATTAACGCCGCCGGTGCGCTAGCGGTGGGGATCTCCGGCAAGGATGGCGGGTTGATCCGTGCCCGTAAACTGCGCCGTACCTATAAAGACCCGGATTCGATGATCGAGCAGGCGCTTGATCTGGGATATGTGGGCGAGCCGATGTTTATTGATACGCGTGTGATTCATGCGTTGACCGGGGCTGGGTTGATTCCGGTGATTGCGCCGGTGGGGGCTGGTGAAGATGGCCAGACCTATAACATCAATGCCGATACGGTAGCCGGAGCGATTGCGGGTGCGTTGAACGCGCAACGCCTGCTGATGCTGACCGATGTGCCGGGCGTGCTGGAAAAGAGCAAGCAGTTGCTGAGTGATTTGTCGTTGTCACAGATTCGTGGGCTTATCGCGGATGGCACGATTTCCGGCGGGATGATTCCGAAGGTGGAAACCTGCATGGAAGCCGTCACGCAGGGTGTGAAGGGGGCAACCATTCTGGATGGAACCGTGCCACATGCGCTGCTGCTGGAATTGTTTACCGAGCATGGCATCGGGACGATGATTCACAAGTAACGAGACTGCGTGATTTCAACGGTTCTCGCTTGAAAGGGGATTTTCGATGAACGCGACAATCTACCACAACCCGAAATGCAGCACCTCCCGTGCGGTGCTACAAATTCTGCGCGAAGCCGGGAATGAGCCCAGGATTGTCGAATATCTGAAAACGCCATTATCGCGCAAAGAACTGGCCAGCTTGGCCAAGCGGCTTGGCAGCGCGGAAGCACTTTTGCGCGCCAAGGAACCGCTGGCCGCTGAGTTGGGGTTGAAGCAGGCCAGCGAGGACGTAGTGCTGGATGCGATTGCCGAGCATCCTGTTTTGTTCAACCGCCCAGTGGTGGTGACGGAAAAAGGTGCGAGAGCCTGTCGACCCGCAGAAACAGTGCTCGGATTGCTCTGAATGTTCGTGGTGATCTTCCGCGCCCGCATTAAGGCGGTGGATGCGGATTATATTGAAACAGCGGCTTTATTACGTGATCTGGCATTGCGCGATTATGGCTGCCTGGAATTTAAGTCTGTGACCGAGGGGGCGGAGGAGATTACGCTTTCTTATTGGCCTGATCTCGCTGCGATTAAAGCCTGGAAGGGGCAAGCTGAGCATCTTCTGGCACAAAATAGAGGCCAGGCGCGGTGGTATGAATCGTATCGCGTGGAAATCGCGGAAATTTCACGCGCTTATGAATGGTCAAAGGCTCAGCGCTAAGGCCGGTGGTTTTCCAGTAAGCTAGTAGGACCTGGATTTCCTCAGCGCAGATACAGAGAAAATACAAACAAGCCAATGCTGAGGCGATGCTGATGACGATGCGGGGGTTGATATAGAAAATCCATTCCATCGCGAAACTCCTTTGTTAGAAGAGGCTCATCTGTAAGCAGGCGGGGGGGCGGCCGGGGACGTGGAATTGCGAAATGTCGAGGCGGGAGGGTGCTTCATCTAGTCCCAGCCGTTGCACGGCGCGGGTGAAGCGTTGGGCCAGCATTGCCGCGTAAGGGCCCTCACCGGCAAAGCGTGTATGGAATTTTGAATCATTCAGCTGCCCAGCGCGGCTTTGCCGGATCAGGCTGAGCACATGCGCGGCGCGTTCCGGCAGATATTGCTCCAGCCAGTCTGTGAATAAGGCACCCAGCTCATGCGGCAGGCGCAGCATTGTGGTGTAAGCGCTGCTGGCGCCAGCTTTTACGGCTTCCTCCAGAATGGTCTCCATTTCGGCATCGTTCAGGCCGGGGATCATGGGAGAGACCATCACGCCCACGGGAATACCGGCCGCTGCAAGTTCAGAGATGGCGGTAAGGCGCCGGGCGGGCGCGGCGGCGCGTGGTTCCATGGCGCGGGCTAGGGGTGGGTCCAGCGTGGTAACGGAGAGATGAACCTTGGCCAGTCCCTTCGCGGCCATGCGGCTTAGAATATCCTTGTCCCGCACCACGCCGGCGGATTTGGTGACAATGCCAAGCGGGTTGTTGAAGCGCTCCAATATCTCAAGAATCGCGCGGGTAATGCCAAGCGTGCGTTCCACGGGCTGATACGGGTCGGTATTGGAGCCCAGTACAATCACGTCGGGCTTATGGCCGGGGCGGGAGAGCTCTTTTTCCAAAAGGCGCGGGGCTTCGGGTTTGAAAACGATCCTGGTTTCAAAATCCAGCCCGGCGGAAAAGCCCAGATATGCGTGGCTGGGCCGGGCGAAGCAGTAGATGCAGCCATGCTCACAGCCGCGATAAGGGTTCACACTGGTCTCGAAAGACAGGTCTGGGCTGTCGTTACGGGCGATGATGCTGCGTGTGCTGTCCCGAATCAGGGTAGTCTGTGGTTTGTCTGCTGCGTCTTCCTGTGCCCAGCCGTCATCGAAGGCCTCTTGGCGGGCGGCTTCGAACCTGTTGGCTGGATTCAATGCGGTTCCGCGCCCCTTGAGAACGCCGGAACCCGCAGCCTGTTTGATATGCACGTGGGAAACAGACATTATGTTCATGCTCCGTTCTTGTTTGATTAAGGTCATTTTTTGGTCGCAAGTCAAGAACAAAAGAAGAACTTAAAAGATAAAAGAAAAGCCGCATGACGCGGCCTCTCGGTTGTTCTGTTAAAAATGCTCTTTTAGCCGGGGCATGAGTTCCACCAGATTACAGGGGCGGTGCCGGGAATCGAGCTGGAAACGGAGAATATCATCCCAGCCATCCTTTACCGCGCCGGTGGAGCCGGGCAGAGCAAAGAGGTAAGTGCCATTTGCTACGCCGCCTAAAGCGCGGGACTGCATGGTGGAGGTGCCAATTTTCGCATAGGACAACATGCGGAACAGCTCGCCGAACCCTTCGATCAGCTTGTCCAGCACGCGATGGAAGGCTTCCGGAGTGACATCCCGGCCCGTGACCCCGGTGCCGCCGGTGGTGATGACCACATCCACGGCCGGATTGGCAATCCAGGCACGAAGCTGGGTCGCGATCAGCTCTGCGTCGTCTTTGATGACGACACGGGCGGCCAACTCATGACCGGCTTCGGCAATGCGCGCGGCCAGCGCGTCGCCAGATGTGTCGTTCTCCGCCTTGCGCGTGTCTGAGATCGTTGCCACTGCGATGCGCACGGGAATGAAAAGGCGGCTTTCGTCGATCCGGCTCATTGCGCGTCCGCTGTTTCGATCGGCGCCGGGGTGAATGCCTGCAGGGTCGGGAATTCGCCTTGCGCTAGTTCGTCCAGGCTGCGGGGGTGAACCCCAATTTCCTCGGCATAAATCCAGCTATCGGCCAGAACCTGATGCACGAAATGGCGGGTCTGGTCGTTGGGGATGGTTTCGATGAACATCAGCGGATCAGAGTCTTTGGTGATCGCGTTATACCAGGTGGCGGCAGCGCCCGGCCCAGCATTGTAGCTGGCCAGAATCGCCATGAGGTTGTTGTCGATATCCGGCTGTCTTGCCAGATATTGAATATAAGCTTGGCCCATCGCGAGATTTGCGGATGGGTTGTTGATGGAGCCGGAAATGCCGGCATCCTGGCGCATGAACTCAGCCGTACGCGGCATGAGCTGCATCAGCCCGCGTGCGCCGACATACGAGACAGCATGGGGGTCAAAGCCAGATTCAGTGCGGGTGAGGGCATAGACCAAGGCGGGATTGATCTTAAAACCGCCTTCAGGATGCAAGGGCGGCATGGGAAGATGAACCCCGGCGAACTCGTTGCCGCTCTGCGGCAGCGTGCCGGCGATGGCGATTGTGATGTTCACCAGCCCCGCTCGCGCGGCTACAGCCATGACCGCGTGGCCAAGATCCGGCGTGGACCGGATTTGCGGCCACAAAGCACGCAGGGCGGTTTCAGCCTGCTCGGTCAGTCCGACCTGGAGCATCTCAAAGGCCAAATGCCCGTCCGGCAGAGAATCGACGGCGGTGACGTCGGCTTCCGTCAGCGTTGTGGAGTAGGTGGGCATGAAGTTCTGGCCAAGCAGGCGGGAGGCCAACATGCCGTAGAATGTGCCGCTGGCCCAGGAGGCCTGATGCAGCCAGTCAAGATATTGGTCGGGCTGCTGCATCCGCAGGGCCGCGCGCGCGGCCCAGAAGTCACTGGCGGCGCGATCATCGGCGGAGATGCCGTGGAGCTGCGATGATTTGCGGAAATCATCCGCGGCCTGGGTCAGGTTGTGCTGTTTCCAGGCGTCGAGACCTGACAGAAAGATTTTTCGCCAGCTTGCGCTGTCCGGCGCGTAACCGGGGCGGGCGGCGCCGCTATAGGTCAGTGTTTCTTCCGGCAGGAGCGCCTGATGGGGCGCAGGCGGCAGGTTCGCGCGTGGCAGTTTGTGCTGCATCAGCGCGTAAATGGCCGGGGCCTCTGGCTGGTTGGAATATTTGGCCCACCAGGCGGTCAGTTCGGCAGGTTTGGTGATGTAATTGTTGCTCAGATACCGTAAGGCCAGCACGGCGCCGACGAGCCCGCTATCGGACGCTCGGTCCAGCATCTTGTCTGACGCGGCAAACTGCCCATCTTTTTGGAGTTGCAGGGCGCGTTTATAGAAAGCCACATCGCTGGGAGCCAGCGGGCGCGGCAGGATGACCTCAACAGTGCCTGAAGGGGCATTGCGCGGCACGGCATAGGCTACAGATTCCCCGTTGATGCCGTCTGACGGCTGGGTGGGGGGCGTCGTCGTTCCCGGGCCTTGTCCCGCATCTTGGGACTTCGCCAACGCTGGCATGGCAAGCATGCAACTCGTAGCGAAAACGGACATGGCGGCAAGAGCCGTGCGCGTCACGTTCAGGCGGGAGAGCGGTTTGATGGCTCCTCGCATGGTGACGGACGTACACACATAGAACTAGTGACGCAAGCCTTAACAACGACTCAAATCTCAGCTCATGAGACGGTCGCGGCCATGTACCACATTGTTGCCATATTTCGGCTTGGGATTCCAGGGGAAATATGGCGGCAAGATATGAATTTTACATTAATCAACATTGTGTTTCCAGCCATGCGCGGAGGCTGAGCAGGTCTTGCCAGGTCTCCCGCTTGGCCGTGGGCGTACGCAACAGATACGCCGGATGATAGCTGGGCAGTACAGGCAAAGGGGCGGGGAGGCCCTCAATTGTGGCTTCGCGCCACCTGCCGCGCAGCCGCCTTATTCCGGTCTGCGCTTCTTTGCCGAGCAGCGCCTTGGCCGCGACGGCCCCCAAGGTGAAAAGCCCGTACGGGGCGATGAGGGCGATCTGCCGGTGTAAAAAAGGCAGGCAGAGCGCGATTTCAGCTTCGGTGGGGGTGCGGTTGCCGGGGGGACGCCAGGGAATCGCGTTGATAATCCGCACCTTGGTTCGGTCCAGCCCGATGGAGCCCAGCATCCTGTCCAATAATTGCCCGGCAGGGCCGACAAAAGGCTTGCCGACGCGGTCTTCCTCGCCGCCGGGCGCTTCACCAATAATAACTAGCCTGGCATCCGCCGCGCCATCGGCAAAAACAAGCTGGGTAGCGGTTTCACGCAGCGCGCAGCCGGTGAAGCCGCGCATTGCGTCTTCCAGCGCCGCCAGGGTTGTGCAACTCGCGGCTAGGCGCGCAGCATCCTCGGGCCCTGGCAAAGCGGGGCTGGATGGCTGGCGGGGGGGGCGCCGGGCGGGTGGTGTGTCCTGCGGCTTGGCAAAAGGCAAAGGCGGCGGCGCGGGCGAGTGGCGGCGGTCTTGCGGCGCGTCGAGCAACGCCTCGTCAGCCCCCCATTCCCATTGCAGCCTCAGACCGTCCAGCAGTTCCATGGGCAAATCATTATCTTGTGGGCCCCCGTCCGGCTAGCCCGTGCCTGCCCCTTTACTCATGGGTAGATTTATCATTAGACCATCAGGATAGAGGCATAACAAAGGGACACGATGATGTCGGACGAGGCTCTGCCGCGTGAGGCGATGGAATTCGATGTGGTGGTGGTGGGCGCTGGGCCGGGTGGGCTTTCAGCGGCGATTCGCCTGAAACAGTTGAATCCTGAACTGTCGGTCTGCGTTGTCGAGAAGGGCTCGGAGGTGGGCGCGCATATCGTCTCCGGCGCGGTGCTGGAGCCGCGCGCGTTGAAGGAGCTGATCCCGGATGTTGATCCTGCCCTAATTCCGCTGGCCACTTCGGTCACGGCGGATGAGTTCCTGATGCTGACCCCCACCGGGGCGAGGAAGCTGCCCACCCCGCCGCAGATGCATAATGAAGGCAATTATATCGTCTCGCTCGGCAATTTGGTGCGCTGGCTGGGACAGCAGGCCGAGGAGCTGGGGGTGGAGATTTATCCCGGTTTCGCCGCCGCTGAAACGCTGATCGAGGATGGCTGCGTGGTGGGCATTGCCACGGGCGACATGGGGATCGGCAAGGATGGCGAGCCAACGGGCAATTATCAGCGCGGCATGGAGCTACGCGCCACCTATACGATTTTCGCTGAAGGCTGCCGCGGCTCCCTGACCAAGCAGCTGGAAAAGAGCTTCAACCTGCGCGAGGGCGCGGACCCGCAGACTTATGGCATCGGCATCAAGGAACTGTGGGAGGTCCAGCCTGAAAAATTCCGCAAGGGGCTGACCCAGCACAGCATTGGCTGGCCGCTGGCCAAGGATACTTATGGCGGGTCCTTCCTTTATCATTTTGGGGAGAATCTCGTCGCGGTCGGGTTCGTCATCGGGCTGGATTATACCAACCCGTATCTATCGCCCTTCCAGGAGTTCCAGCGTTTCAAGACGCATCCGGCCATCGCGCCCACGTTCGAGGGGGCCAAACGTATTTCCTATGGCGCGCGGGCTATCAATGAGGGCGGGTTCCAGTCTTTGCCGAAGCTGGCTTTCCCTGGCGGTGTGCTGATTGGCTGCGCGGCGGGCACGCTGAATGTGCCGAAGATCAAAGGCTCCCACACCGCGATGAAGTCCGCCATGGTCGCCGCCGAGGCGATTGCCGAGGCTCTCGAGGGGGATAAGCCGGATACGCTGGAAGCTTATCCGCAGAAGCTAAAGGAAAGCTGGGTGTGGCCGGAGCTGCATGAGGTGCGCAATATCCGCCCTGGCTTCGCCAAGTTCGGCATGTATGGCGGGCTGGTGAACGCGGCGCTGGAAACCTATGTGTTCAAAGGCAAGGCGCCGTGGACGCTGCATCATCACCCGGATCATCTGGCGCTGAAGAAGGCCAAAGACTGCACCCCGATCGACTATCCCAAGCCGGATGGCAAGCTGACCTTCGACCGGCTTTCCTCCGTGTTCCTCTCCAACACCAACCATGAGGAAAACCAGCCCGCGCATCTCACGCTGCTGGACCCGGCCAAGGCGATTAGCGTCAACTATAATGAGTATGCCAGCCCGGAGACGCGCTATTGCCCGGCGGGTGTGTATGAGATTGTCGGCGCGGAGGAGAATGAGCCGCGCCTGCAGATCAACGCCCAGAACTGCGTGCACTGTAAAACCTGCGACATTAAGGATCCGACCCAGAACATCAACTGGGTGGTGCCGGAGGGGGCTGGCGGGCCGAACTATCCGGGAGGTATGTAAGCGTTATGAGTTTGCGGATCGGCATTGCCGGGATTTCCGGCCGCATGGGCATTTATCTGGCGGAGGAAGCCGCCGCCGCGGCAACTCTTTCCGGCGGCACCAGTCGGTCCGGCGCGGGCCCGGCCGGGGCACCGCATTTCCCGGATATTATCGCGCTCGCTCGGGAGTCGGATGTAGTGATTGATTTCACCCATGCCAGCACGGTCCAGGCCCACGCCAGGGCGCTGGCCGAGACCGAGACACCCTGGGTGCTGGGCACCACCGGCTATGGTCCGGAAGATGAAATCGCGATCCAGGAAGCTGCAAAGGTTATTCCGGTGATCGCCGCACCGAACTTCTGCACGGGCGTGAATCTGGTGCTGCTGTTGGCCGAGAAGCTGGGGGCAGTGCTGCCCGCGTCACAATATGATGCTGAAATTGTGGAGATGCATCATCGCCAGAAGGTGGACGCGCCCTCCGGCACCGCGCTGGCTATTGGCCGTGCCGTGGCAGCAGGCCGGGGCGTGGATCTGGGCGATGTGATCGCCTCTGGCCGAGATGGTCATACCGGGCCGCGCAAGGATGGTGAGATCGGCTTTGCCACGCTGCGCGGCGGGCAGATTGTTGGCTCCCATACTGTGATGTTTACGGCCGGGGATGAGCAGATCAGCCTCACCCACCATGCGTTTGACCGGCGTGTGTTTGCCTCAGGTGCCGTGCGTGCGGCGCTGTGGCTTCATGCACAACCGGCAGGGCTGTATGGCATGAGGGATTTTTTGAAGCTGTAAAGTCTTTATTCAAACAGATAAAAGTTTTTTGTGAGCGGCCTTTTTCGCAAAAAAGGCCGCTTTTTTCTGGTTTTTGAAAAAAGTGGCACCAAAAACGCTGGTAATCCTGGGCAAGCAGGGGCGGCCGAGGCGTGATTGTTGTAAAACGCCAGCATATTGACCCCAGCCCCCCGATGCGCCATGCGGGCCGCGCCGTTTATGGGTGAATCGCCCGGCGGTTCGAAGTCTTACGGGGGTTTTGCATGCGCGATCGCGGAGAATTTCTGTTTACCTCTGAGTCCGTCTCCGAGGGCCATCCGGACAAGGTTGCTGACCGGATTTCCGACACCGTTGTCGATGCCTATCTGGCGGCTGACCCTTATGCGCGCGTGGCCTGCGAAACGCTGGTGACCACTAACCGCATCATTCTGGCGGGCGAAGTGCGTGGGCCGGAGACCATCACCAAGGAATATCTGGCGCATCTGGCGCGGATGGCGGTGCAGGATATTGGCTACGACCAGGAAGGGTTCTCCTGGCGAGATGCCGATATCGCCGTGCATCTGCATGCGCAGTCCGCCCATATTGCCGTGGGCGTGGACGCGGCGGGCAATAAAGATGAAGGCGCTGGCGACCAGGGCATCATGTTCGGTTATGCCTGCTCCGAAACTCCGGCGCTGATGCCGGCTCCGATTTATTATTCGCATTTGGTTCTGCGCCGCATCTCTGAGCTGCGCCGCGCCGCTGACAGCCAGGTGAAGGGTCTGCTGCCGGATGCCAAGAGCCAGGTGACGCTGAAATATGTGGGTGGTAAGCCGGTGGGTGCGACCTCTGTGGTTGTTTCCATCCAGCATGAGCCGGGCTTCACCCCGGCTTCAGTGAAGGAGATGATTCGCCCGATCGTCACCGCCGCCCTGCCGGATGGCTGGATGCCCAAGGACGAGGATTTCTACGTCAACCCGACCGGAATCTTCGAGATTGGCGGGCCGGATGGCGATTGCGGCCTGACCGGGCGCAAGATCATCGTGGACACCTATGGCGGTGCGGCCCCGCATGGCGGCGGCGCGTTCTCCGGCAAGGACCCCACGAAGGTGGACCGTTCCGCCGCTTACGTGTGCCGTTACCTTGCCAAGAATGTGGTGGCCGCGGGCTTGGCCGAGAAATGCACTCTGCAGCTTTCCTATGCCATTGGCGTGAGCCAGCCGCTCTCGCTCTATGTGGATCTGCACGGCACCGCCAAGGACGTGGATGAGGCGAAGCTGGAGACGACCCTGCGTGAGCTGGTAAATCTCTCGCCGCGCGGTATTCGCGAGCATCTGCAGCTCAACCGCCCGATTTATGTGCCGACCGCCGCCTTCGGGCATTTCGGCCGGACACCGGATGAGGAGCTGGGCACCTTCACCTGGGAAAAGACTGATCTGGTGCCCTCTTTGAAGAGCGCCTTTAACCGCTAAAGGCTGCCCGCTTGCGGGTAGCGGCAAAGTGAGAGACGAAGACAGGCCTGAGACATAGTGCTCCAGGCCTGTCTTTATTGGTGGTCCATGAAAATCCGCACTGAGGATACGCCCGCTTCATCCGTGCCGCTCTGGCTGCGCGCGGCGCCGGTATTGTTTCTGCTGTTTTGGTCGGCGGGGTTTCCGGTGTCGAAAATCGGGATTCAATACGCGGCGCCGTTCACGTTTCTGGTGCTGCGCTATAGCCTTGCGCTGCTGGTGCTGGTGCCGCTGGCGCTTTGGCTGCGCCCGCCTTTGCCCGCACGGCGCGTAGCGTGGCTGCATGTGGCAGTGGTGGGGTTTTGCATCCAGACCGTTTATTTCGGCATGTGCTACACGGCTTATGCGCTGGGCACCTCGGCGGGGGTGGTTGCGCTGGTGGTGTCCTTGCAGCCGCTTTTGGTGGGGGTGCTGGCCTCCGTTTTGGTGCGGGAAAAGATTAGTGCCAAGGGCTGGGCCGGGCTGGGGCTGGGGTTCTGCGGTGCGGTGATCACGATTCTGGGCTATGGTGAGATGGGGAATGTCTCCGTACTGGGCATTTTGTGCGCGTTTGGGGCGCTGTCCGGCATGGCGGGGGCCACCTTATATGAAAAGCGATTTGGTACGGGGATGCATCCGGTGCCGTCCAATATCGTGCAATATGTCGTGGGGCTGTTGACCACCTTGCCGTTCGCGCTGCTGGATTGGCGCGTGCATGTCAGCCCCCATTTCATAATGGCCATGAGCTATCTGGTGACCGCGAATTCTCTGGTGGCGATTTCGCTTTATATCGCCATGCTGCGGTTTGGCCGGGCATCGCAGGTTTCCGCTTTGTTTTATCTGGTGCCGCCGCTGTCCGGGCTGATGGCCTGGGGGCTGCTGGGGGAGGCGATGCCAGTGCTCGCTTGGGCAGGTATGGCGGTGGCGGGGCTTGGCGTGGCGCTGGTGCGAGGGCAAAGGAAAGCCGCATGACGACTCTGAAATCTCCCCCTGATCGCCTTTACGGCCGTTCCCGTGGCAAGAAGCTGCGCCCTCGCCAGGAATGGCTGCTGGAAGAATTTTTGCCCCGGACCGTTTGGCCAACCACGCCCTTTACCATTCAGCCCCGTGAATTGTGGCTGGAGGTGGGGTTTGGCGGCGGCGAACATGCCTATGAACTGGCCACGAAGAACCCGGATGTGGGGTATATCGCGGCGGAGGTGTTTGATAACGGCATTTGTTCGCTGCTCTCACGCATTGCGCCGGACGGCGCGGGAGACCCGCAGCCGCTCCCCAATCTGCGCCTTTACACCGAGGATGCGCGCCCGCTGCTGCGCGGCTTTGAGGAGGGCGCGCTCGCAAAGCTGTTTCTGAT
This sequence comes from Acidocella aminolytica 101 = DSM 11237, assembly GCF_900129125.1. Lineage (GTDB taxonomy): Bacteria > Pseudomonadota > Alphaproteobacteria > Acetobacterales > Acetobacteraceae > Acidocella > Acidocella aminolytica. The sequence continues at coordinate 99,676 of NZ_FQVJ01000004.1, read as the reverse complement.
GTTCCCGGACCCCTGGCCGAAGGCCCGCCATGCTAAACGCCGTTTTGTGCATCCTGAAATCGTGGCGGAGGTTGCGCGAGTGATCCGCCCAGGTGGGGAGTGGCGCATCGCCTCTGACGACCCGACCTATCAGGAATGGACGGATGAAGTGCTGGGGGCGCAAGATGTCTTCATGGTGAGCCGGACGGATATTCATCCTGAAGGCTGGCCCCATACGCGTTATAAAGCCAAGGCCATCGCCGCGGGGCGTGCGCCGCTTTATTGGTCCCTGACCCGGCGGTAAGCTGGAAAGGGCGCGCTTTGCTTCGAGAAAGAGCGCCTTATTCCTCGTGTTCCGCTTCGTCGTCTTCCTCAAGGCTGAATTGCTGGGCTTCTTCATCATATTCGAAGAACTCCGCGTAGCGTCCCCAGGCGATGACCGTGCGCAGCGTTTCCGCCGCATATTCGGGGGACATATAATCCTCCAGCTGGTCACGGAAGCGCACGGCGGCGGCGCGGTGGTTGGAGCGCTGGTCGATCACGTTGCGGATCTCGGTGACTAGCGGCACATGGGCGCGCAGGGCTTCCGCAAAAATATCCTTGCGGTCCTCGGTCTCGGCTTCGGCAAAGTGGCGGCCGGTATCCGTGATCTGAAGATCACCTTCCTCCAGCAAGGCGAAGCCCAGCATGCTCAGCGTTTCACCCAGGGGCAGCAGTTCGTCCACCTCAAACTGTAAGGCGGCGGACAAGGCGGGCAGGTCGGCCCGGCCATTATAGGGCTGGCTGTTCAGTGTCTCCAAAAGACCGGCCATCATGTTGGTACCCACCGGATGCAGCGGGTGTGAGAACGGGTTGGGCGCTGCGGCCGTGGTGGTGTGTATTTCGGGCGCCTTGCGGCGGGTCATGATGCCATAAATATCGTCTACCATCTGACGGAAGGCGGGGTCGAAGCGGTTGCGCGGATGGGTGAAGGGCACTTTCAGCTCATGCGCCACTCGGCCCGGGTTGGAGGCGAACACCAGGATGCGGTCCGCCATCAGCACCGCTTCCTCGATATTATGCGTCACGATCAGGATGGATTTGACTGGCAGCTTGCCGTCCATCCAGAGGTCGATGAGGTCGGTACGCAGTGTTTCGGCTGTCAGCACGTCCAGAGCCGAGAAGGGTTCGTCCATCAAGAGCAGGTCTGGATGCACTACCAGGGCGCGGGCGAGGCCGACGCGCTGGCGCATACCGCCGGAAAGTTCCTTGGGATATGCGCCGTCATAACCGCCGAGGCCGATGAGATCGATGGCTTCCTCGGAGCGTTCTTCCCGATCCTCGCGCCCCACGCCCAGAGCCTCCAGGCCGAGTTCGACATTCTCCTGCACGGTGAGCCAGGGGAAGAGCGCGAAACTTTGGAACACCATGGCCACACCGGGGGCGGGACCTTTCAGCGGTGAGCCGCGCCAGTTTACCTCCCCGGAGGTGGGTTTGAGCAACCCGGCGACAATGCGCAGCAATGTGGATTTGCCCGAGCCAGAGCGCCCGAGCAGAGCGACAATCTCTCCCTCGTGCAGGGTAAGGTCTACATCGTCCAGCACCACGAGGTCGGCGCTGGAATCCTTGTGATAGGCTTGGCGGCAGTTGCGCACGGAGACGAGCGGCGTGTAAATCTGGTCCATGGCGTTTACCCCAGCGTGGTGCGGCGGACGGCGTAGGCATAAAGCGGCCGCCACAGAATGCGGTTGAAGAAGATCACGAAGCAGGACATCACCACCACGCCCAGCACCACGCGCGGCGTATCACCGGCAGCGGTGGCCTGCGCGATATAGGCGCCGAGCCCATGCGCGATGAGGGTATGGTGCCCCCAGCTTGCAACCTCGGCAACGATGGAGGCGTTCCATGCTCCGCCCGAGGCGGTGAGCGCGCCAGTGATGAAATAAGGCAGGATGCCGGGGATCATCACCTTGCGCCACCAAAGCCAGCCGTGAATATGGAAATTCGCCACGGCCTCCTTCATGTCTCCCGGGAAGGCGGCGGCACCGGCGATGACGTTGAACAGCAGATACCATTGCGTGCCGATGAGCATGAGCGGCGTCAGCCAGATATCCGGAGCCAGATGGAAATACACAATGGCCAGAACCACGGGCGGAAACAGCAGGTTAGCCGGGAAGGCAGCCAGGAACTGCGCGATGGGTTGGGCGATGCGCGTAGCTTTGGGGCGCAGGCCGATCCAGACGCCGATCGGCACCCAGACCAGCGAGGCGATGATCATCAGCACCGTCACGCGGATGGCGGTATAGACGCCCATTAGTACGGCGGTGAACAAATCATGCCAATGCAGTGTGGAGGAAACATAGCCCACAATATGCCAGGCCGCGTAAAGCGCCACGGCGGTGATCATCAGGAACCAGGCGCCGTCTATGATGCGGGAGGGTTCGCTGGTCTCGTCCACCTGGCCGGGCTGGCGGAAAGACAAGCGCAGCTGGAAGATGGTGCCGAACACCCCGCCGATCATCTCCCCAATGCTGCGGAACAAGGCAGTGCGGCGCAGGAGTTTCAGCATCCAGGGCTCAGGGCCGGCGACGGCGGCGGTGGTCTCGAACCGGAATTTGGTCGACCATGCCACAAGCGGGCGGAAAAGCAGTTGATCGTAAAGCAGGATCACCACCAGCATGGTCAGGATGGCGTAGAAAATTGCGGGCAGATCTTCTTTTGCCAGCGCCACGGCCACATAGGAGCCGATGCCAGGCAGGGTGAACTGGGTGTTGCCGACGGTCACGGCCTCTGACGCCACCACGAAGAACCAGCCGCCGGACATTGAGAGCATGGTGTTCCACACCAAGCCGGGCATAGCGAAGGGCACGTCCAGCTTCCAAAAACGCTGCCAGGAGGAGAGGCGGAAGCTGCGCGAGGCTTCCTGCAAATCATCCGGCAAGGTAGTGAGGGACTGGTAGAAGCTGAAGGCCATGTTCCAGGCTTGGCTGGTGAAAATGACGAAGACGGAGGCCAGCTCCGCGCCCATCACCTCACCAGGGAAGAGGTGCAGGAAGAACACCGTGGTGAAGGTAAGGAAGCCTAGAATGGGCACGGACTGGAGGATATCAAGGATCGGGATCAGCACCATGCCGGCGCGACGGGATTTGGCCGCCAGCGTCGCGTAGGTGAACGTGAAGATGAGCGAGAAAAACAGCGCCAGAAACATGCGCGCGGTTGAGCGCAGCGCGTAATACGGCAGCCAGGACGGGTCCAGATGGATAGGCGTATTCTCGATCTGGGCGATGGGCGTGCCGATGGTGGTGCGCCCGACTTCAACCAGTGCGATCAGCAGCGCCATAACCAGCAACATGGCGGCACCGTCAAAACGGTTTGGCAAGCGTTGCCCAGCCAGGGCAGGGGGGGTGTAATTCGTCATCAGGCCGCCTGGCATCGGGAGGAGAAACTCAACTCCGCTCTTTAGCCGGATGGCCAGCCTTTGTCACCGGGGGCGGGTTGAGCTTTCGTGAAAGACACGAGGGAATTACAAGCCGCCATGGCTATGCGTGCGCCCGCCGTGGCGGTGCGGAGCGGTCCCATGCGGCAGCGGAATGAGATGCAGCCGCGCATGGCGGACGCCGCGCTGGGCGGTGAGACTGTCTGCATGGTGCTGGATGGCTTCAGCGCTGCCGCGCAACAGGGCGACCTCCAGGCAGTTATCATGGTCGAAATGCACATGGGTGGTGGCGATCCCGAGGTCATGATGCGAGTGTTGTGCCTCGACCAGCCGTTGCGGCAGGTCGCGCATGGAATGGTCGTACACATAGGTCAGGCTGGCCACGCATTCCGTGGAGCCATTGGCCAGATGCTCTCGCTTGGCGGCCTCACGCAGCATGTCGCGGATCGCCTCGGACCGGCTGGTATAGCCGCGCAGAGATGCCAGCGCGTCGATACTGGCGAGCAGCTCGTCATCGATAGTGATGGTGATCCGTTCCATGCTGGTCTCCGCGCGATGCGTTTCAGTGGCCTGTGGAGCCGAAGCCGCCAGCACCTCGGCTGGTTTCAGACAGGTCGTCCACCTCCTCCCACGCGGCGCGCACCACCGGGGCCAGCACGGCCTGGGCAATACGCATACCGCGCGTGATCTCAAAAGGCGTGTCGCCAGTGTTAAGAAGAATGACACCAACTTCACCACGATAATCCTCATCGATGGTACCGGGGGTGTTGGGGACTGTGATACCATTTTTGAGCGCGAGGCCGGAACGCGGGCGCACCTGTAGCTCATAACCGTCCGGCAGGGCGATGCAGAAGCCGGTGGGGATGAGGGTGCGCTTGCCGGGCTCGATGGTCACGGGCGCCTGCACGGCGGCCAGAAGATCCATACCCGCAGCGCCCTTGGTGGCATAAGTGGGCATGTTCAGCCCTTCCCCATGCGGCAGTCGGCGGATCTTCACTCCAACAGATTTCATTTAAAATAATCTCCGATCTTCGCGGCAAGGCGTTGCGCCACCGCCAGCTTGTTCATGCGGTCCCAATGTGCGCTGTCTGTTTCGGTCAGCAGCAGCACCTCGTTCTCGTTGCCGCCCATGATGCCGGTGCCGCCGACATTATTGGCAACCAGCCAGTCGCACCCTTTGCGGGCGCGCTTGGTGGCGGCGTGTTCTTCCAGTTTCTCCGTCTCCGCGGCGAAGCCCACCACAAGGCGTGGGCGTTGCGGGCCAGGGGCAGAAATGCCGGCCAGAATGTCCGGGTTTTCGGCCAGGGCCAAGCTGGGTGGCGCACCGCCACCCTTCTTGATTTTTTGTCCGGCTTCAGTGGCGGTACGCCAATCCCCCACGGCGGCGGCGCAGACGGCGATGTCAGCCGGCAGAGCGGCCTGCACGGCGGATTGCATCTCGCGTGCTGTTTCAACGTGGATGGTGGTGAGGCCCGGCGGGTCCGGCAGGGAAACAGGGCCGGAAATAAGCGTGACGCGCGCCCCCAATGCCGCTAAAGCTGAGGCAATGGCGTGGCCCTGCTTGCCGGAGGAACGGTTGGCGATGAAGCGCACTGGGTCGATCGGCTCATGGGTGGGGCCGGAGGTGACGATGGCGTGCCTGCCCCTCAAAGGGCCCTTATTCAGCGCGGCCTGGATCGCTGCGAAGATCGCCGGCGGTTCCGCCAGACGGCCAGGGCCATATTCGCCGCAGGCCATCGGGCCTTCATCCGGCTCCACCACCAGTACGCCGCGTTGTATCAAGGTTGCCATGTTGGCTGAGGTGGCGGGGTGCTGCCACATGCGCACATTCATGGCTGGTGCCACCAGCACGGGCTTGTCCGTCGCCAGCAGCAGGGTGCTGGCGAGGTCGTCCGCCAGCCCGGCTGTCATTTTGGCCAGAATATCCGCCGTGGCGGGGGCCACCACCACAAGGTCAGCCGCGCGGGACAGTTCGATATGGCCCATCTCGCTTTCATCGGTCAGGGAAAACAGGTCCTGATACACCTTGGACCCGGTGAGGGCTTGCAGCGAAAGCGGGGTAACGAATTGCGCGCCAGACCTGGTAAGCACGGCGGTAACGCCAATATCCGCCTTGGTGGCGAGGCGCACCAGCTCTAGCGCCTTATAGGCAGCAATGCCGCCCGTGACGATAAGCAGAATACGCTTCACAGTTTCCAGCCAGCATGGATAGCGGCGATGCCACCGGAGAGGTTGCGGTAGTTCACACGCTCAAACCCCGCTGCCTCGAACATGCGCTTCAACTCTTCCTGCGGGGGGAACATGCGGATGCTTTCGGCGAGGTACTGATAGCTCTCGGAATCTTTGGCCACGATGTTGCCGATTTTGGGCAAAGCCTGGAATGACCAAGTGTCATACAGCTTTTCAAGTCCCGCGATTTGAAGCTTGGAGAATTCCAGCACCATGAAACGTCCGCCGGGGCGGAGTAGCCGGAAAGCCTCCGCGATGACTTTGTCCTTATTGGTGCAGTTGCGCAGGCCAAATGCCATTGAGATACGGTCGAAGCTGGAAGCTGGCAAAGGCAGCTTCTCGGCATCGGCAACCAGGAACTCGATATCACCCAAATAGCCGTTGGCGGTGGCGCGGTCGCGGCCGACATTCAGCATGGATTCGTTGATGTCCGACATTACCACCTGCCCGCCGCCGCGTTTTAGCCAACCGAAGGTGATGTCTCCCGTGCCCGCCGCGAGATCCAGCAGCTTATGATAACGACGCGGGTCCAGCATCGTGAGGAACTCGCGCTTCCAGAGCCGGTGGATGCCGAGAGACATCAAGTCGTTCATCACATCGTATTTGCCCGACACGGAATTGAACACCTCCCGGACTAGGGTGCTTTTTTCCTCGCGGGGAACGGAACGGAAACCGAAATCAGCGGTATCGCTGGCATTGTTCTGGCTCATGGGCGCCTTTATACCCTTGTTTTGCCATGCCGGAACTCCCCGAAGTTGAAACCGTGATGCGCGGGCTGGACGGTCATCTGACCGGACGGCGAATTGCCCGCGCCATTCTGCGCCGCGCCGATATTCGGTGGCCGATTCCCCTTACGCTGCCGCGCGTGCTGACCGGCGCGACCGTGCTGGGTTTCAGGCGGCGCGGGAAGTTTATGCTGATGCGGCTGGATAATGGCTGGTCCGTGTTGATCCATCTCGGCATGTCCGGCCGGATGCTGCTGGATAAGCCGGAAGCGGCGCATGAGCATCTGACCATCGAAACCGAGGATGGCGGACGCGTGGGGTTTGTAGACCCGCGCCGGTTCGGGGCGCTGGACCTTGTGCGCACGGTGGATGAGGACAACCATAAGTTGCTGGCTGGGATGGGGCCGGAGCCGCTGGGGAATGAGTTTTCCGGCGCTTATCTGGCGGCGGTGTGCAAGGGACGTTCCGCGCCGATTAAGGCCGTGCTATTGGACCAGCGCGTTGTGGCGGGCATTGGCAATATTTATGCGAGTGAGGCGTTGTTCCGTTCGGGCATTTCACCCACACGCGCGGCGGGGAAAATCTCCCTCCCCCGGCTGGAGACGTTGGCGGCGGCGGTGCGGGCCACACTGATTGAAGCGATTGCGGCGGGGGGATCGTCCTTGCGCGATTATGTGCAGCCGAGCGGTGAGTTGGGTTACTTCCAACATGCCTGGAAGGTTTATGGCCGCACGGGGGAGCCGTGTGAGCGTTGCCCCGGCCCGCCGGAATGTAACGGAATCCGGCAAATCACCCAATCTGGCCGCAGCACATTTTATTGTCCCAAGACGCAGCGTTGAGGGGGAAGAGTTCTTATTTAAGCACGCGCGGAGCCTGAAACTTCTCCGTGCCTCAATTTACCAACGACCACCTTGTTGCGCCCTGCCGCTTTTGCCCGGTACAGCCCATTATCTGCGGCCAGAACCATGGCGCGCGCACCTGAATCCTGATCCATCCTGGATACGCCGATGGAAATGCTGAGTTTTCGATGCGGAAACGTGGTTTTTGCCACTAGGCCGCGCAGGCGCTCGGCCACCAGCAGCGCGTCGGTGAGGTTGGTGGAGGGCAGGATGATGGCAAATTCCTCGCCGCCGTAACGTGCCAGAAAATCATAAGGGCGCAGGGTCGAAAAGAGCAGCCGTGCGACTTCCTGCAAGGCGGTGTCTCCGGCGGGGTGGCCGAATTCATCGTTATAGCTCTTGAAATGGTCGATATCGAGCAACAGCAGGCATAGTGCCTCACCCGTGCGTTGGGCGCGGGAGGTTTCCGTGGCCAGTCTTTGGTCATAGGCGCGGCGGTTGGGAATGCCGGTGAGTGAATCAGTCATGTTTTGCTGGCCGAGCTGGGCATTGGCCTGCGACAGGCTAAGCAGCGTGCGCCGTAATTCCAGTACCTCCATCGTTTGCGCGGCCAGGAGCATCAAGGCTTCGCCTTGTGTTTGGGGTAGAGCGCGCGTCTTTTTGTCCAACACCAGAATACTGCCGAGTGCCAGCCCATCCGGCGCATAAAGCGGCATGGCTGCCAGCGGACGCAGTTTAAGGCTGATGAGCGGCGGCGCGGGGGCGACGGAATGGAGAGGCAATAGGCCGCCATGCTCATGCAATCTATGGTTGTAAAGGTAAGCGCGCCGAGGCAAGGCTTTGAGTTTTCCTTTCAGCGATTCGCTGGCCCAGCCGGCTTTAACCCATTGTTCAGCACCGTGAAAAAAACAGATAAGTGCTAGCGGCGCGCTACATAAATGGGCGGCCAGACGGGCGAGATCGTCGAAGGCATTGTCTGGGGCGTTGTCCAGAATATCGTAATCGTCAAGCCGGTTGGCATGCAGCGCATCCTCTCTGTTCGGCATGAACAGCGGGGCGTGCGTGGGCGAGGATTCGATGTGGTTAGTTTCCATTATTCCGTTCACCAGTCATGAACCTTTCCATTACGGGTCCATGATCGAACGAAACAATTAACGGGACATGAAAATATAACGCCGCGCGGGAATTTTTAATAATTAAGGGGCGCCAAACTTCAAGCCCGGCGCCCGTGGCGTGTCAGCCTAAGGCCTTCACGGCTTTTAGAACAACCTCGGCATGGCCCTCGATTTTTACTTTCGGCCAGATTTTTGCAACTTTACCGTGTGCGTCCACGAGCACGGTGGAACGCTGGATGCCCATATATTTTTTCCCGTACATGGATTTTTCCTGCCAGGCGCCATAAGCATCGATCACCGTGGCGTCCGGGTCGGAGGCCAGGGGGAATTCGAGTGTGTATTTTTCAGCGAATTTTTCCAGCGCTTTCATTTTATCCTTGGACACGCCGATAACGGTTACGCCAAGGCCGGAAAAATCGGGCAGCCCGTCCTGGAAGGCGCAGGCCTCCTTGGTGCAGCCGGGCGTGTCGGCGCGGGGGTAGAAATAGAGCACAAATGGTTTGCCCTTGAGCGTTTCAAGCGAGACGGTGCGTTCGCCTGTGGCTGGAAGGGAGAAATCTGGCGCGTAGTCACCTTCGGTCAAGCTCATCAGGCAGTTCCTTCAATAATCAGACGTGCAAAGATTTCGTGCGCGGCTCGGGCGGTTTCAATAATTTCAGTCCGCATCGCCGATAATGTTTTAAATCCCGTGGCGCGCAGCAGAGGGTCCAGCATGGCGGTGGGCGGCTCGTTGGCGCGGGCGGAAAGCCCGGTGATGCGGTTGATGCCCTGGATGGTCCGCCAGAGGAAATCAGCCTGGATCAGCGTTTCGGCTTCGCTTTGCCGCAGATGCCCTGCATCAGCCAGGGTTTTTAGCGCTTTGGCTGTATTGGGCTGGAACAGGGCAGGGGCTGTGGCGCCGTGGATGAGTTGCAGCGCCTGAGCCACAAACCCGACCTCCATCATGCCGCCGGGGATGCCGCGTAGGTCAAAGGGGCCGCTCGGCGGAAGCTCAGCGGCAAGGCGCGCTTGCATGGCGGCCGTGTCTTTGAAGATCCGTTCAGGCGGCTCAGGGCGGCAAAGCGCGCCCAGAATCGCCTCGCGCACGGTTGCGGCAAAGCCGGGCGTGGCGGCAATCACCCGTGCGCGGGTGAGGGCTAGGCGTTCCCAGGTCCAGGATTCGCGGGCGTGATAATTGCGGAAGGCGGCGAGCGAAACCGCCACCGGCCCGGCATTGCCGGACGGGCGCAGCCGCATATCCACATGGTAAAGCGGCCCGCCCGGCCCTTGCGCTGTGAGCGCGCCGACAAAGCTGTGGCTGAGCCGCACAAACCATTGTGTTGGCGCGATGGCGGTGGGGGCGTGGTCGTAGATCAGCATCAGGTCGAGGTCTGACCCGGCCAGCATTTCTCCGGCACCGGCCTTGCCCAGTGCCACTACCGCCACCTTGGCGCCGCGCACCGGACCCTGGCGTTCTTTTTGCGCGGCGATGACAAAGGGCAAAAGTAGGGAGAGCGAGGCTTCCGCCAGGGCGCTGCGCAGGCGCCCGCCTTCATTCGCGTCCAACCGTCCTTCCAGGGTGGCGACGGAGAGGTGAAATTCCTCCTGCCGCACAAGGCGGCGTGTGGTGGCGACGGCTTGTTCAAGGTCTTCCGCATCGGCCAGAAGGCGGCGCAGCAACGGACGCGGGGCGGCGAAGCGGGCCTGGGGGGCGAGCAGCCCATCCAGCGCCTGCGGGTCATCGGCCAGATAGTCCGAGAGCGCCGGGGCTGCGCCCAGTACGGCGGCCAGACGTTTCAGCAGCGCGGTGTTGCGGGTAAAGAGCGAGAGAAGCTGTACCCCGGCGCGCTGGCGGCTGAGCAGCGTGTCGAACTGCGCGAAGACCTTGTCAGGCTCAGGCTGCGCTGCAAGGGCGGCGAGCAGATGCGGCACCAGCCCATCCAGCAGCTCCCGCGCGCGGTGGGAGCGTAGCGCCTGCATGCTGCCGGAGGACCATTCCCGCAGCCGCGTGGCGATATGTTTATCGTCCTTAAAGCCCAGCTCACGCAGCCGGGCAGTGAATTCAGCCGGGGGAGGTCCTTCCACGCCAGGGTCCAGCGCGCCTTTCGTGTCTTCTGTGTCAGCGTTGAAGAAATCGAGGAAATAAGCATGCACGCGCGCTAGCAGGTGGGGGAAGTCCCGTTTGAAACGTGGCGTGTTCAGAAAGACGCAGAAAGCATCCAGCGCTGCCTCGGTATTGGGCAGTTCGTGAGTCTGGCGGTCCGCCACCATTTGCAGCCTGTGTTCCACCCGGCGTAGCTCACGATAATCTGCCGCGAGCTGTTTGGCGGCGCGTTCGGGGATGTGTCCGGCACGTGCCATGGCGAGCAGGGCTTCCAGCGTGGCGGGGATCCGTAAGGCCGGGTCATGCCCGCCCCAGACGAGCCCTAATGTCTGCACGACAAACTCGATTTCACGGATGCCGCCACGCCCTAATTTCACGTCAAAGCCGCTCAGCCCTTTATTGCTGCTCTGTGCATCGATCTGGCGTTTCATCTCATGAATGTCCGAGATGGCCGCGAAATCCAGATATTTGCGCCAGATAAATGGGCGGATGGCGGAGAGAAAATGCTGTCCCAGGACAATGTCTCCGGCCACGGGGCGGGCTTTGGAGAAGGCGGCACGCTCCCAGGTGCGGCCGTGGCTTTCATAATAAGTCAACGCCGTGGGCAGAGCTACCACCGGCGGGGTGGCGCCAGGGTCGGGCCGCAGACGTAGATCCACCCGGAACACATAGCCGTCCGCGTCACGGGCCGAGAGCAGGGTGGTGAGGTCGCGTGCCAGTCGGACCATCAGGCGTTGGGAGTCGGGTTCGTAAGGTGCGGCTTCGGGGTCGTAGAGCAGCACGAGGTCAATGTCCGAGGAGTAATTCAACTCCCGCGCGCCGAGCTTGCCCAAGGCCAGGGCCACAAAACCGCTATCCCGCTCAGGGGCGTCAGGGTGGGGCAGTGTGATCTCACCGTCTTCGTGCATCTCCCACAGCAGATGCCGGACGCTGGCCCGCAGCGCGGTTTCCGCGAGGTCCGAGAGCGCGGTGGTAACTTTTTCCAGTGGCCAGAGCCCTCCAAGGTCAGCCACCGCGATGGTAAGGGCTATTTGCCGCTTGGTCCGGCGCAGCGCGGCGCTAAGTTGGGCGCGTGGTGTATCTGGTGGCAGAGCAGCTAGCGCGGCGAGCAACGCCTCCGGATGAGGCCCGTTTTCCATGCAGGCGAGCAGCGTGGCGGGCTCACGGCATGCCAGGTCGGATAGATAAGGCGCGTTGCCGCCTAACGCGTCCAGCAATGAAGCGCCCGATTCGGTGGCGGCGAAGGCGGCTTCCTGGGCCCCAAGCGCGGCAAAATCCGTGCGCAGATGTGATGCGGCCGCCTGATCGGCAGCTTGCGGAAAGGATGGCTTGTGAAGATCGGCTAGCATCTGGCAAGCACAACAGGATGAAGTTCCGCAGAGGTCAAGCTACCTGGATAATCTTAGATGCGCTGCATCAGCTCGGCCGCATTATGATGCTGCTGGTTTTGCTGGTGCTTGCGTTGTTTGGGGCGCTTGGTTTCCGGCTGTCTCAAGGGCCGCTGGAGATTCCGCATCTGGCCTCACGGGTGGCAACCCGCCTGACTGGCGAGGGCATTAACGTGCATGTGGCCAAAGCGGAGCTGGCCTGGGCAGGATACCATGAAGGCGGGGCAGTGCCGTTTGTGCTGCGGCTGGCGGATATCGCGGTGCAAACGGATTCCGGCGGCGTGCTGGCGCATATTCCCTCAGCGGATCTGAGCCTGCCCACGGCCGATTTGTTCGGCGGGCGGGAGCCGATTTTGATGCGTGGCGCTGGGGCGACCTTTCCGGCGGGGGATGTACCAGTTTCTTGGTACGCTGATCTTTGGCCAGGACCGGGCTTCAGCTTCGCACGCGGTGCGGTTTATGTGACGGTTGGCGCAGGATATATTGGCCATGGTGCCTATCACGTGACGCTGCGCGACGGGTCGTTCGTGCTGCGCACGGCGCGCGGCGGCGGGGTGAATGTGACTGATGGCATGGCGCAATTCGCCCAGCAGGGGCGAAGCTCACCTCGCCTGACCTTCAGCTTCCACGCCCATCGGGACAAGCTCTGGCATGGTAGCCTGGATGCGCGGCTGGATAAGGTGCAGGCTCAGGACTTGGCGGCGCTCTGGCCGCCCGGGCTGTCGCCGGATACGCGGGCATGGGTGACACAGAACATCACTGCGGGCACTGCGCATGACGCGCATTTCGTGTTTGATATGGCGGCCAATGGCGATCTCTCGCATTTCAGGATTGATAACGTCTACGGCGCGTTCAACGCTGATGATCTGACGTTGAGCTGGCTGAAGGGCGCGCCGCCTCTGCGGCAGCTAAATGGTAGCTTCGTGATGCCGGACATGGATACGGCGGTGATTACCGCCACGACCGGTGAGACCGCAGGGGTCAAGCTGGATCATGGTACAATGAAGATTACAGGCCTCTCAGCGCCTGACCAGAATGGCGCGCTGACGCTGAATTTGTCCGGACGGGTGCAGGATGTGCTGGGCATTTTGGGTGCGCCGCCGTTGAATCTGCTAGACCATACCCCCCCGGAGATTAAAAACGCTACCGGCGCGGCGCAGGGGCTGCTGACTATCAATATTCCGTTCAAGAAAGATCTGACAGCGGCGGATGTGACGCTGAATGTGAAAGCTGAGTTGAGTGGCGTACAAATGGCCACGATGATCCCCGGCATTGGGCTCAATGATGGGCAGGTGGCGCTGCATACGGATGGCGAGACTTTGCGTGCTACCGCCACGGCGCAGTTTGCGGGCGAGCCCGCTAGCCTGACCGTGCAGCAGGACCTCACCGCCGCGCGGGGGAATGAAAATTTCACGATGAAAGGTGTCGCGGGCCCTCGGCTTTGGCGCGCTTTCGGGTTGGATACGCCGAACGATGTCAGCTCCGCCGCTCAAGGCACGGCGCCATTCGAATTTACGTTGAACGGGCCGCCCGGTGGCACACAACAGGCCGCGCTGACGGTTGACCTAACCCCTGCCGGGCTGGCCTTACCGCTACTGGGGTGGGAAAAACAGCCAGGCAGCACCGGGGCGCTTTCCGCCAAGTTTGCCCTGCGCGATGGCGCGTTGGATGGGATACAGGATTTCTCCATGCAGGGGCCGGCATTGGCGATACGGGGCCATAGCCAAGGCGGTGTGTTCACGCTTGATAAAGCGCAGATTGGCCGGACCCAGGCCAGCGGTACGCTTAGCGCCCCCGCCACACCCGGCGCGCCCTGGCTGCTGCGTGCCACCGGCGCCGTGCTTGATTTGCGCCAGAATGGCATGACCAGCCATGCGGGCAAACAGGGAGCCAGCCCGCAACCGGCAGCCATTGAATCACCCTGGCGTGCGACGCTGGACTTCGGAAAGGTATATGTTAGCAAATCGCCAGCTCCGCCGCTGGACAATGTGCAAATCACCGCCGCCGGGCAGGGGTATGACCTGCACGACGCCAAAGGAGCGGCGGATGAAATGAATGTGACGGTGGCGCCGCTTTCCGGCGGGCGGCACAGCTTGTCCATGCAAGGCAACGATGCTGGGAAGCTTTTGCGAGTGCTCGGAGCTTATAATGGAATGCGCGGCGGGCAACTGGATCTGGAGGCCAGTTTTGGTGGCGGCTTAATCCAAGGCACGCTGAAGCTTAGCCAGGCACGGCTGGTTCAGGCGCCGGGCTTTACCAAGATTTTGCAGGCGGCCACTTTATACGGCGTTGCGGAAGCACTGTCCGGCCCTGGCTTGCTGATTGACCATGCCGTTATCCCCTTTACCTTGCAGAGAGGCGTGTTCAGCCTGCATGGGGCGGATGCTTATTCGGAATCGCTCGGCTTTACCGCCAGCGGTACGGTCAACACCAAGACCAGCATCTGCGACCTGGATACCACCATCATCCCCGCCTACGCGCTGAACTCCCTGCCGGGGAAGATACCTTTGATCGGGCATTTATTCTCGGCGGAGAAAGGCGGTGGGTTGTTTGCCGTGCGAGCGCATGTGCAGGGCAATCTGCAAGACCCGCAAGTGCAGGCGAATCCGCTTTCAGCGCTCACACCGGGGATTTTGCGGGATATTTTCGGGCTGGGCGAGGCCACGCCGAAACCGAAGGGCAAGTAGCGGATACCAAAGCGGCCTTCCCAGAGGAAAGGCCGCATACCGAAACGTCATGTGGTTTTAAATCTTACCCCTGGGCGGGTGCCTTGGAGACAACAACCATCGCCGGGCGCAGGAGCCGCCCGTTAAGCTGCCAGGTCTGGCTCCAGGCCTGCATCACGGTGCCGGGCGGGTGTTCGGCGCTTTCCTGCTCGGCCATGGCCTGATGCTGGTTGGCGTCGAACGCCGCGCCAGTCGGATCGTTCCGGGTGATGCCGTTGCGCTCCAGAATCCCGATGAAGGAGCGTTCAATGCCTTCGAAGCCTTCACGCAGCTTGGAGACCAGCTCAGGCTCGGCCTCGGTCTTCTGGGGCAGGCTGTCGATGCCGCGCTTCAGATTTTCCGCCGCCTCGACCACGTCGCGGGCGAATTTCTGCACTGCGTAGAGGCGGGCATCATCAACCTCGCGCTTAGTGCGGGCGCGCAGATTGGCCATCTCGGCCTCGGCGCGCAGCCATTTATCGCGCATCTCCTGCAATTCCTGCTCCAGCGTGGCGATACGCTGATCCGGTGCTTCCAGGAGCTTTTCTTCCTGCGGGGCAGCGTCCTGCGGGGCGCTGTCTTGGGGGGGGACGTCGTTATTCTCGGTCATGCCGCGGAATTAAGCGAAAATGCCCTTTCAAACAAGATTTTGCCGCCGCCCTCGGATTGAAACGCGGGTATGTCCGCCTTGCGCCAGTTGGTAAGGCCTCTCGCGCCAGGGTAGAAAATCCGCTATTCAAAAGTAATGAACAGTCTGGCGCCTTTGCCGTCGCGACTCCTGATCGAGATTGTTTTCGATTTTGTCTGTCCCTGGTGTTATCTGGGGGTGAAGCGGCTTTCCTTTCTGCTTGCGCGGCGGCGTGAGTTGGACGTGGTGTTGAATTGGCGCCCGTTTCTGCTGAACCCGGATATGCCCAAGGGCGGCATGTCGCGGGCGGATTACATGATCCGTAAATTCGGCGCGGAGGACAGGGCGAAGCGGCTTTATGCATCCATTGCCGAGCTGGGCGAAGCTGAGGGGATCGCGATCAACTTCTCCGCCATCCGCCGCACCCCCAACAGTGTGGAAGCCCACCGGCTGGTGCGTGAGGCCGCGCGGACCGGGCTGGCCAACAGGCTGGTACCGCGGATTTTCGCCGCGCATTTTGTCGAGGGGCTGGATATTGGTAGCCATGCTGTACTCACAACCCTGGCAAGCGAGGTTGGTATGGAAGTGGAGGAAGTGCGGAGTTTTCTGGATTCAGGCGAGGGCACGGAGTTTGTGCACGCAGAAAATCTCCACGCGCACCGGCTCGGCATTAACGGCGTGCCATGTTTTCTCATTGATGGAGAATACGCGATTGCCGGGGCGCAGGAGAGTGAAGTTCTGGAACGGCTGATCGATCTAGCGTTGAGTACGAATGAGGAACGTTAAGGCCATGAGTTTGCTTTTTTGTCATGGCCACCACATCTTGCGGAAAGCAAAGTTCTTCAGGTTCTGAAATACAAGGTATTGCCGACGTGAAAAAAGCCGCGACTGCCTCTTGTCTCGCCGCTCTGGGAGCGGCTGTGCTTGTGTCTACGCCGGTCATGGCCTCCGTGCCGCCAGCAGACCCGCACAGCATTCTGACCTTTCAACTTGAAAATGACGCCGCCTCAATCCCAGGCACGGATGAACTTTATACTTCCGGCGAGCGGCTCGGCTATGTCGGCCCCACGGGGGCGGTGCCAGGCTTTGTCTCCGGGCTTGGCCACAGCCTGTTCGGGGCTGGGCTTCAGCGGATGGAGTTCGACCTTCAGCAGGTGATCTTTACCCCCACAAACACCCAGCTTTATGACCCCAACCCGCATGACCGCCCCTATGCCGGGCAGCTCTCCCTGCGGTTCAGCTTGATTCAGGATACCACGCAGACCCGCTCACTCGCCGGTGTTGCGGTTGGGGTGGTGGGGCCCGCCTCGCTCGCGCAGTCCGTGCAAAACGGGTTTCATGCGGTTATTGGTCAGACCACAAACAAAGGCTGGCATTATCAGCTGCATAATGAGCCGACGATGGATTTCTTCGGCGGGCGGATCTGGCGCGAGAATGTGGGGGATATTGGCGGGGTTGGCGTGCAGGTGTTGCCGCAGTTGACCGGGCAGGTTGGCAATACCGAGATTTATGCGCAGGCGGGCGGCATTATAAGATTTGGCCAAGGGCTGGATTCAGATTTCGGCCCGGCGCTGATTCAGCCGCAGCTCTCCGGCACGGATGCCTACACGCCCACCCGGCCCTTCGTCTGGTATGTGTTTGGCGGCGTGCTGGGGCGGCTGGTGGCGCATAACCTGTTTATTCAGGGCAATAGCTTCCAATCCAGCCGCTCCGTGCCGCTGACACCGTTACAAGGCGATCTGGAGGTTGGCGCGGCAATGATCTTCCATGGCGTGAGGCTCTCGGCGGTTGAAACCTTCGAGACGCCGGAATTTCATAATTCTTCGCCAGCTTTCCAATATGGGTCGGTGGCGCTTTCCTTCCGGTTTTAAGCGTCACGGCGCGTAATAATACCCAGGCGCCGGGGTAACATAAACCGTGAGTGGCGGCGGTGGTGGCGCCACTATAACAGGCGGTGGAGGGGGCGGTTGAGTCGTGGCTCCGATGGCCAGCCCAGTCGCCAGCCCCACAACCCCAGCGGCGGCCACGGCCCCGCTGCTATATCCGTAATGGTAATAATGTGGTGGCGGTGGGGCTCCCCAGCGGGTCACGCTTCCCCCGTGCGGCCCGGTATAGGACCATCCGGCTGCCATGGCGGGGCTCAGCCCGGCCAGCAAAAGCGCGCAAGTCGTGAATCCGGCGAGAATTGTTTTGTGGGTCATGTCCTGTCTCCTTGGTGTTTAGCGTTCCGCGTCGTTGGTTGATGCTGTTGTTACGGACGGGCATGAGCCGTGCGACAGATGGAATTGTAACGTTTCGTATCCGTGTTAAGGCGCAAAAAAGCCGGAATAGTTGAACCGCTCTCCGAAACCTATGCATACCTTGCCATAGCTGATTAAAGCTACGCGGCGAGGCTGCTGTTCGGTTCCTGCTTCTTCAAGGCTCGTTTCACGCGGGGCTTGCGCACAGCGCCAGAGCGTTCCTTTCCACAGGCTGACACCGCAGAGCTTGCGGCCAAACGTTCGAGATTACGGGCAGCGTTGAGATCGCGGTCGATCTCATGCCCGCAGGCGTCGCAATGATAGGTCCGCTGCGACAGCGCTAGTTCGGCCTTGACCGAACCGCAGCAGGAACAAGTCTTGCTCGATGGAAGCCAACGGTCCGCGACGATCACCGCCGCGCCATAAAACCGCGTCTTGTATTCAAGCTGGCGACGAAACTCGAACAAGCCGCCATCCATGATGGAGAGCGCCAGCCGCCGGTTGCGGGCCATGACGCGCACATTCAAATCCTCGATGCCGATGCGCCGGTAAGTCTTTGCCAATATTGTTGTCGCCTTATGCGTGCCGTCTCGGCGGATATTGGCGATCCGGGCATGCAGCCGGGCGAGCCTGCGTCGGGCTTTGGCGACGTTCTCGCCGAATTTACGCTTGGCCCGGCGGGCGGCAAGCACCTTGCGGGCATGGCCTTGTTGGCGCGGCGCAGGCGCTTCAACAGCGCCTTGTGAGCCTTGGGGCCAGGGATAGACGCTCCGTTGCTCAGCGTGGCCAGGGTGGTGATGCCAAGATCGACGCCGATAGCGGCCAAAGGCTGCGCCACGGGCCGCACATCGTCCGTCTCGACCGTGACGCTGGCGAACCAGCGGTCGGCCTCGCGGGAAATCGTGACGCGCTTGAGCCTGCCGGTGATCCGCACGGCCTCGCGCATCCGCACCCAGCCAACCACCGGCAGCAGCCCAATACGCTTGCCATCGGCACGGAACGTCCCCGCCTCATTGGCGGCGCAGAAGCTGGCCGGGCAGGTTTTTTTTGGACCTGGGATAGCGGCCCCGCTTCTCGAAAAAGGCCCGGAACGCGCCGCCAAGGTCGATGATGCCCTCCTGCGCGGCGCATTTTGTCACATCGAACATCCAAGGAAACTGTTCGCGCTTGCGGCTGTTCAATTGCCGGCGCAGCCCGGCATCGTACGGCTGCGGCAAAGATGGATCCTCCTTGCGTGCCGCATATTGACGCTGCCATTCGGCCAGCGCCCAGTTCCACGCGCCGGAAGCACGGGCGAAGTAGGTTGGCTGCTTGTCGGTCGGGTCCAGTGCGATGCGGTGCGCAATCAGCATGGCGCTGACTCTTCGACGGCGCGGCGGACACCATCAAGCAGTTTCTGCTTGCGGTATGACCAAGAGCCGTAAAGCCGGGCGGAGAACACGGTGATGAATTCCAGCACGTCCTTGGCAAGGTTTTCCTCGAATGCCGTATCCTCGCCCTGATTGAGGATCACCACTTCAACGTTCTTGGCCTCGCAGATGGCAAACACCAGTTCCGCGCCGAAGCGCAACAGCCGGTCCTTATGGGCGATCACCAGCCTGCCAACCTGATCGTCAATGATCGCGTCCAGCCGCCGCTTGAGGCCCTTCTTGCGGGAGTTCATCCCGTCCCGGACCCGAGGCCGGCGATGACCTCGAACGTCCAGCCCTGCCGAGCACAATACAGTTCAAGAACCTGCTTCTGGCGTTCCAAGTCATCCTTTTGATCGTGGCTGGAAACGCGGGCATAGCCGATGGTTTTGCGGCTTGCTTGCTGCACCGCCCGAAACCGCTCCGGCAGCAGCTTTGCCAGATCATACCGGCGATGCCCGCCCGCCGTATGTTCCGCCAGCAACCGGCCTTCGGCTTCCCATCGCCGAAGCGTCGTAATCGACACTCCCAGCGTCTGAGCCGCTTCGCTTATACTGACTAACCTCTCCATTTTGGAGAAAATGAAGCAGGTTCAAATAGATCTCAAGCAAACTGTTTCAGCCCTTCCGGCTTGGCGGGACGGAGAGGCGATTGTCAGGGGCTAGTGTGCAGCCGCGTGCGGCGCTCATGCACCAAGGCTTGGCGGCCTTGCGGTGAAAGAGCTTGGAACGCGTTGAGCAACGGTGGGGTAAA
Source organism: Acidocella aminolytica 101 = DSM 11237 (assembly GCF_900129125.1). Lineage (GTDB taxonomy): Bacteria > Pseudomonadota > Alphaproteobacteria > Acetobacterales > Acetobacteraceae > Acidocella > Acidocella aminolytica. The sequence continues at coordinate 80,168 of NZ_FQVJ01000004.1, read as the reverse complement.
GGCTGTCTGGAACTGCACCCAGCTTGTCTGCCAGCCTGCCAGCGCGGCTTCTGTCGCGGTGGGGTTATAAGGCTGGGCAAGCAGAGTTTGGGCGAGATGATGCCGGGCGATAGCCACTTTGTCCGCTGCGGGGCCAAATTGCGCTTCACCTGCCAGCAGCGCTTTGTCGAAGGCTTTGCGGTCAGCCGGAGACAAAGCTGATTCGGCTTGAATAAGGACCCTTTGCAAAGGTGTTTGTCTGCTCAAGACAGTGTCGAACTGCCAATTTCGCAGCACATGCGCGCTGATCAGCGCAAGCAAGAACAGATTGAACGCCAGGGAGAGAAACAGGGCGCTTTGACGCCAGGGAAGGGCTTTCATTCTATGATCCCGAAAAAACCGGTATGGCGGCGGGCTGCAATGCGCTGAGCAGGCCCGCTGTGGCGGACGGGGTGGCGGTTAACAACCCAACCGCCACCCCTGCGGCGACCATGCCGGAGGCACCAGCCCAGAGCCAGCTCCAACGCGGCAAAGCGGGTCGTCGGTAAGGCTGGTGTTTCGGGACGTCGAGGCGGGTGGCAATGCCGGCTTGCAGCCGTGCCAGATCCGTTGCGTCAGGCTGCGGGAGGAGCAGTTTAGCCAAGGCGGTGTCCAGTGCGGCTTCCGCCTGCAACAGGGCCTGGGCCTCGGCTGAGCTTACCAGCAAGCGCCGGGCTTCGGCCTGTTGCGCTTCGGGCCAACGTGTCAGATCTGCTCCGTAGGCGGCCGCCAGCCGCCGGAATGCCGAGATTTTCAATGATCTGCCCTCCTGTCTCAATCGCTCTGGGCGGGCCAGTTCCAGCCCTGTGCGGTATAATAGGCCTTCAACTCAGCCACGATTCTCTTGGCGGTTTTATCCTCCGCCGCGCTGATGCCGGAACGGCGGTTCATCGCCACATCAACGGCCCCGCCAATGGCCAGACTCCAGACATTATGCGTCGCCAGTGCAATGCCGCCCGGCAGAATCAGCCCCGGCTTGGCACCGCTGCCGCTGGCCACGCTAAATTGCTCTGCCGCGCCGCCGGGCTGCTGACCGCCAGGGCGTATATCCGTGGTGACGAGTAATTGAGAGGCGCCAGCCCCCAGTCCCACCACAAGCCGCGCGGCGGCGTTGCCAGGTGTGGCGGCGGAGATCGTGACATGCATTACCAATACGCCGCTTTGGTCCAAGGCCGGGTTATAGATGGACGCAGCCACATGCTCCCGGGACAGGTTTTCCATAAGAGCCGTTTGCAGGCCGGTGACTGCGTTATTCACCGTTTGCGTTTCCGTGGGGCTGCTCTGCGGCGCTGGGGTGATGTTTACCAGTACTTGTTCCGGCGCGGGTGTGTTAGCACTGCTGCCAGTGTGGCTCATCGCGGTCACTTGCGGGCTGGCGCAGCCGGTTAAGACCAGGGCCGAGAGACCCAGAGCCGAGATTTTCAGGCGTTTCATCATATCCATGCTCTTTCCTATAAGGGACGTCGTGTTGTTACGGTTCAAACTCACGCATCCCCCTGCGCCGGAGAGCTTTTTTTAATTGCTCGCGCGCCCGGGCCAGAAGCCGCTCAACTGCTTTGGGGGAAAGGTCCAGCACGCGGGCAGTATCAGCGCCGGAAAGCCCTTCTTCATAAACCAGCAGAATCACGGCGCGTTGCCGAACGGGAAGCTGGGCCAGCGCCATGGCGAGAAGCTGTTTGGCTTCTCGTGCGGCCAGGGTTTGTTGGCTATCCGGGCTAGTGTCGGCCGCGTCGTAATTTCCCGGCAACGCCTCGCCTCGCCATTTGCGGGACTGGTCGATGCAGAGATTAACGGTAATGCGATACAGCCATGTGGAAAAACGGGCCAGGGCCGGGTCGTAGCGGTGCAACTGGTTCCAGACCCGCAACATGGCCTCCTGTGTAATATCCTCAGCGCTGGCGCGGTCATGGCAGAGGCGTAACGCCACGCGGAGGGTGGAAGGGCCATGGCGGCGCACGATCTCATCAAATGCGGCTCGTTCGCCGGATAGCGCACGGCTGGCGAGTTGGGCGTCGTCCAGTCCGTCGAAAGCAGATTGCGCGTTCATGTGGCGTGAAGGCTAGCTCGGTTCATGCCTGTTTCAGAAACGCCCTGAAGGCGGCGAGTGTGGTCGGGGAGATGTAGTGTTCAATCCCTTCCGCGTCTTCCTCGGCGGCCTCACGAGGCACGCCGATGGCGGTGAGCAGTTCCACCACCACGCGGTGCCGTTCCCGGCTTTTGGCCGCTAGCGCGGTTCCGGCCTCGGTCAGGAACACACCGCGATACGGCTCAGATGTCGCCAGCCCCTCGCGCTTCAACCGCCCAATAGTTTTGATGGCGGTGGCGTGGGAGACGCCCAGACGTCGTGCAACGTCGGTCGGCCGCGCGGTTCCGGTGCTGGTCAGCAAATCGTCGATCAGCTCGGCGTAATCCTCAAGCATGGCGGTGGATTGCGCAGCGCGGGTTTTGCCGAAACGGCGGGCTTGGGTGGGTTCCGCAGGGAGCGAGGCGGGCTTGGTATTTGTGGCCATATTATGGCGGCGTCCTGTATTTTGGCATGCTTTGCGGGAAAAGCAGCATGCTGGCAAGGTTTGGTAAGAGCCTGGTTGTGGCGGCGCACAATCTTGGTATACAAATCCCACGGGGTGTGCGCCACGCAGCCTCAAGAACTTGAAATTTTTACAATGGATACAATCACTCGCCCGGCAAAGTGGGCGACAAAAACAAAGGACAGCAACCGTGGCAAATGAGAAATCCCAGAACGTGCAGGATGTCTTCCTGAACCATGTCCGTAAGAGCAAGACGCCGGTTACGGTGTTCCTGGTCAATGGCGTGAAATTGCAGGGGGTGATCACCTGGTTCGATAATTTCTCCGTGCTGCTGCGCCGTGATGGTCACACGCAGCTTGTTTACAAACACGCGATCAGCACCGTGATGCCAGGTGCGCCGATCATGCTGTTCGATGCTTCCCGCGCTGAAGGGGCGGCGCCTGCTGCTGAGGCTGGCAGCGCTAGCACGCTGCGACTGAACCGCACTGCGGAGTCGCAATTCGAACAGGACCAAGAGGACTAAACCCGTTCGGATGGTATGATGAGGGAGACAGCGCCCCCGCCAAGCCGGGCGGCGATTTTGCTGCCATGGGACAGGCAGGCGGCCTTTGCTGCCAGTCAAACTCGTTCCGCTGAGGCCCGCCTCGCGGAAGCAGTAGGGTTAGCTGCGTCCATTGGGCTCGTGATCGTCCATGAGCAGGTTTTTCCACTGCGGACGATCACGCCCGCGACCTTGCTCGGCAAGGGGCAGGTGGAAGCCGCCGCTGCCGCCTTGCGCGCCGCGCAGGTGGATGTGGTGGTGGTGGATGCCGCCCTGACGCCCGTGCAGCAGCGCAATTTGGAGAAAGCCTGGGGTACTAAGGTGATCGACCGGACCGGCTTGATCCTCGACATTTTTGGCGCCCGGGCCCGCACGCGTGAAGGCGCGTTGCAGGTGGAGTTGGCGCATCTGGAGTATCAGCGTTCGCGGCTGGTCCGATCCTGGACTCACCTTGAGCGTCAGCGTGGCGGGTTCGGCTTCCTGGGCGGCCCGGGTGAAACGCAGATCGAGGCAGACCGCCGCTTGATCGGCGACCGGATTGTGCGACTTAAGGCCGAGCTTGAGGATGTGCGCCGCACGCGCGGCCTGCATCGCGGGGCGCGCAAAAAGGTACCGTACCCGATTGTGGCGTTGGTGGGCTATACCAACGCGGGCAAATCCACCTTGTTCAACGCGCTAACCGGGGCAACTGTGATGGCGGAGGATCAGCTCTTTGCCACGTTGGACCCGACCATGCGCGGGCTGGTTCTGCCCTCGGGACGGAATATCATCCTCTCTGACACTGTGGGCTTTATCTCCGAGTTGCCGACCGAGCTGGTGGCGGCCTTCCGTGCCACGTTGGAAGAGGTGGCGGAGGCGGATCTGCTGCTGCATGTACGCGATGTCTCCCACCCGGACACAGAGGCCCAAGCGAAGGATGTGCGTAATGTGCTCAACCGCATGGCCAAGGAAGGCGCGCTGGATGAGGATTGGCCTATCCGCACGCTGGAAGTTCTGAACAAGGCAGATGTGCTGGGCGGCATCGAGCATGTGGTGCAAGGGGAGGGCATTGCCGTCTCCGCGCTGACTGGCGAGGGGCTGCCGCAATTACTCGCGGATATCGATTCGCGGTTGGCGGCGGCGCAGGAGGTGTTCACGCTGGAGGTTCCGGTTTCCGACGGTGCGCGCATCGCATGGCTGTACCGCCATGGCGAGGTACTCTTCCGCACCGATGACGAGACCCACGTGAAGCTGGAGGTCCGCCTTTCCGCCACGGATAAAGCGAGGTTTGAAACGCTATGAATGAAACCGAGGTGCAGTCCGTAATCGATTTGCTGCGGCATGTGGCCCGCACGGAGGTTCTGACGCGGTTTAAGAACCTCAACCCGGAGGATGTCCGAATTAAATCCGGCCCGCTGGACCCAGTGACGGTGGCGGATGAAGCGGCGGAACAAGCCTTGAAGGCCGGGTTAAACCGGCTGTTTCCCGGCGATGATGTGATTGGTGAGGAGGCTGTTTCCTCCGGCGCGGCGCGGATTAAGCGGCTTTCGGAACCTGGACGGGTCTGGATTCTCGACCCGATTGACGGCACCGCGAACTTTGCCGCAGAGCTGCCCTTGTTTGGTATCATGGCAGCTCTGGTCGAGCAGGATGATGTGCTGGCCGGATTTATCTTTGATCCGTTCGGGGATGATTGCGCGGTGGCGCTGAAGGGCCAGGGCGCGTGGCTGGCGGCCGCCGACGGCACACGCCGGCGCTTAAAGGTGGCCGCCCCCGTGCCGGTGGAGGAGATGGTGGGCTCGATGTCCTGGCGTTTCATGCCCGAGCCCTTGCGCTCCCATGTGCTGCACCGGCTGGACCGGCTGGCTGCGGTGACAGATTATCGTTGCGCGGCGCATCAATACCGGATGCTCTCGGCGGGACACTGCCACGTGCAGATGTTCCGCAAGCTGCTGCCATGGGACCACGCGGCGGGTGTGCTGTTGCACCGTGAGGCTGGCGGCTTTGCGCGGCATTTCGATGGTTCTGAATATCGTCCCTCGGTCACGAATGGTGGGCTTTTGCTTGCGCCGGATGAGGCAAGCTGGACCGCTTTGGCGGATGCGCTTTTGCGTTAAGCCTCGATGGTTCTGGTTTTTGTTCTTGCTATGGTCAGCCGTCGCACCAAGCGGCGGCCGGGTACTTCTACAAAGTGATGCAGAATGATCGCGGCGCCGAGGATCGACACAGCTAGCCCCGTCGCGATCAGCGTTTCTGCCAGCCAATGCGGCATATAGTTGGGCAGCGTATGGCGCGCCCAGTAGAATAGTCCGATCCAGGGGTTGTGGATGACATAAATGGCGTAAGACAGAACGCCAGCCTGGAAGATAGGCCCCCAAGCGAAAAGTCTCCCTAGCCGCCCCTGGTTGCAGGCCAAGGACAAGATCAGTAGCGGGAAGGCTGCATAAAGGGCCAGATCCCCCCAATGCAGCAGAATGCCGGCTAGCAGATACAGGCAGACAAGCCAGCCGAGCCAGCTTCCCGCCCAGCGCCGCGCGGGCGCCCAGCGATAAAGCCGGTAGGTGGCCAGCCCCAGTGTGAACCCGCCCAGGCAGCGTATCATCGGCACGAGGGTGCGGCCGTCATAAGCGTCCAGCGGTCCGTTATGGCCTTGCCCGTCATGCAGGGTGAGCCATGTGACTAAAATAACCAGTCCCGCGCCGATGCCGGTTGCCAGCCCAGCCTGCCAGGCCCGGCTATACAGAATGGCGGCGATGATAAAAGGGAACAGGAAATAAGCGCCCCATTCCACGCTAATGGACCAAGTGGGGTTAGTGATGGCGGTGGCGATGCCCCAGCTTTGTATCATCGCCATGTTGGCGAAGAGCGATGCCGCGGGATGCGACAGATCCACCGCGAACCAATAATTTTTGACATGCAGGCTGCCATAGGCGAGCAGGGAATAGCCGATCCGCAACAACAGAAAAACAATATAAAGTGGATAAAGCCGAGCCAGCCGCCGCAACATGAATGTGCCAAAGGTCGCGCTGGAAAAGCCGGTTTTGAACAACGCGCCGTAATTCAGCGCCATCACGAACCCGCTGAGGACAAAGAACACATCCACCGAGAGATAGCCGCGCGCAACAATCTGCCGCAGCCCCCAGGGGAAATCGGTAAACGGGTAGATATGATAAATCACCACGAGTACTGCCGCCACGCCGCGAATACCGGTGAGCGCGCCGATTTCTTCTTTGCTTGTGGCGGTGATGTGGTCGTCGCGGATGGTGTCTTGGGCGGGCGGCTGGGGCATAGCCAGATTTTGCCAGCCCTTCATGGCAATTTTGAGAAACTATCCTTGTCTCGGCCCAGCCGCGCCAGCCGTACCGCCGTATGGCCGTGGCTGACCTTCAGGCTAGGCATGATGAGGATAAGATTATCCTCCGGCGTGCGGATTTCCTCGTCGCCATCATACGCGATGAGCGTCTCCGCCCTGGCGATGACCTCACCGCCACGAAACGGGCGAACAAACTCAAAGCGGTTGGTACGCGCGGTGACCACCTGCACAACTTCGGCAAAGCGGCTGATTGGGGGGCGGGCGGCGGCGTGCAGCATTCCAGCATGGCGCAGCAGGGCCCGGACTGTTTCGCGGCTTTGCTTTACCGCCGTGGGTCGCCAATGCTGCCCGGCTTCCACCAGCAGGCAGGCAGCACCGTTGGGCGCGTTTTCAGTGAAGCGCCCGTAATCGATCAGCCTTTTGCCGCCCGCATGGCCTGCGTCCGCCACCACCAGTTCCGGCGTGCCCACCGCCATGCCCAATGCCCGCCCGCGCGGCCCGGCCCCGCAGAGCAGCACCGGGTCTGAAGGCCAGAGCATACTGTGCAGGTCCAGCAGAATATCCGCCGAATCGACGATGGGTTTAATTTCCCGCGCCCGTTCCAGCTCCGTCGAGCGGCGCACGCCGAACAGGGCGAAATCGTCCCATACGCGGTTCAGGTCTTCTTCCACATAGCGCGCGGCGATGGGGTTGTCCGCGTTGAAGCGCGTATAGGCAGCAAGGTTGGCAAAACCCAGCGTGAGCTTGCCGCGCAAGGGGCTGAAACCGCTATCCAGCAGCTCTTTCAGGACAATCGCACCCGCGAACTCATTGCCATGGATCAGTGAAACCAGAACCACATGTGGCCCCGACCGGCCTGAATCGATGAGGGTGAAGCCGGGTATGCCGGTATTGCCCTGAACATAGGCGGACAGGTCCGGTGGTGGAATCTCCACCGCGAATACCGGCAGGCCAGTTTGCGGTGCGGTTACGGGGCCGGACGTCATGATCATTACTCTAGCCGACCTGCGGTGGTGTGCAATGCGGCTGGGTTGACGTTATCCCCTTGCCGCCGCAAAGCCGGGCACCATGTGTGAAGCGCGTATTATCTGCACTGATCTCGCGGGTTTGAAATCTCAGGCGCTGGGGCTGGCGGAAGCTGCCGGGCTGGCTCCGGATTTTCGGGCGTTGCGGTTCCGGGCGCCATGGCGGCATATCCCCACCAATTTCTGGTTCAATCCCCACTGGGCGGTGGGGGCGGAGCTGTTCGCGGCGCCATTGCCGCCGGTGGTAATCGGCGCGGGAGGAGCTGGCGCACGCGTGGCGGCGGCGCTGCGCGGACGGGATGTGAAGGCCGTGGCCATCCAGCATCCACGCATGGCGCTGGCGCGGTTCGATGCGATTCTCGCGGGGCGGCATGACGGGATTGAAGGGCCGAACGTGATCGTAACCCGCACCGCGCTGCATCGTGTGACGCGAACCCGGCTGGCGTTAGAAAAAGCGGTGTGGGCGCCGCGCTTCGCGCATCTGCCGCGCCCGCTGGTGGCGGTGCTGCTGGGCGGTTCCAACGGGCGTTACCGGTTTGAAGCGGCCGAGGCGACCCTGTTGGCGGCGCAACTGGCGGATATCATGCGGCAGGGGGCGGGGTTGATGATCACGCCGTCACGCCGCACGGCGCCGGAGGTGATGGCGATTCTGCGCGCGGCGTTGGAGCCGCTGGGCGCCTGGATCTGGGATTTTATCGGCGAGAACCCTTATTTCGGGATGCTGGCTTGCGCGGACGAGGTCGTATGCACGGCGGATTCTGTCTCCATGGTCTCCGAGGCAGTGGCCACCAGCGCGCCGGTATTGCTGGTGCGCCTGCCGGGCAAATCCGCGCGTATCGGCGCCTTCATGGACGCGCTGGTGGCGGATGGCCGGGTACGGGATTTTGCAGGGCGGCTGGAGCTGTGGGATACAGCGCCACTGGATGACACGGAATGGGCGGGCCAGGAGCTGCGCCGCCGCCTGGGAGTTTGTGACGGATGCTGAATATTGAAACCTTCGACAATGTACGGGGCGGCAATGTCGTTTATAAGGCGCTGTCGCATCCGCTGGCGGCGCGGGCCCTGACCAGGCTGGCGGAGACGGTCGGGCCGGTGGCTTTGTTCGACCCGGATGGCATTGCCGGGCCGCTGCTCGCTTTATGCCCGGCTTTCGAGGTCGAGGGGCTGTATGTGCAGGACACCCAGGCGATCGGCCAGATCCGGACCGGGCATGTGGCACGCGCTCTGCTGGACCTGCCGCAGGCGCGGGTGCGGAAAGTGCTGCTGGCGGCCTTCGATGCCGGGCGCCGCGCCCAGCATTTGCAAACCCTGCTGCCGCCCGGTGCGGAGCTGGTGACGCTTGATGCCGTGAAGCTGCCGGAAGATTGGCTCTCCGTGTCGAGGCGTTATCTGGAGCCCCGGAATTTCGCCACGAATTTCGTGTTTTTTCGTGACGATGAACGTTTTGCCACGCGCCTGACTACGGCCAATTACTGGGCGGGTTATGGCGCGAAGGAAGTCCTATTTCAGCATATTTTGTTTGACCAAGGTGGGCAGGTTTTGGCGGAATGGGCGCAGAAATCCCCCACCGGGCCTGGCGGCTATGTGGTGGACAGCCGGGAGGTACGCGCACGCTTTGGGCTGAAGCCCTTTACCGGGCAGCTTTTTATCCATGCCATCGGTGTCGCGGGGCATGATGTGGTGAAATATGCGCTGGATACCTACGCTACGGATAACGGTGCCTCGCTCTCCTGCACGCATGACGCCAATGCCTGGCCAGCCGCGCGCTTTGCCGGGCTGCCCGCGCCGCGCGCGGATGAGCGCGTGATTCTCTGGGTGCAGAACAGCCATGGCGTGCCAATTCCGGCGGGCGATCTGGCGCTGGACCGTATGGGCGCGGATGCGCCGGTGGCGCTGGAGGAGGAGATACCGCCTTTTGCCACCCGCGCGCTGGACGTGGCGGAACTTTTCCCGGATCTGCGCTGGCCCGCCCAGCTTGAGGTCCGCGCCGGGCGGCATGTGGTGCGCCCGCGCTATGAGGTTGTGCGGGAAGGACGCACGCGCATCGCGCATGTGAATGTCGAGCGCGCGGATTTGCGTCCTGACCCTGAGATTAAGGCGCTGCATCCCTCCATGGGGCGCGGCTATTTGCTGCCGTTTCCGGTGCTGCCGCGTGGGCGGTTCCGCACTTTCGCGCTGCCCACCCCGATGGTGGAGGCTGAACGCGACATGCCGCTGCGGCTGGATGTGTTCACCCCGCAGGGCGAGAAGATCGCTGAAAAATTCCTGGGCCGCCTGCCGCGCAACCATGAATGCGCGGTTGATCTCGACGATCTGCTGCCGGACGGCGCGCTGCTGGAAGGCGGCCACGCGGAACTCGTCTATGATTTCCGTGACGGCGGTGAGGCGGATGGCTGGCTGCACGCTTTGTTTCGCTTTGAGGATCGGGCCAACGGCCATGCGGCGGAAAGCAGCTTCGGCGCGCATATTTTCAATACGCTGATGGTCTATAAGAACGAGCCGCAAAGCTATACCGGTAAGCCGCCAGGGCTTTCCACGCGGTTGTTCCTGAAGCTGGGTTTCGGCGGGCGGGAGAGCTTTTGCGTGCTGATTTATCCGGCTTCGGCGCCGTGGGAAGAACATTCCAGCACTGACCTGGAACTGTATGATGCGAACGGGGTGCTGCTGGAAACCTCACGTATCCGCATTGCTTGTTCAGGGTCAAAGCTCATGCGGCCAGATCAGCATTTTGCCCCCGCCGCGCTGCGGGCGGCAGGCGAGGCGGGATATGTGCTAATCCGTGATGTGACTTGCCGTCTTTTCGGCTTTCATGGGTTGGAGGATGAGGCGGGCGGCTTCTCGCTCGACCATATGTTTGGGTTCTGAGCCGTGCTTCAGGGCTGCGTGGTGATCACCAGCCGTGAAGTATCATACCCCAGTGCGGTGGCACGCTTGATGAGGCTGTGCCGCTCCATCTCCTCCGGCACCTGCTGCCGGGACAGCAGCCAGAGATAGCGACCCGTGGGATCCCCCACGATTGACCAGCTGTAATCTTCCGCATGGTCCATGACCCAGTAATTGCCAATATAAAGAGGGCCGTAAAAGCTAATTTTCAGCTTGGCCCCTTGTGAGCCGGGGACAATTTTGGCCGTGCCGCGGGCGGTACGGAACTTACCATCCGGTGCGCGGCAGCTATTCACCACATCAATCTTGCCGTCCGGCCGCAGGCGGTATTCAGCGCTGACACCTTCACAACCTTTCTCGAAAGCCTGTTCATATCGGGCAACCTCATACCACCGCCCGAGATAGGCGTTGAGGTCCACGGGTTTGAGCGGTTCTGGCACCAGCGGGTTGCCGACAGGTGAGCGCCGACTCCAGACCGTGTAACCAGCCACTGCGAGAACGGGTAAGGACAGTGCTGCGAGGTGATGCAGTTTAGGGCGCGGCATGGCCATCTGAGACAGACCTTCGGCTGTTTGATGCTTGAGTTTTGCAGATGGGCACGGTGCGGCCGCGCGTCCAGCCCTAAAATCTCAGACGGGTTGTGACAGCAGGCCGGAGAACAGCGGCGTAGCCTCGCCCAGCGGTTTCCATTTGCCGCCGCGCAATACTTCGCTGGGTTGGAATTTGGCCTTGTAGGCCATTTTCTTGCTCTCCTCGACCCAATAGCCGAGATAGACATTCTCAAGATTTAGCGCCACCGCGCGGCGCACCAGCCAGATGATCGCGTAGGTGCCAAGCGAACGCGGCCCCAGTTCTGTTTCAAAAAAGCTGTAAACGGCTGAAAGCCCATCTTCCAGCCGGTCTGTCAGGCAGGCGCCCACCAGCCGTCCGCTGGGTAGGCGGAATTCCACAAGGGAGGTTTCGATCGGCGTGTCTTCCACCATGGCACGGTAATCGTAAAAGCTCATGGTGGACATATCGCCATCCCCATGCCGGGCGCTCTGGTAAGCCTGAAACAGCGCATATTGCTCGGCCGTGGCGCGAGGTGGCATTTCCTGTACCAGCAAGTCGGCGTTGCGGCGTTCGATGCGCTTTTGCGTGCGGTCTGGCCTGAAGGCATCGGCGCGGATGCGAATGGGCACGCATGCATTGCAACCAGGGCAGACCGGCGCATAAGCAATGTTGTGGCTGCGCCTGAAACCGCCGCGCGAAAGCCGGTCATGCAATGTTTCGGCAGAGACGCCCGCGAGTTCCGTGACCACTTTGCGTTCTGTCCGCCCACGAATGTAAGGGCAGGGCAGAGGGGCGGTGGTGTAGAAGAAGTGTGGTCTCCTGGCGGGCTTGAAGCTCATTGTAAGCCCTATGTTTGAGACTCGCGCGCCCGGCGTCAATAAGGAAATTGCGTGGCGCGGATTAGTGTTAGACCGGACAGCATGTCATGTGCCGTGCGGCGGCGCGGACTCAAGAAGGCAAGCAGAAAAGGCAGCCCCGCCAGCGCGAAGCTGAGCCAAAGCAGCAGCGACCAGACAAAGGACTGGGCCAGCGTTGGGGCGGCCAGCGTTGTGTCCTGCCGGACAGCAAGCCCGGCCATGCGCTGGCCCGGCGTGGCGCCGGTGCCGCCAATCAGCAGCGTGTAATAAACAAACGGCAGCCAGGGCAGAATGTGAAAGGCAATCCACCCAAACCCGAAAGTCAGCACGCCGAAAATGGCGATGGCGAAGACCATGGCCCAGCCGAAGATGCTCATGAAAATGGCATCCATGATCAGGGCCGCGCAGCGGCGTAGAATCACGCCTTCCGATAGCGCTTGATCAGGCGGTTGAGGGGGGTAGAACAGGGTCTGGCTCATGCATCGAGTCTGCCCCTTTTCGTGCCGAAAACGCAAGGGCTATCAAGGCAAGCAGACATGCAGCCAGCAGGGGGGAATAGAAAAACCAAGGTGAGAAAGCTGAGAGCAGCAAGAATGGCGCAAGATAGGTAACGCTCCCCAGCGCCTGCATTGCTTTGCCGGGCACAGCTTCCAGCCCGAGGGCCAGGGCGGCGATAATAGAGAGACTGTCATAAGCGTAAGCATGTGGTTGGGCGAGAAAGCTGGCGATTAGAGCGATTCCCACCGCCAACCGGTACGGAACACACCGGGCTGCCCAAACCGTCAAGGCGATCATCATCAGCCCGCACAGCCCTTGCACGGCCCAGATGGTCGCAGGCCCGGCGCCAAGCATCGCGAGATTGGCGGCAGGTGTGATAACCGGGGCGATATTGAGGTGTGACGCTTGGAAATAACCATTTTGATAGGCCGGCATGGCGTGCAGCCAGAGTGGCCATAAGGTGGCGGGTAGAAAGAGGCAGGCCGCGCCCGCCAGCACCAGGGTGGTGAGGCTGGCGGTGAGGATGCAACGCCGGGCGTCGCGCGCGAGTAGAAACACGGCCACCAGCAGCCCAAACTGCGGCTTAAGCGTCAGCAGCCCGAACCAAACCCCAGCTAACGCCGGGCGTTTTGGCAGGTAGGCAAACCCCGCCAGCAGCAACGCGGTGGCGAACAGGCCGGTTTGCCCGGTGGCAATGCAGAGCAAAGCTGCGGGGCTTGCCAAAAGCCCCGCCAGCGCCGCCCAGGGACGGGCAGGAAACAAGGCGCGCGTGCCTAAGGCCAATGCAATGACCCCCAGCGCGGTCCAGACGAGTTCAGCGGCGCCGAAGGGCAGCGTCTTCAGCCAGGACAGCGCCAGCAGCATCGGCGGCGGGTAGATGTAGGGGTAAAAGCTGTGAAAGCCTGGATACAGCTTTTGCTCAAATGCTTTAAGCGAGGCGGCGTTATAGATCCACTCCGGATGCGCCCCGGCGGCAAACCGCGGATAAGCCCAAAACGCCATGAAATCGCTATTCAGCCTCGCTTTGCTTACTAACAGCAAGGCCAGTAAGGTTAAATTCAGCGCGGCGCACCCGGCGATGAGCCGCATTATATTCAAACGGGCCGGGTTGGTTGTGGCGCGGGTCGGCATCATTTATGGCCATAAGGCAGGATTACAGAGCGGTCGAGAGAAGGAGTAGCGCATGGCGCGGGCAGGGGCTGTCAATTATTTGTTTGGCACGCGCTTTTACAAAATGGCTTATGTCGAGTTTGGCAATCCGGCCGCGCCCGCCGTAGTCTGCGTGCATGGACTGACACGCAATGGCCGGGATTTCGATGCGCTGGCGGAGGCACTGTCCGACCGGTTCCATGTTATTTGCCCAGACCTGCCAGGACGCGGAAAATCCGACTGGTTGCAGGATGGGCTGGCCTACCAGCCGCCGACCTACGTGGTGGCACTGGCGCATTTGCTGGCCCAACTTAATAAGCCGGTGTCCTGGGTTGGCACATCTCTGGGCGGGATTTGTGGCATGATGATCGCCGCCGCGCAGAATACGCCGATCAAGAAGCTGGTGTTGAATGATATTGGCCCTTACATCCCTTCAGCCTCGTTGCAGCGTATCCGTGATTATATGCTGGAGGCGCCGGAGCGTTTTGGGTCAATGGCGGACCTCACCCAGCATCTGCGCGAGGTTCATGCGCCGTTTGGCTTGCTTTCTGATGCGGAGTGGGCGCATCTGGCCCGGTTCTCCGCCCGGCAGGTGCTGGACCCCACCGGCAGCGGCAAGAGGATTGCCATGCATTACGACCCGAAGATCATCGACCCGATGCGTGCCGCCGTGCCGTTGGATGTGGATATGTGGCCTGTCTGGGAGATGATTCACGCGCCAAGACTGGTGATTCGCGGGGCTGAGAGCGATCTGCTGCTGTGCGAGACCTATGAGCGTATGTTGAAGGAAGGTGCCGAGGGCTATGTGGTGGCGGATGCGGGCCATGCCCCGGCGCTGATGGATTATGAGAGCCAGGCGCGGATTAAGGCTTTTCTGCTTGAAGGCTGAGACCTAAAGTGCGGATGAAGCTTGCATTACATGCTTGAATAAGCGGCTTGAATTTTTAAACTCATCTTATGGTGGGTCAGATATTCAGCCGCGCGAACATGCCGCGGGTTAAGAGTGCCGCAATCTTCGCCGCGCGGGCCACGGCCTCGCAGCGTGTGTCCCTGGTGGCGGCGGGATGTGCATTTTATGCCACCCTGGCGCTGTTCCCTACCATTACCATGCTGATCTCGCTTTACGGATTGGTGTTCGACCCGGATACGGTGCAGCCGCAGCTTGCTTATCTGCAAGGCTTCATGCCGCCGGATGTTTACATGCTGATATCGCAGCGGATTCAAAATCTGGTGGCGCAGCCCGCCAAGGGGCTGGGGCTGTCTTTTGCCGTGTCCTTACTGCTGTCGCTTTGGTCGTCCTCCACGGGCACGAAATCCGTGATCAATGCGCTAACGCTGGCTTATCATGAACGTGAGACGCGCGGGCTGATCCGCTTTCATCTGGTGGCGCTCAGCATGACCTTCATCGCCGTGCTGGGCACCATTCTGGCCATTGGCTTTCTGGTGTTTCTGCCGATCGCGATGGCGTATATCGGTCTGCCGGGGAATTTGGAGTTTCTGGTCGGGCTGATCAGCTTTGGGGCGATGATCAGCTTTGTCATCGTCGCGCTCGGGCTGCTTTACCGCTTTGGCCCGGCGGGGCAAGATCGCATGTTCTACGCGCCGGGGGCGACCATCGCCACGGTTGCGTGGCTCGCGGCAAGCTGGGCGTTTGGCTTGTACGTAGGCCGCTTTGCCGCCTACAGCGCGACATACGGTCCGCTGGCCACGATTATCGGCCTGATGATGTGGTTTTATATTTCGGCCTATGTCGTACTGTTTGGGGCTGAGTTTAACGCAGCGCTGGACCGACAGTGGCGCGGCCTGCAGGAGCTAGATCCCCAGCAAACCTGACCGCCGCAACATCTGCACTGCTGCCACGATAATGAACAGCAGCACCAGGGCGCGGAACAGCTTGGGCGGCAAGGCATCGCGCAGCGGGCGGCCAGCCACGATTCCCGCAATGACCGGAACAGCCGCCAGGGCGGAGATTAGAAGGTCTGTCTCATTGGCATGGCGGGATTGCCCGAACATGGCAATGAGCACGGCCACGGAGATCACTAGCACTAGCGCGATCTCTTTGGTGAAACGTTTGCCCGTGGCACCGGTGGCGATGAGATAGGTGGCCAGAAGCGGGCCTGGGATGGCTGAAACGCCCTCCATCAGCCCGCTGATAAATCCGGCTAGCAGCCCCATCGACGCGGCATACTTCTTTGGCAGGGTGAATTTCGGCGCGGCGAGCAGGGTGATGGCAGCGACGAGCAGGATGCATCCGGCCAGCCCCACGGCCAAATGCGCCGGAATCATGAACAGGATTTTCACCCCCAGCGCGATGCCAACCACCGCGCCGATGACCAGAAACCCGATGCTCTTGAGGGCAGGCCAAGTTTTTCCACCCTCCAGCGCCTGCGGAATGTTGCCGAGGATGATGGGCATGGAAAGCAAAAGCACTACCTGCTTGACCGTGAGCAACCCGGTGAGCAGAGGAATGGCAACCAGCGGCACGCCGATGCTCACAACTCCTTTCACCAGGCCGCCCAGGAGTAAAGCGCCGATGACAATCAGCCAGCCTTGCGCGGAAAGTGTGTGGAGCGTGGGCCAGAGCAGGCCGTGCGACAGCGTGAAAATAGACATGCGCGCCCGGTAAAGGTTGGGTCACGCGTTGGCAACTGCCGCCGGTTGGTGCTACCCGCGCTGGGTGCGTTCTTTGTTTAAATCCGCTCCTGTGCGAGCTGTCCTGGCCCGGCTGCTGGCCTGGTATATCCATGCCGTTTTGCGCTTGCAGCTTGGCTTCAGAATTGAAGGCGCGGAGAATATGCGCCTTTTGGCAGGTGAACAACCAATGATCACGGCCTTCTGGCACGAAACCCTGCCCACAATGCCGGTATTATGGCGGGAGGTGCATAAAGCCGGCATGATGCGCCCGGCAGTGGCATTGGCCAGCCGCCACCGGGATGGACAGTTAATTGGCAATATAATGCGAGCTTTGGGCATGGGGCTGGTGTCTGGTTCCAGTTCCAAGGGCGGCGTGGCTGGGATGCAGGAGCTTGTCCGCAGTATTAAAGGCGGCGCGCATGTCGCGATCACCCCGGATGGCCCGCGAGGCCCGGCCCGGCGCGCGGCGGCGGGTGTTGCGGCCTTGGCCGGAATCACGGGGGTGAAAATCCTGCCCTGCGCCGCGGCCACGAGCCGGTTTATCACCTTGCATAAAAGCTGGGATCAGATGCGGATACCGCTGCCATTCGGGCGGCTGGTGCTGGTATGCGGGGCGCCGGTGGAGGTGTCGCGTGAGGACTGGCGCGCCGCACTGCCTGCGATTGAGGCGGCGTTGAACGCGGCGCAAGAGCGGGCCGTGCCATGATTTTAGGGCTTTACGCGGGTGCAACCCGGTTGGCGCCGCCTGTGTTGCGGCGGATGTTGCGGCGCCGCGCGGGGCGGGGCAAGGAGGTAGCCGGGCGCCTAGGTGAGCGGGAGGGGTTCGCCTCATTGCCACGGCCTGAAGGGTCGCTGGTGTGGGTGCATGCCGCCAGTGTGGGGGAGACAATGTCCGCCCTGCCGCTGATTAAGCTGCTGGCGGCGCGCGGCCCGGTGCTGCTGACCACCGGCACGGTGACATCGGCCCTGCTGGCGGCGGCACGTTTGCCGGAAGGGGCCGTGCATCAATTCGTGCCGCTGGATGTGCCGCAATGGGGAGCTAGGTTTCTTGAGCATTGGCACCCGGATGCGGCGGTGTTTCTGGAAAGCGAGATCTGGCCCAATCTGCTGCTGGCCTGCGAGGCGCGGGGGATTCGTCGGTTTCTGGTCAATGGCCGGATCTCCGCTGCGTCCACCCGGAACTGGCGGTGTGCGGCGGGTTCGGCGAGGCGGCTGCTGGGTGGGTTTGCCGCCATCCATGCGCAATCAACTGGGGATGCCGCGCATTTCCGGGCGTTGGGGGCGGCGAGGGTGCTGGAGTGGGGCAATCTGAAATTCTTCGCGGCCCCCTTGCCGTATGACGAGGCAACCCTGGCTGCGCTGCAAGCCGCCTTACCGGGGCCGGTTTGGCTGGCTGCTAGTACGCATCCCGGTGAGGAGATACTGGTTTATGAAGCACATCAGGCCTTGCTGGGGGCGTTTCCAGGATTGGTGACAATCTTGGCGCCGCGTCATCCTGAACGTGGGGCTGAGGTGGCGGCGTTGTGTGGCGCCGCGCCGCGCCGTGCCTTGGGGCAGCCGCCAGTGGCTGGGCAGGTTTATGTGGCGGATACGCTGGGCGAGCTGGGGCTGTTTTTCCGGCTGGCATCGTTTGCATTCATTGGCAATTCTCTAGCCGGGTTTGGCGGGCACAATATCGTTGAACCCGCTTTGCTGTCCCGGCCTGTGATTTCCGGCCCGCATCTCGAGAATTTCCAGGAAGCGGCCGCGCGTTTGCGGATGGCTCAGGCGCTGGCTGAAGTGCAGGACGCTGCCGGGTTGGCCGGAACTGTGCGGGGCTGGCTGACTTTGCCGGAGGAGGCACGAGCGGCGGGTCAACGCGCGGCCGCGATTTTTGCGGAAGTGGAGCGATTGCCTGAACGCCTCGCAAGGCTCATCTTAGATGATGTGTCATGATAGCTCCCGAATTCTGGACCAGGCGTGGCCTTGCCGCGCAGCTTTTACGGCCCTTTGGGCTGATCACCCGCCTTGCTACGGCTAGGCGGGTGGGGCGGCCTGGGCTGTCGATTGGTATCAAGACGATATGCGTGGGCAATGCCAGTGTTGGCGGTGCAGGAAAAACCGTGGTGGCGCTGGATATTTTGTCACGCCTACCAGGGCTCCCTTTTGCGCTGACGCGTGGCTATGGCGGCGCGCTGGAGGGGCCGGTTCTAGTGGAACGTGGTCTGCACACCGCAGATGAGGTTGGGGATGAAGCGCTTTTGCTGGTCGACGCAGCCCCAACTGTAAAAGCCCGTGACCGCGCGGCGGGGGCTAGGTTGGCCTTGGCGGAGGGTGCTACCGCCATTGTCATGGATGATGGCTTGCAGAACCCGGCCTTGCAGAAAGATTTATCGTTATTGGTGATTGATGGCGGCTATGGGTTTGGTAACGGCTTGCTATTGCCCGCCGGGCCGCTGCGTGAGCCGGTGGCCTGCGCG
Organism: Acidocella aminolytica 101 = DSM 11237; assembly: GCF_900129125.1. GTDB lineage: Bacteria > Pseudomonadota > Alphaproteobacteria > Acetobacterales > Acetobacteraceae > Acidocella > Acidocella aminolytica. The sequence goes on along the minus strand of NZ_FQVJ01000004.1, from coordinate 61,732 downwards.
GCACAGCGTTGCCATGCGGCGATACTCATTGGTAATGATGAAACCGGCGCCCTGGCGCAGCTTCCACCTTTTCTGCCGGTGTTGCGCGCTAATCTGATCCCGGACTGCATAGAGCCGCTGGGCCGTCGCCCGGTTATTGCTTTTGCGGGCATCGGCAGGCCAGATAAGTTCTTCCGCTCCGTATTGTCGTTGGGGGCGGAGTTGGTGGCCAGCCATGCCTACCCGGACCACCATGTTTACGAGGCGCGGGACGCAACGGCCTTGCTGGCTGAGGCCGCCAACAAAGGCGCTCGGTTGGTGACCACGGCGAAGGATTTTGTGAAGCTGCCTCCTAATCTGCGCGCGGCTTGTCTGGTGGTGCAGGCGCAGCTTGTCTGGGAGGATGAGCTTGCGCTGGAATTGTTGTTGAATGCATGAACGACGCGCCTTTGCCCTTTTCCCGGCGCGCTGAGGCGCTGGTTGTTCGCGCGCTGGTGAAGCTGCTTTCAGCCTTGCCGGTTACGGCGGCGTCCAGGCTGGGCGGTGCGGTGGCCCGGACGATTGGCCCGCTTTTGCCGGTTTCGCGCAAGGTGGGGGACGCTAATTTGAGGTTGGCTTTGCCAGCGCTTTCAGCGTCGCAGCGCCAGCGGATTATCCGGCAGGTCTGGGAAAATCTGGGTCAGAGCATTACAGAACTGGTGACCCTGAAGCAAATCCGCGAAGTTCCCGAGGGCAGTGACCAGCCCGGCTATGTGCTGACGGGCTGGAACGAGCATGTGGCGCCGAATCTGGCGCCCGGACAGCCGGTTCTGTTTTTTACCGGCCATCTCGGTAATTGGGAAGTGATGCCCGTTATGGCCGAGACGAAGGGGCTTGATTTCGGTTTTATGTATCGCGCCGCGTCCAATAAGGCGGTGGACGAGATTCTCGGCCGATTGCGGCGGCAAGGATATGGCAAGCCGGTGCAGATGTTCCCGAAAGGGGCCACGGGTGCCAGGGCGGCTTATGCGCATTTGCGAAAAGGCGGCGCGCTGGGGCTGCTGGTGGACCAGAAGTTGGATACCGGAGTGGCTGTGCCGTTTTTCGGCAAGACGGCCATGACCATGGATGCGCTGGCCAGCTTCGCGTTGAAATTCCGCTGCCCAGTTCTCCCGATTCACGTGGTCCGCAAAGGCCCGGCGCGGTTGCAGGTTATATGCGACCCGCCGCTGGCCTTGCCGGATAGTGGTGACAAACAGGCCGATATGCTGGCTGTGACAAACGCGATGAACCAAACCCTGGAAGGCTGGATCCGCGCCCGGCCCGGCGACTGGCTATGGCTGCATCGCCGTTGGCCGAAAGGCACGGTTTAGAAACGCCTTACCGCCAGTTGATCTGCAGGTCCTCGCGGAAGGCAAACCGCAGCAAATGCCGGTCCACCACGTCTTTTAGCCGTGTGAGGTCTTCCACGCTGCCGGCATTCACGATGATGGACAGCTTTTGCGCGTCCGCATCCAGCGTGCAGAGGCCGGTGGCAAAGCTGACCTCGCCCTGGCTGTTGTCAGCTTCGCGCGCGGCGGGGAGCTTATGGGCGAAATGGCTGACAAACTGGCCAAGATAACGCCGGGCTGACTCAGTGGCGATGATGGCGGTTGCATTCACGCTCCAATTTCCTTTCTGGGGTGTGGGAGTTTGTTCAGTCATGATCAAATCTCCTCGATTTTGCGGACGAGTTCGTCGATCATATCCGCGGCTTTACGCATGGCCTCGGGGTCGTCGGCGCGGTTGCTGAGCTTCATGCGCAGCACCGTCTTGAGATTTTCCACCGCGCGCTCAACCGGCATCATGGCGTCGCTGGAGGGAGCCATGGCCAGTCGCGCCAGCATGGCTTCGAGGACCGGCTTGGCTTCTTCCAACGCGGCTTTTCCGGCATCGGTGATGCTGAACAGGCGCTTGGTGCCTTCGGTGGTGGCAGAGAGCTGGCTCAACTCTTCGAGCATGGTTAAGGTGGGGTAGATAACGCCGGGGCTGGGCGCATAAACCCCGCCGGTCAGGTCCTCTATGGCTTTGATCAACTCATAACCGTGTCGCGGCGCTTCGTTGATCAAATGCAGCACCAGCACGCGCAGATTGCCTTGCTCCAGCAACCGCCTGCCGCCGCGCCTTCCTATGCCGCGTTCCATCCGCATGAAGCGGCGGTTTTGGCAGGGACCTTCGGAAAACATGGATTTGAAGTGATGTTTGGATCTCATGATGAGGATAAACTTTCTCTTTCTGTATTTAGATACAAATAGATATATCTAAACTCAGTCTGATGTCAAGCTGTCTCTGTCCTCTTATTCCTCGTAGATCATCTTCCGGGTCATGCCGCCGTCGGCGATAATTTCCGCACCGGTGATGAAACCGGCTTTGGGGCTGAGCAGATAAGCGGCCAGATCCGCGATATCCTGGGTTTTACCGACCCGCCCGACCGGATGTTGAGCATGGTCTTCCGGGCGGATGGGATAGTGGCAGGTATCGATCCAGCCCGGGGAGATGCAATTCACCCGGATCTCCGGCCCCAGACTCACGGCAAGGGCATGGGTCAGGGCGAGAAGCCCGCCTTTGGAGGCTGCGTAGGATTCCGTGTCGGGTTCAGACATATGCGCACGGGTGGAGGAGATGGTGACGACCGCCCCGTGGGCGGCTCGCAGCATCTTCGCTCCCGCGCGCACCAACAGAAAGGTGCTGGTGAGGTTGGTGGCCACCACACTGTTCCACTCCTCCGGCGTCAGATCCTCAATAGATTTGCGAATCATGAAGCCGGCATTGCAGACAATGCCGTCCAGGCGCTCCTCGATTGTTTCAATGCCGGTCATCAGGCTGGCGACCTGGGCGGGGTCGGCAACGTCGCAGATGACGGCGCGGGCCTTGGTGTTGTCCGGTTTGACCTTATCAGCCACGACCACACGGTGGCCATCCTGCAGCAACCGGGCAGCTGTGTCCGCCCCAATGCCTTTTGCACCGCCGCTGATCAGGTAAACACCCATTTTCCGCACCTCCTTCACTGGATTGGCCATCTTCGGACCCGAGATGTCAGGTCGACGATGGCCATGTTCAAGCGAAAATGAGGTTTTTCTGCGGGTAAGCTAATGTTACGGAGCAGCTTGCCAAGGGGCGTTTACTCAGCCGCTTCCTGTTCCAGCGCGCTCTTAAGCTGCCCACAGGCGGCTAGGATATCCTGCCCGCGCGGGGTGCGGATGGGCGAGGCATAGCCCGCTTTCATCACGATAGCGGCGAATTTCTTCAGCGCCTCGGGTGTTGAAGGCTCGTAGGATGAGCCGGGCCAGGGGTTGAAGGGGATGAGGTTCACCTTGGCGGGCAGGCCCGCGATGAGGCGTACCAACTCCCGCGCATCGGCCTCGGAATCATTCAGCCCCTTCAGCATGATATACTCGAAAGTGATGCGCCTCGCGTTGGATGCCCCGGGATAGCGGTGGCAGGAGGCGATGAGGTCCTTGATCGGGTATTTGCGGTTCAGCGGCACCAACTCGTCACGCAAATCGTCCCGTACGGCATGAAGGGAGATGGCGAGATTTACGCCCAGCTCCGCGCCCGCGCGGTCCATCATCGGCACCACGCCGGAGGTGGAAAGTGTGATGCGCCGCCGGGAGAGGGCAATGCCCTCACCATCCATGATGATCTTCATGGCTTTGGCGACGTTTTCGTAATTATAAAGCGGCTCTCCCATGCCCATCAGCACGATGGTGGAGAGCAAGCGCGGCGTTTCACCCTTGGGGCTGGGCCATTCGCCATAGGCATCACGTGCTGCCATGAACTGGCCGACGATTTCCGCCGCCGAGAGGTTGCGCGCCAAGCGTTGAGTGCCAGTATGGCAGAAACGGCAGGAGAGGGTGCAACCTACTTGGGAGGATAGGCATACCGCGCCGCGATCCTCCTGGCGGTCCGGGATGTAAACGGTTTCCACCGCTTCATGGTCGCGGAAGCGGAATAAGAATTTGCGCGTCTCGTCCTTAGAGAGTTGGTCGGTCGCCACCTCCGGGCGGCCAATGACGAAACGTTCCGCCAGCTTCTCCTGCAAGGGCTTGGCGATGTTGGACATTGCCGGGAACTCCCGCACGCCCTGGTGATAGATCCAGTGCCAAAGTTGCTTGGCGCGGAAGGGTTTTTCGCCAAAGGCTTCAACCTCAGCCGCCAACTCCTCGCGCGATAGCCCGACCAGATCCCGCCGCCCATCGGGCATAATGTAAGGCGGCGGCGAGAAATGCGCCGCCTTGGCCAGAATACGCTCGTGCTCAGCGGCGGTGAGATTGGTGGTTAGTGACATGCGTCGGAGATAGCCTTGTAAGCTGCGGTGAAGCCAGAGAGAGAGAATTTGTCGGTAACTGTGAGCTTATCCTTCGGCGCTGGGCCGGTGACAATGGCAAAATTTCCCGCTTTGAAGGCGGCCACGGCGCCTTCGCCCGAAGTGGTAAACGCGATATTCTTTTGCGTATAGAAATCAAAGTCCTGGGATCCGACGGTCAGCTTTACATTGGCGTCCTTCGGATAGTCATAGCCTGACGTGATCGACACTTCGTTCTGCGAGCCTTTGCGCTCGCTCACCGTGAGCATCACCTTGCCGCGGGATTGAATGGCGGGCTTAGAGCTTTGCACGGTGGTAAACGCATAACAGACCTTAGCATTGCCGCCGCCATAGGTGGCGGCGGTCCAGTCTCCGTATTTGCCGCCATTTGGGCCAAGCGCGACAGGGCCGGCGGCCATGGCAGCAGCGGGAACAAGGGCAAGAAGAGAGGATGCAAGCAGAGATTTCATGTTTGGCACCATAAACCACCCGTACGGCGCATCCAAGGCGGGATGGTTAATTTGCTGTTTCAGATCGTGACGCGGGCGTGAAGGTCAGACAAGGTTTAATGGTGCAGGGGCGCGAAACGGAAAATGAGGTTCAAAACCGCTCCGAGCAAAAACCCGACCAGCGTGCCGTTGACGCGGATATATTGTAGGTCCTTGCCCACACGCAGTTCGAGTTTTTCGGTTAGGGTCTGGGCTTCCCAGGAGCCGATGACTCGGCCGATAAACTTAGCCCCTTCCGCCTGTGCGCTAGGTAGAACGCGCAGCACCATGCCCTGCACAGCACCGTTAAGCCGCGCCTGCGCGACCTCATCCCGCGCCAGAACCTCGGACAGGTTGCCGAGTGCGGCCTCAATCACCGCGACTGAGCGGCCATGCGGGTTGGCGGCGTCCATCTCCAGCGCGCGGCGCATACGGGCCCAAACATCCCAGATCCAAGCTTGTACGGTTTCATGCGCCATCACGCCCTTCAGCGCTTGGCCGAGCTCCGCCGCGCGTTCAGAGTCGGTTTCCAGCTTGGCGATCTCGACGCGGATCCATTCATCGAAGGCATCGCGGATTTCAGAAGAATCTGGGCTGATTTTATCCAGTTCGTTGTTCACGGCGGACAATACGCGCTTGGCGATGGTTGCCCCCACGGCCCACCCCACCAGTTTGCCGCCGTGCTCGGTCACGCGCTCTTTTATTGCATCGCGCAGGCTTTCTTCCCGCGCGGCCAGTGTCTCCTTGATCTGCGTGAGGATGAAGGAGAACATTTCCTGGTGCTTGCCACCTTCCACCAGCCCGGCCAAGGCGCGGGCCACCACTACCCCAGCGGCGCGCCCGCCGATGAGTTTTGGCAGCAGCCGGTTGAGTAGCCGCCGGGCGCGGCCGTCCTCAATGGTGGAGAGCAGTTTGGGCAACATACCGGCCAGGGCTTCGGCCAGCGGGCGGGCGGCGGCTGGGTCAGACAGGAAGCGGCGCAAAATGGCGGCGGTGTCCAGATTGCCGAGTAGGCGCTTAATATCCGCCTCTGTGAACACATGATTGGCGACAAACCGGCCCAGCGCGTCCCCCAAACGTTGCTTCTGCGCGGGCAGAATGGCGGTGTGCGGAATTGGCAGGCCGAGCGGGTGGCGGAACAAGGCGGTTACGGCGAACCAGTCGGCCACGCCGCCAATAAAGCCAGCCTTGGCGGCATCATGCAGCAGAGACGCCCAGCCAGAGGGCGAAAGCCAATAGCTGCCAACCGTCAACCCGGCCATGAGTACCAGCAGTGACGAGGCAAAAAGCTTATGGCGGCGCAGCGTGGCGCGCAGGGTGGAATCAGGGTCTTGCGGCGGTGCCATGCCGGATAGATGGCCCAGTCGTGCGTGCAAGTACACCCAGCCCCCTGAAGCACGCGCGGTTTTTGTTGCCTTGAAAGGGGCTTGAAGCGCATAATTTAGGCAAAGGAGGAGTGATCTTGGCGCTGGCTAAAAGCGCTCGCATGCCATCTTAAGATGGAGGTCCAACAGAATGAATATAAAGAATTTTTCAGAAAAAAATGGCGATTCTGGTCCGCATGCGCCCCATGGGTTGAGCCGCGAGCCGCCGCATACCGTGGCCGTGCCGGTGATTTTGGGAATTGTGTGCATGGTGGTGGTGTTTGGCGTACTGTGGGTGGCGTACACTTACGGGTGAGGCTGGGCGCATTTGCTCTTTGCGCCTGCTTAACGGCATAATGTAAACATGGGATTTTTGACCGAGCCTGAGCCGCCGCGCCATATTTGCCTGGATGTGTTGCCGGGCATTCAACGCGTTGTTGCGGCCAATCCAGGGGTAATGACCTATCACGGCACCAACAGCTATCTTGTGGAAACAGCGGACGGTTTGGCTGTTATTGATCCAGGGCCGGATGATACGGCGCATGTGGCTGATCTGCTTGTCGCCATCGCCGGCAGGGAGTTGAGTGTGATTTTGTTGACGCATACGCATACCGACCATTGCGGTGCAGTCCCCGCCTTGGCCAAGGCCACCAGGGCGCCGGTGGCTGTTTATGAAGTATCCGTCAATCTGGGATTTGTGCCGGATATCAAGCTCTCTGATGGGGGTAAGGTGAGCGGGTTCACGGCTGTTCATACGCCAGGCCACGCGACGGATCATCTTTGCTTTGCCTTCAAGGGGCAGGCGGGCGAACGACTTCTGTTTAGTGGCGACCATGTGATGTCTTGGTCATCCTCAATTGTCAGCCCGCCTGATGGGGATATGGGGGATTATTACCGCTCATTGTCGCTTTTGCTGGAACGGGAGGATGATCTTTTTTTGCCGGGACACGGTCCGATGTTGTCAGAGCCGCGAATTCTGACGGCGGCGTTGCTGGCTCACCGGCAAAAACGTGAGCGTGCGGTGCTGATGGCGCTGGCGGGGCGGGAGTGGAGCGTGGCGGCTCTAGCGGCGGATTTATATGCCAAAGCAGATTTGTTTTTGAAGGCGGCGGCGCAACGCAATGTGCTGGCGCATTTGCTGAAGCTAAAGGCCGAAGGCACGGTGCGGGAGCTTTCACCGGAAAACCAGGATCACCCGGACAATATTGCGTTGACCGCTCTGGCGGTGAAGCATGAAAGCTGGCGCGAACGTGTGAGCCGTATGCAGGAGGACGCAAAACGCCGTTTTGGGCTTAGCGCGGGTGAAGCGTCAGTCTGATCAGCGCGCTGCGAGGTGGGCGGCAAGCGCTGGCGCCGTCATGGGGCGGGATAGCAGAAATCCTTGTCCATGAGTGACACCCTGACCTTGCATTCGCTGGAGTTGCGCGTTTGTTTCTATACCTTCAGCCACAACGTCTAGCCCATTGAGAGCCGCGTTTCTGCTGACTTGGCCGATAAAGACCTGCGCCTCTGGGTGTTCATCAATGACAACTGAACGGTCCAGCTTAACGGCGCTGATCGGTCCCGCCATGAGCGCGTCCAGAAACGGCGTGTCGGGTATCACATCATCTAAAGCCAGAAGATAGCCCGCCTCACGCAGATCTTGGATGCGCGCGGTGGTCAAATGAAGGTCATGCACTGGTTGGGTCTCGGTTAATTCAAACCGCAGTAAACACGCTGCGAGACAATATTGAGCGCGGAGTTTTTCGATCAGGCCCCATGTTTCAGGGTGGACCAGCACACTGAGCGGCAGGTTGAAGGCGACTGGCACGCCAAACACGGATAGGTTGAGTGCCTGATACTCACTCAACGCCTGCTCCATGATCGTTCTGGTCATGCTGAGGGCGAGGTCAGGCTTATCCATGGCCTCAATGAGCCATTGCTGGCCTCGCAAAGCGCCATCTGGCGCGATGCCTCGGGCCAAAACCTCGGCATGACTCAAGGCGCCATCCCGCAAACGGATAACGGGCTGGTAGTGCAGGCGAAGCGTATCGGCAGACTGGGAAGCAGGCGCCTTTATGAGCATCGTCTAAATTACCGAGGCTTGTGTAAAATTATCACAGCCTCGTGTAACAGTTTTTTTCTGAAGGCGCGACTAAAAAAGTTTTTTATCAGTTAGTTAACATTTTTTTTAGGCAAGGACGCGGAGCGACGCAGCCGGTGTTCGCCCAGAAATAGCAAAATTGGAGCGGCGATGAAGATAGAGGAGGAAGTTCCCACCACGATGCCAAACAGCATGATCCAGGCGAAGCCTGAAAGTGCCGAACCGCCAAACAAGGCCAGAGGCAGAGCCGCCAGGAACACCGTGCCGCTGGTGCCAAGAGTACGGTTCAGCGTTTCGTTGATTGAAATGTCGATCAGCTCGCGGAGTTTCATGGTTTTATATTTGCGGAGATTTTCGCGGACCCGGTCATAGACCACTACCTTGTCGTTGGTGGAATAGCCGATGATAGTTAGAATCGCCGCGATGGTCACCAGGTCGAACGGGATGCGTGTGATGACCATGAAGCCGATGGTTTTGGTGGTGTCCAGAACCAGCGTCGCCACGGCGCCGACGGCGAACTGCCACTCAAACCGGAACCAGATATAGATCAGGATCATCACGAAGGAGAGGCCCAACGCCTCCAGCCCTTGCAAGAAAAGCTGGTTGGAGACCGACGCGCCGACCGCTTGGGTGGAGAGGATCTTCGACCCTGGCGCGGCTTTGTTGAGGGCCGTTTGCACCTCATCAATGGCGGTTTGGGTGGCGCTAGCATTGTCGCGGCTTTCCAGGCTGATCAGTACCTGATCGCCTTTCTTGCCGACGGATTGGAGTGCGGCGTCGCTCAACCCGGCGCTGGCCAACGCGCCGCGCAGGGCCGGGAAATCGGCCTTTTGCGGGGTCTGAACTTGCAACACCACGCCGCCTTTGAAATCCAGCCCCATATTCAGGCCCGGATGGAAGAACAGCACGACAGACGCGAAAGACAGCACTGCCGAGGTGATAAGCCCGGCGAAGCGGCCATTCATGAAGCGAATTCTGGTCCCGTCCGGGACAAAGCGGAAAGCCGGTTTGGTGAACATGGGGCGGGTCCTAGACGGGCAGAGCAGCGGGACGGCGCGCGGCGTACCAGCGCGAAGTGATGAGACGCACAACCACCGTAGCGGTGAACATGGTGGTAATGATGCCGGCGCAGATGGTCACAGCAAAGCCGCGCACCGGCGGCGAGCCGAAGATAAACAGCGTGATATGGGCCAGCAGCGTGGTCACGTTGGAGTCGATGATGGTGCCGTAAGCCCGTTTATAACCGGCCTCCAGGGCGGCGAGCGGCTTGCGGCCGTTCTTTACCTCCTCTCGCACGCGCTCATTGATCAGGATGTTCGCATCTACTGCCATGCCGAGGGTCAGTAGAATACCCGCCATACCCGGCAGGGTGAGCGTGGCCCCCATGACTGACAGAATGGCGAGCATGATGATCAGGTTGGCAACTAGCGCGATATTCGCGAACCAGCCAAATAGCCCATAAAACAGCGCCATAAAGAACAGCACCAGCACGAAGCCGACAGCGAGCGAGATAGCGCCCGCGCGGATGGCATCCGCACCCAGCTGGGGACCGACGCTCTGCTCTTCCTCGATGTTCAAGGGCGCGGGCAGGGCGCCGGCACGAAGCAGCAGCGCGAGGTCGGTCGCGGACTGGGCCGTGAAATTGCCCGAAATCTGACCGGAACCGCCGGTAATCGGCTCGCGGATCACCGGCGCCTCGATGATCTTACCGTCCAGCACAATCGCGAACAGCTTGCCGACATTCGCGGCGGTGGTGTCGGCGAATTCCCGCGCGCCGACGGCGTTGAGGGTGAAATTCACCACCCATTGCCCGGTTTGCGGGTCTGTGCTGGCCTGGGCGTTGGTCAGGCTGGCGCCATCAACGGCTACTTCAGTCTGCACTGCGAGCTTCTGCTGGGGGTTGTTGGACATAGGCAGCCATTCATCGCCCAGCGGGGCTGGCTGGCCGGGCACAGCGTGACTATCGACCATCTGGAAGGTCATGTGCGCGGTGGTGCCAATCAGTTTCTTCACCCGCCCAGGGTCTGAGATACCGGGCAGTTGGACCACGATTTGGTTGCTGCCCTGGCGCTGGATGATGGGGTTGAGCACACCTGAGCCGTCAATACGGCGCTGAATGATGGTGATGGCCTGCTGCACCGCCTGGGTATCGCGCGCGGTTTGGGCCTGGGCGGGGATGGAAAGCGCGATGCTGCCATCCGGCTGCCGTATCACGGCGAGGCTGGGGGTGGGCGAGTTCGGCAGATAGGTGATGAGGTCCTTCAGCGTTTTCAGTGCCTGCGCGGTCTGACCGTCCAGCGGGGTGAGCAGCACCTGCCTCTTGGCGAGGTCCGCATGCAGGTCCTTATAGCCCAGCCCCGCCTTGATCAGTGTCTGCCGGGCCTGGCCGACCAGCGAGTTGAGGTCCTGTTTCTCGATCGCCTTGGTGTCGATCTGCAGCAGCAGGTAGGAGCCGCCTTTCAGGTCAAGGCCCAGATGCACCTGGTTCCAGGGAACAAAGCCGGGCAGCCAGCCCGGTCTGGCCCAAAGATTGGGCAGACTGAGCAGCACCCCCAACGCGCAGACGAGCAGGATACCGAATGTCTTCGCACGGCTGAAATAAAGCAACGCGGGCTCCGAAAAATGCCAAACCGCTTGCCGTATGAAGGGGCGGAGCGTTGCGTGCAACCCCGGAGCGGAATAGAGCACCAAAGACATGAGCAAGCGTTTGCAGGTTGGGCTGATTGGGGCGGGCCATTTTGGCCGTTACCATGCTTTGAAACTGGCGGGGGCAACCCGCGCGAAGTTCATAGGGCTGGCGGACCCAAACCCTGCCCGCGCCAAGGAAGTCGCCTGGGAAGCAGGCTGTCCGGTAAAGACCGTTGACGAAATTTTGATGGAAGCGGAGGCGGTCATTATCGCGGCCCCGGCTGAGTTCCATTATGAACACGCTGCCCGTGCCCTGAAGGCGGGCAAGCATGTGCTGGTGGAAAAACCCATTGCCGCGACGCTGGACCAGGCGGATGAGCTGATTACCTTGGCGCAAGCGGCCGGGGTTGTGTTGCAAGTTGGGCATTTGGAGCGTTTTTCCGCCGCGCATGGGGCGGTGAGCCAGCGCATGGGGCGCGCGCTTTATATCGAGGCGCTGAGAATCGCCCCGTTCAAGCCGCGCGGAACGGATGTTTCAGTGATTCTGGATTTGATGATCCATGACCTCGATTTGATCCTGACGCTGGCCGACTCGGAGGTGGTGAGCGTGGACGCGGTGGGTGCGCCCGTGGCGAGCACCTTTGATGACATCGCCAATGCGCGAATCCGCTTTGCCTCCGGTGCGGTGGCGACGATCACCGCCAGCCGGATCTCGCTTAAAACCGAGCGGAAAATGAGGATTTTCTCGCAGACCGGCTATCTGACAGTGGATTTCTCAGCCCGGAAGCTGACGCTGGTGGGGCGGGGCATTGGTACCAAGGTGCCGGGCTTTCCGGAATTCGGGATCGAGCAGGCTGGCTGGCAGGACCATGATGCGCTCTCTGCCGAGCATTACGCGTTTTTTGCCTCCTGCCTGGATGGCGCGAAGGTGGCAGTGGATGGGCTGGCCGGTAAGCAGGCATTGGCAGCGGCGCTGATGGTAAGCAAGTCGATTGCCGAGAGCCGGGCGATGGCCGAGGCGAGCGGGTTGATTCCGCAATTCCCCGGCGTTGCGTAGAACGGCTCAGGCTTTTTGGAAGCCGGAGCGGGCTGGTTAGCGCATCTTGGATTTAATGTGTATGCGCTCGCCATCCACTGAGAAATGCCCATAGCCGTGATGGTGAAGCATGGGGGCGTCCTTGAGCTTCGGGGTCTCCCAGGCCTTCACACATTCCAGCACGAAGAGATTGTACGCTTTCACCATTTGCGAGTCTTTGACCCTGCACTCCAGATTGACGATCGCCTCGCCAATCAGCGGAGCTTCAACCTGCGAGGCGGGCAGGGGGGTGAGGTCGAAACTGCCGAACTTATCCGTATCCCCGCCCGTGCAGTTGCCGATATCGGTGACGATCTTGGCTAGATTCGCGGGCGGCACGGCGATGACGCATTTATGCTGTTTCTGCAGCGCCGCGAAGCTGTAATTGCCCTCAGCCACAACGCAGGCGATGAGCGGTGGTTCAAACTCCAGCATCATAAGCCATGACATTGTCATGACATTCGGTTTTGTCCCTGGCACCTGCGTGGTGAGCAACACCACCGGTCCGGGTTCAATGAATTGATAGACCTTGGAGAGGGGCAACTCTTTCATCATGGCGAACAAATAAACCCCGCCTTAAGGGCGGGGTTTGATCCTTATCAACCCCCGCTTTGTAACGGCGCGGGGCTGGTATGTGGGAATTAGCCGAGCTGTGTCTTCACGGCCTCGTTCACCAAGGCCGGGTTGCCCTTGCCTTGCATGGCCTTCATCACCTGACCGACGAAGAAGCCGAACAGCTTGTCCTTGCCAGACTTGTATTCAGCCACCTTATCGGCGTTATCAGCCAGCACCTTGGCGACCGCAGCATCGATGGCGCCGGTATCGGTCACCTGCTTTAGGCCCTTTTCCTCGACGATGGCGGCGGGCATCTTGCCGGTTTCCACCATTTCCTCGAACACATCCTTGGCGATGCGGCCATTGATGGTCTTGTCGGCTAGGAGATCCAGAAGCTGGCCCAGCGCCTCAACCGTGACGGGCGGGTTCTCGATGTTCTTACCTGTGCGGTTCATGGCGGCAAAGAAATCGCCAGTGACCCAGTTGGCGGCGAGCTTGCCGTCCCGGCCCTTGGCCAGTGTTTCGTAGAAATCTGCCGTGGCCTGCTCCGCAACCAGCACGCCAGCATCGTAGAAGGGAATGCCGTATTCCCGGCAGAAGCGGGCGCGCTTTTCGTCCGGCAGTTCGGGCAGCTTGGCTTTCAGCTCGTCCACCCATGACTGCTCCAGAAGCAGCGGCAGCAGATCCGGCTCAGGGAAGTAGCGGTAATCATGTGCGTCCTCCTTGGAGCGCATGGAGCGCGTTTCGCCCTTGGAGGGGTCGTAGAGGCGGGTTTCCTGCACAACCTCGCCGCCAGATTCCCACACCTCGATCTGGCGCAGCGCTTCGGCCTCCACCGCGTGCATGACGAAGCGGATGGAGTTGACGTTCTTGATCTCGCAGCGCGTACGGAATTCCTCGCCCGGCTTGCGGACCGAGACATTCACGTCCGCGCGCATGGAGCCTTCCTCCATGTTACCGTCGCAGGTGCCGAGATAGCGCACGATCTGGCGGATTTTGCGCAAATACGCCCCGGCTTCCTCGGGCGAGCGGATATCCGGCTCTGAGACAATTTCCATCAGTCCCACCCCCGCGCGGTTGAGATCGATGACAGATTTGCTCGGGTGCTGGTCGTGCATCGACTTGCCGGCATCCTGCTCCAGATGCAGGCGGGTGATGCCGATATGCTTGATCGTGCCGTCTTGCAGTTCGATCTCGACATTGCCTTTGCCGACGATTGGGTGCGCGAACTGGCTAATCTGATAACCCTGCGGTAGATCCGCGTAGAAATAATTCTTACGGTCGAAGCGGGAAAACAGATTGATCTGCGCGCGCAGGCCAAGGCCGGTGCGTACGGCCTGGGCCACGCATTCTTTGTTGATGACGGGCAACATACCTGGGAAACCGGCATCGATGAACGACACATGCGCGTTGGGCGCGCCGCCATAAGTGGCGGAGGCGCCGGAGAAGAGTTTGGATTCAGAAATCACCTGGGCATGAACTTCCAGCCCGACCACGACTTCCCAGGCGCCGGTGCGCCCTTCCAGAGAATAAGCCATTATTTCGCTCGCACTTCAGGCAGGGCTGAGAAGCCCGCCGCGCTTTCGATGGCGGCGGAGACCGCGAACACCGTTTCTTCGTCAAAATGCTTCCCGATGATCTGCAGGCCAAGCGGCAACCCTTCGGCGGAAAGCCCGGCGGGAACGCTCATCGCGGGTACACCGGCCAGCGAGGCGGGCACGGTGAACACGTCGTTCAGGTACATCGTCACCGGATCGTTCATCTTTTCGTCAAGTCCGAAGGCGGCGGAGGGGGCGGTGGGGGTGAGTATGGCGTCCACCTGCCCAAAGGCGTTGGTGAAATCCTTCAGGATCAGGTTCCGCACCTTCTGGGCCTTGAGGTAATAGGCGTCGTAGTAGCCATGGCTCAGCACATAGGTGCCGATCATAATGCGGCGTTTCACTTCGGCTCCGAACCCTTCGGCGCGGGTGCGCTCATAAAGGTCGATGAGGTCCTCGCCATCGACACGCTTACCGAAGCGCACGCCATCATAGCGGGCGAGGTTGGAGGACGCCTCCGCCGGGGCGACGATATAGTATACCGGCAGGCCGTATTTGGTGTGGGGGAGGGAGATGTCGACAATCTCGGCGCCCTGGGCTTTCAGCCATTCAATGCCCTTGTCCCACAGTGCCAGGATTTCAGGGTTGGTGCCTTCCAGCCGGTACTCGGCGGGAATGCCGATTTTCAGACCCTTCACGCCACGGTTCAGGGCGGTGGTGAAGTCCGGTACGGCGCGTTCGGCGGAGGTGGAGTCTTTCTCATCAAACCCCGCCATGGCGTTCAGCAGCAGGGCGTTGTCTTCCACATTGCGGGCCATCGGCCCGGGCTGGTCCAGCGAGGAGGCGAAGGCCACCACGCCCCAGCGCGAGCAGCGCCCATAGGTGGGTTTGATGCCCGCGAGACCGGTGAAGGCGGCCGGCTGGCGGATGGAACCGCCAGTGTCCGTGCCCGTGGCAGCCAGGGCCATGCGGGCGGCCACGGCGGCGGCGGATCCGCCGGAGGATCCGCCCGGCACCAGCTTGGCGACCTCCCCCTGGCGCTTCCAGGGATTCTCAACCGAACCATAGCCGGAGGTGATGTTGGCTGAGCCCATGGCGAACTCGTCCAGATTGGCCTTGCCCAGCATCACCGCGCCCGCTGCCTTCAGCTTGCCTGAGACCGTGCTCTCATAAGGCGGGATGAAGGGCTCCAGAATTTTGCTGGCCGCCGTGGTGCGCACCCCCTCGGTGCAGAACAGATCCTTCATGGCGATGGGAATGCCGGTGAGCGGGGTGGCGCTGCCATCTGCAATACGAGCATCCGCCGCCTTGGCTTGCTCCAGCGCCAGATCCGGCGTGGTGGTGATAAAGGCGTTCAGGCGTGGATTCAGCTCAGCCACCGCCTTGTTATAGGCCGTGGTCAGTTCCACAGCCGAAATCTCTTTCGCTTTCAGCGCCTTGGCGGCACTGGCGATTGTGTAGTCAAAAATGCTCATTCCACCACTTTCGGTACGGCAAAGAAGTTCTCGATGCGGTCAGGCGCGTTGGCCAGAATTTTTTCCGCCATATCTCCGTCGGTGAGCTTGTCCTCACGTTGGCGTAGCGCCATTTGCGCGCCACCGGAGAGCGGTTCCACACCCTCCACGTTAACCTCGCCAAGCTGTTCCACATAGCCCAAAATGGCGTTCAGCTCGTTCTGGAGGGTTGAAACCTCCTCCTCATTCACCCTTATACGGGCCAGTTTCGCAATCCGGCGTACCGTTGCGGCGTCCAGCGACATACCAAAATCCCTTGGCTAAAAAATCCGGCCGGACCATACAGGCGGGCATGGCGCTCTACAACCTGCTAGAATTTTTGCCCCTCCTGGCCCCCGGCACACGGCTATTAGGGGTGGACCCTGGTTCTAAGCGGATCGGGGTGGCGCTCTCTGATGTGAACCGGAGCGTGGCCAGCCCTTACACCACGCTCGCCCGCGCCAAGATGAAACAGAACGCCGCCGAGTTGGCGGCCATTATCAAGCGGGAAGGGGTTGGGGGGCTGATTGTTGGCCTGCCTTTGGATGACAGGCAAAAGCTTGGGCCGCGTGCCCAGGCGACGCGGGACTGGGCGCACGGCATCAGCGATGCCACGGGCCTGCCGGTGGCGATGGTGGATGAAAGTTACTCCACGGCCGAGACGCATGAGCGGCTGATCTCAGCTGGGGTGAGCCGGGCGCGCCGTGCCGAGATTGTGGACAAGCTGGCGGCGGCGGAAATATTGCAGCGCGCACTTGATAAATTAGCGGGCTAAGGCGCGTCTTTCCTGCGTGTAACAAAAAATTTTAGAAAAACCGTATCTTTTAAAAATCCGAGGTGATGCGGTTTGCGTACTCTTTAATATCCAAGGTCTCACAAGGTCCTGGAAGTTAGGGAGTGAGCAGATGTTTCCAAAGAAAATCAGAGTGGCGTTGTTGCTGTCCAGTCTCGTCGCGTTGCCGGCGATGGCGATGGCGCAAAACATGTCCATGTCCTCGGACCCGATGGTTGGCGGGGCGGCGATGTATCCAAACCGGAATATTATTCAAAATGCTTTGAACTCGAAGGATCACACCACTCTGGTGGAGGCGGTCAAGGCGGCGGGTTTGGTGAAAACGTTAGAAGGACCAGGACCGTTCACGGTGTTCGCGCCGACCAACGAGGCGTTCGCCGCGTTGCCTGCGGGCACGGTGCAGACGTTGCTGAAGCCCGAAAATAAGGCCGAGTTGGTGAAGATTCTCACCTATCATGTCGTGGCCGGGCGGTATACGGAAGCAGATATTGAGAACATGATTGAACAGGATGGCGGCAAAGCCCAGCTCAAGACGATTGAAGGGAAAATGCTGACTTTTACAAACGATCCGTCCGGCGGGTTGAATGTGACGGACGGCAAGGGAGATATCGCGCATATCACCATCGCGGATGTTATTCAGTCTAATGGCGTAATTCAGGTGATCAATAAAGTACTGATGCCTTAATGGAAATTGGCGGCGTAAACAAAGCGCCGCCAATTTTTTGCTTGAGCAAGATTAGTCTTTCTTTTAAGAGTCTTTCATGTCGCCTAAGGGATTTTTAATAACGCCTTCAATATGGTCTTTATCCTTATCAACATCCCTTATCTGAAAGGAGCAAAGAATTATTAAGAAAAAGGATTTTTTGATCCGTCTGTATTCATGAAATCATGAAGCTTGATCTTGATGTTATTGAATTTAGTATGAACATTAAGTTCTGGTTTAGGTAAGGCAAGTTTAATTCAAAATTCTGATATCTGTCGCGTTTGATGCAGTCAGATGTTCTAGTAATTGTTGCAAAACTAACAAGACAACGTCATTTTTAGAAAACGTTTCTTTCTGTAATAAATCGTCAGCCGAGGTCCAACTCTTTTGCCAGCAGTTCGTATGATTTTGTGCGCACGGCAGGATCGTATGTCGCGGTGGTGATGGCGATTTCGTCGAGTTGCAGCTCTTGCGCCAGTGCGCGTAGCCTGTCCGCGACCTGCGGCGCCGTACCAATAAAGTTGCGTTGCAGGGAAAGCATCATCTGCGCTTTTTCAACTTCCGTGAAGTCGAACTGCTCGGCTTCGTCCGGTGAGGGGAGTGGGATATATTGACCGCGATTGCGCATGGCCCAGAAGGCGCCGCGTGATTTGGCCCAATATTTTGCCTCGCCCTCTGTTTCGCAGGCCAGGGCAAACACGGTGACGGCGGCGCGTTTCTGGACTTCTTCGGGCGCGGGCTGGCGGAATTGCGAGTGGTAGGCATGCAGGGCCTCGGCAGCGCCCGCGCCGTCTGAGAAGAAATAAGCAAAGGCATAAGGCAGGCCAAACCAGGCGGCGAGTTGCGCGCCGTAATTGGAGCTGCCAAGAATCCAGATTTCCGGCGCATGAGGGCCCCGCGGCTCAGCGATGAGGGTGCGGAATGGATGGTCTACCGGCAAAGGTGAGCCCGAGACCCACGCCATGACATCCCGAACCTGGGAGGGGAACATATCCGCTGCCGTGCGAGCGTTGGGGTTCAGCGCCAAAGCTGTGCGACCATCTGACCCAGGCGCTCGCCCCAGTCCAAGATCAATCCGCCCCGGGGCGATGGCTTCCAGAACCCGGAACTGCTCCGCTATCTTCAGCGAGGCATAATGTGGCAGCATGATCCCCGCCGCTCCCACGCGGATGCGGCTCGTGCTGGCGGCGATGGCGGCGGCCAGCACTTCCGGTGCGGACCCCGCGACAGAGCCGGAATTATGGTGCTCAGAGAGCCAGTAACGGTGATATCCAAACCCCTCGCAAGCCTGCGCCAGGGCGATGCTCTCGCGGATTGACTGGTCCGGCGAGGCGTTGTTGCGGATCGGTGATTGGTCGAGCACGGAAAGTTTCATGCTGTTCATATTGGCGTCTGTCCGCTTGTTTCCAGTCTGGTGACGGACCGGAAATAGCGGGAGGCGTCATCCAAAAACCTTGCCCCAGTTGCGCTGCAGGGCGGCGTCCACGTCTGCCATGCTGACTTTAACGCCAAGCGCGTGCAGGCTGGTCACGCCATGCTCGGCAATGCCGCAGGGCACGATACCGGTGAAGTGGGACAGATCCGGCGCCACGTTCAAAGACAGGCCGTGCCAGGTGACCCAGTGCGAGACCCGGACGCCAATGGCGCCGATTTTTTCCTCCCGCCCATCCGGCCGGACGACCCAGATGCCAACCCGCCCCTCGCGGATCTCACCCTTGATGTCGAAGTCCCGCAATGTCTCGATGACCCATCGTTCGAGCCCGGCCACATAGCAGCGCACATCCCGAGCGGGGACGCTGCCATGCGAATGGGAGAGGTTCAGCATCACATAGGCCACGCGCTGGCCGGGGCCGTGATAGGTCCATTGCCCGCCGCGCCCAGCTTTGAAAGTGGGAAAGCGCATCGGGTCCTGAAGGTCCTCCAGTTTGGCGGAGGTGCCTTCTGTATAAAGAGGCGGATGCTCGACGAGCCAGACTATCTCCTGGGCGTATTCAGCCCGGATTGCGGCCACTTGGGCCTGCATCCGGGTCAGGGCGGCCTCATAATCTGTCAGGCCATGCGAAATTTCCCAGGTTAAAGCGTTTTTCATCATGCCTCCCCCTGTTGCAGGCTCCGGGTTCATAGTCTATAGGCTGCTCCGCCTCGATGCGGTCGTGGCGGAATGGTAGACGCGCAAGCTTGAGGTGCTTGTGGGGGAAACCTCGTGGAAGTTCGAGTCTTCTCGACCGCACCAAACTTTCTCTGAAAAACTGATTTTCTAAAATCACATGGCGGGGCATGTTGCCTCTCCGTGCGCCATGCGCCATTGAACCTGCAGGTCTTTGATTTCTGAAGGGTGTTTGAGCCATGGATGAGGGTTTACGCAAAGCGGCGCTGGAATATCACCGCTCACCCCGACCAGGAAAATTGGCGATTGTCGCGACCAAGCGCATGGAAACCTCGCGCGATCTGGCGCTGGCTTATTCCCCAGGTGTTGCCGCTGCCTGTGAGGCGATTAAGAACGACCCTGATGCGTCGTTTGACCTGACCTCCCGCGCCAATCTCGTCGCGGTTATCACCAACGGCACGGCGGTGCTGGGGCTGGGCAATATCGGCGCGCTGGCAGGCAAGCCGGTAATGGAAGGCAAGTCGGTCCTGTTCAAGAAGTTCGCTGGGATCGATTCCTTTGATATCGAGGTGAACGAGCAGGACCCGGATAAATTCATCGAAACCGTGGCCCGGCTGGAGCCGAGCTTCGGCGGCATCAATCTAGAGGACATCAAGGCGCCGGAATGCTTCAAGATCGAGAAGATTCTGCGCGAGAAGATGAACATCCCCGTTTTCCATGACGACCAGCACGGTACCGCCATTATTGTGGGCGCCGCAGTGCTGAACACGTTGGTCGTGCTGAACAAGAAGATCGAGGAGGTGAAGATTGTCACCTCCGGCGCCGGTGCGGCGGCCTTGTCCTGCGTGAATATTCTGAAGGCGCTCGGGGCCAACCCGGAAAACATCACCATGACCGATAAGGAAGGTGTTGTTTATAAAGGCCGTCCGAATCTCGATTCAACCCTGGTGGACGTGGCCCGCGAGACCAATGCCCGCACCCTGCGGGATGTGCTGCCGGGGGCAGATATCTTCCTAGGCCTCTCCGCGCCGCGCGTGCTAAAAGAGGAATGGCTGCCCCTGTTCGCCCAGAATCCGTTGATTCTGGCACTGGCAAATCCTGAGCCCGAAATCATGCCCGACGTTGTCAAGCGCGAGCGCCCAGATGCGATTATGGCCACCGGCCGATCGGACTTTCCGAATCAGGTGAATAACGTCCTCTGCTTCCCCTTTATTTTCCGTGGCGCGCTGGATGTGCGAGCCACGGCGATTACCGAGGGGATGAAACTGGCCGCCGTGCGGGCCATTGCCGAGCTGGCGCATGTTGAGGCCTCGGACGTGGTGGCCGCCGCCTATGGCGGGCAGGCGCCAACTTTCGGGCCTGAATATATCATCCCCAAGCCCTTTGACCCGCGTTTGATTCTGCATGTGGCGCCCGCCGTGGCGCAGGCGGCGATGGATGAAGGCGTTGCCCGTAAGCCGATCGCGGATTTCGAAGCCTATATGCACGAGCTGGAACGTTTTGTGTTCCAGTCCGGTCAGTTGCTGCGGCCTGTTATCGAGGTTGCGCGCAAGGCCAAGCCACGCATTGTTTATTCCGAGGGTGAGGATGAGCGGACGTTACGCGCGGTGCAGAGCGTTGTTGATGACGGTATGGCGAAGCCGATTCTCGTAGGTGACACTGAGGCGGTGACGGCCAAGATCCAGGCTCTAGGCTTGCGGCTGCGGCCAGGGGTGGATGTGCAGATCGCGGATTTGGAGCGTGACAAGGCACTCTATGAGCGGCTGATTTCGGCTTATTCTAAGCGTGTGGGGCGGCGCGGCGTGCCGCCAGATGCGGCCTCCCGCCAGTTGCGCCGCCGTCCTACCGTGACTGCGGCGATGCTCATGGAGCAGGGCGAAGCGGACGCCGCCGTGTGCGGCGGTACCGGAGATTGGTGGAAGCAGTTTCAGTACGCGCTGCCGATTGTGCCACGTAAATCCACCTCCGGGCGCGTTTATGCGATGACGGCGCTGATTTTGCAGGCCGGGCCGCTGTTTTTCTGCGATACGCATGTGAATGTGGACCCGACTTGCGAGGAAATCGCCGAAATGACGCTGATGGCGGCGGAGACGGTGAAGCATTTCGGCATGACGCCGAAGGTGGCGCTGTTATCACACTCGAATTTCGGCGCATCCAACTCGCCATCGGCGAAGAAGATGCGCGGGGCGTTGAATCTGATTCGCGCACAGAACCCGGAGCTTGAGGTGGATGGGGAAATGCACGCGGATGCTGCGTTGGCCGAGCAGATCCGCCAGCACGCATTGCCGGACTCCACGCTCAGAGGCAAAGCCAATCTACTGATTTTCCCCAATATCGATTCCGCCAATATCGCATACAACCTGGTGAAAGCCACGGGTGAAGCGGTGACGGTTGGGCCGATGTTGATGGGGTTGGAGAAGCCGCTGCATATCGCCGTGCCCAGCACCACGGCGCGCGGCCTTATCAATCTCTCGGCTGTTGCGGCCATGCAGGCGGCGTTGGCCATTAATAAGTAATTCCAGCAGGGGGGCTCAGCCCCCCCTCAGACTGCTGACAAGCCGCTGGCGTAAGCCTGGGGGGCTGCGGCTGACGGATGCGGTATTTGACGCCTCGACGCTGAGCCAGAACCGGCGGCGGCGCTACCAGGACAGCACCGTGGCGCATGCGGTATTTGACCGGATCGTGGAGCAGGCCATCGCGCATGGTCTGGTGGATGGCACGGTGCTGTCGACAGCATGCATCTGAAGGCTAACGCCAACAAGAACCGGTACGACAAAGCGGTGATTGCCAAATCCCGCACCGGTTACTGGGATGATCTGGACGCGGCGATTGACGCTGACCGCGCCGCACACGGCAAGTCGCCGCTGAAACCGAAGGAGCACAAGCACGAAGAGAAGGAGACCAAAATCTCCCGCACCGATCCGCAGAGTGGCTACATGATGCGCAACGGCAAGCCCACGGGCTTCTTCTACCTCGATCATCGCACGGAGGATGGGCGCCACGCCATCATCACCGACACCTACACCACGCTGGCAAATGTGCATGACAGCATCGCCTATCTCGGCCGGCTTGATCGCCAGCGTCAACGTTTTGACTTTGATGTGAAGGCCGTGGGACTGGATGCAGGCTATGCCACCGCGGGCATCGCCAAGGGGCTGGAAGACCGCAATATTCCAGGCGTTACCGGCTATCACCGTCCCACCCCGCCCAAGCCGGGGATGCTGGGGCCCAAGGTTTTTGTCTATCACGACAACCCGGAGGGCTATATTTGCCCGCAAGGCCAAGTGCTGACCTATGCCACGACGGATCGTGACGGCTACCGCCACTATAAATCAGACCCCACCATTTGCCGAAGCTGCTCCTGCACGGCCAGCGCCAAGTGCGAGCGCAGCATCAACCGCTATGTCTGGCGCGGCGCCCGCGAGCGTACCGACGCCAACCGCCTCACCGCATGGGGCAAGGCAGTCTATAAGCGGCGAAAAGAGACAGTCGAGCGATCCTTCGCCGATGCCAAGCAGCTTCTCGGCCACTGCTACGTCAGGTTCAGAGGCTTGATCGGCAATGCTTCCTCACCGCCGCCGCACAAAATATCAAGAAAATCGCCATGGTGCTCACCAAAAGGCCACATCCAACCATGGTATGAGGGCAGGCCCCTGTACCTGTTTGACGGCGGAGGATGGGGAGTTGATGGCGTTAAGGCTCAGGACCAATTCCCTTTGAATTTACGAGTTGGCTATGAATCAACCAGACAATCCTTAAGTTTTGTTTGCCATCTCAAATGGTCAGAGAAGCTCAAGAATGGCCTGTGCCGCCGCGTCTGATGGCATCCCTTCGGGCGCGCGCAAGCTGGCCAACGCGGTGGCGAAGCCCGCGCGCTGGGTGTTAGCCATGGGCGGGTCGTTCAACAGGTCGAAAAGTGTTTCGGATAGCCTGTCCGACCGGCAGTCTTCCTGAAGGAGTTCCGGCACCAGGGCTTGCCCGCCAAGCAGGTTGATCATAGCCACATAAGGCACCTTAATCAGCCGCCGGCCCAGAAAGGCGGAGATGGGATTCACCTTGTAGGTCACGGCCATGGGCACGCCCGCCATCGCCAGTTCAAGCGTTGAAGTCCCGGATTTGGTAAGCCCGGCATGAGCGGCGGAGAAGGCGTCATAACGCTCGGCCACGTCGCGTACGATAATAGGCTGCATCGGCCAGTCCGCGGTATGGGCGATAACGGCCTCGGCAATGCCGGCCGCCGCCGCAACAACAGGTACCAAAGACGGGATTTGCGGTTGCAGCCTGGCCAGCGTCTCCTTGAACACGGGCAGCAAACGCTTGGTTTCAGTTACGCGGGAACCGGGCATCAGCACCAGCGGTATGGCGTTCGGTGCGAGATTATGGGTGGCGCGAAAGCGCGCGGCGTCGCCTTTATTGGCACCGGATTCCAGCACCGGGTGGCCCGTGAAAACCGGGTTCAGCCCATGCGGGGCAAAAAAATCCGGTTCGAAGGGAAGCAGGCAGAGCAGCCTGTCCCACAAACCGGGAAAATGCTTCACTCGCTCTTGCCGCCAAGCCCAGACTTGTGGGGCAACATAATGCACACGCTTTGGGCCGCTGGAACCGATGGCCCTTAACACCCGCAGACAGAAGCCGGGACTGTCAATGGTGAGCAATATATCTGGTTTCTCGGTGCGGATGGCTTCGATGGTCTGGGCAAGTCGTTGTTTCAGATGCAGAACTTTGGGAAGGATTTCCGCCAGCCCCATCAATGCAAGCTCCTGCATGGGAAATAATGAGGTCAGCCCTGCCTCCGCCATGCGGGCGCCTCCAATACCGGAGAAACTGATCTCCGGTGCCTTGGCGCGTAGCGCTTGCATCAGCCGGAAGCCCAGCACGTCGCCGCTGGCTTCACCGGCAATGATAAAGATTTTGGTCATGCCAAGGGCACGATGGGGGAAGGGGGAACAGTTGACCAGTCCCGATGATTCAGAACCGCGCCATTCTGCCTGACCCCGTCGATAGACTCGAAATCCACCTTGGCAAAGACAAGTTTTGGCTCGTTTAGTGCACCCGCAACAGCCACGCCGTCATCCGGGAATCCGACATCGCAAGGGGTGAACAAGGCGGCGTGGCCGACATTCACATCGATGGAGCCTGACCAGTCCGCTTCGCCGATGAGCGGGATGACGGCGGTATAGCATTGATTCTCGACAGCCCGGGCTCTGGCCGAAAATCGGACGCGGTTGAACCCGGCAGGAGACGCGGTGCAGCACGGCACCAAAATCAGCTTCGCCCCCGCCGCCACTTGCGGACGGACATGCAGGGGAAACTCGGAATCATAGCAGATGGAAATGCCAATCCTCCCAAATTTCGTCTCGAATACTTTTGGCACAGCCCCGCCTGCGATGCCCCACTCCTCTTCCTCAAAGCGCGTCATGGCCTGCTTGTCCTGGAATTCAAGCTGACCGGAAGGGGCGATAAAAGGCGCGCGGTTGCGGATTTTGCCGTCAGAATCCCGCATCGGCAGCGAACCGCCCAGTATGTAGAGCTTGTGGCGCTTGGCAATCTCCACCAGGGCGGTCAGAATCTCGGATGATTTATCAACGGCATAAATCAGTTCTGCCTCAATATCTGGGGCTTTGATCTCAGCGCCCGCGCACACCATTGCGGCATATTCCGGCAAGGCCAGCAGGTCGGCGCCAGCCAAGGCGGCTTCGGCGGCCAAGCGTTCGATCCGCAGCAGAAAAGCCTTAAAGCTGGAAGGTGGTGAAACACCGAAGGGGGCGAGGGCGAGTTTCATAGCGTTTTGGTCCAGAAGGTCAGATGCTTTGTTGTGTCACTGGCTTCACCGATATCACGCCAGGACATTGAGCAGACGAGGTTATCGTGCCGTTGATACCCACGGCGGCGCCAAAATTCATCCAGAGGGACGTAATCTTTGGGGCGCAGCTTGTGGTTGGAGGGGCGCTGCACGGCGCAGAAACAGGTGGTCTCATACCCGGCGGCCTGGGCTTCGCGGGCCTTAAAAAAGGCAACACCCACGCCGCGCCCACGATAGGCAGGCAGCAGCACGCTTTCGCCGAAATATAAGATACGGGAAATATCCAGCCGGGCATTGAGAAAAGGCTGCTGCACATTCGGGGTTTCGGCCGCGAGGGGCAGGCATGTGGAGGCCCCAACAATTTGCCCTTCATCTTTCGCCAAAACGATCGCCGCGCCGGGGACCTCTAGATAAGTACGGAGATAAGTCCGCTCATAAGCTTCATCGCCCTCATACAGATAAGGAAAGGCGCGGAAAACCACTGTCCTTAACTTCGCCAGGGCAGGCAGGGCGGATTTGGCCGCGGAGCCGGAAAGTGTTTCTATGGTCAGGGCTGGCGGGCTCATGACGGGCAGAATGTCTGCCCGCCGCCCGCCTGCCAAGCCCTGTTAGTGAGCTTTGATCAAAGGTTGTGCGGAGGCGATGAAATCCTTCAACGCGCTCTTCTTGTCCGAGAGGCTCATGTCCGGGGTGTTGGCCAGCACTGGGCAATAGGCTGCGACCAGTGTGTTGGTGAGATTCTCGTCGCTGATGGAGCTGTTATTGGCCCGCACCGCAGTAATGAGCTGGCGGGTGCGGTTGGCCAGCGTGGCTTGGGTGACGCCCTGGTAAATTCCGAGCAGCTTGTTGCCAGGGTTGGCGACGGTGCCATGCCCGCCGGCCGGGGAAACACGCGGGCAACCCAGCTTGTCCGAAGCTTCGTTGGCGATTGGCGGCAGGTCACCAACGCCGCGCAGCTTCATCACCAGGGCTGGCGTGGCGTCCGCCGCACCCTTATTGCCCCAGGCAGTGCGGACATAGTTGGTGATGTCGGCAATTTCCTGGTCATTCATCTCCGCGCCGAAGGCGGGCATTCTCGGCCCAGGATTGGCCCAGCTACCCAGCCCGTTCAGCACAGCTCCGATCACATTGAAGGGCTGTTCAGCCGTCACGGAATCATTGCCTGCGAGGTCAGGCACGAAATGCGGAGGCATGCCACCACCGGTCTTGCCATGGCAACCATCGCAATTCGCCATGTAGAGCACTTTGCCGCGCGCGATGGAGGCATCGGCGTCCGCGACCGCAGGGGCGGGCGGGGTCACCTGCGGTTTGGTGCCGTGTTGCAGATAGTCAGCAATGTCTTCGATATCAGAAACAGGGAGCTTGCTGGTGGAATGGTCTGTCATGTCGCCCATGGCGCCATAGGGCGAACCTTTCACGAGGTTGCCGTCATTATGCAAATACGCAATGAGATCCGCTTTGCTCCAACCGCCGACACCATAGGTTTTGTCTGATGAGATATTCGGGGCAAAGAGATTGTCGATCGGCGCGCCTGCGAAGGCTTTGCTGGCGATAGTCGCTTCCATCATGTTGCGCGGCGTATGGCATTCACCACAATGGCCCAAGGCCACCGTGAGGTAGGCCCCGTTCTTCATGTGCTCATCCCAGCTCGGGTTCATGTGCATCGGCCCGGGGTTGAAGAAGAGGAGGCGCCATCCCAGTAGAACCGGACGCTGGTTGAAGGGGAAGCTCATCGTGCTTGGCTCGCGCGGGGCGTGAACCGGCGGCAGGGAGTCCAGATACGCCTTAATGGCCATCACATCCGCGTAAGACAGCTTCGTGTAGGATGTGTAAGGCATTGCTGGGTAAAGATATTTCGGGAACACCAGAAAGTTGCGGCCCGGGGAAATACCGTAATGCAGCGCGTTATAGAACTGCTTGTCTGTCCAGCGGCCGATGCCGGTTGCCTTGTCTGGCGTGATATTGGGGGTGGAGAGCCCGCCAAAGGGGGTGTGCATCATTAGCCCGCCCGAGAAAGGTGCGTTCCCTGGCCCGGTATGACAGGGCATGCAATCCGCCGCCGTGGTGAGATATTTGCCGCGTGCGATCAGCGCGGCTTGGTCCGTGGGAGCAGAGAGCGACGCCGCAGGGTAGTCCTGAGTGTCATTGGCTGACGCCATCCGGCAGGTGACAATCGCGCCTAGTCCCAGAGCCAGGACGGCGGCGGCAAGAAGCGGGCGTAAAGCGTGCAAACGCGGCTTTCTGGCAGGCATGAGACTATTCCCTGAAACTCTTTCGTTCTGGGGCCATTTCGCCGAAACAGCGACCTGTAATCAAGTCTGGCGGTAAAGTGTGTCAGGATGGATTATTGGCGCTGCAATCTTAATCAGGTCGCCGTCGCGAATAGCGGTGTAAAAACAGCTTCTGCGCCCTGTGTGACAAGCGACTCCATGTTGGTTCACCAGCAGCAGCAGCGCATCGCCATCGCAATCCAGGCGCATTTCCACCAGCTTCTGAACTTGGCCGGAGGTCTCCCCTTTACGCCAGAGCTTGCCGCGTGAGCGGGAGTAGTAGCAAACCTGCCCGGTACGCAGCGTTTCCTCCACGGCCTCTTGGTTCATCCAGGCCAGCATCAGCACCTCGCCGGTATCATGCTGCTGAGCAATGGCGGCGACAAGACCGTTGGAGTCGAACTTCAAGGCGGAGAGAATTTTGTTCATGCGGCCAGATGAGGGATGGGGATGGGCGAAGTCAACGCGCCAACATGCCGTTGGTCAGGCAGGTTTCATCGAACCGGCAGATGATTTTTCCGTCCACCTCTTGTTTGGTGGCGTTCTTATATTCGATTCGGGTGATAAGGTCGCCAATAACTGCCAGCCGGGCGGCTTTTTTGTCGTTGGCGCGCACTACGATCCAGGGTGAGGAGGCGCTGTCCGAGCCCATCAGCATGGCGTCACGGGCCTCCGTATAATCGTCGAAATGCTTCAGCGCCTTTTCATCGATCGGGCTGATTTTCCATTGTTTCAACGGGTCTTCGCGCCGGGCTTCTAGGCGCTTCTTCTGCTCTTTGCGGTCGATATCGAGGTAATATTTTACGATGGTGATACCCGCTTCGCCCAGCATAGACTCAAAGAGCGGCACCGTGCGCATAAATTCACGATACTCAGCGTCGGAGCAGAAGCCCATCACCTTCTCCACCCCGGCGCGGTTGTACCAGGAGCGGTTGAACAGCACTATTTCTCCCGCTGCGGGCAGGTGCTCTACATAACGTTGGAAATACCATTGGGTTGTTTCGACATCCGAGGGCTTCGGCAGGGCTACGACCCGGATATCGCGCGGAGAGAGATGCTCGATGATGCGTTTGATTGTGCCATCCTTACCGGCGCCATCGCGGCCTTCCAGGATGATCAATAACTTGCGCCCCTCAGTGATGATGTGGCGTTGTAGCTTTACCAGCTCGATTTGCAGATGAAGGAGCTGTTTGTCGTAACCATGTTCCTTGCCCATGGAGGAACCATAGGCGCGAAATCTCACTTGTGTAAAATCAACCCTATTACAGGGTTTGGCAGAGACAGGAGAGAGGGATGCGGAATGAAGTTTGTGCGGTGGCAACGGCGTTGATCGCCGCGTTTGAGGCGAATGACCGGGATGAATATTTCAGCTTCTTTGCACCGGAGGCGCGGTTCATTTTTCAGACAGTGCCATTCGTGATGCAAAGCCGGGCCATTTATGAGGCGGAATATGACCGCTGGGTGCGCGAGGATGGGTTTGAGGTGCTGCAATGCGACAGCACGCATCAACAGGCAGATATTTATGGTGACAGCGCCGTTTTCACCCATCAGACCTTTACCCGAATCCGGACAAAGGCGGGGGAAAGCGCTTTTCAGGAACGTGAAACCATCATCTTCACTCGCCGGGATGGAAAGTGGATGGCGGTGCATGAACATCTCTCATTGATGCAGGGGTGAAAGATACGGAGAAGCCGCTTCCAGCTTCCCCGTCCTGCTATTTAAAAAGTCACGATCCCGCGCATCCCGACCACCAGCTCATTCCCCAGCTTCTTGTTGGTATTGTTCGGGTCAACAATGCCGCCACCGGGGTTGATGATATATTGCAGGTCCGGCTGCAGCACGAGCCAGGGGGTTGCCTGCGCCTGATAAGTGGCATCGATCAGCGCTTCGGTGCCGGGCCTGCGGCCGCTGGTGACCGCGATGGCATCGGCCGCGCGGGAGGAAACATGAGCGAGGCCAAAATCCATCCCGGCGTGGTCCTTGTCACGGCCCGGCAGCGGGGCAGTCAGGTTGAAACCGCCATTAAAGCCGAAATCCACGAGATTCTGATCCCCCGGCGCCCCCATGATCCGCCCGAACACATTCAGTGTTTGGTTGCTATTGGTGGGGGATTGCCAGACCGTCTGATCCACAACGCCATAGAGGCTGTAATTACCGCGATGGTTGTAGCTGTAAAGCTGGT
The DNA here is from genome assembly GCF_900129125.1 of Acidocella aminolytica 101 = DSM 11237. Classification (GTDB taxonomy): domain Bacteria; phylum Pseudomonadota; class Alphaproteobacteria; order Acetobacterales; family Acetobacteraceae; genus Acidocella; species Acidocella aminolytica. The sequence continues at coordinate 32,347 of NZ_FQVJ01000004.1, read as the reverse complement.
CAGGGAAATTTGCTGAATCATACCAGCCGCCAAACTTATAAGTGCCAGGCAAGGAGAATAGTTTGGTGCTGTATTGGAGTTCTGCGATCCAGAGAGCGCCGTTATTCAAATTGAAACGCCCGCCGCGCGGGTCCAGCGCTTGCTGGTTGTCATCAAACGCACCGCCACCGGGATTGTCGTCGAATACACCGGCCAGGATGGCGATATGGTCATTCGGTTTGAAATGCGCGCTTATGCCCAAGGAACTCAGCGGGTAAGCCGGCCCCCCGCCATAAAGGTCAACTGAGGGGATGATCGGCCAGCCGGCCATGGTGTTCACGAACAGGCTGGAATAATCGCTGACCATGAACTCGTTATCGATGCTTTGCTGGCCGAGTTTGATGTCGAATTTCCCGTCCGGCGTGGCCTGGTCGTACCAAAGCTCCCAGAGGCGGGTAGAATTGTCGCCCTCATTGCCATTAGCGGCCTGAAGGTTGTCCAGATAATACTGGCTGAGCGCCCGCCCGTGAATCTGAAGGGCCGAGGCATGAAATGTTCCCCCCTGAATACCGAACGCTTTGCCAGTATCCACATCCATGGTCATGGTGGTGACGCCTTGCATGGTAGCGCCTGTTTTTGTGCCGCCCGAGGCATTTGCCAGCAGATTTTCGGAATCATTGATCCCGATGGTGACGCCATCGGCTGCCAGGGCAGGGCGTAGCCCGCCCCAATCACCCAACAGCCCATCATTATCATCTTGCTGCGCCATGGCCGGCGCCGCCAGCATGGTCAGCAGTGCGCAGAGGCTAGTACCGCTCCAGCTCTTCGAGACTCTCATAACTACTCCTCGTCTGTTCGGCTGATCTGCTTTGAGGAGGCAGGTCAGCCAGGCGACTTATATGCAAATGAGAATAAATTGCAATAAAGGTGCTCAGTAATGATATAGTATAGCGTACGCAGCTAATCGCAATAGGAACGCTATAAAAAGAAGAGTTATATGAAGAGGGTTAAAGGTGCCGGAACATCACCAGCGCATCAACATCACCTTGTTCATGATGCTGGAATGCGCCGGGCAACCGCCCGATGGTAACAAACCCCATATGTTGCCAGAGCCCAATGGCGCGGAGGTTGGTGCTGACCACGAGATTGAACTGCATGGCCCGGAAGCCGGCTTCCCGCGCTGCTTCCAGGGAATGCGCGCACATGGCTTTCGCAATACCCTGACCCGCCGCCCAGGAGGCGGTGACATAGCCGCAATTTGCAACATGCGCGCCGCCGCCCGCTTGGTTGGCGCGCAGGTAATAAGTCCCGGTGACGCGGCCGTCTTTTATCGCAACGAAACTTTGTTTTTCAGGAGCCAGCCAGTAGGTGAGGGCCTGTTCACGGGTCCAGTCTCGCGGCAGAGCGTAGGTGTCCCCGGCCTTGAGCATGGGCGACAGAATTTGCCAGATAGCCTCTTCATCCCCTGGCTGCACTTGGCGAATGATCATGATGGGATTTTCATATGTCTCGCCCCTCTTGCCAAGTGCTGGACGCGCTTCGCACCACCGCGCATAACCCGTATTGTTCACAGAGAAAGCAGGCTATGCCGAAGATTGTGTGCTTCACGCGTATCTTTAACGAAGACGATATTACCGAGGCTTTCGTGCGTCACCACGCAACGCATGTAGATGAGATGCTGTTTCTGGATGATGGCAGCTCTGACCGCACGGTTGAGATTCTCACGGCTTTAAGGGGCGAGGCCGTTGCTGGATGACTCGGGCGAGGCCAAGACACTTGTGGATAACTTGAATGCCCGCCGGCAGCTTTTGTTTTAATCGCTTGGACATTGAAAAATGGCTTGGAAGCGCTAATTAGCAGTTAGCTTTTACGGTGTCAGTGGATGGCGCATTGCATTTCGTCACCATTTCGGCTTAAGCCGGAGGCCACCAACCGAAACAGGAGACTTTCCGATAGCCAGACCGCCAGCGCCACCCGTTCCTCCCTCCCGTGAGGGCCCCCGGGTCAACGAAGAAATCAGAATCCCGCAGGTTCGTCTGATCGACCAAGATGGTGAAATGATCGGGGTGCTTAGCACCAGGGACGCGATCGCGCGTGCCTATGGCGTTGGGCTCGACCTGGTTGAGATCAGCCCGAATGCCGAACCACCGGTTGCCAAAATTCTCGATTACGGCAAGTTCAAATACGAACAGCAAAAGAAGCGTAACGAGGCCCGCAAGAAGCAGAAAGTCGTCGAAATCAAGGAGGTGAAAGTTCGCCCCAATATCGACGAGAATGACTACCAAGTGAAGCTGCGCGCGATGAAGAGCTTTATTGGCGAGGGCGACAAGGTGAAGGTCACTTTGCGTTTCCGTGGCCGCGAAATGGCGCATCAGGAGTTGGGCGTGAAGGTACTGGAGCGTATCCGTGGCGACATGGAGGCTGACACCAAGGTTGAGCAGATGCCAAAACTGGAAATGCGCCAGATGGTTATGGTATTGGCGCCGAAATAAGCGTAGGCCGTTCTAAACCAAAAAGCCCGGTATTTTACCGGGCTTTTTATTTGGTTGGGCCGTACGGCCCGGATTATTCAGCTTTCTCTTTTTCTGCCGCAGTGGCCTTTGTGGTCTTGGGGGTGGTTTTGCCGCGCGGCGGACGGCCACGGCGTTTGGGCGCGGGCGCGGCAGGTTCGGTCAGGGTGAGCTCAGGGGCGTTTGCCGGCGGAGCGTCTGCCACAATGGGAATGGCGCGCGGTTCAGCGGTGTCCTGCTTGGCTTCCGGCTTCACCTCGGGTTGCTCGCCCAGTCCAACTGGTTCTTCCTGGGAAGCGGCGCGCAGCTCAGCTTCCAGCGCGGAGCTGATATCGATGGGGGTGTCGGCAATGGGGGCGGCAGGCCGGTATTGGCGCTCCTGACGCTCCTGGCGTTCTCGCGGCTGAAAATCCTGACGCTGGCGCGGTTCGAAGCGGCGCTCCTGACGGCTTTCGCGGTTGTCTTGCCGTTCTTGCCGTGGCTCACGGCCTTCTTGGGCCTCGCCTTCAGCCGATTCACGGCGCTGTGCGTCGCCACCCTGATGCGGATTATTATAGCGTGCCTCACTATTCTGGCTCTGGCCCGGCGGAGGCAGCCCCTGCGCAGCATTAATGGCGCTCAGAACACGGAAATAATGTTCGGCATGCTGGTAATAGGCTTCGCTCAGCACCCGGTCAGCTGAGGAGGCGGCGTCACGCGCTAACTGCGTGTATTTGTCGAATAGCTGCTGCGCCGTGCCGCGTACGCGCATCTCCGGGCCGGAGCTGTCAAAAACGTGGTTGCGGTTGAGCGGAATGCCGTTTTGCTGGTTGCGAAACCCACCTCCGCCGCCACCGGAGCGGTGGTTGCGTCCACGCATGCGCTTCATGTTCATCGGCTCGTGTCTATCCTCGTCTGCTGGCTTGCACGGTGCGGCATTTCTATGCTTCGCCTTTGTTGGCTCCAGCCCTAGCTAGAGACTCGTAGGCGAATCGGCCCGTGCAGCTTGTGATTAGCGACAAAATTTCATTCTGCCAATCGCTTATTTGCAGAATTTGACGATTATGGCGCGCTCTATGCCCGCTAGGTCACAGCGTAGTGAGGTTTCAAACCCCGCTTCATGCGCCAACATAGAAACAGATTTAGCCTGTCTGGCGCCAAGTTCAAGGACAGCCTGACCGTTTGGGGTCAAAATTCTAGGCAAATCCGCGATAATTTGTCGATAAGCCATGAGGCCGCTGGCCCCGCCATCCAGCGCCAGGGCAGGCTCATGCGCTGTTACCTCGGGCATCAGCCCGGGAATGTCGGCACTTTCGATATAAGGCGGGTTGGAAAGAACAAAATCGAACTGATGATTGAGCGCGCTGGCCCAGCTTCCGGCCAGAAAGGCGGCCCGGCGGGCCAGACCCAGATGCTTCGCGTTATTGTGGGCAAGGCGCGCAGCGTCTGGATTCAAATCAACCCCCACGCCGAAAGCGGTGGGGAATTCATGCAGGCAGGCCAGCAACAGGCAGCCCGTGCCGGTGCCCAGATCAAGGATCGCACGTGGTGTCTGGCCGGAATCCAGTACGGCTTCCACCAGCGTTTCTGTATCTGGCCGGGGGATGAGCGTGGCGGGTGAGGTCAGAAAATCCAGCCCCCAGAACTCTTTATGGCCCGTGATATAAGCCAGTGGCTCGCGCGCGGCGCGGCGGGCGAGGGGGACTGCATAGCAGTGCGGGTCCACCATATCCCGCGCCAGTAGCCCGGCGGCGTTTGTGCCCAGGGCAAAGGCCAGCAGCAGCCGGGCTTCGCGGCGCGGCTCCTCAACTCCGGCTTGTTTCAGCCGCTCGGTTATTTCAGAGAGCGCCTGGGCGGTGGGGATCAAGTCTGTTCCGCCAGCCGGGCCGCTTGATCCTCGGCGATCAGCGCGTCGATAATATCGTCGAACTCACCCAACATCACCCGGTCGATTTTGTGGAGGGTGAGGTTAATCCGGTGGTCCGTTACCCGCCCTTGCGGGAAGTTATAGGTGCGGATGCGCTCGGAGCGGTCTCCGGTGCCAACCTGGGACTTACGGTCGGCGGCGCGGGAGCTGTCCGCCGCGTGGCGTTGCTGCTCATAAAGGCGTGAACGCAGGATCTTCATGGCTTTGGCGCGATTTTTGTGCTGGCTGCGCTCCTCCTGCATCGCCACCACTATGCCCGAGGGAATGTGGGTGATGCGCACGGCAGATTCGGTCTTGTTCACATGCTGTCCGCCAGCGCCCGAGGCACGATAGACATCGATGCGCAGATCGTTTTCGTTAATATCCACATCAACCTCCTCCGCTTCCGGCAATACGGCGACGGTTATGGTGGACGTATGGATGCGCCCTTGCGTTTCCGTCGCGGGCACGCGCTGAACGCGGTGTACCCCGGACTCGAATTTCAGCCTGGCGAAGACGGATTTGCCGGTGATCTCTGCCATGGCGCCTTTAATGCCGCCCAGCTCGTTCTCGTCATAATTCAGCACCTCGAAGCGCCAGCCCTGGAGGGCAGCGTATTTTTGATAAGCGCTGAATAATTCAGCCGCGAATAGCCCGGCCTCATCTCCGCCCGCAGCGGGGCGGATTTCCAGAATGCCGGAGCGGTCGTCGGCTTCGTCTTTCGGCAGCAGGGCTAGCCGCACGGCCATTTCCAGATCTGGAAGTTGCTGTTTCAGCTCGTTCAACTCGGCTTCCGCGAGTTCTTTCATGCCCGGGTCGGCCAGCAACGCCTCGGCCTCTTTAGTCTGTTTTACGGCATCGCGCAGGGCGGAGATTTTCTCCTCCACGGGCGTGAGTTCAGACAGCTCCTTGGACGCTTTAACGAATTCATCGCCAGAGAGAGTGCCAGAGAGCATGAAACGCAGCTCCTCAGCACGGGCCATGATGCGGTCGAGTTTATGCTCCAGCGAGGAACTCATGCGCCAAGCCGTTCCAGAATCGCTTCGGGCGTAACGTCTTCCTGAGAGCCGTCAGTGAGGTTTTTCAACTTGAGGTCGCTGCCCACCAGCACGGCAAAGGCTGCACCTGATTTGTTGGCGCGTTCCAGCCGCTTCTTGGCGTTACCGGAATAGCCGGTTTCAGCCGCGATATTGTTGGCCCGCAGCAGATTCAGGATGCTCAGAGCCTGAGGTTCGGCATCGCCCCCCATGGGGATCACTGCCACCGGCAAGGCGGTCGCAGGCGGGGGGGGGATAAGCATGGACAGTCTTTCAATGCCCGCCCCCCAGCCAATGCCGGGCACGTTGGGGCCGCCCATCTGTTCCACAAGACCATTATAACGCCCACCTGCCATCACCGTGCCTTGCGAGCCCAGCGCATTGGTCACGAATTCAAAGGCGGTGTGGTTATAATAATCCAGCCCGCGTACGATGCGGGGATTTTCCTCGAACGGCACGCCAAAGGCGGTGAGGGCGGATTTCAGGCCCTCATAGAAGGTTGCGGCTTCATCGGTCAGATGCGCGTAGATAAGCGGTGCGTTTTCCACTAGCTTCCTGTCGTTCTCATCCTTGGAATCCAGAATACGCAGCGGGTTTTTCTCCAGCCGCAGTTGGCTGTCCTCAGAAAGCTGGTCCGCATGGGCGGAGAAATAGGCCACCAGCGCGTCGCGATAATTGGCGCGGCTCTGCGCGTCGCCCAACGTATTGATATTGAGCACGACATCCTTGGCGATGCCGAGCTCGTTAAGAATGCGCCAGCCAGCGGAAATCACTTCTGCGTCGGCCAGCGGGGAAGCGGCGCCCAGAAGCTCAACGCCAATCTGATGGAACTGCCGGTAGCGGCCTTTCTGCGGCCGCTCGTACCGGAACATCGGCCCGGCATAAAAGACTTTCTGCGGAAGGGTCTGGGTGAGGCCGCCGGTGATGAGCGCGCGGCATACACCAGCTGTGCCTTCCGGCCGCAGCGTTAGGGAATCACCCCCGCGATCCTCGAACGTGTACATCTCCTTGGTCACCACGTCGGAGGTTTCGCCGAGTGTGCGGGAAAAGACGCGCGTATCCTCAAAGATCGGTGTCTGCCATTCGGAGAAACCATACAGCCTGGTGACGCGGCGCGCAGTTTCGATCACGTGGAAATGCCGGGCCACGTCCTCGCCGATCAGATCCTTCGTGCCGCGTACAGGTTGCAACTGGTTTGCCATATCCGTCCCACCATCAAAACAAAAAAGCCAGGACGGTAGCCCGCCCCGGAGGCCCTGCGTTTCAAAAATGCGAAGCTATTCAGCCGCGAGCTGTGCGGCTTTCCTGTCGGCCTCGATCTGCTCGGCCTTCTTTTCCACCAACTCGACTAGATGGTCCACCATCTGATCGTCAGAGATGGTGTGGTCGGTCTTACCGGAGGCATAGACCATGTGGCGCCCGCTACCGCCGCCGGTGAGGCCGAGATCGGTCATCAGCGCCTCACCAGGACCGTTCACCACGCAGCCGATGATGGACAGCGTGATCGGCGCCTCGATATGGGCGAGGCGTTCTTCCAGCGTTTCCACCGTCTTGATGACGTTGAACCCCTGGCGCGCGCAGGAGGGGCAGGAGATCACGCGCACGCCACGATGGCGGATACCTAGCGATTTCAGAATGTCCCAGCCCACCAGCACCTCTTCTTCCGGTTCGGCGGAGAGGGAGACCCGCATGGTATCGCCAATGCCGGCCCAGAGTAGTGAGCCAAGGCCGATGGAAGATTTGACGGTGCCCGCACGCTTGCCACCCGCCTCGGTGATGCCGATATGCAGGGGGTGGTCGCATTGCTCGGCAAGCTGCTGATAAGCCGCCACGGCCATGAACACGTCAGAGGCCTTCACCGAGATCTTAAATTCGTGGAAGTCGTGATCTTGGAGGATCTTGGCGTGTTCCAGGGCGGATTCCACCAGCGCATCCGGATTGGGCTCGCCGTATTTTTCCAGCAAGTGCTTCTCAAGCGAACCAGCATTTACGCCGATGCGCATGGAGCAATTATGATCGCGCGCGGCCTTAATGACCTCCTTTACGCGCTCCGCGCTGCCAATATTGCCAGGATTGATACGCAGGCAGGCGGCGCCAGCCTCCGCGGCCTCGATCCCGCGCCGGTAATGGAAATGGATATCGGCCACAATGGGCACATTCACGCGCTTCACGATCTCCTTCAGCGCGGCGGTGCTTTCCTCATCCGGGCAGGAGACGCGCACAATGTCCACGCCCGCTTTCTCGGCGCGCAAAATCTGCGCGACGGTGGCTTCCACATCCGTGGTGAGAGTGTTGGTCATGGTCTGCACTGAAATCGGCGCATCGCCACCTACCTTCACATTGCCGACGCTGATCTGCCGGGATTTGCGGCGGTCGATCTGTTGATATTCACGGTAGTTCATAGTGGTCCTTTACGGGGCGGTTCCGGTGGAAGGGGCAGGTGTGGATGACGCGGCGGTGCCGTTGCTGGCAGGCGGGGTAAGCTGATAGCCCCGCAAAACCACACCTTCAGCGCCGAGTGGTTGGCCCGGCTTGCCGTTGGTGGTGATGATGGTGCCGCCAGCATTGCCGGTGGTCATTTTCAGCCCGGCCATCTGCGGTACAGGCCAGCTATCGCCAGCATTCAGCACTTTGCTGAACAAGATGTTGCCATTGGAGGCCGTGACTTGAATCCACGAATTCTGTGTCGCGGTGATCATCATGCCAGCACCGGGCGGCGTTGCTTGCGTGCTTGCCGCGGCCGTTGGGACCGTGGCTGCGGGAGCCGCCGGAGCCACAGCGGTCGCACTGGTTTGCAGCGCTGGGGGCGCGGCTGGCGCTGTGGCCGGTTGGCTGGCAGCGGATTGCGGTACAATTGCCGTGGGTGTGCTAGTGGCAGAAGCAGGTTGGGCTGGGGCTTGCGGTTGCGCCGAGAGGGTGGTGGTTGCCGTTGATGGTGTTGCCGGAGGTTTTGCGGGGGCCGGAGCTGTGTCGGCGGGAGGCGTGACTTTCGGTGGGGTGGTCAAAGGCTGCAACGCGGCAGGTACCTGCGTTACGGATTGTGCGAGGCGGCGCTCGTGCTCGGTATGGCGATACCAAAGGCCATAACCTGCCAGTACGATCACGAAGCCGATCAGGATAAGTGCCCCTTTAGGGACTCCCCGGTCTGGGACCGGCGCCAGAAATTGTACCTCTGTCTTTGGCGCTTCGCCCATTTGCCCTGCGTTGCGGAAGCGGTCCAGGATCTCCTCGCCATTCAACCCTAGCGCTTGGGCGTAAGAGCGCACGAATCCAGCACGGTAGGCCGTGCCGGGCAAAGAGGAAAGATCGCCCGCCTCAATGGCGGACAAGAACTCCGTACGGATACGCAGCCTTTGCGCGATCTCAGGCAATTTTAGCCCAAGCCGCTCTCGAACCTCCCGCAAGCCAGCGCCAACTTGCGCCGCGGGGTGCGTGTATTCAGGTTGTATAGTCCCGGTTCCGGTCAAATGATCTGCCATGCCACCCTGCTTTTACGCCGGAACGGCGCATTCCTCAAATTGCGAGATTATGTTCACGTGCCCACACCGCCAGGGGTTCGCGGATGCTACCGCCTGCTGCGCCCGCACGGCGTAATTCACGTAATACTGGGCGCAAGGCATTAAGATCAGCTTCCACCAGCATGGCTTTCACCGGCAGGATGGCGCCTCCTGACATAGATAATGTGGTGACGCCCAACGCAGCGAAAGCCAACGCGTCCAGTGGCCTCCCCGCAGCTTCGCCACAAACGGAAAGCGGAATCCCGGCTTCCTGGCAATAGGTAACCAGCTTCTCCAGCATTTCAAGCACGGGGGCGGAGAGTGTGTCGTACCGGTCCGCCAACTCCGGCGTACCGCGATCCGCCGCGAACAGGAACTGCATCAGGTCGTTGGTGCCAACCGAAATGAAGTCAGCCTCTGCCAGCAAGCCGGGAAGCTGGAACAATAGAGAAGGCACTTCCAGCATGGTGCCGGCTTCCAGCCGTTCCGGCGTGGGACGGATTCGTCCAGCCTCGGCTTCCAGCAGGTCGCGGGCGGCGCGGAATTCCTCAACCGTGGCGACCATCGGAAACATAACCTTCAGCGGCCGCCCTTGGGCGCCCAGCAGCAAGGCACGAAGCTGACGGCGTAGAATTGCTGGGCGGTCCAGCCCAATGCGCAAGGAGCGCCAGCCCATAGCTGGGTTTTCCTCGGTTTGGGCGGTTTCACCAGGCAGCAGCTTGTCGGCCCCCAGGTCCAGCGTGCGGAACTGCACCGGGCGGCCATTGGCGCGGTCCATTACCTTACCATATTCAGCGGCCTGGCCCGCCACATCCGGAATGCCACCAGCCGCCAGCGCTGCGATTTCCGTGCGGTAAAGTCCGATACCATCCGCGCCGGTGCGATCGAGTTGATCCAGTTCCAGCGCCAGCCCGACATTCAACATCAAGGTCATCTCGGTGCCATCCTTCGTGATGGCGGGCACATCCCGGTAATTGGCCAGCGCAGCGGCACGCTCATTGCGGGCGGCCAAAGCGTGATCATAGACCTGGATAACCTCGGGCTCCGGCCGCAGCACCAGCGTGCCCTCCTCGGCATCCAGCAGTGCAAGTTCGCCCTCCACCGCGGCTTCAACCGCCCCTCGCTCCACCTGCAAGGCGGGGATGGAAAGGGCGCGCGCCAGAATCGCGGCATGGCCGGAGGCGCTGGCTTCCTCAATGGCGATGCCCGCGATGCCGCGCGTATGCCAGTCCAGCAGATCAGCAGGGCCAAGGCGGCGCACGATCAAGACCATGCCGTCCGCACGCTCAGGCTTGGGGGCCATGCCGCCCAGCGCCACCATCAGCCGGTTAACCATGTCCTCAATGTCAGCTAGGCGCTCTCGTAGATAAGGATCGGCCACGCGGCGCATACGCTCACGCAGCTGGCGAGCGATTTTGTCCACGGCGGTTTCGGCGGTTAGGCCGTCACTGATGGCGGCGCGCACCTGGGTCAGCCAGCCGGAGCTTTGCGCCACCATGCGGTAAGCGTCCAGCACATCGCGCGAGGCATTCCCGCCGGGAATATTCGCGGTGATTAGCCCGTCCAGGGTTTTGTTGGCTTCCTCGACCGCGTCTTCCAGCCGTTTCAGCTCGGCTTCGGTGTCCTCGGTCAGCAGATTTGCGATGGGCGCGGCGGCGCCATAGGCCAGAACCTGACCGCGCGCGATGCCGGAGGACAGCACATGCCCAGCATAACGGCGGGGCAGGGTTTCTGAGAAGCCTTCTTCACCAACATCAGAGGCGCCGGCGCGGGACAAAATCTCGGCCAGCAGCATCGCCACGGTGGCGAGGGATTCTACCTCCACTGGGGCATAGGTGCGGACCTCCCGGGACATGACCGCGATCACGCCCAGAGTGCGTCCGGCCCGCTTCACCGGCACAGCGAGCATGGAGGCCATGTTTTCCTCGCCGGTTTCGGCGCGGTAAACATAGCGCGGGTGGTTCTGCACGTCTGGCAGGTTTTGTATATCGCCCGAGGCTGCGGCGAGACCGACAATGCCTTCACCAACCCGCAGCTTGGTGCGGCCCACGGCGGATACGTTCAGGCCATAAGTGGCCGCCAATTCCAGGATCTCACCCGGTCGGGTGATGTAGATAACGGCGCCGTTCGCCACCAGCCCCTCGGCAATTAGCTTGGCAAAATCCGCCAAGGAGGCCGTGCCAGTGGCAAGGTTCTCCCGTAACGCGGCAAAAAGCTGGCGCGTATCACCGAATTTGGGTTTTTTGCGCCGGCGGGTCGGCGGTGAAGAAATGTCAGCCTCCTGTGTTCCGCGCCGCCAATGCGGCAATCCCTTGCGCCCGCAATGCGGCAATGATGTCGGCCACCGGCTGCACCGACGTCACCATGCCGACAGACTGGCCCGCCATCACGGAGCCGCTTTCCACATCGCCCTCAATCACTGCGCGGCGCAGAGCACCTGCCCAGAAATGCTCGATCTCAAGCTGTGCGGCGGGTTTGTCCAGTTCGCCGGACTGGAATTTCTGCACCACCTCAGCCTGATGCCGCATGAAGCGCTTGGTGCCCTCATTCACCAGCCCGCGCACAGGGATAACGGGGAACCGGTCGTCAAGCTGCACGCTGGGCATTGCATCGCGTGCAGCCGCGCGCAGGAAAGCTTTCTTGAAATTCTCATGCGCGATGCTTTCGGCGGAGGCCGCGAACATCGTGCCGAGTTGCACTCCGGCGGCACCCATTTCCAGATAAGCCAGAATCGCTTCGCCTCGGCCGATCCCGCCCGCGACAAACACCGGCACCTCGGTGATGTTGGGCAGGATTTCCTGCGCCAGCACTGTGAGCGAAACCGGGCCGATATGCCCGCCCGCCTCGGAGCCTTCAATCACCAGCGCGTCCGCGCCGGATTTCACCAGCCGCTTGGCCAGAACCAGAGCCGGAGCGAAGGCGATAACCTTGGCGCCGCCTTTCTTCGCCCCATTGATATGCGCGGAGGAAGGAATACCGCCCGCAAACACCACATGCCCGACCTTCTGGCGAACGCACACGTCGACCAGTTCAGTCAGGTCCGGGTGCATGGTGATGAGATTCACGCCAAAAGGCTTGTCGGTCAGGACTTTGGTGGCCTCAATTTCTTTTTCCAGCAGGGCGGGCGGCATCGCGCCGCAGGCAATCACGCCGAATCCGCCCGCATTGGAAATGGCGGAGACCAGATTCCTTTCGGAGACCCAGCTCATCGCGCCGCCAAGAAAGGCAAGGCGCGTGCCGAGGAAGTCCGCTCCGCGTTTTTGCAAGGCGTCGAATTGCTGGGTGGCGATGGCGGTCTGGTTCATGGCGTCGGGCATGATCAGCCGTCGAGACCGTAGGCGGTGTGCAGGGCGCGCACCGCGAGCTCTGTATACTCAGCCGCGACCAGTACCGAGACCTTGATCTCGGAGGTGGTGATGGCCTGGATATTGATGCCGCGCGCCGCCAGGGTCTTGAACATTGTTCCCGCCACACCCGCATGGGAGCGCATGCCAACACCCACCACGGAGATTTTCGCGACGTTCTGGTCGGAGGTGATCTCAGCGAAGCCAATCTCCGCCTTGGCCTGCTCCAGCGTTTGCAGGGCGCGCGCCATATCGGTCTTGCCGACGGTGAAGGTCATGTCGGTTGTGCCGTCTGCGGAGACGTTCTGCACGATCATGTCCACGTTGATATTGGCGTCGGACAGCGGCACGAACACAGCGGCGGCGATACCGGGGCGGTCCGGCACGCGGCGGACGGTGATTTTAGCTTCGTCCCGCGAGTAGGCGATGCCGGCGACAATTTCCTTTTCCACGACCTCTTCCTCATCAACAACCATGGTACCCGGGATCTCAGCAAAGCTAGAGAGCACCTGCACGCGCACGCGCTCCTTCATTGCCAGCTCCACGGAGCGTGTTTGCAGCACTTTTGCCCCAACGGAGGCGAGTTCAAGCATTTCCTCGTAAGTAATCTTACTCAGTTTCTTCGCGTTGGGAACGATTCGCGGGTCGGTAGTGTAAACCCCGTCCACGTCCGTATAAATATCGCATAGGTCGGCCTTCAGTGCCGCAGCTAGTGCCACGGCAGAGGTATCTGACCCGCCGCGCCCCAGCGTGGTGATGCGGTTGTCCGGGCCAATGCCCTGGAAACCCGCCACAATCGGGATCTGGCCCAGCTTCATGCGCTCGATCAGCTCTTCACCGTCGATGCTCTCAATACGGGCCTTGCCGTGCTCGCCATCCGTGTCCACCGCGATCTGCCAGCCCTGCCAGGAGCGCGCGTCCTGCCCCAGCTCCTGCAGGGCAATGGCGGTGAGCCCGGCCGTGACATTCTCGCCGGTGGCCACCACGGCGTCATACTCACGCGCGTCGAACAGAGGCGAGAGAGACTGGCAATAGCCGACAAGCTGGTTGGTGACCCCGGCCATGGCGGAGACGACGACGGCGACCTCATTGCCTTTATCGGCCTCGGCCTTAACCCGCCTCGCCACATTTCTGATCCGGTCGAGGTCGGCGACGGAGGTGCCGCCAAATTTCATCACGATGCGCGCCATGGATAAACCCTGAGTACTGTAAACCTTGTGGAAAACGGGCAGGGGCGTCACATAGCGGCGGAGCTAGGATAGAGCAATGAGCCAAGGGTCAGTCATTGACGAAGAAATCGCCCGTTTCAACGCGCTTGCCGCCCATTGGTGGGACGCGAACGGGCCAATGCGGCCTCTGCACATGATGAATCCGGTACGCGCTGCCTGGGTTGCGGCGCGGGTGAGCCGTTTTCGGGGGGCTGGTGTGCCGATTCTGGATGTTGGCTGCGGCGCTGGGCTATTGGCAGAAGCGCTGGCCAAGAACGGATTCGCGATGACCGGGCTGGATGCCGGGGCGGAGGTGATCGGCGTGGCGCGGGGTCATTCGGAAGGGCAGGGGCTGAATCTGACCTACATCCAAGGCACTGCCGAGGCGCTGGCGGCTGAGGGGGCGAGGTTTCCTGTTGTCACGGCGCTGGAAATTATTGAGCATGTGGCCAACCCGGCTGCGTTCCTGGCCAGCCTGCGGACTTTGCTGGAGCCTGGGGGGTTGTTGTTCCTCTCCACGCTCAACCGCACACCGCGTTCTTATGCCGTGGCGAAGCTGGGGGCAGAATATGTATTGCGTCTATTGCCGGTTGGCACGCATGATTGGACGAGATTCATCAAGCCCGAGGAACTGGCGAGGTTGTGCCGAGAGGCGGGGCTGCGCCTCGCGGATACGGCAGGGCTCAGCTATTCGCCCTTGGCGGGTGGGTTCAAGGTCAGCCGGGATTTGTCCGTGAATTACATCGCCATGGCGGTGGCGGATTAAGGGGTTCAGCCGGAAGGAGTATGTCATGCCGGATGATTTCGCGACGACGCTGACGGCCTGGCGGCACCATCTGCACAGGCACCCGGAACTGTCCCGGCAGGAGAAAGAGACGGCGTCCTTCGTCTGTACCCGACTGCAGGAGCTGGGGATTCCCTTTGAAGCCGGGATTGGCGGGCATGGCGTGGTGGCCAGCCTGAAGCGCGGCGGGTCGAGCCGCGCGGTGGGCTTACGGGCGGATATGGACGCACTGCCGATTCCAGAAGCCACGGGAAAGTCTTATGCCTCCCTGAACCAGGGCGTGATGCATGCCTGTGGGCATGACGGGCATACAGCCTCTCTATTAGGCGCGGCGATGCTGCTGCGGGACGATCCAGACTGGTTCGGCCAAGTGCATCTGGTGTTCCAGCCCGCCGAGGAAGGCTTCGGCGGTGCCGACGCCATGGTGGCGGACGGACTGTTCACGAGGTTTCCGATGGAGCGCATTTTTGGCTACCATAACTGGCCGGGGCTGGAGGCCGGGACGGTGATGGTGCATTCTGGCTCGGTGATGGCCGGGGCCACGGGGTTCAAGATCACCGTGAAAGGCATGGCCGGACATGCGGGTATGCCGCATGTCTGTGTGGACCCGGTGCAGGGCATCGCGCATCTGATCGTGGCGGTGAATGCTATTGTAGCGCGCAACCTCTCACCGCTTGAGGCCGGGGTGATTTCCACTTGCATGCTGAACGCGGGCGAAGCGCATAATCAGGTGCCGGAGAGCGCCTCAATGGGTGGAACCATCCGGGCGTTTTCCGCCGAGACCATGGCGTTACTGAAGCGCCGCCTGGGTGAGACGGCGCATGGCGTGGCCGCGGCTTTTGGGCTGGAAGCAGAAATCTGGCTGGGTGGGGAGTTGACGCCGACCGGTAACGCCCCGGAGGAGGCATATCTGGCGGCCGAGGCAGCCATGGCGGCGGGGCTGAACCTGCGGCGGGATATGGAACCTACCATGGGGGCCGAGGATTTCGGGCGGTTTCTGGCGGATATTCCCGGCGCCTATGCCTGGATTGGCAATGGCCCAAGCGCTGGGCTGCACAACCCCGCTTATGATTATAACGACGAGATTCTACCCGTGGCGGCGCGGTTTCTGGCCGCTTGCGCCAAGGCCGCGCTGCGGTGAAGGCGCGTGGAGTTTGAAGGGCCGGGCATTGTCGTTGACCACGCCTTTCATGGCGAGGGGGATCTTGTCGTCACGCTGCTGACGCTGGAGGGGCTGCGGCGAGGGCTGGCCAAAGGTGGGGCGTCGCGGCGGCAGGAGGCTATCTGGCAAGTTGGCAATATCCTGGCCGCGCGCTGGACGGCACGTCTACCTGAGCAGTTAGGGGCTTATAGCGCGGAGTTGGTGCGCCCGGCGGCGGCTTTGGCGATGCAGCAGCCGGAGAGTTTGGCTGTGCTACGCGCCGCCTGCCAATTGGCCGCCCAGGCCCTGCCGGAGCGCGAGCACGCGCCGGAGAGCTTTAAAGGCCTACTGCGGTTGCTGGCGGGGATTGATATTTCCGGATTCGCGCTGGCGGAACTCTGCCGCTGGGAGCTAGTTTTGCTGCGTGAGCTAGGGTTTGGGCTGGATTTTTCCTCCTCCGCTGGTGGTAATGACCGGCTGGCCTATGTGTCACCGCGCACCGGGCGGGCGGTGACGCTCTCCGAGGCCGGGGAATGGGTGGACAGGCTGTTGCCGCTTCCTGAATTTTTGCTTGGTGAGGGTAAGCCAGATCCGAGAGGTTGCCTCGCCGCTTTGCGCCTGACCGGGCATTTTCTGACTCGCGACGTGTTCGGCGTCCGCCATCGCCCCCTTTCGCCAGCGCGGCAGGCTCTTTATGAGCGTCTTTCCTTGAGGCTTGAGGAGAAGGATGGGGGCGATGCCTGATGATTTCGGACAAGTTGAAGATCTGGCGCTGGGGAGTGCGCTGTCTGAGCGTTATCTGGCCTATGCGCTGTCCACCATCATGTCCCGCTCGCTGCCGGATGTGCGCGATGGGCTGAAGCCGGTGCATCGGCGGCTGATCTACGCTATGCACCAGTTGAAGTTGGACCCGCGTTCAGGCTTCAAGAAATGCGCCCGAGTGGTGGGTGATGTGATCGGTAAATTCCACCCGCACGGAGATTCAGCGGTTTATGAGGCGCTGGTGCGTCTGGCCCAGGATTTCGCGGCGCGTTACCCGCTGATCGAAGGGCAGGGGAATTTTGGCAATATCGACGGCGATAATGCCGCGGCGATGCGTTACACTGAATCGCGCCTGACCGAGATCGCGGAATATCTGCTGCGCGGGATCGACGAGAACGCGGTTGATTTCCGCCCGACCTATGATGGCGAGGAGCAGGAGCCGGTGGTGCTGCCCGGTGCTTTTCCGAATCTGCTGGCCAATGGCGCCAGCGGCATCGCGGTAGGCATGGCGACCTCCATTCCGCCGCATAATGCGGGCGAGGTATGTGCGGCGGCCCTGCATCTGATTGAAAAACCAGAAGCCAGCACCGCGGACTTGCTGAACTATCTGAAAGGCCCGGATTTTCCCACCGGAGGCGAACTGGTGGAGGATGAGGCGGTCATTCTCAATGCCTATGAAACCGGACGCGGCAGCCTGCGCACCCGTGCGAAATGGCATAAAGAGGATGGCAAGCACGGAACCTGGGTGATCGTGGTAACGGAAATCCCGTATCAGGTGCAGAAGTCTCGCCTAGTGGAACAGATCGCGCTGCTGCTTACGGATAAGAAGCTGCCACTGCTGGGCGATATCCGCGATGAGAGTGCCGAAAACATCCGTCTTGTGCTAGAGCCCAAGAACCGCACTGTGGATGCGGACATGCTGATGGCCGCCTTGTTCCGAGCCACGCAGCTGGAATCCCGCTTCTCGCTGAACATGAATGTTCTGGATAGTGGGCGCACGCCGAGAGTGATGGGGCTAAAGGCGTTGCTGCGCGCTTGGCTGGACCACCGGCACGAGGTGCTGGTGCGCCGGACAAATCACAGGCTGGAGGCGATTGGCCGGCGGCTTGAGATTCTCGACGGCTATATCAAGGTCTTTTTGAATCTTGATGAGGTGATCCGGATTATCCGCTTCGAGGACAAGCCGAAGGAACAACTGATCGCCACCTTTGAGCTGACCGAGGTGCAGGCCGAGGCGATCCTGAACATGCGGCTGCGCGCCTTGCGCAAGCTGGAGGAAATGGAGATCCGCAACGAGCACAAGAAGCTCGCGGCAGAGCAGAAGGGCTTGCAGGCGCTGCTGAAGGATGAAAGCAAGCGCTGGGCGAAAATCGGAGCGGAAATAGCCGAGGTGAAGGAGAAATTTGGCTCTGGCGCCTTGGGCGCGCGGCGAACTAAGATTTCCGAGGCCGCGCCGGTAGTGGAAATTGTTGCCGAGGCGCTGGTCGAGCGTGAGCCGATTACGGTAATTCTCTCCGAAAAAGGCTGGATCCGCGCGCAGAAAGGGCATCTCTCGGACGGTGCGGATTTGAAATTCAAGGAAGGCGACAGGCTGCATACCCTGCTGCCCTGCCAATCCACGGACAAGATCGCGTTGTTGGGGACCAATGGCCGCGTCTATTCCATCAAGGCGGCGGATGTGCCGCGCGGGCGCGGAGATGGCCAGGCGATCCGGCTGATCGTGGAACTGGCCAATGAGGATGGGGTGCTGACGCTGTTCGTGCCGGATCCGGCGCAGAAATATCTGGTGGCCTCTTCTTCTGGACGGGGCTTTGTGCTGGCGGGAAGCGAACTGGTTTCTGAACGGCGGGCGGGCAAGATTATCCTAACGCTGAAGCCGGACGAGGAATGGGCGCTCTGCGTGCCCGCCAATGGCGACCATGTGGCCGTGGTCGGTCAGAACCGGAAGCTGCTGGTGTTTCCGCTTGAACAGCTGCCGGAAATGCCGCGTGGTGCGGGCGTGCAGTTGCAGAAATACAAGGATGGCGGCCTCTCTGACGCTAAGGTGTTCACGTTGGCGGATGGGTTGAGCTGGACGATCGGGGAGCGTGTGCGGATCGAGCAGAAACTGACCGAATGGCTTGGCGCGCGGGCCGCTGCGGGGCGTTTGCCGCCGAGTGGTTTTCCCAAATCCAATAAATTTGGCTGATCCCGGGAGATGAAACGCACAGCGCCCAATTTCAAACCGAATTTCCGGGCGTTGTCGCTATCTGAGGGGATGCGTGCCTTCTGTGCCGTGGCGCTGCCTTTGTTGTTGGGCGAGCTGTTCAACGTGCCGCAGATGGGGCTGGCCGCCCTTGGCGCGCTGCTGACTTGTTACGCGGACCCCGGCGGGCCGACGCAGAAACGCGCCCCCGCTGTTATCACCTTCGCGGTGCTCGGTGGCACGCTTTACGGGCTGTTTTGCTGGCTTGCGGGGCAAAGCCCTTACATTGCGGCGCCGCTTGCGGCGTTCGTGATTTTTTGTACCAGCTTCGCGCGTATTTTCGGCCAGAGCGCGATGCAGGTGGGCAATTTGGTCAGCGTGGCGACGGTGTTAGCTCTTGGGGCGCCGGACCCTGAAATGCTCCATGACGCTCTGCATGGCCTGAATTTCTGGGCCGGAGCGATCTGGGCGGTGATTTTGACGCTGGTGATATGGGAAACGCATCCTCATGCGGCCTCCCGCCGGGCGCTGGCGGAGGTGACGCGGCGTTTGTCCCGGCTGTCCCAGGAAATAATAACATTTGCCCGAGAAGCGCAGGGGGACGCGGCTTTTTCCGCCTCGGCGCTGGAATATCGTGGCCAAGTGCGCGAGGCGATCGAAACGGCGCGGGTGGTGGCCTATGAAACATTCCGGCGGCGCGGGCCTGTTTCAGCGCGCGGTGCGCAACTTTCCCTGCGGCTGGAGAGTTTCGACAAGATTTTCGGCGGGCTGATCGCCTTGGCGGAACAGCTGGAGTTGGACGCTTCCGCGCGGCAGGAATGTGTGCAGCCCTTGCGGTTGATCGCCGGGTGGCTGGCGGTGATGGCGGTGGAGATTGAGGCGGACAGACCGCTGGATACGCCGCGCAAACGCGCTAGCCTGAAACGGCTGCGTAATTCTCTTCGTGAGTTGCCAGACGCGGCGGAGCGTCATGTGCTGGCCGCGATTGCCGAGCAGTTCGCGGTGCTGGTTGCCGTGGCGCCGCCCTCCGGCGGGCCGCAACCCGCCCCCAGCACGGCCAGCTTGCGGATACGTCTGCTTTCGCCCATCCGTCAGAATCTCACGCCGTCCTCGGCTGCCTTCCGGCACGCGTTGCGGGTGGCTACCATCTCGCTGCCAGTGCTGGCGGTAACCACACGGTTTGGCGGCATCTACTCGCATTGGGCGACCATCACGCTGCTTTTCTGTCTGCAGCCTTATTTCGCAGCCACTTGGGCGCGGACGGCTGAACGTTCCGCGGGTACGGTGCTGGGTGGGGTGCTGGCGGGGATTATCGGCCTGTTCATCCATACCGAGCTTCAGCTTGCGTTGGCGATGCTTCCGCTCAGCCTGTGTGCCTTCGCGCTCAGGTCGGTGAATTTCAGCCTTTATATCGCGGTGCTGACGCCAATGATCGTGCTGCTGGTTGAACAGTTGCATCCAAGCGGCAAGGGCGAGCTGTATGTCGCTTTGTCGCGTGTGCTGTGGTCGCTGCTGGGCGGGGCGCTGGCGGTGTTTGGCAGCGCCATACTGTGGCCGAGTTTTGAAGCGCCAAAGCTGGAAACGAGCATCAGCGCCGCCAAACGCGCCCATCTGGCTTATGCTGAGGCCGTGTTCACGGCGCTGCTGGGGCAGGGCAGCTGGGGCACGTCGGAAGTGGCTCGCCGCGCCGCGGGCCTAGCCAGTAATAATCTGGAGGCCGCTCTTTCTCGCGCCTTGGCGGAGCCGCATGCAGGGCACCAGCAGGCATTGGTGAAAGCGGCGGCGGTGGATGCGGCGTTGCGGCGCATGGCCGGGCGTTTGTCTTTGCTGGCGGTTGAGCGCCCGCACCTGCCCGCCGAGGAAAGCGAGATTTGGAAAAGTTGGGCCGCATGGCTGCGGGAGGGGTTGGAGGCCGGCGTGGTTGGCCACCGCCCATCGCTTCCCTCCGGCCCCGGCGCGGAGGATTTGCAGCGCCTGGCCCGGCAAGTGGAGCTAATGGCGGGGTGACAGGCCGGGGTTGCGCTTTTTTTACTTTTGCTGCGCTGCAAAAATCCCCATATCTGCCTGTCTGAAGTAAGGATATCCGGAATGAATAAAGAGTCTTTCTTCGCGCGGCCTGATCTGACATTGGCCAATTTGACCGCTCAAGGGGCCATGTTGGCGCTTGAGGCGCAACAGGTTGTGGCCTTGCGGTTAGCCAAGCTGGCCCAGGGCGGGCCAGATGTGGCAAGCGAAACACTATTGATGATCATGGAGAAGATGCAGGCTCTTCAGGAGAGCGCGGCTCTGCTGCTGAATGCTCCCCTGGAGGGCCAGAAGTACCTTAACGCACCGGAAATTTTGCAGCTTTACCGTAAGAAGGTCAGAGCCAACCAGCGCCGTTTGAGCGGTGTGCCTGCGCTTTAATTTTTATTACAAAACGTGCCCTGGCTTCGCCATGTTTGGCGCTTAATCTCCGTGTTGGAATAAGAAGTGGAGACTGTTATGCCAACACGCCGTTCACTCTCTAAATTCGTGCTGGGCGTTGTTCTGGCTGTACCATCGGCTTGCGTGCTGGCTGCGCCAGCAGTAGCGCAACCGCCGCCACCACCACCGCCTGGGCCAAGGCCGTCATATCCGCCGCATTACCGGCCTGTTCCGCCGCCCCGTTATGAGCCCCGGCCGCCTCCGCCGCCCGCTGGAGGGTACTATATCTGGCGGCCGGGACATTGGGTCTGGAATGGCTACCGTTACCGCTGGGTTGGGGGCGGCTATGTCCGCCGTGCTCCAGGTTGGCACCGTTGGATTAATGGGCATTGGGCTATTGTTGGCGGCGTGTGGCGCTGGGTTCCAGGCCATTGGGTCTGATGCCTAACCTTGTCGGGGTGGTCAGGCGATTTTTGCCATGCTTTGAATCCGTTCCACCATCGCTGCCACGCCATTACCGCGATTAGAGGAAAGCGCGCCGATCAGCCCGAGATCATGCAGGAATTTTCCGGGAGTGGCGAGAATGTCCGCCCGTTCCCGCCCAGAATAGACGCGCAGCACTAGCGCTACCAGCCCTGAAACGATGGCGGCGTCAGAGGCGCCAGTAAGCCAAAGCTTGCCGCCTTCCTCTTTAGCGGCCAGCCAGACCTTGGATTGGCACCCCTGTACGCGGTGTGCCTCATCCTGCCACTCGGCGGGGTATGGGGGCAGCTTGCGGCCGAGTTCAATAATGAACTCGTAACGCTCCATCCAGTCATCAAACATCTCAAGCTCAGCGCCGATGGCTTCAATGGCTTCGGCGGCGTTGGCTTCTTCCGGCTCATAAAATTTGGTCATATCCAGCCTTTCTTGCGGAACCAGACCAGCGGTGCAACCGCTGATATAATCATCAGGGCCCAGGCAAAGCCATAGCCGTACTTCCAGGTTAATTCTGGGATATCGTGGAAGTTCATGCCGTAAATTCCGGCGATGAGGGTGGGCGGAATGCCCATGATGGAGACGATGGTTAACACCTTAATGAGGCTGTTCTGGGCGATATTGATGAAGCCCAAAGTCGAATCCAGCAAAAACTGAACTTTATCAGTTAGATGCGTTGAGAACTCGTTGAGAGAGGAAACGTCTTTCTGTACGGATTTCAGCCGTTCTCGCAGTGTTTTCGGAATCCACTCCACCGCCGTGAGCACATAGGGTGCGATTCGCGCCACGCCGAGTTGAGAATCACGCAGATAAGAGATCGAGTCATAATCCTGTCCCAGCGTGACCAGGATGCGTTGCAGCTCCCGCTCGGCATTGCGGGCGGGGGTGCGGCTGCCGAGACGGTGGTGGAAAATTTTGTGGCTGAGCTTATCCAGTTCCTCCCGCAGCTTTTCCAGTGCGTCGGCTAGCCTGTCCACAATACCCTCCAGCAGCGCCACGAAGATATGGACGCTGCCTGGCACGCCCTCAGCCGGGGCACGGGCAGTGAATTGGTTGAACAGCACGCTAGGGGCAAAACGGAGCGTTACCAGACGCTCAGGTGAAAGCACAAAGCCGCAAACCCCGTTCTCAAGTACCCCGGCGATTCGGGTAACCACGGGCAAGGACAGGGTCAGCACCCCGGCATCGACGGACAGACGGGAGGAGCTTTCGATCTCTGACAGGTCGGCATAATGCGGCAGGGAGAAGCCAGTAACACGGGTGACGAACGCATATTCCTCAGCCGAGGGCTTCTCCAGGTCAAACCAGATCGCCTCGGATGCGTCGTCCTGGCTGAAGGTTTGCAGCCGTCCATC
Source organism: Acidocella aminolytica 101 = DSM 11237 (assembly GCF_900129125.1). Lineage (GTDB taxonomy): Bacteria > Pseudomonadota > Alphaproteobacteria > Acetobacterales > Acetobacteraceae > Acidocella > Acidocella aminolytica. The sequence goes on along the minus strand of NZ_FQVJ01000004.1, from coordinate 9,777 downwards.
GCGCCAGCCATAGGCTCTTAGCATGTCCGCTCCTTCCACACGGAGGCACGAATATCAGCGCCACGGGCTTTGACAAACCCATCAGATCCAAGAGGACATAAAGATATAATCTTAAATCCGACAATATATAACTAAGTGCAATCTTTTGGCTGGGGGACCTGGATTCGAACCAAGGCTGCCCGGGTCAGAGCCGGGAGTTCTACCGCTAAACTATCCCCCAAACGATGTCGGTGGCGGGCGTCTAGCATTGCTGCGCGGCACAGGCAAGCCCATCCATGACATCATGCTTTCAGAAAATATATGCCCGTAATCGGTTCTTATAGCTTTTGGTTCTTGCCCAGCCGGGCCAATCCGCGAATATATAAGCAAATGGTCAGTCAGTTCTCCCTCGTGCAGCCGACGCAGCCGGTTTCAAACCGGCGGGGGCGGCGGCGCGCTGTGTTCGGGGGAATTGATCTGGGCACTAATAACTGCCGGATGCTCGTTGGTACCCCCGCGGCGCATGGTTTCCAGATACTCGACAGCTTTTCCCGAGTCGTTCGGCTAGGGGAGGGGCTTTATGAAACCGGCAAGCTCTCCGCCTTGGCGATGGACCGGGCCATTAGCTCCTTGGCCATCTGCGCGGACCGCGCCCGGCGCTGGACCGGGGATGAGTTTACGGGACCGATCAGGCTGCGGGCCATCGCCACGGAAGCCTGCCGCCAGGCGGAGAACGGCGTTGAATTTGTGCACCGCGCGCGTGAGGCAACAGGCCTGCCACTGGAGATCATCAACCCGCGCGAGGAAGCCGAACTGGCCGTGGAAAGCTGTGCGCCGCTGCTGCGCAAGGCCGGGCGGCGGGCGTTGTTGTTCGATATCGGCGGCGGTTCTACCGAAATTGCCTGGGTGAGGCTGGATAGCGGGATCCGGCCGGAACTGATCGGGTATCTTTCCCTGCCGGTGGGCGTAGTAACACTATCTGAACGCTGCGCGGGGGCCTGTTATCAGAGCGAGGGATTTTTCAGCTTGGTGGAAGATATCATCACCATGCTGCGCCCGTTTGAGTCAGTCCACAGGATTGGTGAGGAAATCCGCCGGGGGGGCGTGGTCATGGTTGGTACATCTGGTACAGTCACCACCCTAGCCGGCGTCTCGTTGAAGCTGGATCGTTACCGCCGTGGGCTGGTGGATGGGGTTTCCCTCACCCGCCGGGCGGTAGATGATGCTCTGGCGGAAGCCTGCGCGCTGGGTCGGGATGGCCTGTCCCGCCATCCGTGCATCGGGATGGATCGGGTGGAATTCGTGCTGCCGGGCTGTGCCATTTTTGCGGCGATCCATGAATTATGGCAGGCTCCGCGGCTGATGGTGGCCGATAGGGGCTTGCGCGAAGGTATGTTAATGAGGCTGATGCGCGACATGCCGACCCATAAGCACCGTTACAACGCATGACCGACAACAGCTCCAAACTGCCACCGCGCCGCGAGGCGGTGCGGCTTAAAAACGCGCGCAAGCTTTCAACCTCATCGCAGCGTTGGCTGCAAAGGCAGCTTAACGATCCTTATGTGACCGCCGCCAAGGTCCACGGATGGCGCTCACGCGCGGCCTTCAAGCTCATTGAGTTGGACGAGAAATATAAACTCATCGGCAAAAACCCGAGGGTGTTGGATCTGGGCGCGGCGCCGGGGGGGTGGAGCCAAGTGGCTTTGGCCCGTGGCGCCTCCAAGCTGGTGGGGATTGACCTGCTTGAGATTCAACCTGTTTCAGGGGCGGATTTCATTAAGGGCGATTTTCTGGAGGAAGGTATGGAAGCCAGGCTGACGGAGATGCTAGGGGGCAAGGCCGACCTTGTGTTGTCCGATATGGCACCGAATACGTCCGGCCACGTGGCGACCGATCATCTGCGGATTATGGCTCTGGCGGAAGCTGCGCTGGCTTTTGCTTGCGATGTTCTCGCGCCTGGCGGCGGGTTTGTGGCCAAGTTGTTCCAGGGCGGAGCTGAGAAAGAAATGCTGATGACGCTGAAGCGGCGTTTTAGCAATGTAAAACACGCCAAGCCCCCGGCCAGCCGGAAAGAATCGAAGGAGATGTATGTGGTGGCGACAGGATTCAGACCAGACTGAATTTTGTCGATTTTAAGAAATCAAAACGGAATTTGTATGTTAAAAACTTTATAACATTCAGTTGTTAATGTGCTGGAATTATAGAATTTTTTCAGAAGAAGATTGCTCTGAAACGTGTATTGTTGATGGCTTTTTGACGGAAATTTAAAATATGTCCAAATCGTTAAGGCTGAGTTTCATGCGGGCTTGAAAAATCGAGATAACCGCTGTGTATAAACTTATTTATATCTCATTTAGGCGGTTGATCTTTAGGCCTCATGGAACAGAACTTTTTTATGTCGCAGGGACTACTCCTGCCTGGGCTAGAGTTTTCCGCACCGGAGAGCATGTATGTGAGGTTGAACGACCTTGCATCAGCTAATTTTATGGCCCGCTCGATGCGATACAAAATTGGGGGCGCATCTTCTTTTGACACTAATTTCAATGCTGTTTCGGTTGAGACGCTCAAGCACGTTACAATTATAGATACTATAGATACGCTGTATCTGACCCTTGAAGGAGAAGGCCGCTTTACTTTGCGGGTAGGCTTGCGTCGTTTGGGGAACTTCCAGAGTTGCCTGTGCGAACAAGAGGTAACATTGCTTCTGACTGCGTCGTTAGCCGTGCCATGGGCTGAGCTTGAGGGCGGCATGCTAGATGTCCTCGCTGAGGCTCTGGAACAAGGCGAACTAACAGGCGGGCGTTTTTTGACCGCCACCGTTCCGGCGCAGGAAGTGAAGCTGGGGGGGGGGCGCGCACGCTTTAACCGCAAGGCATTTGTTGTGCCCGCCATCGCCCGCATGCGTGAAGGGCTGCTGACGCCGCCGAGCGTTAATGGCAAAATTGAGCCTATTGTTGTTAATAACTCGCGGAATATGACCGAGGATGAGGCCATCGGCGCCACGCTGTTTCCTATTCCATTCTTTGGCCGCGGAGACGATGCGCTCATTAGCATAGTAAACAATTTTGATGTGGAAACGGTAAGCGGAGTCTCCTGTTGGGGAGAAGACTTTCAACTGAAGGAAAATCCCGCCACACGTTGTCTCGGAATGCGTGGTACTTTGGCAATATTATTGCAAACCGCGCAAGCTGGAAGCTTTTACACATTACGTATTGTTTTAGGATGGTTAGTCACGAGCTTATTTTCGCATAATTACGTCAGTGCAGGCGCAATTTTAAAAACCATACGGGGTGTGTCTGGAGGGCCTGTGTTTAGGAAAGACAACCTCGACACGGCAAATGTTCGCGCGAAATTAGCACCGCTGAATGCCGAAGAGAAAATGCAATCCGTGTGCCTTGCAGATTTCAAGCTGCGGTATCGGGGGGATCAAGAAAGGTTGTTGCACCGCTGCATCCGTCTGATCACGTTGAATGGCTTTTTGTTGCCAGGCTTTCTCATGCGTGATTCAACGGTATATGAAATCAAATCGTTTCGCGCTTCTTACCGCAATATATTTCGATATAAACAGGTTCTTTACTTCTATGAAGCGCTGGCGCCTGGCTATGTAGCTAAGTATGATCGTGGACGGTTTTCAGCGATATTGCTCCAGTTTTCATTGATCATGAAGGACTTTTTGTCCAAGTCGTCCGATATCGGGCGTTCCTATCAAGTGGCTCTGCCGGAAATGACTAGCGGACAGTTCTGGCAGAAACTTTACCAAGAGAAGAGCGAATAAGATGGAAAAAATCGGTATCGTCGGCGCGGGCTTCTCGGGCAGTGTCATTGCGCGGGAACTGGCTGAGCGCGGTTATCAGGTCGATATCTTCGATACGCGTCCCCATGTTGCCGGAAATTGTCATACGGACCGGGATGCCAAAAGCGGCGTGATGCTGCATGTTTATGGTCCGCATATATTCCATACAAGCAATGAGCGCGTGTGGGATTATGTGCGCCGGTTTGACAGGTTCATGCCTTTTATCAACCGAGTGAAAGCTCATGCGCGGGGCAAGGTTTTCTCCTTGCCGATCAATCTGATGACTATCAATCAGCTATTCGGGAAGCAGTTTTCTCCAGAGCAGGCGCGCTCCTTTCTTGCCGAACAAGCCGATCAGCGCATTGTCGAGCCGCGCAGTTTCGAGGAACAGGCACTACGCTTTGTGGGGCGGGAGATTTATGAAACATTCTTCCGTGGCTACACGCGAAAGCAATGGGGCATGGAACCGTCTGATCTGCCAGCCAGTATTCTGAAGCGTTTGCCCGTGCGCTTCAATTATGACGATAATTATTATGCCAGTAAATTCCAGGGCATTCCGGAGCATGGCTACAGCTATATCGTTGAACGCATTCTCGACCATGCAAACATCGAGCTGCATCTTTCCACCAGCTTTACACGGGCGCAGGCAAAAGACTATGCGCATGTCTTTTATAGTGGGCCGATTGATGCCTGGTTCGGGTTTTCCGAAGGGCGGCTAGGCTACCGCACGCTGGATTTTGAGGTGTTGCGTGGCGACGGGGATTATCAGGGCAACCCCGTGATTAATTATTGCGATGAGAATGTGCCCTGGACGCGCGTTGCCGAGCATAAACACTTTACTCCGTGGGAAGAACACGAAAAAACAGTGCTTTATCGTGAACATAGCCGCTTGTGCGGAGAGGCGGATACGCCTTACTATCCGATTCGACTTGTAAATGATAAGGCGAGGCTGGAGCGTTACGTAACTATGGCAATAACGGAACCGCACGTTACGTTTGTCGGCCGTCTTGGAACCTATCGATATCTCGATATGCACATAACCATTGGAGAAGCGCTTGAGGCCGCAGAACGTTTCGTGAATGCGCGTGAGCTGGATGAAGCGGTGCCGGCTTTTTGCGTCGATCCTTTGGCATGAATGCAGCACCGCATAATCTACCCTGTGTAGCTGCGGTGATTGTAACGTATAATCGCCTTGAGAAACTGCGCCTGACCTTAGAAAAAACGCTGGCGCAACCTTTCTCTCGGGTTGTTGTGATCGACAACGCCTCTACAGACGGAACAGACGCGTATCTGCGCGGTATTGACGACCCTCGTTTATGTATCGTGCACGAGCCAGAAAATCTGGGAGGCGCCGGGGGGTTTGCGCGCGGGTTTGAGATCGCCGTGCGTGATACAGGCGTGGAGTGGCTGGCATGCTTCGACGATGACGCTTACCCAGCCGCCGACACGCTCACGGAATTCGCTGACCTCGTGCCAGGGCCAGAGGTTGGTGGCGTTGCCGCGGCGGTTTATTTCCCCGATGGCCGAATTTGCCCCATGAACCGACCAGGAATGGATATTTTTAAATCTCCTGCAGTTTTTTTGCGCGCTGTGTTGCAGCGTTTCGGTTCCGTCGGACTTAATGATGAGGTATATAACAGCCAAGCGCCTGTGGAGGTTTGCTTTTCCTCCTTTGTCGGATTTTTCGTGCGCTGTGACCTTGTGCGCCACCAGTTGGGTCTGCCAAAAGCTGAACTGTTCGTTTACAGGGACGATTCGCTTTATACCCTGGCCCTGACGCAAAGTGGCCATAAATTGCTGTTCGCGCCAAGCGTGCGGTTTGTGCATGATTGTTCGATGCCTTCCTCCGGCCGCCGAGTGTATGTTCCGCTTTGGAAAGCCTATTACATCATTCGTAACGACCTGCCTTTTTTCCGGGCTTTTGCGGGCGGGTATTTCTATTTCATACTGCCTTTGCTGATCATTAAATTTCTGTGGCCAATCTGGCTTTACGATAAGCCTGCTTTGTTTTGGCGTGTCGCCATGGTAGCCTTGGCGGATGGGTTGCGCGGTAGCTTTTCCAGATCCCATGATGCTGTGAAAGCTCTGTCGTCGAGCTTTTGAGTACCAATGCTAGCCCCGTCTAAAACGCATGGCCCCCCTGACTTGCGCCGTGTGGGTATGGCGGTTATTGGGAGCCGCCAAGGTCTTAAAAGATGGGTACGGCCATGGCATTCGATGTTTCAAACAAACCTGATGTATCAAGCCGCATCTCAGAAGCATTGGCTTTTGACGATGTGTTAATGGTGCCTGGTTATTCCCAGGTTCTACCGGGAAGCGTGAAAACCACGACACGGCTGACCAAAACCATCTCTTTGAACATCCCCCTGGTTTCAGCGGCTATGGATACCGTGACCGAGGCGCAAATGGCCATTGCCATGGCGCAGCAGGGCGGGATTGGCGTGATTCATAAGAATTTCATAATCGAGGAACAGGCTGCCCAGGTTCGCCGCGTTAAAAAGTTTGAAAGCGGCATGGTGGTGGACCCGCTGACTATCTTCCCGGATCAGACGCTGGCCGATGCCCGGGCGTTGATGGCGCAGAATAATATTTCCGGCTTCCCGGTTGTTGAACGTGGCGGCAAGCTGTTGGGCATTCTCACCCATCGTGACATGCGCTTTGCCACGGACCCGAATATCAAGGTCTCTGAGTTGATGACGCGCGAGAATCTTGCCGTGGTGACGGCGGGTGTGTCGTCTGAGGAGGCGCGAGCCTTGCTACATAAACGGCGCCTGGAAAAGCTTCTGGTGGTGGACGAGAGGTTCCACTGTGTCGGGCTGATGACCGTGAAGGACATGGATAAGGCCGAGGCCTACCCGTTAGCCAATAAAGACGAGATGGGCCGTCTGCGCGTTGCCGCCGCTACGGGGGTTGGCAAAGACGGTTTTGAACGCGCGGAAGCGCTGATCGAGGCCGGAGTTGATGTGGTGGTGGTGGACACCGCCCACGGCCACTCGGACGGCGTGCTAAAAGCTGTTACCAAGATTAAGCACCTCTCCAACGCGGTGCAGATTATTGCGGGCAATGTGGCAACGCCCGAGGGCGCACAGGCACTGGTGGATGCCGGTGCGGACGCGGTAAAGATCGGCATTGGCCCGGGCTCGATTTGCACCACCCGTGTGGTGGCGGGAGTCGGTGTACCGCAATTCACCGCTGTGATGGAAACTGCCGCGGCCTGCCGTGCGGCTGGTGTGCCTGCTATTGCTGATGGTGGCATTCGCGCATCTGGTGACATGGTAAAGGCGCTGGCCGCAGGGGCGGATGCCGTAATGGTTGGGTCGATGCTGGCGGGAACTGATGAGGCGCCTGGTGAAGTGTTTCTGTATCAGGGCCGCTCTTATAAATCTTATCGCGGCATGGGCTCGCTTGGCGCCATGGCGCGGGGGTCAGCCGACCGCTATTTCCAGCAGGAGATCAAAGACAGCCTGAAGCTGGTGCCGGAAGGTATCGAGGGTCGGGTTGGCTATAAGGGGCCGATGGCCGCTGTAGTGCATCAACTGGTCGGCGGGTTGCGTGCTGGCATGGGCTATACCGGCAGCGCAGATATCCAGTCTCTCCAGACGAATACCAAGTTCCGTCGCATTACCGGGGCGGGGCTGCGCGAGAGCCATGTGCATGATGTCGCGATCACGCGCGAGGCGCCAAACTACCGCCAGGACGGCTAAAAACAAAAGCCGTTAAACCAGGAAATATCTTTTCTGGTTTAACGGCTTTTGTAAATACAAGCTTTAGCGGCTGTGAGGCCCCTGAACATATCTCTAGACGCGTAAAGGTAGCGCCAGAAGCGGCTTTATTTAATCGTCGCTGTCTTCGCCGTTATCTTCAGCCATCAGCACGTCCGCGATAGCACCGGCTTCTTCACGGATCCTTTTTTCGATCGATTCTGCCGCCTTCGGGTTGTCGCGCAGGAACTGCTTGGCATTCTCGCGCCCCTGGCCAATCCGCTGGCTGTCATAAGAGAACCAAGCGCCAGATTTTTCAACTACGCCGGCTTTCACGCCAAGGTCGATCAATTCACCCGCCTTGGAAATGCCCTCACCGAACATGATGTCAAACTCAACCTGCCGAAAGGGCGGGGCCAGTTTGTTTTTGACAACCTTAACGCGAACGTGGTTGCCGGTGACCTCATCACGCTCCTTGATGGAGCCAGTGCGGCGAATCTCCATGCGGATGGAGGAGTAGAACTTCAGGGCGTTGCCACCGGTTGTGGTTTCCGGGTTGCCGAACATCACGCCGATCTTCAAACGGATCTGATTCAGGAAGATTAGCATGGTGTTGGAGCGTGCGACGGAGCCGGTGATCTTACGCAGCGCTTGGCTCATCAAACGGGCATGCAGGCCGACATGGGAGTCTCCCATCTCGCCTTCCAACTCTGCGCGGGGTACTAGGGCCGCCACGGAGTCAATCACCAGTACGTCAATGGAGCCGGACCGCACCAGCGTATCCGCGATCTCTAGCCCTTGTTCGCCTGTGTCTGGCTGAGAAATCAAGAGGTTATCAACATCTACGCCCAGCTTGCGGGCATAAACCGGGTCCAGCGCATGTTCGGCGTCGATAAAGGCGCACACACCGCCGCGCTTCTGCGCCTCGGCCACGGCATGCAGGGCGAGGGTAGTTTTGCCGGAGCTTTCAGGGCCGTAAACTTCGACCACACGCCCGCGCGGCAGGCCGCCAATACCCAGCGCCAGATCCAGTCCCAACGAGCCCGAGGGAATAACCTCAATCGCCTCATTACCGCCTTTGGCGCCCATGCGCATAATAGAGCCCTTGCCGAAAGCGCGCTCAATCTGCGCCATCGCGGCGTCTAGGGCTTTGTTTTTTTCGAGGTCTGGTTTCGCCATCTGTGTCACTGTTGCCATTAAAGGTGCTTCCTGAGCGTCCAACATCGACTCGATTTCTGTCAAACGCGTCTTCTTGCTTGCGGTAGATGCAACCATAGCGTGTTTTCTTTCAGATGTCAGTGAGAATCCTTGAAATTCAACCTGACACGACAAGAACAAAAAGGCAACATTCTTGTTAATAAATTGTTCGATTTTTGTTCTTTGGCCGCAAAATTCCCCGTTCGCATTAGTTTATTCGAAGTTTTTGTGAAAGCTTTTGCTGGCTGCCCTGATCCATTCCGGGACAGTGTTTGACTTGCCTCGCCGCACGTTACCATCCTGAGTTCTTCAAGCTCAAATAAGTGAGGAAACGAATGTCAAAGACCTATAAAGGTGCTTGTTTCTGCGGGGCGGTGACGCTGGAAGCAACCGGCGAACCCGATGGCATGGGGTATTGCCATTGCCGTTCCTGCCGGTCTTGGTCGGCGGGGCCAGTGAATGCCTTCACGCTCTGGAAGCCGGAGGCGGTGAAAGTGACGCAAGGCGAGGGAGAGATTGCCACGTACGCCAAAACCCCGGCCAGCGCGCGTAAATATTGCCGTCAGTGCGGCGGACATTTGATGACCATGCATCCCGGCTTCGGCTTGATGGATGTATATGCCGCCACTCTGCCGGAATTGGAGTTCAAGCCCGGTGTACATGTGAATTACGCTGAAACGGTCCTGCCAATAAAGGATGGCCTGCCGAAGCTCAAAGACTTCCCCGCCGAGCTTGGCGGCTCTGGCGAGATGATGGCCGAGTAATAAAAAAGGGCGCCCAAGCGCCCTTCCAGACCGCTGACAAACCCCGTCATTTTTGGCGGGGTTTTGTTTTATTTATTGTTTGGCTTGTAATTGTTCTGTTTGTGAGGGGGTTTCCCTTTCAGGCCGGGCTTGGCGTTGGTGCTTTGGTGAGTGCCATGGCGATTTTTTTGATATTTTGTGCGGTGGCGGCGAGCAGGCATTGGCAGGTGACGCCGGTTAAGCCTCGGAAGCGTGCGTAGCGGTGTCCGAGGAGTTGCTTGGCATCGGCGAAGGACCGCTCGACCGTCTCTTTTCGTCGTTTATAGATGGCCTTGCCCCATGAGGTGAGGCGGTTGGCGTCGGT
>NZ_FQVJ01000035.1 GCF_900129125.1 Acidocella aminolytica 101 = DSM 11237 | reverse complement strand
AGCATGGGGGCGATCCAGTCTTTGCCCCGCTGAGCCATGATGAGATTGGTTCGCTTGCCCCTATTGCCGGCTATTCTGCCGAAGACTTTTCGGCCTCTGAGCGCCCAGCCATGAGGACGATGAACGTTGGCGGTAAACCCACTCTCATCGAAATAGACAACATCCTTCCAGCTATGTTCCGCAACCCAGAGCCGCAGTTGGCGAAGAAATATAATTCTCTCTTCGCAACAAGATTCAGCGTACCTCGTCGTTTTTTTTAATGATCTTCAATTTCTTCAGGGCCACCCAGATCGAACGGCGCAGCCATGACTATACGCGCCATGGCACGACATCGTTGTTCGCAGCACTCGATATCGCAACCGGCAAGATCGTCGGCAAATGCTATCCCAGGCACTGCTCTACAGAATTCAGAAAGTTCCTTGACCGCGTCGAAGATACCGTACCGAGCGATCTCGACATCCCCATCGTCATGGACATTTACGCCACGCACAAGACCCAGGTTTTCCGTGATTGGTTTGCCAAACGCCCGCGCTGGCATGTGCATTTCACCCCGACCAGCGCCTCGTGGATCAACCAGGTCGAGCGGTTCTTCGCAATGCTGACCGAAAAGCAGATCCAGCGCGGTGTCCATCGTTCAACCACGGAACTCGAAACCGCCATCCACACCTTCATCGATGCTCGAAACAGCGATGCAAAGCCGTTCAAATGGACCAAATCCGCCGATGACATACTCGCGTCTATCAGGCGATTTTGCCTCGCCACCGAATAAATCATGGAAACTTCAGAATCGGGACACTGGCTCGGTTTTGCAATTTCGGTGGGTTGTCCATACGAGTTATCGCCCTGAAACTCCTCTTGTTCCCGCGATCTTACAATCTTGAGCGAAAGGCCAGATGGCAACAATCATAGCGTATTGCTATTTACGCTACAAGGCGTTATCTTCGGGTTCAAAGGAGGTGACGCATGGCCACCACAGTCGACCGTAAGGAATATCCCATCTCGATGCGACTGCCGGAAGCGGATGTCGCGATGATTGACCGGGCTGCTACGTTGCGTGGCCGTTCGCGCACGGATTTCGTGCGCGACGCCGCCGTTCGCGCCGCCGAAGAGGTCGTGATGGAAAACCGGCTAGTCCGCATGAGCCCTAAAGGCTTCGCTGATTTCATGGATGTCCTGTCCCGTCCGGCGGCTCCGGTTCCCGAGATGGTAGATCTAGCCAAGCGACCCGCACCTTGGGAGTCCGGCTACATCGCCAAGCGGTGAGACGTGGCTCTATTAGCTCCAGAAGCGCTCACCGTTGCGCACGATGTCTCCGAATTTTCTTGCGGTAAGCCCACGCTCGATCACTGGCTAAAGACGCGGGCGCTCTCCAACCAGGAGAAGGGCTTTACTGCTGTCATGGTCGTCCACGATGATGGCCGTGTCGTCGGATACTACGGCCTCGCACCGACAGCTGTCGTTCCTTCAGTGCTGCCTCGTTCGGTTCGGACAGGCCAGCCTCCCGACCCAGTCCCTTGCCTCCTTCTAGGGCAATTGGCTACCGACACGGCTTGGACCGGTCGCGGGATCGGCACAGGGCTGCTGAAGCACGCACTGCAGCGCTGCGTCCAGGCAGCCGCACTCGTCGGGGGACGTGCGCTGATGGTCAACGCCGTCGATGCGGAGGCGGCGCAGTTCTGGCAGCGCCGTGGTTTTTTGCCTTCGAAGGACGACCCGCTTGTTCTGTTCCGCCCTATCTCGGCGATTGCTGCTTCTTTGGCTGGATAATCCCTATAGCAATCCCGGCTGGTTGTCAGTTGATTGTCTCTACCGCCTCGATCTGACAGAAAAATGGTTAGGGTTGAATTTGTGATGGCGCCAATGCTCAAGGAGCCGTTGGGTAACCGAAGTGACGCCCCATTTCGCCGGGTCTGGCTGGCGCCGCCACTCATCTACATGGCGGCGGATATCGTTGATCAGCGGGTTTCTTCGTAGGTTTCCGCCCCAGCGACGCCTGGGAAGACGCAGCTCTTTTGCGCGCAGCAGGTACCGGGACGGTGAAGCGTGACGGCGGCGCCCGGCAAGGGGGGAGCCACCGACTGGCTGGCCTTTATCGTCGCGCGGATGGTGCCATTCTGGCGCCCGGTACGGTGGATTAAGGATTGGCCGTTCGTAAAAGCTGCTTTCGGTCATTGTTTCGCCCTGCTCACCTGATTCCGGCATTAACCTCTACAGCTTGGGGGCAATTTATGGGTGAGTGAGTCTGGCTAATTAAAGCAAGCAGAATCAATTGTTTGTGTGGATATTTGGCGAGGTGCGGGAGCGAATTTTGAGCAGTGCCGGCATTGCTTGTCAGGCCAAAGCCAAGCATGCCAGGACAAGGTGACATTGGATGGACATTCGCATGGCCAAGACGACAACGCTGAACGCCAAGAACCTGGAAGCGCTCGGGGCAGAGCGTCTTGCCGCGCTGCTGATTGAGATCAGCACGGGTGATGCCGTGGCGAAGCGCAGGCTGCGGATGGAGTTGGCGGGAGCGCAAAGCCCTGCCGAGCTAGGCAAGGAGGTCCGCAAGCGGCTCGCCGCCATTGCCCGGGCGCGGAGCTTCGTGGATTGGCGCGGCATCAAGCTCCTGTCGGCTGATCTTCAAGCTCAGCGCGCCGCCATTGCCGGGGCCATCGCCCAGCGTGACCCGGCGGAAGCACTCGACCTGCTCTGGCGCTTCATGGAACTGGCCAACCCAGTCTTTTCGCGCTGCGATGACAGCAATGGCCATATTAGTCCGATTTTTCACCTAGCCTGTGAAGATCTCGGCACCATAGCCGTGCTGGCCAAACCTTCGCCCCAGGCGCTGGCAGAGCAGAGTTTCAGGGCGCTGCTGGCCAATGATTACGGTCAGTTCGATGGGCTTATTACGGCCCTGGCCAAGGCGTTGGGGAAGGCGGGGCTGGATCATCTGAAGCAGCTCATGATCGATCTGTCGAACCGGCCGGTGGAGAAGCCGGCGGCGAAAGACCGTATCAAGATCGGCTATGGCTCGGCCGGGCCGATTTATCAGGATGAAATTGCAGAACGGTCCCGCGTGTGCACGGTAAAGCTGGCCTTGCAGGAAATTGCCGACGCCCAGGGGGACGTGGATGCTTTCATCGCGCAGTATGACGCCAAAACCCGCAAGGTGCCGGCCATTGCCGCCGAGATCGCCCAGCGTCTGCTGACGGCAGGGCGGTTGAAGGAAGCCTGGAGCGCCATTGAGGCGGCCGTTCCCCGCCAGCGCGACCGGGAGGATTGGTTGGATTTTGAGTGGGAGGATGCCCGCATCGCGGTTCTGGAGGCGCTTGGCCGCGCCACGGAGGCTCAGGAAGCACGGTGGCATTGCTTTGAGCGCGCGCTTTCGCCATTACATTTGCGGGAATATCTAAAGCGCCTACCAGATTTCGACGATGTCGAGGCCGAGGAGAAGGCGCTCGATCTTGTCAAGCAGGATAAGGATTTTTCGCGCGCGCTTGGGTTCCTTATCTCCTGGCCCGACCTGAATCGCGCGGCGGCGCTGGTGCTGGAACGCGCTGGGGAACTGGATGGTGATTATTATGAAGTTCTCACGCCGGCATCTGAGGCGCTGGCGGGCAAGCACAAGCTGGCGGCCGTGCTTGTGCTGCGGGCGATGATCGATTTTGCGCTGAACCAGAACCGTTCCAGCCGCTACAAGCACGCCGCGCGGCACTTGTTGAGCTGCGCCAGCCTTTCCGCCGGGGTTGAGGCATTCGGAGGCTTGGAAGCGCACGATGCCTATGTGGCCCGGTTGCGGAGGGAGCATGGCCGTAAGCACTCGTTCTGGAACTTATTGACCTGAGCCGGTGGCAAGCTTTCAAAAGGGATTGAAATGAGGCGAGCTGACGTTGTATATCCGTATTGGATATATATGAGGGTCTCATGCTCGCGCGAACATCACTCTTTCTCTCCAACCGCTCGCAGGCCGTGCGGTTGCCCAAGGCTGTCGCATTTTCCGAGGGAGTACACGAGGTGGTCATCGTTCCCGACGGCCCGCGTCGGATCATCGCGCCCGCCGAATCGGCTTGGGATGATTTCTTCGATGCGCCGGGGATTGATCTTGGCGAGCGTGTGCAGCCAATGGCGCAGGAGCGTGAGCGTTTCTGATGCTGCGTTACATGCTCGATACCAACCTTTGCATCCGCGTGCTCAGGGATCGGCCGCAGGGGGTGAGGACGCGCTTCAATGCCAATGCCGAAGCCTTGTGCCTTTCGGATGTGGTTCTCTACGAATTGCTTTATGGTGCTGAACGTTCGAACGATCCACCGCGCATCCGCCGTGAGGTCGAGCATTTTGCTGGGCGCCTGACAGTGCTGCCTTTCGACAGTGAGGCCGCGGCCCATACTGCCGAGATACGGGGCGATCTCGAACGGCGAGACAATGTCATCGGACCGTATGATTTAATGATCGCCGGTCATGCGCGCAGCAGAGGCTTAATTGTCGTCACGGGTAATCTGGGAGAGTTCCAGCGTGTGCTAGGGCTGAGGTGTGAAGACTGGCTGGCATAGCCGCACAGCGCGACAGCTAGCACATTTTTCAGAATTTACCGTACCGATCTTGTTGATTTTAATGCACTATTTATTACATAAAGCAGAACACCCCAAAATAATATGTAAAACAATCTATTACCAGGTAGCTCGTCAGGCTCATAACCTGAAGGTCGCACGTTCAAATCGTGCCCCCGCAACCAACTTCGTTTGCGACACAAGAACATAAATCGAACCGTCCGCAGACCCGCGGGCGGTTTTGGCGTTTGCAGCACCCAGCGCCAAGATCCCAGCCAAAGCACCACGGATCTCAACACGAAGCTCGCCATTCTCAGGAACCAGACGCACCTCTTCGATCAGGCCACGGATGATGCTGAAGGCGTCGTCCTTGGTCGATGGGTCGGCCAGGGCGTCATGCAACGCCGCCACCTTGTCCCTGTAGATTGTCGCCAGGTTGGGATGCAGGGCCGATTCTTCGGCCGGGCGGTTGGTTAGCAGGGCGGTGACTTCGTCTTCCTGGGCGATCAGGGTGATCATCTCGTCCTTGACGGTGCGGGCCAGGACGCCAGCGGCCAGGGCCGGGATCAGCACCTTCTGGCGGGCCTTCAGTTTGGCCAGCCCCGCGTCCACTACGTGAAATTGGGCATTGCGCTGGCCCAGGATGGTATTGCGCTCGGCGATGAGCGAAGACACTTCCGCGAGGCCCACGATCACACCCTGGCGCGCCGAGGTAATAAATCAATAAGCCGTGAGCTTGGTTGATTATCCCCGCACACGATAGAATCATAGACGTTTGACTATCACAGAAATTACGTTACCAACTGAAATCGCTCAATTATCTTTTTCATTTAGGTGTTTTAGATGCCTGCCAACTTAGTCGTGATCGATACAAAGTGACAACGAACAATATTCGCCGGCTTCCAGAGATGGCGTGGATTCTAGTTTTGGCGTTGGCGGTTCGGGTCGCAGTAGCTCTCTCATTTCCTAATATAATAGCGCCGGATGAGGTATTCCAATACCTAGAGCAGGCGCACCGGTTGGTGTTCGGCCAAGGTATCGTGCCCTGGGAATTTCAGGTCGGATTAAGGTCATGGCTCATTCCGATTATACTCGCTGTCCCGATGGCCCTGGCGCACGTGGTTTTTGCGAGCCCACTGGCTGGCCTCGTACTTATACGTGTACTTCTGGTCATAGCCTCGCTACCGATTGTGTGGACTGCGGCGAAATGGGGCGACAGGTTTTACGGCAGTCAAGGGATGTGGATCGCGGGCACTTTTGCCGCACTCTGGCCTGACCTTTGGTTGATGGCGCCGCATCCGCTGGAGGAAGTATTCTCAGCAGATATACTTGTCCCTGCAATCTATCTGGTCGAAACTTTGGGCGCGCGCGCGCCTTTGCGGCAGATTGTCCTTGTCAGCTTTATGTTGAGTTCGGCATTGGTTATGCGAATTCAGATCGCTCCCGCCATCGCCATTGCAGGTATAGCCCTATGTGGGCGTGATATTCAGCGATGGTGGATAGGTGTCCTGGTAGGCGCAGTGCCGCTCTTGATTGTTGGTGTGCTGGATTGGATCACATGGGGTGAACCATTCCGTAGCTTGTGGCTCAATATATATTTGAACTTATTTCTGGGTGTTTCCCAAAATCAATTTGGCGCCAATCCAAAAAGTTATTTCATCTACATGATGGGTCTTGATTGGCTTTGGACGCTACCTGCAATGGTTTTCCTATGTTGGCGCGGAGGTAAAATCCTCAAAGTTGCGGGCTATTCTGTCATTGCGATTATCATTACCCATAGCCTGATAGCTCACAAGGAGTATCGTTTTATATTTCCTGCTATAGCTTTGGCCGTCCCGCTAGCGGGGGTCGGCTTGGCTGAAGTCTGGGTATATCTGCGCAAGAAGGATCAATTATCAACGCCAAGAATTATCTTAGGAGCATTTTTACTCATCGGACCAATTTGTAGTCCATGGATCTACTTCATGCTCAATTTTCAAACGAATTCTTTTCAAATATTTGAGGATATCGCACGACAGCATCCTCGCATCGTAAGCGTTGAAGGTTTAGAGCGTGATTTCACGGCATCGAACGTGAATGTTTTACCTATGGATGTGCTTCTTGGGAGATCGGTTATATTGACGCGCGAAACCGTCATCCCAACGCCATCAGGCCAGATCGAGGCGGATGCCATAGTCGCCGCCGTGGATACGATGAAAATACCAAGCAACTTTACAAAACAAGCTTGTTTTAGTGGGGGATGGATACCCTTCGCGCCCAAGCCAAAGCCCCAGGTCTGTGTGTGGATACAGAAAAGCTTAACTGTACCTGATGGAAACTGGCCTCCATTTGAGTTCCCATTTCCTAAAAGAGCCAAGCCTTTCATCATATCAGATAGACTAGAGAGGTGATTTTTGTTTCGAATTAATTGTTGTTTCGATCTGCGATAAAGCATTGAATTTCTGTGGAGCCTTCATGGGTACAAATATTACGAATGAGGCTAAAATAAGCGGTTTAGTCTCGCATCTAACTACGCCTAGGCGGCTTCCTGCAAAATTCATCTGGCTGAACGTCATGGCTCTCACCGCTATGGTTGTGGGATTGGCGCTGGGTTGCCTGCTGCCGCAAGGCCCAAGCTTCCACAACAGCAATCAGGGCGCCGTCCTGATTTTTTTTGACGGCAAATGGTACCAAAACATCGCACTTAACGGCTATCGCTGGGATTCGATTCTGGGCGTGTTAAAGGGCCATTACCAGAATACAGCTTTCTTCCCGCTTTATCCGCTGATCGAGCGCCTACTCATCACCATACCAGGCATGGGTAGCCAATATGGCCTCTCATTTCTCAGCTTGGTTTTTGGCTTGTGGTCTAATCTGGCCTTCAGCCGGCTTACCCTCAGGCTGTTACCTGAGAGATCCGCTTTCTGGGCCAGTGCTTTCTTCATCTGTTGGCCCGCCGCGTGCTTTTTGTGGATGGGCTACCCGACCGGCCTGATCAATCTGTGCGCGATCTATTGTCTGCAAGGCTACATCGAAGCTCGGAGATTTAGGGCAGCCATCTGGTGCGGCCTTGGTAGCGCGATAGCGCCAACCATGGTCTTTGTCGCTGCCGCCCTATGCTTACACAGCGCCCTAAAATGGGTAAAGGAAGACACCAAACCACGAGAAATCCCCAAGCTGATCGCCTTTGGCCTGCTCTCGGTGAGCGGTCTTTTGGCCTTCATGGCATATATGTTCCTCAAATTCCATGATGCGTTCGTGTTCATAAAAGCTCAGGAGGCATGGGGCTCTTCCCCTAACTTCGTAGGGCATCTGGTCCAATTTTTAGATCCAATCCGGTACCTTGTCGTGTTCGGATTTGTTGTCCGTGCTGTGGATGGCGTCTTATATCACCATTTCCTGGCTACCGAAACCGGACGCGACACAGTTAATATCGCCTTTCAGCTCCTGTTTGACTTTTTTGCTGTCTGCCTAGGTATCTTTGCCATGTCCAGGACATTCAGGCGTTTCCGGCATAAGGAGATCTCCATAGCCGGCCTTTTCGTTGTCCTCGGCTATCTCTGGTTCATGGTGAGTACGACATCATATTTCGTCGACGGCATCAGGTTGTTGTATCCCGCCGTTGCCTTGTTTCTAGGCATGGGGGACTGGGCGGCCAAAAGCAAAAGCCGCTGCTGTGCTCTACTAGGCGTCTTCCTGCTTTTGCTCGTCGTCGAAACGGCTCTGGTTAAGGCCGGATATAGTGTTATCTAGCCCTCGTAATGCAGCTTTTTGGCATAGGTAAGAAGCTCGGGATCTACGACATTACTGCCGACCATGTGCGAAAGATTTTGTACGTTATCTAACCGCCGCCCCGGTCTCGGGTGACAATTGATATGGACGGACGCTTGGCAAGCCAGGCCCGCGACGTTTCCAGTGCCCGCTCCGGCAACAAAGAGACCAGCTTTCGGCGCTCCAGATCGCAAATAGTCGTTCATATGTCTGACCACGCTTGAAAGCGAAGTCATCAATGCCGATGACACGGAGTTCTTCAAGTCAATCGACGGCGTGCCGCCCTGCTACCCGCAGTAGCTGACAGAGTCCTTGGGGCATTCAAATGCTCGGGCCTTCTGATTAGTTTAGGATAAAAAGCACCGCGCCGAACCAGCTTTGGCTGATGAGTTTCACTTATCTGAAATTCATTAGCTGGAGGGCACTGCTTGCCTGAGGGTTTTGACGACGCGTGGCACCTTTGGCAGGCAGGCAGGGGAGGATGTATCTCTCGACTATCCTCTACGATCATTCGCGCTACGTCACTGCCGGGAAACTCCGCACTACCATGCAGACGTAGATGTCACCGACACACTCATGCTCGCCCTCGCGATTTCAGGCTGCATCTCCGCAAAAGTCAAGTGCGAACAGCGCCTCCTCTCAGATAACGGGCAGTGCGACATCGCCGGTGATCTCGTAATGGTGTACGAGCAAAGACTTCGAGCATATTCGCGGTACGCCTTGCCATCCGCAGATGCAGGGAAAAAATCGAGCGTTGGCATGAGGCATTGAAAAACCGTATCCTGCTCGAAAACTACTGCCTGCTTGGCGACATCCCACAGCAGATCGTCGCCTCCATCGAACATTACAGCAACCATCGCTACCATGAGGGCCTGGGCAACCCTAAGTCAGCCAATGTCCATCATGGCCGGGCATGGTTAATCCTGAAACAACGTCAACAAATAAAGCGTCAGACCATTCAGGCCATCCCTTGCCTAAGTTTACGCCCAAGAGCAACCGCCTTCGGGCGGACGCATCGTCAAAATCCATCTAAAGCAAAAAATTATATCTAGAGCATTGTTTGGATTGGCGGGAAAGCCGTATCCGGCCCTAAAGAACAGTCATAATTATGAGAATTGGTGAAAATTCCTGTTCCGCCAAGGAGTGCGTGCCATATGGCTGTTGTAGTGACCGAAATTGAACGCGCTGATTTGGGCGTGGCAGAAGCTCTTGGGGCGCTTGGCGTAGCCACAGTGCATGAGGCACAGGGGCGGAGTGGGCTGATGGCCTCCTATATGCGTCCGATCTATCGCCCCGCGCTGGTCTCCGGTCCGGCGGTCACTTGCGAGGTGGCACCTGGCGATAACTGGATGATCCACGTTGCTGTGGAACAATGCCGTCCGGGAGATGTTTTGGTCGTAACGCCCACAAGCCGTTGTGAGGACGGGTATTTCGGCGATCTTCTTGCTACGTCCCTGAAGGCGCGCGGTGTGAAGGGCTTGATCCTCAACGCCGGGGTGCGGGATGTGGCGACGCTGACGGAGATGCGCTTTCCCGTCTGGTCTAAGGCGATTTACGCGCAGGGTACGGTGAAGGAGACGCTGGGCAACGTCAATGTGCCGGTCGTTTGCGCTGGGGCGCAGGTCAACCCAGGCGACGTCGTGATTGCCGATGATGATGGCGTGGTGGTGGTGCCCGCCGCCAAGGCGGTTACTGTGCTGGACAGGGCCAAGGTGCGTGAAGCGCACGAAACTTCCAAGCGCGACATTCTGGCCTCAGGCACGCTGGGGCTGGATCTCTACAAGATGCGCGAACGCCTAGCAGAAAAAGGGTTGAAATACGTTAGGCGCCTCGGAGACGCGTGACATGATGCGGGCCATACCCACCACCTTAATGCGCGGCGGTTCCTCAAAGGGTTTGTATTTCGCGGTGGAAGATTTGCCGACAGACAAATCCCTGCGCAATGCCGTGCTGTTGGCTGCAATGGGTTCCCCAGATGTACGGCAAATCGATGGGCTAGGCGGAGCGCACCCGCTCACCAGCAAAGTGGCTGTGATTGGACCAGCAACCCGGCCGGATGCAGATATTGATTATTTGTTCCTGCAGGTCTTCGTAGATCGGGCCGAGGTTTCAGACGCACAGAATTGCGGCAATATCCTGGCCGGTGTGGGGCCTTGGGCTATTGAGAATGGGGTAGTGAAAGCTCGGAATGGCGTGACGCCAGTTCGGATTCATATGGTGAATACCGCTTCCGTTGCCGTTGCCTCCGTACCCACACCCGGTGGGACCGTTGAATATGAAGGCGCTGTGCGGATCGATGGCGTGCCCGGTACCGCTGCGGCCATTTCCATCGAATTTCTGGGTATTGCCGGCTCTGCCTGCGGCGCTCTGTTGCCAACAGGCAATGTAGTTGACGAGATTGAGGGCGTGCGTGTGACCTGTGTGGATAACGGCATGCCTGTGGTTCTTCTTAATGCCGCTGATTTTGGCAAGACTGGCATTGAAACACCTGCCGAACTCGAAGCAGATGAGGCGTTGAAGCAGCGCATCGAGGCCATCCGTCTTGCGCTAGGGCCGCGAATCAAGCTCGGCGACGTCTCTAGGAAAACCGTACCGAAAATGACGCTGATCTCTCCACCGCGTGAGGGCGGGGCGGTGAACACCCGCACCTTTATCCCGCATCGCGTACATGAGGCGATTGGCGTGCTAGGCGCAGTTTCGGTTGCGACAGGCTGTGTACTGAAGGGGAGTGTTGCGGAAGGTATCGCCAGCATCCAAACTGCAGGTGACGAAATGGCGTTGTCGGTGGAGCATCCGACCGGATTCTTTCAAGTTAATATGAAGCTTTCCGGCGACGGTCCGAACATTGAGGTCAAACATGCAGCGCTCATCCGCACAGCGCGCAAACTGATGAAAGGTGAGGTCTATATCAAATCGGGGATTTGGGCATGATCTGCCTTCTCGGCTTCGGAGAGGTTGGCCAAACCTTTGCGGAAGATTTAGGTGCTGATTTTGCCATCTGGGACATCAAATTTGTCGATAAAAACTCCATCCCCTCGCGGGCAGCAAAGCGGCTTCGCGTGGCTGCTCCCGCCAGTGCCCAGGCGGCAGTTGCAGCAGCGGATGTGGTGGTGTGCGCGGTAACGGCGGCGCAGGGCAAGGTGGCCGCGCAGAGTATAGCTGGGTCGATGAAGTCAGGCGCCTACTTCTTGGATGTCAATTCCGCTTCCCCAAGCCAGAAGATCGAGACTGCCGCGATCATTGAGGCAGCCGGCGGGCGCTATGTTGACGCCGTGATCATGTCGCCTATCGGCAATAAGCGTTTGGCTTCACCGATGCTGTTGGGCGGGCCGTATGCGGAAGCATTTCTATCCGTGGCACAGAATATTGGCTTTTCAGGTGCCTCATTTTACGGAGCGGAACTTGGCTTGGCATCCGCCACCAAGCTGTGCCGCTCCGTGATTGTAAAGGGCCTGGAAGCACTCCTGACAGAGTCTATGCTCGCCGCGCGCCATTATGGCGTGGAACAGACGGTGTTGGCGTCGATGCAGGATTTCTTCCCCGGCACGGAATGGGAAAAGCTTGCGCGCTACATGGTCTCCCGTGCCGTGCAGCACGGCACCCGCCGGGCTGAAGAGATGCGAGAGGCCGCCCGCACCGTAGCGGATGCCGGACTGGAGCCGCGCATGAGCGCCGCCACGGCGGAGCTGCAGGACTGGGCGTCTTCTTTCAAAAACGTACTGCAATATCAGGATTTACCCGCGTTTCTGGACGCGGTGGGTACTGAATCCGGAATGAAGTGAGAGGCATCATGCTGACTATCGATTGTCACGGCCATTACACCACCGCCCCGCCAGCCCATCAGGAGTTCCGCAAGCGACAGCTTGCCTGGGCGCAGGAGGGCACCGGCAAAGCCCCGCAGCCCGATGTGATCAGTGATGACGAAATTCGTGAAAGCATCGAGGAAAATCAGCTCAAGCTGCAACGTGAGCGTGGCGCGGATATGACGATTTTCTCCCCCCGCGCCTCGGCCATGGCGCCGCACGAGGGAAATGAACGCGTTTCCCAGGATTGGGCGCGGGCGAATAATGACCTAATCAAGCGTGTCGTGGACCTTTACCCCGAGAATTTCGTTGGCGTTTGCCAGCTTCCGCAATTTCCCGGTGTGTCTATGGAGGCATCCGTCGCGGAGCTGAAGCGCTGTGTGAACGAGATGGGCTTCATTGGCTGTAACCTCAATCTTGATCCGTCGGGCGGATCATTCAGCGCGCCGCCGCTGACGGATAAAAGCTGGTATCCGTTCTACGAAGCGATGGTAGAGCTGGATGTGCCGGCGATGATTCATGTTTCGGGTTCATGTAATGCCTGTATGCACGCCACCGGCGCCTATTATATCGCGGCGGATACTATCGCCTTCATGCAGTTCGTCCAAGGTGATCTGTTCAAGGAGTTCCCCGGCTTACGCTTCATTATTCCACATGGCGGCGGCGCAGTGCCGTATCACTGGGGGCGCTACCGGGGCTTGGCGGATATGTTGAAGAAGCCTGATTTGCGTGAACATGTGATGAAAAACGTGTTTTTTGATACATGCGTCTACCACCAACCGGGCATCGACCTGATGGCGCGCGTGATCGAGGTTCAGAACATTCTATTCGGGTCTGAGATGGTGGGCGCGGTACGCGGGATCGACCCCGAGACCGGACATTATTTCGATGACACTAAGCGTTACATCGATGCTCTGGCTTTGAGCAATGCAGATAAACACAAGATTTTTGAGCTAAATGCCCGTCGCGTGTTCCCGCGCCTTGATACGGTGCTGAAAGCGCAAGGCCGCTAATAGATATTTCAGACGCGCTTTGTCCAACTGTGTCTGGTCATGAGATTGGCGCCCCCGGGCGCCAGCCGCCCCGGTCAGGCTGAAAACCGACCAACGTAGAATGTAACGATAAATATCCGTGAATCTCATGGATAGGGAGACTAAAAATGAAAACGGACATGGGCCGAACCCTTCTCTGCGCCTTAATTTCAACAATCCTTCTGGTTGGCCCGGCGTTGGCACGGGAGCCTGGGGTGGGCAATGCCTATTCCCAGGGCTCGTCCCTTGGCTTGCCCACTGGCGCCAATCCACCGCAAGGTGTCTGGTTCGAGGATACCTCTAGCGTCTATGTTGCGCAGACGACAGACACTGCAGGCTCTTCCAAGGACGGTACAAAAATTACCGCCATTTCCACTGCGCCGCGTATTCTTTGGACCACGCCGTGGAAGATTCTGGGCGCCAGGGAAATGGCGTTCGTTGTCGTGCCCATAGTCAATCTCGATGTTTCAAACATTCCCGGTGAGGCTGGTGTAACTGGCCATTCCTTAGCCTTCGCTAACCCGGAATTCACGCCGATCAATCTGTCCTGGAATCTTGGCGTACCCGGCTTGTTCGGCAGTGCGACCTTTGGTTTCTATCCGCCCATCGGCCGTTATTCCTCCTCCGCTACGGTGAATGTCGGCAATAATTTCTGGACTTTCCAGCCAGAAGTGGCTCTGTCGTACATTTCGCCGAAATGGCTGCTTTCAGCGCATGTGATGTACGACACCAACACCGAAAACAAAGCGACGGACTATACCTCCGGCGACCAGCTGTTTGTTGATTTCACAGCGTTGCATAATTTCGGAAAATGGTCGGTCGGTCCGGTGGCTTATTACACAAAGCAGGTTACGGCGGATACAAATAACGGCATCTATTACGGGCCTGACAAGCCTTTGTTCGGCGAGCCGGGGGCCTTCGCGCCTGGTTTGCTGGTTGGCTATAAACTCGGCAAGGCGGATGTGGCGGGATATTTCACCCACGACGTTGTTGCCAGTCAGGGAGGCTCTGTGGGCACACGCGTTTATTTTCGCGTGATGTTCCCCTTCAGCTAAGCCAATATTTCAACAAGCCGGGCACTCACGGTAGGTGCCCGGCAGATAGAGACTGCGCCATCTCCTCAGCCATACTCAGGAAATTTTTCTGAACCGAGGTTGGTCGCCAGCTTTTGCGTAAGGTTACGCCGATAGGACGGCTGGAACCATGCACTTTCATATCAAGCCGGGCCAGTATGCCGTATTCCTCTTCAAGCTGGAATTGGTGCGGCGACATCAAGGCCAGCCAATCTCCATTGCGGATCAACTCCCGTGCCAACAAAATGGATCCGCATTGCACTTGCTGAGGGGGCAGACCGACACCGCTTTTTTTCATGAACGTGGTCCAGATGGCCTGGGTCGGGGAGTGTTCAGCGGCGACGATCCACGGATAATTGGCGAGAGCCGAAGGGGAAGGCACGGCTTTCACTAAAGGGTGGCCCGTACGGCACACCACGCAAAGCTCGTCGATGAACAAGGTGTGCTGCTCAAGATCTTGCAGGTCAAAATCCGCGCGTAGCGCCCCGAACATCATGTCGATTGTACCGTTGCGTAACCCGCCGATCAGTTCGCTATATTGCCCTTCTGCCACGGTGATGGAAACCTTGGGGTAGATACTGGAGAAGTTTGCCAGTAAGCCGGGCAGCAACGCTGAGCGCGCAAGCGGTAGGGAGCCAACCTGGATGCGCCCGAAACCTGGCTCGTGAAGTGCAGTCAGTTCATCAATTCCGGACTGGATGCTGGCTAAGGCAAGCTGAACCTGAGCGCCGAACTGCTGAACCGGTTCTGTGGCACGCATGAGCTTGCCTGAAGCTTCAAACAGAGCCACACCGAGAAAGGCTTGCAGCTCTCGTACCGCGCGATAGATGGAAGGTTGGGAAAACATCAACGCCTTGGCAGCGGACGTATAGCCGCCCGTGCGTAGCACCGCGAGAAATGCACGGAGCTGTGTACTGGTAATATGCAATTCTGGCGCGGCCAGTGGCTTCATCTTTCCGCTTTGCCGCAGTTGCTGGGCCGCGGCGGCAAGGCGTTCCAGTCCGTCCTGAGCGTGCGCCAGGAATAGCTTGCCAGCCCTCGTGGTTTCCACGCCGTGGTTACGCCGTTCAAAAATTTTTTCGCCAAGCTGTGTTTCAAGCTTGCCGATGGCATGGGTGAGAGCGGGTTGGGATATATGGATGCTTTCCACCGCGCGGCTCATATTGCCAAGACGTGCAATAGTGATCGCGGCAAATAAGTGCCGGAGATTAAGGTCATGGCCCTGGAGCATAGATGTTAAATAGCTAAAAATTATATCAGGATCAAATTTTCGTCTGGCTTGCTTTGCACAAAGCTATAGAAGGCAAACAGCAAAGAATAATCGCCGTTCAGCCATGAAAATGATATTTCCATGCGCTGGGCCCGGTACAGGAGATGTCACTTGGCTCGTATCATTGGCGCGATCGCCACCTCTCACACGCCGACCATCGGTTTTGCGCTGGACACGCATAAGCAGCAGGATCCGAGCTGGGTGCCGATCTTCGAGGCTTATAAGCCGCTTAGCCTCTGGCTCCAGGAGACGAAGCCGGATGTGGCCGTGGTGATCTATAACGATCACATTACCTCGTTTTTTTTCGACCATTATTCTCCCTTCGTGCTGGGCGTGGATGACAGTTACGAGGTTGCCGATGAAGGCGGCGGCAAGCGTGATCTGCCACCTATCGGTGGACATGCCGGGCTTTCTCGCCACATCGCCACCTCGCTCTCAGCGGACGAGTTCGATATTTCCGTGTTTCGTGACAAGCCATTGGACCATGGTTGTTTCTCTCCTGTCTCCGTGCTGGTGCCGCATGACGAGCAGGGCTGGCCCATGCAGATCGTGCCACTGCAGGTGGGCGTTCTGCAATTCCCGGTGCCCACCGCCAGGCGTTGCTACAAGCTTGGCCAAGCGCTGCGCCGAGCGGTTGAGAGCTACCCGGAGGATCTGAACGTCGTTATCTTCGCGACAGGCGGCTTATCGCACCAGGTGCATGGCGAGCGGTGCGGGTTCAATAATGTCGAGTGGGACGCCAAATTTATGGACCTTCTGGAGAACGATCCGGAGGCCCTCACGCGTCTGACCCTAGCCGATTATGCGGCGATGGGCGGCATGGAAGGCGCGGAGATCATCATGTGGCTAGTCATGCGCGGTGCCATGCCAAGCCGTGTACTGGTGCGTAATCGCAGTTACTATTTGCCGTCAATGACTGGTATCGCCACCGCCATTTATGAAACCACGGCAGATGTCCCCAATGCAGCCGCGATGGAACGCCACCGTGCCTTCATGAACGAGCAGCTTGCTGGCGCTGAAAAACTTGAAGGCACTTATCCCTATACGCTGGAACGTAGCGCCAAGGGTTACCGCTTGAACAAGTTTCTACATGAGCTTGTGAAGCAGGATTTCCGCGAAGCCTTCCTGGCGGATGAGGACAGTATGCTAGCAGCTTCCGACCTTACACCAGAGGAGCAGGTATTAATTAAATCGCGTGATTGGCGCGGTATGATTCATTATGGCGTGATCTTCTTCATGTTGGAAAAGCTGGGCGCCGTGGTCGGGGTTTCCAACTTGCATATCTACGCAGCAATGAAGGATCTGTCGCTGGAAGAATTCCTGAAAACTCGCAATGCGCCGGTTCTTTATTCAGTCGGCACCAAATAAGCCGCCGTTCCGCGCTGCGGGGAACCAGCCCTCTGGCGTCAAAAACCTAAAAACATAAGCTTTGCAAAGGGAAGACAATGAAAATCGGCCAGGTCGAAAACTGGAGTGTATCCTATGAATGGAAAGCGGTGCTGCTGCTGAGCCTAGGTTTCGGTCTGGTGGGCATCGATCGCTGGATCATTACGCCGCTATTCCCCTTCATCATGAAGGATCTCGGGCTGAATTTTAGCCAACTCGGTGCCTTGGCGGGCATTCTCGGGATCGGTTGGGGCGTCGCCGCCATGTGCGTAGGCACCATTTCCGACAAGGTGGGGCGCCGCCGGGTGCTCATTCCGGCCATTTTGCTGTTCTCCCTGCTGGCAGGTCTTACCGGCACGGCCGCCAGCTTTGGAATGTTGCTGACCATTCGCCTAGTGATGGGTGTGACCGAGGGCGCCTTCCTGCCTGCAAGCGTCGCCAGCACGGCCGAAGCCTCCAAACCCTCCCGTCGTGGTCTGAACCAAGGGTTTCAGCTCAGCCTGTTCGCGCTGTTGGGGTTAGGGCTGGGTCCGATTATCGCCACCCAGTTGCTCGCCGTTGTGCCGTCCTGGCGTTATGTATTCCTTATCGTCTCGATCCCTGGCTTCATTCTGGCGGGGCTGATCTGGCTGGTAGTCCGTGAACCCTCCAAACAGTCTGAGATTCCGTATGATCAGCCCGTGCAGCATGTGCGCTGGGGCGAGGTGCTGCGCAGCCGCAATGTGCTGCTCTCCGTGGCGGGGATCTTGTCTGCCATGTGCTGCATTTTCGTGATCGGCGCGATGATGCCGAGCTACCTCATGGAGTATCTGAAGATCTCCCCGCAGACTATGGGCTTCATCATGTCGGCTGTCGGGTTTGGCGGCTTCTTCGGTGAGTTCGGGATTCCCGGCCTTTCCGACCTGATCGGCCGCCGGACCGTGGCAATCCTTTCCTTTCTGTTCGCTATTCCGCTACTTTATGCCTTCATGCATACCGGTGCCAACCCGGCCCTGCTGTTCGCTTTGCTGTTCCTAATCGGCTTTTTCTGCCTAGGATTGCTGGGGTTGTTCACCGGCCCGCTGGCAACCGAGGGCGTGAGCGCTGCTTCCACCGCCACGGCTATTGGGTTCGTATCCGGCTCAGGTGAGATTTTTGGCGGCGGCGTGGCACCCGCCCTTGGTGGCTGGATCGCCCAAACCTATGGCCTCCCGCATATTCTGGATCTGGCGATGGGAGGGTTAGTTCTTGGCTTCGTCATCGTTCTATTCCTGAAAGAGACCGCGCCGCGCTTCGCGAAATAGTCTGAATAGCCGGATGATCGGGCACCGCTCTCCGGCATTCAGTTTGCCTTCCGTTTGCTATGTGGACCGAAACCTTCGGATCCGAATGTCTCACGGGTGCCTTACTCGACCGCCTGACCCACCGCGTCTCGATTTTGGAAATGAATGGCGATAGCTACCGCCTTGCCCAAATCCGGGCGCGCAAGGCCAGTCGGACACCCTGAAAAAATCACCGCGCGTGGGGGCGTGAGGGGAGTAGCCCGAGTAGGTCTCTCCCACGCGCAAACTGTGTGACCGGCTTTTGCGCCGCCAAATGGCCGAGTTGTTGATTTGCGCTGAGGTTCTAAGTGTAAATCAACACGACACGCCATAAAGATGAAAACGATGCCCTCAAAATCGTGCCGTGCGCGTATGAGGAGGCGGTGCAATATGTTGCCCGGCTTTGGCAGTAGCGGCTTGAAGCAAACTGGGACGGACCGGAATTTTCCATATCAGCGAGCGCGCCGAGCAAGTTTCAAGCGCATGACTTCAGCTTGGCTATCTGACAGCAGCTCCGGGATAGGGGAGATATCGTGTCAGGCGTTATGACACTCAGGGCCACCGATGGCGCGGGGGAGTGGGACTATGAATTGGCGCTAGCCGTGAATAATCGCGTACGTCTGTTCAGGTGCACGAATGCGAAGTTCGTAGAGACCGGCACGGTCGAGAATATCGGGTGCAACGGCACGGCGCTGGAGATCGCCGCCATTGATGATGCTGGGCGGACCTTGAAGACCTCCACGGGCAGGGGAAGGCTAGTGGCGTGGGAGAGCTTGCAAGGCGAGCCAAATGGTAGAGTTCAGTTGGCCTATGGCGAAGTGTTGACCACCAATACCGCGCAAAGGAGCACAGTTACCGAGCATATCCATGCCATGCCAACTGGCACGAAGCTGATCTCTGCGTTTGGGGCTTATACAACGGGTAGCTGGCACCGTGAGCAGAGCTTTATCGTGACGTCGGAAGGGGCGGAGAGCGCCGAGATCATCGCCCGGCGGCCGCTAGGCGACCGGCGTGAGATTGGCCGTAGTGATGTGCTGAACAATATCTTGCCGAATTTTGTAGAAGTATCGGAGAAGCAGGCGGCGTTGGCGCTGATAGACTGTACGGCCGGGTTGCGGCGTGGAACTGAGCAGGCAGTGCAGACGGTTCACCAAGCCTCGGAAGCCCGCGCAGGCGGCCTGAAGCAGGCTTCGATGCTGCGGGAAAGAATGTTGAGCCGCCGGATTGCGCAGGTATTTGAGGAGAAGTCGTCTGCTTTGACGGCGCAGCTCCGGCGTCATGGTAAGGCGTTGGGGCGGGTGGCACGTATCGGCGCGGATTTGGCGAAATTTTGCCAACCTTACCCGCCGCCAAGCGGCGAGCCGCGCGAGCAATATGGAATTTTGGCGCGAACTTAGCCTTCGGGCCGAGCGAGTGTCCGGGAGGAGGGATCAAACACAGCGACGCGGGCGGTGATGGGCATGATGAGGCCGCGGCGTTCTAATGAGGCTGGGGGCGGTTGAAAATTGACATGACGAAGCTATTCCGGCCAGTGGACGATATCGGGACTTCGTGGGGGCGCAACATGGAATCCGGTCGCAAGTGCTATTTGAATCGGCCGGGCTGTCGAATATCTGATGGTTGAGTTAAGCGGCGCCCTCCACTGCGCTAACCTAGGCACTACTGTGGATCTGGAGGAGACCGTGCTGCCTACATCGGCACTTTGTTAAAGGTATTGAAGGACGAGAAGCGCAACTTCCTAACTGTTGCCGTTCATACCTAATGTGCGGTAACTCCTGTATTGCTTGCAATCAGAAACATTACGGGAAGCGGGATCACATAATCTGTCCCACGGTGATCGGATAAGCGTCGTCTTCAGGTCTTCGATCATCAGTTGAGTTTCAGAAAAGACAAATTCGAATTCCGCACGCGTTGTGAAGCACCTAAAGCTAAATCGAATCGAGCTTTCAGCCGCGATATTTGATAAGTCCATTGAAAGCCTTCATCGATCCGCAAAGCCGGATCATGAAAGCGCGCGATGGCGTCATCCAGGCGTATAATGTGTAGGCCGCAGTCGATGTTGGCGCCCAGATCATCGTGGTGCATCCGTTAGCCACAATGGTTCCGATGAGGATGCCCTGCGGGTCCTTCTCGATACGGTTGGAGTCAATACCGGCGAAATGCCTAACGAGGTCCGTCCCCGCCGATAATAACTTCTATTCAGAAGCTAATCTCGAGGGTCTCAAAGCGTGTGCAGTATGCGGCTATCTGCTGGTGGGACGAGCAAGTAAGCGGGGTGGCGGAAAAAGTCGGCAAGCTGGTTCAGGTCGTACGCGTCAGACTCCGAAGGGGCGCCCAGCAATGCCGCTACCGGATCTACAAATATACCGTAGAAACGGTCTTCGGACAGATCAAACAAGCCAGAGGCTCTGGCCATACCTCGTACGCGGCTTCGATAAGGTAGAAGCTGAGTGGGCAATGATCTGCACAAAAAAACTTTCGGCATTTTATGGGGATTCTCAGTGAAATCAACATTTTTTCAATTCAGTTGAGCTCTTGGAGTTAGTTTTAGGGGAGCGGTTACTCCATGAGCGAGATGCTCGCCAGAGAGCAGTGTGATCCGAATAGCCGAGCGCATGAGCGATGTCTGTTCTACGGCGCTGGCCTGTCTGGAGCAAAGCCGCGGCCTCATTCTCTCGTACTTCCTGGATAATTTTTCGAAGATTGGTTCCGTTAGTCGCAAGTTGGCGCTGTAGGGTGCGTGGTGATATTTGAAGTGTCTGTGAAACCCAGTCGAGAGATATTTCACGATGACTCATTGCCCCCCGGACAGCATTATGAACTTGAGAAACAATGTCCGGCGCTACGGTGTGCTGGGGAATTAATGCGCGCAAATACTCTTCAACATAAGGAATAAAGCAAGCAAACGGAGTTTGATATGGTAGATCCAGCTCTGTGGGGTCGAGTACGAACTGGTTAACGGGTTGGCTGAACCGAATCGGCGCCTGGAACAGCGAGCGAAGGGCTGAGGCAGAGGCAGGCTTTTCGTGCTCAAAATGCACTTCTAGAGGACGCCAACCAGGATTTAGACGGCTGCGCATCGCGGAGCACATTACCGCTAAAGTATATTCAGAGTCCTGCTGTCGTGGCCAGATTTTTGAATCGTCAATACGGTAACTCCAGAAGGCTTCGTCCCGGGAGTGGTTTAGCACGACAGTTGTTCCTGTTTGCCATGTGCTTATGTATCTGGCTACAGCTTCAAGACCTTGACCCATTGTTGGCATTGCCAGGAGGAGAAAACCAAGTGGCCCCAATGCATCTGCGGCAGTCTGTGACATACCGAGGTGTGCACCTAGTAACGGATCTCTGTGATAGATCGCAAGTTCCTCGAATAGCGCGACGTAACGGGTTAGAGGTACTGCCGACAGACGGGCTTCAAGCATGGGGCTGGAGATGCCTAGCCGCTCTCGCGCCCTCCTACGCATGGCTTCTCCCCTCAAGCCGTTTAGCAAAATAGATATCAACGGTGATCGAATTTCTGGGGTGAAAGTCTGCAAGCCATTCGCCATGCTGAGCTCCGTTTTGCTATGCCGTGGCGGATTTTATCACAACTTCGGCGCATTTCGCTATTTCCCGTGTTTTGGATATCAGCATATTTTAATCCCCTGTAGAATTAGATTTAAAAGGAGGGAAGTGCATGAGCGCTGCAGCAAATTGGATATCTGTGGGAGATTTGGGGCAGGGTTTTGCTACAGACAGCAACACATTACCTCCCTGCCACGATTTTTCCGGGAAGTCTTTAGAGCTTCTTTTTGAAGATGGCTCTAGTTGGAACGCCAATATAGACTTAGACGGCAACCAACAGATTATCAACTTGCCTAATGGTTTGCGTACGAATGTACGCGTAACATCTTTGTGCGAAGGGGTTTATTTTGTCGACTATATTACGGACAATCAGGCAGTATCACTGGTTGCGGACATGGTTTCTGGGCGAGCTTTACAGCTTCAAGGCAAGCTACCAGCTCGCGAAGAGGCGTCTGTCGTCTTACAAGAACGAGCTGCTGCTGGACTAGCGCTTACCACGGTTTCTGTGGTGTTTCGGAATGCACGGATAGACGGTGGGGGGCATGGCTTTGGTTTTCCTCGTACTAAAGAGCTGTTGGGTAAACATGTGCGTTACCGCTATAGCCCTACAGAAGTTTACGAGCATCTTTATCTTAACGAGACATTCTATACATGGCATTGTCTTAAAGGAGTGGAAGCAGGCTTAGCGGATACAGATCTTTGCCACTATTTTAAGTTGCGCGATAATTTATATCTATTTGTTTGGCAAGAGAAAGTTGTGCCGACGCTTGGTGTTGTGCTCCTGGATCTTGCGCGTGGTAAGACGGACGGAAAAATTTTTGGTAAAGCCGATTTTGTTGATGGAGAATTTTCTAACTTTAAAATTGGCGCGTTTGTTGAAGCGATTAATTCCAGTCAACCGCTAATGACTTAGCGAACCCTTAAAAGTTGGCTTCGCTTGCTTGCGTAATTCTGGGTTGATGAACGGCGTCAATACAGCGTTGCTTTAGCCGCCTTGAGTTGTGCTTGTTTGTTGCTTTAGCGCTTTAAGAAGTTGTACTTAAAAGAGTACCTTATCAAACATCACACATTTCAGACTAGAAGCTTGTCCTCGGTCAGATAGCGAGTTCTATAATCTATCTGAGATGAGCGAATAGACTTTGTTAACGCAATTTTTTGAATATTCTAAATCGTTTGGTAGCGGATAAAAATGATTTGCGTAGAAGCTGCGTCTTCGGCGAGGGAGTTTAACGTGGATCTGAGCAGGATAAGCACGCTGGCCAACCGCCAATGGTCTACCAACCGGTTCGACAAATGGGCCGAGGACTTGCATGCGGTGTGTGGTCGCTTCCAACCCAAGCCGGTGGAACCCGGGAAGCAAGTCCGGGGGGGAGTCAGCCGCAAGGAATTGTCGGGTTTGGTTTTCGCGCATGTGGTTAATGATTTAGATCGGATCGTCAGA
This sequence comes from Acidocella aminolytica 101 = DSM 11237, assembly GCF_900129125.1. Lineage (GTDB taxonomy): Bacteria > Pseudomonadota > Alphaproteobacteria > Acetobacterales > Acetobacteraceae > Acidocella > Acidocella aminolytica. The sequence goes on along the minus strand of NZ_FQVJ01000035.1, from coordinate 15,362 downwards.
TCACCTTCCGATATTCGTAGGGATGACAAGGGCGATCTGCTGCTGCTTATTCAGGTTGAAGGGCAATGCGGCGTGGAGCAGCGGGATGTAAGGTTCATGCTTGCTGCGGGAGATTGCACGTTGCTTGATTCCGCCGTACCTTTGGCGTTTAATTTCGGTGGAACGCTTTCAAATCATGTCTCGTTGCATTTGCCGCGGCAGGCGATCTTGGCTGCACAACCCATGGGATTGGGGGGGCCGCGCAAGCTTGATGGGTACGATCCTATGGCAGTTGTACTGCGTGCCCTCTTCGCCAAATTGCTCACGATGCCAAGTGAACCTGAGGCCCAGCCACTTATTGGTTTATTGAATGACGCTATCCGGCAGAGTTTGATAGACGCCGTGCCGAAAGGGGGCGTGGTCGAGGCTGCGGAGATCAGGCTTCAGCGAGCTAGATTTTTAATTGAGCAAAATCTGACGATACCTGAGTTGGGGGTGACTTGGCTGGCAGATCGCCTCGGTGTGTCGATAAGGACATTGCAGGAAGATTTCCGTATCTCCGGCCAGAGTTGCACGGAAGTCATTCGTGAATGCCGGCTACGTCGCGTGCATGACCGCCTTAGGAGATACGGGCTGCGTCAGGGCGAGACCATAGCGTCCATCGCGCTCTCTGCAGGGTTTAATGACATCTCCTACTTCAATCGGAGTTTCCGTTCCATGTTTGGAGGAACTCCAGGGGATTTCCTGCGGCCCAACTGAAGGTGATGGTGCGTTTTTGTCCAAATCAGACTGCGCGTTTGTCCAAGACGGGGGCCGTTAGAACTGCCTAATTAGTCTCCAAAATTAGAGGGGGATTACCGGCATGACCCATTATGGCCTCGTGATTAACGGCAAGAAGCTTCAGACCGCGCAGTATGCGGAGGTGCGCAACCCGGCAGACGGCGCTGTGGTGGGGATGATGCCGTTAGCCACGCAGATGTATTTGGACAAGGCGGTGGCCGCTGCCGCGACAGCTTTTCCTGCTTGGGCCGCTACGCCCGATGCGGAACGTCAGGCGCTTTGTCATAAGGTCGCGGACATTATCGAGACTCATACAGAGGAGTTGGCGGAGCTGCTCACGCTCGAGCAGGGTAAGCCTCTCAACGGTCTGGGGTCACGTTTTGAGATTGGTGGCGCTGTCGCCTGGGCGCGAGCAACGGCGGATCTAACCCTGTCTGTTGAGATCCTTCAGGATACGCCTGAGGGCAGGGTAGAGTTGCACCGCAAGCCGATTGGCGTCGTTGGCTCCATCACCCCCTGGAACTGGCCGGTGATGATTGCTTGTTGGCACGTGCTACCTGCCATCCGGGCGGGGAATACTGTCGTCAATAAACCCTCCAGCCTCACGCCGCTCTCCACCATTCGCATGGTGGAACTGATGAACGAGGTTCTGCCGCCAGGCGTTATCAATGTAGTTACTGGTGAAGGCGGGCTCGGTGGTCAGCTTTCTTCCCATCCTGGCATCAGCAAGGTCGTCTTTACAGGCTCGACGCCCGTTGGCAAAAAAGTGATGGAAGCGGCGTCCGGTACCCTTAAGCGGTTGACGCTTGAACTGGGCGGCAATGACGCCGGTATCGTTCTGCCGGATGCTGACCCGCAGGCTATTGCCGAAGGGCTGTTCTGGGGCGCTTTCATTAATAACGGCCAGACCTGTGCAGCGCTCAAGCGTCTCTACGTGCATGACAGCATCCATGATGCTGTTTGTGACGCACTGACGGCTTATGCCTCTCAGGTGAAGGTTGGTGATGGGCTTCTGGAAGATAGTATTCTAGGGCCGGTGCAGAACGAAAAGCAGCTGGCCTTGGTACGGGAGTTGGTGGAAGACGCCAAGTTGCATGGTGGGAAGGTGCTTTTGGGCGGCAATCCAGGCAATGGACCAGGCTTCTTTTATCCAGTTACTCTAGTCTCCAACGTCGATAATGGTATCCGCCTTGTGGATGAGGAGCAGTTTGGCCCGGCTTTGCCGATTATCCGCTACGGCACCGTCGAGGAGGCTGTAGCTAAGGCCAATGACTGCCCGTTCGGCCTAGGCGGTTCGGTCTGGTCCAAAGACATCGAAGCCGCCAAGGCTGTTGCCACGCGGCTCGAATGTGGTTCGGTCTGGATCAACAAGCATGGCGCCGTGCAGCCAAATGCGCCGTTTGGCGGGGTTAAGCAGTCCGGTATGGGAGTGGAATTTGGTGTTGAGGGACTGAAGGAGTTCACCACCATTCAGACGCTGCTGGTTTGAGGTGGGGTGGGGCGAGATGTTGTAGCTCAGCCCCGCTTCTCAAGTTCCCGGGCGCGCTGGAGCAATGTGGTCAAGAGCTTATCCAAAAAGGTCCGCTCTTCTGGGCTAAGGGTTTCGATCAGATATTCCTCCCGTGCCAACACCAGCGGAACAAGCTTTTGGTACAAGACACGCCCAGCTTGAGTCAGTTCAAGGCGCTTGTTGCGCCGGTCTTGTGGGTCGTCATTTCGGTGCAAAAGGCCACTTGCCTCCAGACTGGCAACAGCGCGGCTGACAGTCATTTTGTCCTGGGTGGAGTGGGCGCAGATTTCAGTGGCGGAGACGGGGCCAAGCTCCTGCAACGAAGCCATGACACGCCATTCAGGGCGGGTAAGGTTGAAGCGGTCACTATAGATATGAGCGACCGTCCGCGAAATTTCATCCGCCAGCACGACCAGGCGGTAAGGTAGGAAGGCGTTCAAGGTCAGTTTCGGTGAGGCTTCGTCGCGTTTTGTCTTAGGAGTCGCCATTGCCCGTGTCCTGTCTGTAACAAATGATACCTAAAATCATGCATGCATCATATCAATAGACAAATTTTGGCTGAGCATAAAATTCATCCTTGATGATTATCGTATCATATGTTACTAATATGATCAAAGAAACGATCTAGGAATCATACCGTGACGATCCAGAAAATCCATCATGTTGCCTATCGTTGCAAGGATGCGGGCGAGACAGCCGAATTCTATAAGATGCATCTTGGCATGAGGCTGATAGGCGCCTTCGCCGAGGATCATGTGCCGTCTACCAAGGCCCCTGACCCTTATATGCATATCTTTCTTGATGCGGGTGGTGGCAATGTCCTGGCTTTCTTCGAGCTTCCTAACGCGCCGGAGATGGATAGGGATCGTAATACCCCGGATTGGGTGCAGCATTTGGCATTCGAACTTGAGAGCATCGATGAACTGATATCGACAAAGAAACGTCTGGAAGAAGCTGGGCTTGATGTCGTGGGTCCCACAAATCATGCCTTGTTCCACTCCATTTATTTCCGCGATCCAAATGGACATCGCATTGAACTCGCAGTGAACACTGCTACTGCAGAGCAATTAAACCGTATGCAGGATGTAGCGGATTTGATGCTGCGTGATTGGAATCTTACCAAGACGCCGCCCCGTTATATGGCCTGGACGCACGAGATCGAATTCGGCAGTCGCTAAACCAGACGCTGAAAAAATCCGCGAAGGAAAAAGAGGAAATGCTGAAAACCTATACCCATCCCCGGTTCAGCTATAAGCAATCCCCGGAGCAAAAAGCCGGAGAAATTCTGCGACATAAACTGGTGATTATTGGTGCTGGGCCGGTTGGGTTGGCTGCGGCCTTGGATGCGGCGAATCAAGGTCTGCCATGTGTCATTCTTGATGATAATGACACTGTCTCAATGGGCTCGCGCGCGGTGTGTTATGCCAAGCGTACACTGGAAGTGCTTGACCGTCTTGGAGTTGGTGAACGTATGGCTGCCAAGGGGGTTAACTGGAAGTTAGGCAAGGTATTTTTTAAGGACGCACTATCCTATCAGTTTGATCTGCTGCCTGAGGCCGACAACAAAATGCCGGCGATGATAAACCTCCAGCAATATTATCTCGAAGAATATATGGTCGAGGCGATTTCAAGGAAACAGCAGGTTGACTTGCGCTGGAAGCACAAGATAACTGCATTAGAGCAGAAAGATGGTTATGTTGCTCTAACGGTTGAAACACCGGACGGCGTATTCACCATGGAAGCCGATTGGGTACTCGCCTGCGACGGTGCGAATTCAAGCGTCCGTAATATGGTTGGCGCGCAGTGGGCAGGCCAGGCTTTCCAAGATCGCTTCTTGATCGCGGACGTCATCATGAGCGCTGAATATCCGCCCGAGCGTTGGTTCTGGTTTGATCCGCCATTTCATCCCAATCAGTCAGTACTTCTGCACCGGCAGCCGGACGATGTATGGCGTATCGATTTCCAGCTCGGATGGGATTGTGATGCCGCGGAAGAAAAGAAGCCGGAAAGTATTATTCCGCGTGTGCGCGCTATGCTAGGGGATGATCGTCCATTCGAGCTGGAATGGGCTTCTGTCTATCAGTTTGCTTGTCGGCGGATTGACAATTTCCGTTATGGGCGGGTGATTTTTGCCGGAGACTCAGCGCATCAGGTGTCGCCTTTCGGGGCGAGGGGCGCGAATTCAGGTGTACAAGATACTGATAATTTGATGTGGAAGCTGAAGCTTGTGGTCGACGGCGACGCGTCTGAGGCGCTGATTGATAGTTATCATGAGGAGCGGGCTTTTGCGGCGGATGATAATATCCTGAACTCGACGCGTTCGACAGATTTCATCACGCCGAAAACGCCATCGAGCCGTCTGTACCGCGATGCGGTGCTGCGGTTGGCACACGAATGTCCCTTTGCCCGCCGGTTGGTTAATAGCGGGCGGCTTTCCATGCCTACACCTTATGCCAACTCTTCGTTGAATACGCCTGATGAAGAGCCATTCCCTGGCGGTGTGGCACCCGGTACAAATGCAGCGGATGCACCGGTTCGTGTTCATGACCAGGATGCTTGGTTTCTGAACCAGACCGGCCGCGGATTTACTGTGCTGAGCTTTGGTCCGGTGCCGGCTGAGTATGTGGCGTTTGGACGTGTTCAAGCAAAGGTGTTGGAGGTTGGAAAAGATATCGAGGACGTATCTGGCCATCTGGCTATCCGTTATGGTGCCGATCCAGGTACAACCTATCTTATTCGGCCAGACCAATATATCGCCGCGCGCTGGAAGCGTTTCGACAAAGCCAAGATCAGCCGCGCACTGGCCCGCGCGATGGCGTCTTGAAGGAGTTAAGCATGGATCTGAATCTTAATCCGAACATCGACGACCCCGATGGATTCTATAAAGAGCTCATCGACAGCCAGCGCCGGATGAATGACACCGAAGCGGCCATGATGAATTGCAAGCTGGTCCTAATTCTAGCCAATCATATCGGCGACCGTGAGGTCATTCGCTCGGCACTGCGGATGGCTGGTGGTCGGCTTTGACGCCAAATAATCGGAAACGCCTAAACGCGGTTGGGGAGTTAATAGATGGCACTTGAGTACTTGCCGGGATTCGGCAATGATTTTGAAACAGAAGCTCTGCCTGGCGCATTACCGCAGGGGCAGAACTCGCCGCAACGCTGTCCTTATGGGCTTTATGCCGAGCAGCTTTCCGGGTCACCCTTTACAGCGCCGCGCGGTAGCAATGAGCGCTCCTGGTTGTACCGCATCCGGCCTTCCGTAAGGCATATTGGAGCGTTCCGGCGGTTTGATCTACCTTTCTGGAAGTCTGCGCCGCATGTGGTGGAACATGGCTTACCTCTTGGCCAACTGCGCTGGGATCCGGTGTCGTTGCCGGATGAACAGCTGACCTTCCTGACCGGCATGCGCACCATGACAACAGCAGGCGATGTCTACTCCCAGACCGGCATGGCCGCGCATATCTACCTGATCAACGCGCCGATGCAGGATGAGTATTTCTATAATGCCGATGGTGAGTTGATGCTGGTGCCTGATCACGGGCGGCTGCGCATTGCCACGGAGCTCGGTATTATGGAGATCGGACCGGCCGAGATCGCGGTATTGCCGCGCGGGCTGAAATTCACCGTCGCACCGTTGGATGGTACGGCGCGTGGTTATATATGCGAGAATTACGGCGCCAAATTCACTTTACCGGAGCGCGGGCCGATCGGTGCTAACTGTCTTGCCAATTCCCGTGACTTTAAAACGCCAGTAGCAGCATTTGAGGATCGCGACGTGAAGGCGCGCGTCGTAGTTAAATGGTGCGGCCAGTTTCATGAGACGATGATTAATCACTCGCCGCTCGATGTAGTGGCTTGGCATGGCAATTACGCGCCGTACAAATATGATCTGCGCACCTTCTCACCAGTTGGCGCGATCTTGTTCGATCATCCGGATCCGTCGATCTTTACAGTACTCACCGCTCCGACGGGCGAAGCTGGAACCGCGAATGTTGATTTTGTGATCTTCCCTGAGCGCTGGTTGGTAGCGGAACATTCCTTCCGCCCGCCCTGGTATCACATGAATATTATGTCCGAGTTTATGGGACTGATCTATGGTCAGTACGATGCGAAGGAACATGGCTTTGCGCCGGGCGGCATGAGCCTGCATAACTGCATGCTTCCGCATGGACCGGATGCCGAGGCGTTTGAGAAAGCAAGTACCGCCGAACTGAAACCACAGAAACTCAGCAATACTATGGCTTTCATGTTTGAGACGCGGTTGCCGCAGCTTCTCACCCAATATGCGGCCGACTTGCCAAGTTTGCAGCCAGATTATCCGGCTTGCTGGGCCGGGCTTGAGAAGAAATTTGACGGCACTCCGGGGGTGAAGTGATGCTGCGCAGCTGGCTTGAAGACGCGAATGCGCCGGATGGCGATTTTCCGTTGAACAACCTGCCCTATGGCGTGTTTAGCCGGGATGGTGAGATGCCGCGTTGCGGCACAGCTATCGGTGGGTATGTGGCTGATCTGGCGGCGCTGGAGCGTGCGGGGTTGATTGAAGCTCCTGGCTTCGACCAACCAAAGCTCAATGCCTTCATGGCACAGGGTAAGGCCGTTTGGGCCAATATTCGCGCCCAGTTGATGGATTTGTTCGTAGAGAACGGCAACCCGGCACTGCGTGATGATGCTGACTTGCGCGCGAAGGTGCTGATTTCGCAGACGGCTGTGCGTATGCATCTCCCCTTCGAGGTGGCTGGTTATACGGATTTCTATGCCGGGCGCCACCACGCAGAAAATGTTGGCACTATGTTCCGCGGCCCAGAAAATGCGTTGCCTCCAAACTGGCTCAGCATTCCCATCGGCTATAATGGTCGCGCATCCACCGTTGTGGTCAGTGGAACACCCGTGCGCCGCCCTCTGGGGCAGATCAAGCCACCTGAGGCGGACTTTCCCATCTTCTCCCCCACCAAACGCCTCGACATCGAATTGGAGTTTGGAGCGGTGCTGGGGCAGGGGACGCAGATGGGTGAGCCATTGACCGTGGCTGAGGCCGATGAGTTGATCTTCGGCTATGTGCTGCTGAATGATTGGTCGGCCCGTGACATCCAAGCCTGGGAATATCAGCCGCTGGGTCCCTTTCAGGCGAAAGCGTTCGCTACTTCTATTAGCCCCTGGGTGGTAACCAAGGCCGCGCTTGAGCCGTTCCGTTTGCCAAGTCCTAGTCGGGTGCGCCCGTTGTTGCCCTATCTGCGCGAGCTAGCTCCGATGCGTTATGACGTTCATTTGGAGGTGCATATGCGTGCCGCCGGGCAGGATGGCGATAATATGATTTCGCGGACAAACACTTGCGAGCTCTATTATTCGGCGGCGCAGCAACTGGCGCACCACGCCATTGGCGGCTGCAAGATGGAGGTGGGTGATCTGCTGGGCTCGGGCACCATTTCCGGTCCGGACAAAGGTAGCCGTGGTTCGTTGCTGGAAATTACCTGGGGCGGCAAGGAGCCGCTACTGTTGGAAGGTGGCGTTGAGCGGCGCTTCATTGAGGACGGGGACACGCTTACGCTCACGGGATGGGCGCAAGGGCCTGACTATCGTATTGGGTTTGGTGTCTGCGAGGGGACAATTCTTCCAGCACCTTCCTTGCGCCCGGAATGGTGCGATGGTTGAGCGTACACTCCATGGCTATTACCGCTCCACTGCGGCTTACCGAGTGCGCATTGCGCTCCTCCTGAAAGGGCTGAGCGTCACGCATGTGCCGGTGCATCTGCGCAAGGGAGAACAGCACGGCGAAGCGTACCGCGCCTTGAATCCGCTGGCGCTTGTACCTTGGTTCAGCGAGGAGGGGGTGGCGTTGGGACAGTCTTTGGCCATCATCGAATATCTCGAAGAGGCGCATCCGACGCCGTCATTGTTGCCCAGTAATCTGGCCGCGCGCGCTTATGCCCGGGAAATTGCCTGCATCATTGCCTGCGATATTCATCCTGTCGGCAATTTGCGCGTGCTTGGGAAGTTAAGCGCCGATTACCGGGAAAGTGGAGAAGGCCGCGCCGCCTGGAACCGGCATTGGATGGAGGCGGGCTTTACCGCGATTGAAGCCCGGTTGCGGAAAACGGCTGGACGTTTTGCCGTTGGCGACGAACCCGGCCTCGCCGATCTTTGTATCGTGCCGCAACTTTATAACGCCCGCCGCTTCGGTCTGGACCTCACCCCATATCCCGGCCTTTGCCGCGTTGACGAAGCGGCTCATTCGCTGCCTGCTTTCATCAATGCGGCGCCAGAAAACCAATCTGATTTTGAAAAAGGATAATCTGCTATGTCGACACCTTCCTTTGCCTCCACAGGTGATCTCACCGAGAAAAAAGTCTCTTTTACTGAGGTCGGCCCGAACCTTTATGCTTATACCGCCGAGGGAGATCCGAATACCGGCGTGATCATCGGTGATGACAGCGTGATGATCATAGATGCCCAGGCCACCCCCGCCATGGCGCAGCGTGTAATTGAAAAAATTCGTAGCGTAACGGATAAGCCGATCAAATATGTCGTGCTCTCGCACTACCATGCTGTGCGCGTTTTGGGCGCCTCCGCTTATGGCGCATCGGAGATCGTTGCTTCCGAAAAATGCCGCGGCATGATCCAGGAGAGGGGCAATGAGGACTGGGCCTCTGAGCTTGGCCGGTTCCCGCGCTTGTTCCAGGCTGCTGAGTCTGTGCCGGGGCTGACCTGGCCGACAATGACCTTCAATGGCAAAATGACGGTTTATCTTGGCAAGCGACGCGTGGAACTGCTGCAGCTTGGCCGGGCGCATACGGCAGGTGACATTGTGGCTTGGGTACCAGATGCGGGCGTGATGTTCACGGGTGATATCGTGGAGTATCATTCCGCCTGCTATTGCGGCGATGCGCATTACAATGACTGGCCCGCCACATTGGATGCCATTGCGCGATACAATCCAAAGTCTATTGCGCCCGGTCGTGGTGATGCGCTGGTAGGGGCTGAAATGGTACAGGCTGGTTTGGACGCCACCAAGGACTTTGTGACCTCGACCTATAACGCCGTGGCGGAGGTCGCAGCACGTGGCGGCTCTTTAAAGGACGCGATGACAGCTTGTCGTGCGGCGTGCGACCACAAGTTTGGTAATTATGCAATCTATGAGCATTGCCTGCCCTTTAACGTCGCGCGTGCCTACGATGAGGCGCTGGGGATTGAGAATCCCCGTATTTGGACGGCTGAGCGTGACCGTGACATGTGGGCTGCATTACAAGGGTAATCCTTATCTCTTCTTACGTTTCGCCCGCTGGTAATCGGCGGGCGAAACGCCTTCCCAGGATTTGAACGCACGCCAGAAAGCGGCTTGATCAGTGTATCCCACTGCTTGGGACACTGTGCCAATATGGCGATTACTTTGCGTTAGTAGAGTTCTAGCCTCTTGCTGCTTTAATTTTCGAATGATTTCACGAACAGATGTTCCTTGCTCGGCCAAATGCCGTTGTAGCGTACGAGCTGGGATACCCAACTCAGCTGAAAGGGACGTAAGGTTCACTGGAACCTTACCAAGATCGCGGGAAATTATCTGTCTGACTTGATGTTCAAGCGGAATGGTCTCAGGTTCATCAGCTAGAATGTCTTCGATATGCTTCCGCAAAAATGGTGCAAATCCAGAACTAGTTCTATTTAATAAAGGTCGATCTAAATCATTTAGTTCAAGAACTAGTGCGTTGTCAGATTGGTCAAACCGAATTTTAGATCTGAACATTCTCTCTAATTCACGCCATTCTTGTGGTCTATGATGTTCAAAATGAACTTCGTAAGGAATCCATTTTTCACCAAAGCAGGCGCGAATCATTGAGCATGTCGCGCTTAGGGTGAACTCAGAATCTTGCCGTCGAGGCCATAGATTTGAAGAATTAATCCGGTAAGACCACGTAGCGGTATCTTCCCCGAGATGTAATTTAATGTCGGTCGTGTCCTGCCATGCGCGTATGTAATGGCTAAGATGTTCAAGCCCTATCCTCAGGCTAGGACTAGTGAGAACCAGAAAGCCAATTGGCCCGAGAAGCTCTCCAGGCGGATTCGTGAAGCCTATACGAGCACCAAGTAAAGGATCTTTGGCTACTAAAGCAGCATGTTCAAACAGAGATAGATAACGAGATAGTGGAATCTGCTCGTACAAATTTGCCTTCGGCTCTCTTATGCCGTGCTGTTGTCGTAAAAAACTTGCACCATTTGGTTGTGCAAGAATTGCATCTATCACTTGGTTTACAACTGAAGAGCGTATCATTGGTATGGATTCGAGCTGTGTATGCTTGCGACGCATCTAATCCTCAGTCTAGGCCGGGAATAAAACGAATTTGGCGTATCTTATCATAAATTTGGCGCTTTCTACAATCGCCTTAATGTTGTGGCTTGCTGTTTAAAAGGCTGTCCTATGAGAAATCATAACTTCTCAGTTAAATAAACAAGTAAACCGGTTTTAGGGGGTGCATTCAGTGTCCTACGAACATATCGATACTTTACCGCCACTCGCTCCTGCGGCGAACCAACTACGCAAAGGTACGTTAGGGGTCGGAGCGGTCACATTCTTTGTAATTTCGGCGGCTGGGCCATTGGTGGCTATTGCTGGCGGCGCACCACTAGGGATGCTTCTGGGAAACGGCCCCGGAATGCCTGGTTCTTACCTGATTACGGTAATTATCCTAGCGCTGTTTGCCGTTGGTTACTGTGCTTTAGCGCGTCATATAACTAATGCCGGTGCCTTTTACGCATTTGCTGCTCGGGGGTTGGGAGGGGTGGCTGGAGGTGCGGCCTCCATGATTGCTCTTATCGGCTATAATACGATGCAGATAGGTCTCTATGGAATGTTTGGTGCAGCAGCGCAGAGCCTGTTCCAGCAAGCTGGTATCAATCTGCCTTGGTGGGCTTATTCTTACATAGCTATGGCCAGCATTGCTGTGCTCGGTTACCGTCAGGTTGACTTGTCTGCCAAAGTTCTGACCTTGCTTGTGGCGGCCGAATATCTGTGTGTGCTTGTACTGGATGTTGCCATTATAGCTAAAGGTGGAGCATCTGGATTGAGTGCGGCACCTTTTGCGCCGTCGAGGGTCTTTGCTATGTCGCCTTCTATCGGTCTTGTGTTTGCCTTCGCTTGCTTTGTCGGTTTCGAAGCAACAACAATTTATGGCGAAGAAGCTAAGGATCCTAAGCGTACAATTCCGCTTGCAACATATTTCTCAGTCGTTTTGATCGGCGGTTTTTACATGTTGTCTAGTTGGTGTCTTGTTAACGCGATTGGTACAAACAAGCTCGTCGGGTTCCTAGGCGGGTTACAGGACCCAACGCGTTTCTTGTTCCTAATGGCTAACCGTTATGCTGGGCACTGGCTATCGCTTTTGATGAGTGTTCTTTTCGTAACCTCTGTTTATGCTGGTTTACTTGCCTTCCATAATTCTGTGGCGAGGTACTTCTTTGCAATGGGGCGCGAGGGGCTGCTGCCTCAGTATTTTGGTAAGACGCATCATGTCCATCAGAGCCCACATACTGGTTCTGTGGCGCAATCCGTTCTTGCTGCTGTCGTTGTCTTAATCTTTGTGATCGCCAAACAAGATCCTGTGCTGTCGTTATTCTCCTGGTTAACAAATGTTGGGACGCTTGGCGTTATTGCGTTGATGGCAATTGCTTCTTTTGCAGTGCCGGCTTTCTTTGCCCGAAATCGTCACCTTTCCGACGGTATATTTTCTTCTTTTATTGCGCCTGTCGTGGCGGGGGCGCTATTGGTTACAGTGCTTTATTTTATCGTGATTAATTTTAGTCTGCTGACCGGCGCTTCGAAGCTACTATCCTATAGCTTGACCGGATTGATCCTATTTGCCGCAATCATCGGGGGTATACTGTCAATTCGTCTGCGCGCAGCGGATCCAGCCCGTTATAAGAGCATTGGGTTCGAGAAGATCTGAGGTTTAGTCGTGAAAACAATCGAGTCTCCAACGTATTATTTCGCAACGAAAAAATACGATCTCTCTTTTCCTCGCCTTGATAAAGATATCGATGCCGATATCGTCGTGATTGGTGGAGGTTTTTCTGGTATAAACACGGCCCTCGAATTGGCGGAACATGGCATCACCAATATCGTCGTTCTCGAGGGAAAATATCTTGGCTATGGTGGTACCGGTCGTAATGGTGGCCAGGTCATGGCAGGTATTGGTCATGACATTACAAAAGTAAAAAAGCATGTCGGTGGAAAAGGCTTGGAGACAATATTTAAAATCTCAAACCTTGGCGCTGGAATTATTGCCGATCGCGTAAAGAGATACGATATCCAGGCAGATTTATGTCACGGCTACGGGTACCTTGCTTATAATTCTAGGCAAGAGAAGACGCTGCAAGGTTGGTTAAAAGAATTCAAGGACGTTGACGCTCAAGAGGATATTGAGTTGTTGACAGGCTCAGATGTCCAAAAAATTGTTGGCTCTTCTGTCTATAAAGCTGCCTTGAAGCATATGGGTGGAGGGCATGTTCATTCATTAAATCTCCTCCTGGGGGAAGCGAGGGCTTTGACGTCGCTTGGTGGTCGGATATTCGAACACAGTCCGGCTCTGGAGGTGACATACGGCGACAGAATCACTGTGCGGACAGCAGGTGGGAAGGTTCGCGCTGCAAAGATGCTGTGGGCCTGTGATAGCTTCTTAGCGAACATGGAGCCTTATATATATAAAAAGACAATTAACACTTGCGCCTTTCAAATGATGACCGAGGTGTTACCTGATAATGTAATCGAGCGAATTAGCCCGATCAAAGGTGCATTCTCTGATATCAGCCCGATCATCAATTATTACCGGGTTACACGTGAAAATCGATTGTTGTTTGGAAGCGCAACAAGATTTGTTGAATATACTCCATCTGATCTCGCAACATGGAATCAGGCTTTAATGTTAAAAATATTCCCTTACCTCGATAAGGTGAATATCGATTTAGCCTGGGGAGGGCCTATGGCATGCAGTGCCAATTTGTTTCCGCAAATTGGTACCTTACCGAACCATAAAAATGTTTTCTATGTGCAGGGCTATTCAGGGTTTGGAGTCACGCCAAGCCATATCGTTTGTAAGGTTTTGGCTGAAGGAATGAGCGAAGGGTCAGCACGATATGATCTGATGGCTAGCATTCCTCACATCAATGTAGCAGGCAAGGACAAGATGCGTGCGCTTTGGATGACCGCGGGTAAGGTCTGGAACCAAGTATCTGGCCTTTGGAATGGTCGTTCACCTTATTTTTAATTGAAAGGACTATCTATGCTCGCACTTAAATCTTCTTCGATTCCTCAACTTGATAGTTGGGGAACGGTAGCTGATCTCGGTTCAACAATCCTCGAAGGTGTCGGGGCCGCGTTCGGAAGCTTTACTCTTGGCGGGCCGGATGCTCAGATTAGCGCTGGCTATTTTGGCGTAAACAAGAGTCGTTTTCGGATGGTTTATCCGTTTACAGAGCACGCCATGGTGCTGGAAGGCGAAGTCACTCTCACGAATGAAAGCACCGGTGAATCCGTGACCTACAAGCAAGGTGAAGGCTGGATGGTAGAGAAGGGGACGCCCGTCCTCTGGACAGTTCATACGCCTCGTTTTGTAAAGCACTATTTGGCGGTTGTGTAAGACAATTCGGAGTGGCGGCCTATGAGCGTCACTCCGTTCCAGCCGAATGGGCTGGATGATTATACCGATAGAACGCGAAAATAAAACTAATCATATTAGGGAGATGAATGGTGAAGCTTTTTCATTTAAAAGCACATGTTCTGTTTTTTGGTATTTCTTTGGCTGGGATATGTAGCAATCCGGCTTTTGCGCTGAATGGCCCGGAGGGTATCTCAATTGATGGCGGTCCTCTAGGTCCGTTAACAATTTCGGGTGGCGTAGATGGATATGGATATTATGCATCGAATACCAGTAGCGGCCAATTGTCTCATGGCATGAACGTTGCTAATGCGATGGTAGAGCTACAGAAGAATAGCGGTATTTTGCAGTTCACGATCGAAGTTGGTGCAACTCAGGCACCTCTGACGGTTGGTGCGCTTAGTTATGGGAGCGATGGGCACTTACTGCAGACGTCCATCAGCAATTTTAGCACCGGACCTCTCTACGCAGGATATTTGACGATTGCGCCTAAGAATATGCCTTTTACTGTTTCGGCTGGGAGACTTAGCTCACTCGAGGGTTACGAAGCAGGAATAGATTGGCTTAATTCATCACAACTGACAACATCGCTTTTCTACGTCCAGAACAATCAGGCAGATGGTGTTTTGGCGACATATAACGCTGGCTCAGCTACTTTGAATGTCGAGTTCGGTGATGGCTGGGATACGCATGTATTTAATTTTTTGCAGGCGTCTCTCAATTATACGTTTAACGAAAACAACTCGCTTTACGTCTATTATTCTGGCAATTTGGGACGAACGGGTCTAAATGCTTATACCTATGCACTGAATAGTGGTTGGGGGCCGAATGGATTAACTGTTGGCGAGTATGGGTCGTACTTTGTTAACTCTCAGATGTTTGGCGGCTTTTACAGCTACACTCGCGGCAATTTAAGCGTAGTGCCAGAGGTACAGTATGTTTACGCCAAACCGGACCATCAAGTAGGTATTGACAAATTTACCTCTAATTTTGGCGCCGCACTTTTCAGCTCTTATGACTTTAAAAATACTCCTTATTCCGTTGGCGGGTGGGTTGAGTATGAAAAGTCTATCGGCGCAGGCAATTGGTTTGTGGGTCCAGAATCGGAGGCAGTTGGCTTTGCTGTTTCGCCTACCTGGCAATACAAACATCTGTTCGCGCGTGTAAATGCAGGTGGGCTGTATTTGCTTCATAATCGTAGTGATAATGGCAGCGCTTACGGATATGGTAATAGCGGCAACGGTAAGTTTCAGTTTGTCAGCACGCTAGAGGCTGGTCTACTTTTCTAATTTTTGGAGGCCGGTGTAATGCCCGGCCTCGTTCCATGTTAACTGTGAGTCCAGATGCCGTTTTCTAAAGTTTCTTCCAATGCCGTTGAGGCCCTGAGTGGCAAGCTATTTGATGGTATGACGATTATGTCTGGCGGGTTTGGCTTGTGCGGGATTCCGC
>NZ_FQVJ01000036.1 GCF_900129125.1 Acidocella aminolytica 101 = DSM 11237 | reverse complement strand
CTCATCGTACAGCCCATCCAGACCATCGCGAGCAAACCGATTGCGCCACACGCCAGCGGTATGGGCGCAGACATTCAGCTTCGTCGCAATATCCTTGTTGGTTAGACCGTCCGCCGCGGCAAGCACGATGCGGGCACGTAATGCCAGCGACTGTGGCGCTCCATGCTTGCGGATCAGAGCCGTCAGGGCAGCTTCCTCAGCATCATCCAACATGACAGCAACCGCACGACCCTTCGACATCCTAGCCTCCCCAAGTTTAAGGTTTAGCCAGAATGTAGACTACTTTCCGATCAGGACACTAGCAATCTGCTTCGATCAACAAGCTCTTAGGATAGAGTTACTCCAACCATGACCGGTATGCCTCTACTCTGGCAAACGTCGAAAATCAGCCGACTCACTTGTACACGCCACCGCCGCTATTATGTTCTGATTATTCGAAAACCACCTGTGCATAAGTATTTCCAGTTTTTCATAATACTTTCCCCCGCAGTTATAATAGTGCGCCCAAAATAGGGGCCATATGCGCAGCCTGAGGGAAGCACATTCTAATCGACTCTCCGCTGCCGAGTACGGTTACCGCTGGCAAGCCTTGTGCCAGATATCGTAGCATGACAGCTTGAAGCATACTGGTGAGTCGATCTCGCCACAAATCATTACTATAAAACTCAAATCGATAGTTCTTACAAACCTCTTCGATCGTTTCGATTAAGATAACCAGAATACCCACATCACGAACCACGGCCGTCATTGACTTGGCATTTCAGGTGGGGCCTGAAACCGCAATTAGACGAAAGTCACCGCGTGATGGGCGGGGAACAGACTACTAGGGCCGTAGCCAACAAGACCGGTCCATTCTGAAGACAAGATCGGCTATACCAGCGCGGAGATTTCCTTAGCCATGGCCATGGCTAAGGACCAACGCTGATAGCCGTGATTTTTGATCCTTCAATCCCTGCTCCGGCCATCAACCCCTTCTGTCCGAATGGTATCGCATATACGTCCTGCGTTAGCGTCGTGGTTGTTAGACTTGAGGCCGCCCCTTTATCAAGCACAACAATGCTGGGTCCTACACCGACCGACCAGCCTTGACTTTTTTTTAGATAAGAGAGTGCAGAGGCTTTCATAAAGAAAAGTGCATAGCTAAAAGACTGGACGCCAGCTTGCAATCCGTACGATGCCGCAGAGATATTATAGAACTGCGTGGGTAAGCCACCTTCGAACAAAACGCCATCTCCAGTCTGTGCACCAAAAATGAGACCGGCTTTTACAATAGAAGGAAATACTAAAATTGCCTTGGCTCGTTCGCCAAGAAGCTTAGCTTTTGGCTGTGTATCGTAAAGATTTTGTAGCGCCACATTTGATGTTCGGATCAGTTCTGAAGCTGACGCAGCCGACGCAGGACTAGCCAAGGTGAACATTACCAGGAATACGGACGCGTATCTTATGATAGAATTGCGACGTTTGACTTTCATCAGAAAACTCCTGCTGTGTTAGTGCTTTTTTTTATAATCCTATAATCTGGTTTTTTATATGCTGCGCAAATCCTGCTGATATCGTTATCGTGTCGATTTAGTTACGAGATAATGTTAGTCTAATTTATAACGATTTCGACGCGGCGGTTTTGTGGATCACGTAAATTGGCCCCAGTATGCGCGAGAAGCTTTGTGTCGCCAAAACCCCGTACGGCAATTTCAGAGGCTGGAACACCGTAAGAAATCAATTTCTTTTCAACAACTTTTGCGCGGCTTATGGAAAGGTTCCGATTGTAGGGGGGCCTACCGGATGTATTCGTGTAACCATCCACCTCGATCCTCGTGACCTGATTTGTGCGGCTGTCCGCCGCGGCTTGGGCGATGACCCTGCTTGCGCGCGGCGTAAGCGTGGCCTCATCCCAATCGAAGAACACTAGATATGTCTTGGCCTGGAGGGGGGCGGGGGCGGTGGTTGGCATAGCGGTTGGGGCTGGAGGCGAAGACAGAGGTCGCGGGAACCTGAAACCGACCCCAAAAATGGGGCCATAAGTGGTGATATGAAGTGACCGCCGCACCCCAAGCGTATCGCGGCTGAGCCCCAAGCGCTCGGTGTCTAGCGCTCGCGCCGCCAGATTTATGCTGAGCCAGTCATTTACAGCATAGGAGATCGTGCCAGATGCGCCCCAGCCCCAGGAGCCACCATCGACACCGAAGCCTTGCACCAGCGCGGCAAGCTCAATGCGCCATCGTGGTCCGGGGATAAAGTCTGCTCGCGTGCCAATCCAGGGCTGTACGAAGTTGGTGTTGTTAGTTGAACTGCGGCCAGCTAGTTCCTCCTCGCCGGTGTAGCTCTGCGAAGCAGAAAAAAAGCTGAAGCCCGCGCGTGCGTCTACGGATGTGGGGACTCCATAAACATTGCCAGCGTAAACTTGATAGCCAAAACCTGGAGCAATTCGCAATAACTGCAGAGCTGATTTCAGCCTAAGATTATCGCCCAGAGGGCCGGATGGTAGATCCTGGCTTTGGCTCACAGAGATATACTGTAGATCCATTTCGGCGGAGTAGGGACCATACCGTACAAGGCCATCGCCAATGAACGCGGCATGAAGAATATGAGCGATATCAATCGGACTCAGCAAGCCGGTATTGAAAGCGCTAAGCATCCGACTGTCGGCTATTGGCGTGGCATAATTCACTGACCCGGCGAAGCCTGGCCACCAAAAATAGGGATCGACTTCAACCTGTACGCGATATGCGCCCGTGCTGGTATAACCATCGCGATTAGAAAAATATTGAGCCCGTGCTGCCATGCCAACGGAAGCCGCCAGCCAAAGAGCCAACACAAAACATGCAACCGACGCAATATGGGGAGACTTCATGATTCGCCCGATCAAAATTGCCGTCACTAACGCAGGAATTCTATTTATTAGGTACTTACCAAATAGGGTAACGGTTAATATCTATTTCGGTTTTACCTATTATTGTGTCGCGATAGATACTTAAGAGGCATCTTAGGGCAAGCTCCCGCGTTCCTCAGGAATGCCCCCCCGATCACAGCCAATAGTCTTGCACCTGTTCAGCATTGCAGGATTTCGAATTAAGAAAGGAGGCTATTAAATTCTAGGCGTGCCGTCCTTGATAAATATCAAAATTTGATAAAATCAAATGCAGCACAATTAGCGCAGCTAATTAATATTTCTTAGTAGATCTGTGATGTGCCATGCATAATTGAGAAGAAACGGTCTATTTGTGTACAGTGCCATGCTTCTCTCCTGCGTTCATTTTATTGGAGATGGGACTAAGATCTCCCTTCAAAACCTCTTGCCAGGCTCGGATAGGGTGATTCATGGGGGGAGATGACCTTACCTCTACTCCCCCCATGCACTTTAGCTAATTGTCGAACCGTTATTGCCGGTGACCGACCCAACGTCCATGACAGCGTGCCTGTCTAGGAACTGACCGACGCCATTCCCACTGTCGCTGGAAAGCGCCGCCGCCCGGCCTAGCTGCATGCTGATAAAGCATATGACCACCGTCGCCGCCACGATGCTTGCAACCGCGGCAGTATCAGGCCACTCATACCCCGTAGAGGCCGAGACAGTTCGCAAAAGCTTTGGCGGCACAGATGGGTAATCGAATGAAGCTTTGCCTGGAACAACCGATTCCAGAGGTTCACCATTCGATGCGACCGCCGCATGCGACATGCATCAGGCACTCACTACAATCGCCTGCTTACTCCTATGCATGCGTGCCCTACTCGGAGGGCTTTGAAAGGGATTCTCTCATGTTCGTCGTTTCAAGCTGCAGGGATAAAAATACTTTCTTTTGTAAGCCTTTTCGGTACGGCCGCCCCTGGGAAAGGCAGGAGGCACGATCATGAAACGACGGTTGATCATTCTCCGATACGCGGGTTGGTTACCGCCGGACCTGTGATGCGTCGCGGAGCTTCCTCGGTCTAAGATCCAGCGTCGGATAAGATCCGGCTGATAGAGTCTACGAGGGTTCCCCTGGCCGTAATCGTGCCCCCGGCCTTGCCCAGCTTTGGATATATAGTTGCGGTGGCGAGCTCCTTTCTTGGCGAGATGTTCGGGGTCAATACGAAGGTGTCAGGCTGCTGCCGGTTGCACTTGATTGGCGATTGCCCAAACAAACCCTGTCAGTTCGCGCGCGATCGCGGTGGTTATCACCGTGGTCAACTTTCCGGCACGGGCAAACTTGCGGTACCGCCAGCACAGTCGTTCCTGCGCTTTCCGTGCAATATCGCGGACCGGCTTGGTGAGCTTCTCCTGCCGGATCAACTGTGCACGGCCGATCCGGGCCGGGAACCGGTAACTCCAGGCGGCCTCGATCAGCATGCGCCGTGCCGCCTCGTTGCCAGCCTTGGTGATACCGCCCTGGCGACGTTTGGCGCCGCTGGCGTTTTCAGACGGGACCAAGCCAAGAAATACCATGAGCTGAGTTGGTTTGGCGAAGCGGGTGATATCGCCAAGTTCGGCAACCAGTGTTGCCGCCGCTACCATTGCCACGCCGCGCCATGCCTGAAGTGCCTGCACGACCGGTGCGGGAGACCACCCCGGCAGGGCCGCCTCGATATGCGCCTCCAGACGATCCAGCCGGGCGCTCGTCGCATCCACCGCTTCGATACAATCCTCAAGAACGATATAATGCACCGGCTGCTCAAACTTCAGCCCGGCCAGCCAACGCCGGTGTAGATGCGTCCATGCCTTCTGGCCATAGTGGCAGCCCTGGTGCAGTAGGAACCCCGATAGTCGTTGGCGTGCCTTACGCAACGTGCGCACCGCCGCCAGACGGGCTCGAACCAGATCACGAATTGCCTCGTGCGCCTGGTTAGGCACCCACACCGCGGTCAACTCACCGGCCCGGTGCAGCTTGGCCAGATCGTTTGCGTCCCGCCGGTCAGTCTTAATCCGGTCGCCAGGCTTTTTCGGAATCAAAGATGGTGCCACAACAATGCATTCGTGCCCCGCCGCAGCGATCTGCCGTTGGGTACCATAGCCGCAAGGTCCCGCCTCATAGCAAAACCGTAATTCGTGACCGCTCCTGGCTAACTTGGAAATCAGCTTCTTCAACGCGGTCGGCGTGTTCGCGATCGTCCCGTAATCACGCACCTCCTTCCGCAGGCCCGACTCAGCAACCGCAACGGCTATCGCATTGTTGTGCACATCAAGGCCAATGTAAGTGATAAACGTCGCCGTGACTCGTCTCCTATGCATGAGGTTCGGCGCAGACCAATCCAGCGCAACCCTCGAAATCCTGCATATTGTGAGACGGATCACCGCCCTATCTCAGGCGAACATCTGGTCTAAAGGGGCAACTATGGTTCAGTGTTTGACAAAGTTACAGCGCCCTTGTTGAAGATGTATTGGAGCTTGGGCGGCACGTTTTGCGGCCCCCTGGCGGCAGCAAGCGCTGTTTGGACGAAGCCGGCAACAATCCTGTGCATGATGCCGTGCAAGCTTATGTTTTCGGGCATCTCACTGCAGAAAACGGGAGGCTGATGCGTGAAAAGGCCGTTTTCCTTACGCCGGGCGGCAATTCGAGCGGCGTTGGCAGGCTATATGCGGGTTCCCTGGACATGTTCAGTAACTACTAAATTTGTGTGTTCGCCGGGTAGCTCTTGCACAGGGAGTATGCACTTATCGGCCATGCATTGTATCGGAAGTCAGATCTGGCACGAATGCACGCTGCATATGTGGCTGACACGATCGCATTTTTAACCAAACCGGCGCTGGCATCGGCGACGATCGATCAGGCAATTGATGCCTATGTCCGCTTTACTTGGGTTGCTACCGACGGCGTCTATGGTATCAGTAAAATGAAGAAAGCTTCCCCCTGGACAAGACAAACTTTTGCCAGGAGTGGATTCCAATCACTGGTTCAACGCCCGAGGTAAGTTGCTGAGCATTGTCGGCGAGGCAATGGACATCGCATGATGCTTGCCGCGGGAGCATGACAACGCCTGTCAGCGGCGCAAGCGACCAAGGCCAAGCGGCTCTTCGACTGAGCTTATTGTCCGCGGGCTGATCTCGACGCCGAAGAGTTCGCGCTGCTACGCAGGGCCCATAGATGCCAGGACTGCTGATCTGGGCCGGCATTGCCGATACATGCGCGCCTATGTCACTACCTGGTATCGGCACAGTAGGTCAATCGCTGCCCTGGTCTGCGAGGAAGGAACGCGTTGGCGGATTAAAGAAGGGGCCGAAACTATAAGGCAAGAACTCGGCCTCTCTGTTTGTTGCAATTGCAGCTTGAGCGGCGTCGTGATTTGATTTTCTGTTTTTATTCAAATAATCGCTTCGATTTCTGCGTTATACAGCTTTTCCTGTTTGCTTGATTTCGTTAAAAGATTCGATAGTCGGTATTAACTGTCTTGCGGAAAACCATCTCCTGTAACGGCCTTTGTTGTGCCGAAATAAACCGCGCTGGGATATGAAGACGATAGAAAGGAAAAAAGTTTTGCCCGAACGCTCAATACAGCCTGTTATGGCATCAACCCAGAATGGCATCGATCGCATGCTTAAAATCATAGAGGCCGTCGAGCCTCAGATCGGTGCTTTCTGTGCGTTTGACCGAGCGCGTATACATGGCTTTGTTCCTCGTCCCGGTCTGCTCTCGGGGGTTGGTGTCGGCGTCAAGGATATTATTGAGACGAAAGATTTTCCTACCACCTATGGTTCGCCTATTTACGATGGTTTCCGGCCTCGTGCTGATGCCACTTGCGTTTCTCTTCTTGAGCGCGCCGGTGCGGTGAATATGGGTAAGACGGTGACAACGGAATTTGCTTTCTTTCGTCCTGGGAAAACACGAAATCCGCATGACCTAAATCGTACACCCGGCGGTTCGTCCTCGGGATCAGCCGCTGCCGTGGCGGCGGGTATGGTCGGACTTGGTTTGGCGTCCCAAACGGCAGCTTCCCTCACTCGTCCTGCATCCTATTGCGGTATTGCTGGGCTGAAACCATCTTTTGGTAGCTACAGCCTCGCTGGCGTAAAGGGGTTGGCGCCTTCTTTTGATACGCTCGGCGTATTGGCCCCGAATGTTGCCGGTCTGGTCGCTGCCCACGGAGTTTTGGGGGGCGGGATGGCGGGCCATCCAGTCCGTCCGACACGGATCGGCTTTTGCCGTACTCCCTGGTGGAACCAAGGAAAGGCAGACATGCACCTTGCCCTTGAAAATGCGGCTGAATTATTAGGTGCAGAGACGCTAGTAGAGCCGTTGGCGTTAGACGGCTTTGTTGAGGGAGAGGGATTGCATAAGCTTATTATGAGTTATGAGGCGGTGCAGGTGCTTGCCTCCGAGTATGACAATCATGCCAATCTCCTGAGCCCGCAAATTTTGGCTCTGATCAGGTCTGGTACGGCTGTGTCGTATGACGATTATCTTGCCGCTAGAATTAAAGCTCGTCAGCTTCGTCGGGAAATTTCGGAAGTCTTTGAAAATTACGATGTACTGCTTGCGCCGGCTGCGCCGGGAGAGGCTCCGTTGGGGCTGGAGGTAACAGGTGACCCGATATTTAGCCGACTTTGGACTTTGCTGCGCTTGCCTAGTGTAACTCTGCCAGGAATGGTGGGTGAGAATGGGTTGCCAATTGGCATACAGCTTCTCGGTGCGCGAAATACAGATGAAAAATTACTGGAATATGCGGCTTGGGCGGAGAGCCTGTTGCCGCCACGCCAAATCCCAAAAATCGTTGCAAATTATTGAGAATTTTTAGAAATGATTCAATCGAATAAGACATTTCTGTCGACTTTTCCAGCGTTGAGATATGCAGCATCGCTGGAGGGACTAACATGTGTGAACCAGACAAAAGTCTCTTGCAGGGCTCCGGATGGGAACCTAGGTCGCGGCATCCTTGGCGGCCCACGAGCTTTAGTTTTGTCACATATGTTTGCTTCATAGTTTTAGTTCGCTTGGAGGCGGCAATGCCCTTTGAGGTGAGGGCATTGCCTTCGGGTTACAGTACGCGGCGGCGTCGCCAGAAACCATATGACAGTGGGTGCTTCGCCCAAGCCGGCAGTCGTCTTGCTGACGATGATGGAATTCTGGATAGCGCCGAAGCCATGCACGCGGGCATGGGGCTTGCCGTCAAACTACGATTAGGGTGGGAAAAAGCTGGCGCCACCTCGTCGTCGTAAAGAATGAAAGCGATAAAGCGGACCGGGGTCGGCGCAGTGAGGTTATTCTGTGAACATGCCGCCGATGAGAAGGTCATCGCCATAATAGACGGTGATGCCGATCTGGATTAGTAGGCCCACAACCTCCCGCACCAAACAATTTACATCATATCGTAATAAATATTAGAAGCCACGCAACTGTGTAAGGTCAGACATATAAGCCAGCACGCTTTGGCGAACGCGTGCGTCTTCTCCCTGCCACACACGTAGAGCGGTACCAAGCGATTACAGCAATAGAAAGGCTGAAGATGTAACTGGAATTATTGATGCATGCACGCAAATTTAGTCGTTTACGCTAATAAATGTTACTTTGTTTCGGCTACTTGATCGAAGATGGGTGCTTGGCCAATGGTGTTACGCTGATCTCCATGAATGGAAACAGTGGTAGTGTAGAAAGAACACCGTGAAGCTCGTCATGGCCAGCCACGTCGAAGATGCTGATATTGGCATAGCGTCCGGCTACGCGCCATAGATGCACCCATTTGCCCTCACGCTGTAAATCCTGCGCACGTGCCTTCTCCTCGGCCTTCAACTTGTCGATGGTAGCCGGGTCAGAATCATGGGGGATTTGGACATCCATATGTACAGCATAAAGCATTTGAAAGACTTCCCTTATTATGCGCGCGTGAAACGGTGCAGCTTGTCTTCGTCCAGAACCATGCCGATACCTGGCCCGCTAGGTAAATGCACACAGAAATCAGCGAACCTCAGCGGCTCGGCAACGATGTCGCTGATAAGAATCTGTGGCCCAAAATGTTCGCAGCCCCAATGTAGTTTCCGGAAGGTAGAGAAAACCTGAAGATGCGCAGAAGCCCCGACGGAACTTTCCAGCAGGCAGCCGCCATAAAGCTCGAGGCCAGCGGCCTCGGCCACAGAGGCGACAGCGCGGAGGCCGACTAGGCCCGCATGCTTCACTAACTTCAAGGAGACAGCATCTGCTGCCCCAGCATTGGCGACGTGCAGCATGTCGTGCGCGTCGAACACGCATTCATCGGCGAGGATCGGCGGGATGCCGGGGCGGGTACGCAGGCGAGCGAGGGCGGGGATGTTCCAGGCCGGGACTGGCTGCTCCACCAGTTTGATCCCCATGTCGGCGAGTCTCGGCAAATAGTGGATCGAGATGGACTCATCCCACGCCTGGTTCACGTCTACAATCAATTCGGCGCGGCCATTTAGCGCATTGGTAAGCTTGGTCAGGCGTGCGATGTCCTGCTCCGGCGTTTGCGCGCCGATTTTCACTTTGAAACGGTTATGCAGGCGCTGTTCGAGCTTGGCGTTGGCTTCTTCGATTTCCTGACAAGGATCTCCGGAGGCCAGGGTCCACAGCACCGGAATTTTCGTTCGAACGGCGCCGCCGAAGAAGGTATGCACGGGCAGGTTAAGGCTCTTGCCCATGGCATCCCACAAGGCGGTTTCGATGGCGGCCTTCGCGGCGTTATTCCGCTTGGCGGCTCGATCCATACTCGCTGCCGCGATTTGAATCTGGCGGGCGTCTAGCCCGATGATGGCGGAAGCGAGGTAGGTGTCGATAACGGTCTTGATGCCTTCCACGCTTTCCTCGCTCCAGCGCGGTCCACCCAGTGTCGCGGCCTCTCCGATGCCCTCCACGCCGTTGACAAGACGAATGCGCACAATGACGTAGTTCTGCGCCGTGACTGAGGTTTGCGAGAGCTTATGCTTGCGGATCGTGGGAACATCCACGATCAGGCTGACGACCGAATGGATCGCGAAATCCTTCGTCGTTTCGGTGAGCTGGATCGAAGGAGCCTGGGACATGGACATTCTCTAATCGTTGAGACGGGACAGGCGGGAAGCCCGTGGACACTGCCGTGGCCACGGGCGGAACGGTTTCAGGCGGGAGCGTGGAGCCGTTCCACCTCGGCGGCCGGCAGGCCGGCTTCTTCTCGGTGTAGCGTGAAGTCGAAGTGGATTGTCACGAACGGTTCGTTAAGGCCCTTGGCCTGAATTTCTGCGGCTGTCGAATGTCGTACCACCGGCGGAATCAGTCCGTCGCGGGTGGCATAGGCAAAGTCATCGTAGATATATTCATCACCCTCGATGTTGATTTGCGTCGTCAGTTTGCGGTAGCCAGGGGCAGAGACGAAGAAATGGATATGCGCTGGCCGGTTGCCATGGCGGCCGATTGATTTAAGAAATTGATTGGTTGTGCCTTCAGGCGGCACGGCGTAGCCGGAGGGCAAAATGCTGCGAAATTTGTAGCGCCCCTCGCCATCCGTCTCAATTCGGCGACGCAAATTGAAAGCAGGCTGTGATTGGTCGAAATGCGAGTAGTTACCCTTTGTGTTGGCATGCCAGACATCTACGATGGCGCCAGAAACAGGCTTGCCGGCCACGTCTTTTACCTGGCCTTCCATGATGAGCACTTCGCCATTCTCGGCAAGCTGGTCAAGGCGGGCTTCTCCCTTAGAGAGCGGTGCGCCTTCAATATAGAGAGGCCCTTCAATCGTGCGCGGCGTGCCACTCTTAACGTCAAGGCCAGCTTCCTCCTCGACCTTGTCTTGTAACAGGTCGAGGAAATGCTCCAGGCCCAACCCGGCAACGACGAGGCCGATCTCGCCGGACTGTCCGACGCGGGCGAGATAATTGGCGGCGTACCAGAATTCGCTCGGCGTGACATTGAAGTCCTCGATCAGGCGTATAGTGTCAGTCAGGAAGCGCTCTGTGATCTTCTTCAGGCGAGCGTCACCGCCTTCGACTGTTAGACCGGAAGCTTTCTTGATCAGTTCCTGAATGTGTTGGGTCTTCAGTAATGAAGACATGTTGTTTTCCTCCTTTTGTAGTGATTATAATACGTTGACGCGTTTCAAGCTATCGTTAGTGTCTTGGTGAATATAATCATGACGGACATAAAGTTACGGTGATTGTCCTTTTCTTGTGTCGATAACGGCATTCATAACCAATGCGATCTCTTCTCAGCCATGATATTCTGGGTGTTGTTTTAAGATTTTTAAAAACGTCCAGTATGATCGGGCGGAAATCTCCCTCTCAAGCAATACTTATCTGTTTGCAGCGTTCATGACTGGCTCGGGCGTCGCGCAGAGTACGGCACAGAATCTGCGACTACAGATCCAAGTCGGATTTATGGTTTCATCAAGACTGAATGATTGGGAAATGACTCCGCCCAGCCCGCTGTAAGCGGTGCAACGAATACATTTTCCGTCCGTGTGCGGGTAATTTTCCAAGCACCTTCAACTCGGCGGAAAGCGTTGTTCAGACGGCTTGATCGCACGAGCGATTTTCCATCGGCGAAAATCCATGGCTGAATATGAATCCACTGCCCATCCGCTTCATCACCATTTATGTGGATTTGTTCGCTTGTCAAATAATGTGCGTTAAGAAGAAGGGCAGGGTCGCGCTTTTCGCCCCAGAAATTCTGGAAATGACGGCGGATTGCACTCTTGCCCTCGGCACGGCCAAACTGATTGTCGTAATAACTGCCGACGCCTTCCCAAATGGCATCTTCTGAATATAGCTCAAGGATCAACTCTATCCGATGCGAGTCATCACGTACCCCATATTCCGGGCAAGGCGTGTCACATAGAAACATATACCGAGCTTGCAGACGTCGAATATCGGCTTCGGCTTCAAGAACTTGGATGCGCCGTTCAAGAGCGGCATATCTTGTTGAATTCGGTTCGTTCATTATATCAGTTTCCCCGTAAAAGGCAGCTTTGCGGTATATTTGTCTGTGATTGCTATCATCGCTCACCGGCAATCACTTACTTAATCACCAAGTCGCGATATTGTTATTTCCGAAGCACCCATGCGTCAATGCATTTTCACGTGAAACATACCGTATAGCGGAAAGCGCTTGACAGGCTCGAAAAATACGGTAATAATCATGTATAATGAGGTGTGGAAAGAAGCCTAAAGTCTTTTTGTCCGCATTTTATGAGGGGAGAAAAGCGGTTGTCCATGACCGTCAACGATCGGGCGCAATATGGCGCCGTTCGATGCCGATGTGATCGTGATGCAGGCGTTGCTGGTTGTTCTGCCGCGGCTGGTACAGGCAGGGGATCCGCGAGGAGTTTTCCCGCTGTTATGACTGATTCGCCCCTCCGGTCTGAGTGGTTTTCAGTCTCTGGCTATTCTTTTGTGCACGAATATTAATCTGTCCGCTGAAATACAGCCTGTCTGCTGCAAAGGGGAAGATGCTCAGCTATCTGCCGTGGCGGAACGGGTGGCAGGAAATGTTCCAGAGTTTTATTGAGAGGTTTTGTGAGAATGAACCAGATGTTTGCGCCCGCGCATTCTGCGGATTCTGAGCTTGAGGCTGTAGAGGCGGAGATTCGTGCGCGCCGCGGAGAGTTTGGAGGGCTCGGCCACATTCCTCGGGATATGGTAAAATCCCTCAAGAAAGTCGGCGTTTATCGCGCTTTTGTGCCTAAAGCTCTTGGTGGTGATGAGATGTCGCCCGCTGAATTTTGCCGTTTGATCGAACGTATTGCCAAGGCAGATGCCTCGACCGGATGGGTTGCAAGTTTTGGCGTTAGCGCTGTTTACCTTGGAGCGCTTCCGCGCGAGACTTTCGAAGCTCTCTATGGCGCGGACCCGGATCTTACGTTTGCTGGGTCATTGTTTCCTCCGCAAGTGGCTCGAGAGGCGCCGGAAGGCTTCATTGTGTCCGGCCGCTGGCCATACTGCTCTGGGTGCATGGGGGCAGACATCATTGGTGTTGGCACTAAAGGAGACGATCAAACGGGGGGGCTTCCGCGTATGGCCATTATGCGCCCCCACCAAGTAAGGATCGACCCTACATGGGATGCAATCGGGTTGGGCGCAACGGGTAGTCACGATGTTGTTGTGGAAGACGTTCTGGTGCCGCATGCGATGACCTTTGTGCGTGGGGGACCATCGCTACGCTCCGAACCCATATTCAGGTATCCTGCCATGGCCCTGGCGGCACAAGTGCTGGCGGTCGTAGGGCTTGGGACGGCGCGTGAGGCGTTGGATTATATACAAGGCCAAACTGCTTCTAAAAGCTCCATCACTGGTGCGCCAGCGGGAGGGACAAGACCTTACCTGCAAGCGGGATTTGCGCAGGCCGAGGCTGAGCTTTCCGCCGCGCGGGCCTATTTTTACGACACGATGGAAGCTGCTTGGGAGCAGGTGCTGCATGGTGGTAAGGTGCAGGCAGAGATGAATGTCAAGCTTCGCTTGGCGGCGACGCGGGCGGCGCATAGCGGGGCAGCAGCGGCCCGTACGGCTTTCGAACTTGGTGGAACCGATGCGCTTCGCCGAGGCCATGTGCTGAACCGCTGTATGATTGATGCCGCCGCAGTGGCGCAGCACGCATTCCTTGGCACTGGTACTTGGACGTTCGCTGGTGCGGGATTGTTCCAGCAGCCGACGCCTCCAGGATACCCTTAATCACAGCACAGCCAGCTTATGAATTAGGAGTTAAAAATGACAAACGTCAAACCCATCCGGACATTATTTTGTGTTGCTGTCCTTCAGAATTTCTTCGATTTGCCCTTTGAAGAAATCGGCAAGGTATGGACGGGTTTCGCCAGCTTCATGTCGAATGTTTCCAAGCTTCCCGGCGTTACGGTTCTAGGCACGCTGGACGACGACGAAACGATGGTGGGAACCTCTCCTGCAGGTTTCCCGTTCACATGTTACCTGCTGGCTGACTGTCCCGATAGGGAAACCGTAAAGGCCGCCTGTAACCTCTTCCGGACCATTGAAGTCGGCGAGCACAGGCTGTGGCGTTATATGCGGATTGAGGCGCGCATGGGCCGCGCTCTGGAAATCCCGAATCTGTAAGAGTCACCAAGCCATCCGCTGCATTGGCGGCGCAAGGAGTTTCCTCACATGCTTGATTATCCTCATCCAATCGCGCCGGAGACTTTGTTCTCTGGCGACCGCATCAAGTCGACGATGTACGAAGATCAATCAATTTTCAACGAAGAGATGGAAAAGATTTTTGCCCGGACCTGGGTGTGGGTTGCTCACGATTCGGAGGTCCCGGAAAAAGGTTCATTCAAGCTCTCCTGGGTTGGTCCTCAGTCGGTCATCGTTGTGCGCGACCGCAAGGGCGACATCAACGTATTGGCGAATCGCTGTCGCCATCGCGCTGCGACCGTATGCGAAGTGAAGCAGGGGAAAACCTCCTCTTTCCAATGCCCCTATCACGGTTGGGGATACGCGCTGGATGGGAGTTTGCGCGCTTTGCCCCAGCCTGAAGAGTATGGCGAGGATTTTGACAAATCGAAGTACGGGATGAAGTCGCTTAGGTCTGAAAGTTACCGAGGCATGATCTTCGCCACATTCAACGAGGCAGCCGAGCCACTGGACGACTTTTTAGGGCCTGCGAAGAAGTGGATTGATCTGTTCATGAAGCAAGGTGGGGGATATCCCGTCACTACGTTAGGTGAGCATCAATTCAGCTTCCCTGGTAACTGGAAAATCCAGCTAGAAAATACAACGGATGCCTATCATTTCCCGATCGTGCATAAATCCTTCTTGCAATCGCTCGATAAGGAGGCGGAGAAGACCTTTACCTTTATGGATGGCGCGGGATTTGTCGAAGACCTTGGTAACGGTCACTCAGTGATGGTAATGATCCCCGAATTAGTTGATCTGGAAGCGAATCTCGACGCGCCAATCCCTGAGAGGTTTCAACAATTGGCCGAGGAGTTACGCAAGGAACATGGCGAGGACCAAGTGCGTCGCATTGTGCGTGCCGTTGGCGGGAGTGGCTTCAATCTGAATCTATTTCCAAATGTCGCCTGTTCGATGGCGTTTTTCCGGGTTTTGCGTCCGGTACGCGTGAACGAGACAGCGATTCGCCATATTGCGATCGGTATGAAGGGTGGCCCGGCTGCTGCCAATCGCATGCGGCTGAGGCTGCATGAGCATTTCCAGGGCCCGCTGGGGTTCGGTAGTCCGGATGATTCGGAAGTCTGGGAGCGTGTCCAGCGTGGCGCAGCGGGGCTGGAACAACAGGAGATTCTGGTCAACCGGGGGGGCGATGAGCAGGGAACTGACGGTCCGCGCGGACATGTGAGCGCCGAAACAGGAATGCGTGCTGCCTACAAGATGTGGAAGAGGATGATGAGCGCATGAGTAAGTTGACAAGCTTGGAACAGACAGCCCTGTTGCAGCGCGTGACGCAATTCATCTGGGTCGAGGCCGATCTACTGGACCGGAAGGATTATGATGCTTGGCTGACGCTCTGGACGCAGGACGGGCATTATATTCTGCCCATCGGTGATATTGAGGACTATCAGAATGTTCTGAACCTCGCCTACGATAATGCAGCGATGCGGCGCATGCGCATCGATCGCTTCAAGGCGGGTTTCTCTATCTCGTCTGCGCCGCCGGCGCAGACTGTTCGCACTTTATCGCGTTTTGTGATCTCTGCAGAGGACGATCGAGAGGTGCAGGTGCGCTGCGCGCAGCATTTAGTCGAGGACAAGTTTGGCCGCCAACGGCTTTTCGCGGCAAATGTCACTTACGTTCTTTCGCGCGCGGGGGATGGGTTTCTCATCCGGGATAAGATTGTCCGGCTGTTGAATTCCGATGGGATTCTCACCTCGATCAGCTATTTGTTCTGATGATGCCGGCACCTGATCAGATTCAAACAGCCGTCATAACTGGCGGCGGCGGAGGTTTTGGCGCGGCGGCGGCGAGGGCATTGCACAAGGCTGGTTTCCGCGTCGTGGTCGGCGACATTGATAGTTCCGCAGCAGAGGCGTTGGCGGCCGAGCTTGATCTTTCTGGCGAAACGGCTGTAACCGCTACGCTGGATGTCTCCAAGCCGGAGCATTTCCAGCATGTTCTGGATAGAATCATCAGCCGTTGGGGCTCAGCTGAGGTGCTGGTGAATAACGCCGCGCGCACCGCTGTGCAACCAGTGCTTGAAATCACGCCGGAGGATTTCAACGCCATCATGGCAGTGAATGCTGGCGGTACCTTTGCAGGTAGCCAGATTTTCGGTCGGCATTTCAAAGCGCGCGGCTATGGAAGGATCATCAACCTTGCTTCACTTGCAGGGCAGAATGGCGGAACGGCGACGGGGGCGCATTATGCAGCGTCCAAGGGCGCAATCCTTACGTTAACCAAGGTCTTTGCTCGTGACTTGGCCCCGTTTGGGGTTACCGTGAACGCCATCGCGCCGGGTCCCATGGATACCCCCATGGTGCGCTCCGTTCTTACAGGGGACAAACTGGCGGCCACGCTGGCCAACATACCTGTCGGGCATCTCGGGGATCCCGATTTTGTAGCTTCCCTGGTGGTGATGCTCGCCGCGCCCTCAGCTGGCTTTGTCACTGGGGCATGCTGGGACGTGAATGGCGGGATTTATATGCGATGAGGAATGAGATGAACGCAGACGCTAGGGGGATTGTTCTCATGGTGCGTGATCGCCAGGACGACGCGGGCAATATCATGCGCCTACGCTTGGCTTCGGCAGATGGTATGCCGTTGCCGCAATTCGCAGCTGGCGCCCATATCGATGTTCAGGTTCCAGGGGAAGAATCCGCCGTTTGGCGGCAATACTCGCTTTGTAGCGACCCTGCCGACACCGAGCAATATGAAATCGGTATCCTAAAAGACCCGTCAAGCAGGGGCGGGTCCATAGCCCTGCATGAACGCGTACGCGTCGGGACGATGCTCACGGCCGAAGGACCGCGGAACCATTTCCCGCTGGATGAGACAGCCGAGCACACCTTGCTGTTTGGTGGTGGAATCGGCATCACGCCCATGCTGTCCATGGCAAAGAGGCTGCACGCCTTGGGCTCGGAGTTTACCTTGCATTATTGCACGCGCACTGCGGCTGGTACGGCTTTCCGTGCCGATCTTGAGACCGCTCCCTTCAGCAGGCATGTACGGCTCCATCATGATGATGGTCCGCAAGAGCAGCGTCTCGATCTCGCGCGCGATTTGCCGCCCCCTGATGGAGCGACGCATATCTATGTCTGCGGCCCATCGGGTTTCATGGATTGGGTTATTTCCTGCGCTGAGGCGTGCGGCTACCCGCCGGCTACCATTCACCGCGAGTATTTTTCAGCGAAGATTGACAGCTCGGGCGACAGTTTTGAGGTCGAGGCGCGTGAGTCCGGTGTGACCGTTACTGTCGGCCCGAAGGACACCATCGCTAGGGCGTTGGCACGGGTTGGTGTAAAAATTCCAGTGAAGTGCGAGGAAGGGGTGTGTGGCACCTGCCTTACCTCTGTGCTGCAGGGTATTCCCGATCACCGTGATAAATTCCTCACGGATGAGGAACGGGAGACCAACGAGGACATATGCACCTGCTGCTCACGCGCCATCGGCGCGAGGCTGGTGCTCGATGTCTGAAGTTATCCCGGCTCAAGCTGCATTCAGGGAAGGAATGAGCCGCCTTGGCGCAGCCGTGAATCTTATTACGACAGATGGCCAGGCGGGGCGACATGGTATGACCGCGACCGCAGTCTGCTCAGTTACCGATAGCCCGCCGACGCTGCTGGTTTGCGTCAATCAACGTACTAAGTCGCATGACATGTTCGTCGAGAACGGCGTGCTATGTGTCAATGTACTCACTGGAGAGCACGAGGAGCTGTCCGGCCGATTTGCGCGGTTTAGTGAGGACGATCGTTTTGCGTATGGTACTTGGGAGCACGCCATAACAGGCGCCCCGGTGCTGGCAAATGCACTCGCCGCCTTTGACTGTCGGATTGTCGATCGCTTGAACCGCGGTACCCATTCAGTATTTATCTGCGAGGTAGATGTGACGTTAAACGGCAATGCGGACGACGGCCTTGTTTGGTTTGGAAGGACCTATCACCGGCTGCCGCCGCCGGGTTAGGCACCGGCGAGCTGAATGAATACTTTTTCAAGTAAGGTGTTCAGTGTCGTCAACTCCTCCGGTGTGATGTTAACGAAGCTGCTGGTTAGGATTTTCTCTGCTTCAGCCAAAGCATGGTGCCGGAGCTTCTCGCCAGCCTTGGTCAGCGTTACTTCGGTTACGCGGCCATCGGCAACACCCTGGCGGGTTGTAACCAGGCCATCGGCAATCATGCGTTGCACGATTTTGGTGGTCGTATTCAGTTTTAGGACGCTGAATTCGGCAATTTCGGAGACACTGAGATAGCCGTCCTCATATAGTGACATTAGCACCCGCCAGCGAGGCATATCCAGTCCAATTGGCTTCAAACGCCTCTCCAGCACCTGGACGTAGCGGCCATTGACCTGGGAAATCCAGTAGAAAGGCCAGTTGCGCTTCATGTATCTGACTGGCGTGGAAAGGAGTTCTTTCGATATGGTTGCGAGAGTCGTACTTCTAGGTGGCATGGCGGGCTTTCGGCTTGTAGCTGTCGAGGGTAGCGTTAAGAGTCTCAAAATTTTATGCCCCTTTTTCCAACAGGCAAAGCCGCTTTGGCAAGTCTATGTTTTATGAAAGGATAGCCTGTATTGACCTGAAGAAATTAGGTTGACATTAACAGTAAAAAGAACGTGAAATAGACAATCAATATGCTGGGCGTCAAACCGCGCCACTAAAAATTGGGGGATCCTATGAGAATCGCAGCACCTGATACACGCGTTGAAACCGTGAATGACGCGGTCATCCGCTTTCTTAGTGCCCCGAAAATGCTAATTGGCGGCCAAAGCGTGGAAGCCGAAGACGGGGATAATTATGAAATATTCAACCCGGCTACAGGCGAGATGCTGGCGCGTGTTCCCGCAGGTTCGGCTGTCGACATAGACAAGGCTGTGTGTGCCGCCCGCGCCGCGCTGGAGGGGCCCTGGTCGCGTCTGCTGCCAGCGGCGCGCCAGCGGCTGATCTTGAAACTCGCCGATCTTATCGAAGAAAATGGTGAGGAGTTAGCCCAGCTCGAAACGCTCAACAACGGCAAATCGATTATGTTGTCTCGCCTTATCGAGGCCAATTCTTCCGCTGAATATTTTCGCTATATGGCCGGGATGGCCACGAAAATCGAGGGCTCGACATTCGATGTTTCGATTCCAATTCCGCCGGGCACTAGCTACCAGGCTTTCTCGCGAAAGGAGCCGGTGGGTGTCGTCGCTGCGATCACGCCATGGAACTTCCCGCTTTGCATGGCCGCATGGAAGCTCGCTCCCGCGCTCGCCGCTGGTTGCACGGTCGTTCTCAAACCGGCGGAAGAGACCCCACTGACCTCACTGCGTCTGGCCGAGTTGTGCCGTGAGGCAGGTTTCCCGGACGGGGTAGTTAATGTCGTCACTGGTTTGGGCGAAAAGACCGGGGCGCCGCTCGTCGCGCATCCCGGCGTGAACAAGATCACCTTCACGGGGTCCACGGAGACCGGGAAGCTGATCGGCCTGCAGGCGATGAGAGACATGAAGCGTGTGACGCTGGAACTCGGTGGGAAAGCGCCGATGATCCTATTCGATGACATGGACCTTGACCTCCTCGGTGTCACCACCGCAATTGGCAGCTTTTTCAACTCAGGCCAAACATGTTGTGCCGGTGCTCGTTTCTATGTGCAATCAGGCATTTACGACAGGGCTATTGAAATAATTGCAAATATCACACGGAGCCTCAGCATCGGTTCTGGACTTGATCCTGCGAACCAGATCAATCCCGTTGTTTCAGCGCGTCACCAGGCGCATGTGCGCGGCTGCATTGCGAGCGGCATAGAGCAAGGAGCAACGCCTCTGCTTGGAAATTCGCAGGCGGACCTGGGGCGTGGATTTTATGTCGCGCCAGAATTATTTACCAACGTTCGGCAGGACATGGCGATTATGCAGGAGGAGATCTTTGGTCCCGTCGCGACGATCACTCCTTTTACAGATCCGGAGGATGCGATTCGGATGGCGAACGACACGCGCTATGGCCTTAGCGCTTCTCTTTGGACACGCGATATCAATAAAGTGATGCGCTATGTCCCGCGCCTGCAAGCCGGTACTGTGTGGGTGAATTGTCATAACCTACCTGACCAAAATATGCCGTTTGGCGGATATAAGCAGTCCGGGATCGGCCGTGAACATGGGACAGGCGCAGTCGAGAACTTTCTTGAAACGAAAGCAGTCTGCGTCGCCTATAGTTAAGCGAAGTCTTAGAGAGTCCAGATTGCAAGAGTGTTGTTGGAAGACAGTATGATCCGCTCTTTTTGTTATGACGTAAATCCAAGCCGTATCGTCTTCGGTAGAGGGGCGGTCACACACGTTGCAGACGAAATAGCCCGGCTTGGTCGCAAACGGGCGTTGATTTTGGCAACGCCATTTCAGAAGATTGAAGCCGCGCGACTTGCCGAGCAGATTGGTATGGCGGCGGCAGGCATATTTGCCGGCGCGGTGATGCATACGCCGGTTGGCGTTACGAAGGACGCGCTTGCTGCATTTATAAATTGCGATGCCGATTGCGTGGTATCCTTCGGTGGTGGTTCAACGATCGGCTTAGGCAAAGCGATTGCCTGGCGCAATGATGTGCCGCAGGTCGTGGTGGCTACGACTTATGCCGGATCGGAGGTGACACCAATTCTTGGTGAGACCGAAGATGGGTTGAAGACCACGAAGCGTGACCGGCGCATCCTGCCGGAGACGGTGATTTACGACCCGGAATTGACGATTGGCCTACCCATAGCGATGAGCGTTGTCAGCGGTCTGAATGCGATGGCACATGCGGTCGAAGCGCTTTATGCGCAGGACCGCAATCCCATCTCTTCGCTCCAGGCGATCGAGGGTATCAGGGCGCTCAAAATTGCATTGCCGCGTATCGTTGAGTCACCAACTGACATTGACGCGCGCTCTTGCGCTCTTTATGGCTCGTGGCTCTGCGGCACAGTCCTTGGTACGGTTGGAATGGCTTTGCACCACAAACTTTGCCATACGCTAGGGGGTAGCTTCGACCTGCCGCATGCCGAAACTCACGCAGTTATCTTGCCACATTCGGTAGCCTATAATGCCAAAGCGTCGGCGGAAGAGCTGGCGCCCGTGGTCGAACTTTTCGGTAGCTCCGCTGGGGGCGGGCTTTATGATTTCGCGGTTTCGATTGGTGCTCCATCGGCGCTGAAAGATTTCGGACTGACCGAGACCGATCTCGAACAGGCCACCGATCTTGCCGTTCAAAATCCCTATTGGAATCCTCGCCCCATCGAGCGGAGTGCTATCCGCATGCTGTTGCAAAACGCATGGGCTGGTATCCGTCCGCAATAGAGCGCAAAAGTAAGAGAACAGAGTGAACAAATATGATAAGCTATTTTAGCGAAGAAAGCTCGGCCGAGGCCGTCATTGGCCGCATGAGCAAGGACGTCAACCCTCGGCTGGCCGAGGTGATGATCTGCCTAATCAAGCACTTACATGCCTTCGCCAAAAAAACGCGCCTGACCCAGGAAGAGTGGGAATATGGCATTGATTTTCTAACTAAGACAGGACAGATTTGCAGCGCGGAGCGGCAGGAGTTCATTCTCCTCTCCGATACGCTTGGCTTCTCCATGTTGGTTGATGCCATCAATAACTGTCGTCCTCAGGGTGCGACGGAGAACACCGTCTTCGGCCCGTTCCATGTCGCTGGCGCCCCGGTTCGACAGATGGGTGATAATATAAACCTTGATGGAAGAGGGGAAAGCTGCCTTTTCGAGGGGAGAGTTATTGATCTCGATGGCAATCCTATCCAAGGCGCCTTCGTGGATGTTTGGTCGGACAATGCCGAGGGGTTTTACGATGTGCAGCAGCCCGACATTCAACCCAAATGGAATAATCGTGGCGTATTCGTCACCGGCGCAAATGGCGTTTATCGATTTACTGGCATCATACCGGTCTCCTACCCGATTCCAAATGATGGGCCTGTTGGGCAGATGCTAGGCCATCTTGGCCGCCATCCGTACCGCCCTGCACACATGCACTACCTCGTTACGGCCGATGGTTACCAAAAGTTGGTGACGCATATCTTCGTGGGTAACGATCCTTATATCGAGTCCGACGCCGTTTTTGGCGTAAAGGAGACGTTGATCGCGCCCTTCGAGCCTATCTGCGAAGGCCCTACTCTTTGGCGCGCGCCGTTCGATTTCGTCCTTGCTAAAAATTGAAATCGGGCAAGTCACATCATGCGTAAGTTGAACATGTTGCCGTAAGTAAATGGCGAGCCGTTCGGCTGTACTACAGCCACGATGACTACTATGAAGGCCAGGAAGCCTCGAGCGTTTCAGTAAACAGGTTCAGGGTTCTGAATATTTTTACAACGTATATTTTTAACGCCGCTTATATTTGCTAGGTGCCTTACCTTCCCAACGCTTATAGGCGCGCCATAATACAGTTCCATCTGCGTAGCCCAGAGTTTGGGCTACATCCGACATCCGGGCGCTTCCGTTTGACAGTCGCTCTCGTGCTAGGGCGTTGAGATAGCTCTGGAGCATGATTCGGAATGATAGTCCTTCAGCACTCAGTCGGCGCTGCAGAGTTCTTGGGTTCAGCGCAAGTTCATGTGCGACTGTCTCCAAAGTCACTTGCTGCTCCCCGACATGCAATTCGATAAGTGCCTGTACTTGTTCTCCTAGTGTTCCGTCTCCAATACTGTTGCTGGACAAGTCTGCAACGTGGCGCTCAAGAATCCGCGTCAACCCAGTATCTTCGATTCGGAAACTATGCCGTGCCTCAGTACCATCGACGATCAGTCTGTTGCCTGACTGATTGAAATGAATGGGGGCGCGGAAAATCTTCTGAAGCAATGTGGTGTCGCCCTCATTCGGGTGCTCGAAATGTACTTCCAATGGGCGCCAGTTGGCTGCGAAACAAGCGCGCACGAGCTGACAGCACGCTGCAAGTGTGTACTCAGTTTCCTGACGCCGCGGCCAAAGATTGGGAGCCGTAATTCTATAGCTCCAAACGAAATCATGGTCCAAGGGCATCATGGCCGATAATGTCGCCCCTTGTAAGGACCTAACGCATACTGATAGCCGTTCGAACGCCGCCTGCAAAGTCGCAGAAAGAGAGAAGAGCGCGCCCATTGGTCCTATATCTGCGGGCTGGAGGCGCATGCCGATCCGAAGTCCCAAGGACGGATCGTCCAGTGCTTGTGCAGCATCTTCGAACAGCGCGATATAACGCGCCAACGGTAGCACTGCATAGGGATCGATAAAGTCTTCGGCATGCATGCCGCGCTGCAGTAGAAAATTCTCATAGCATATTCCGTTTTCCAAGATATGCTGACGTAAAGGCGTCAATACAGATGCACGGATCATGGCGGCCTTCGGCATCCTGTCGATATGCTCGCGCTTGGTCATTAAGACGAATCCATTTTATATAATTATTTGGCTTGTGTCGTATTCTATCGAATGTTTGGCACAATTAGCAATACCTCTCAGCAAGGATTACGTGAGATATTTCTTCAGGTTTCAGTAAACAAAAAATCAATCAGGAGGAATCGCATGACTTTGGACGTCACCGCGCAAGTCCCTAAGGATAAGCGATTGGCCGCAAATTCTGTTGGGCTAGCTCATATCGTCTTCTTTGTTGTTGCTGCTGCGGCGCCGCTCACTGCCGTCGTTGGCGCTACGCCTCCAGCTTTTGCCTTTGGTAATGGCGCCGGAGTGCCTGGTACGTTCGTGCTCACTGGGCTGATGTATGTCATTTTTGCGGCCGGCTTTACTGCGATGGGAAGGCACGTAGGGGGGGCGGGTGCATTTTACACTTATATCGCACAGGGTATAGGGAGGCCCTTTGGAGTGGGCGGCGCTTTTATAGCGATGCTTACATATACTTCCATTCAGGTTGCAATATTGGCGTTGTTCGGCGTGTTTCTTTCGGGCGCACTCGTAGGGGTGGGTGTCAATATTCCTTGGTGGGTTTATGCACTTGCGGCGCTGACCATCTCATTTTTCGCCGGGCGGCGTAATATCTCTTTCTCGGGTAAACTGCTGGGCGTATGCATGCTCGCCGAGATCGTTATCCTTTTCCTGCTCGATGTTGGGATCGTTATAAAGGGTGGTGGTCCACAGGGACTAACTGTAACGGCATTTTCAATTCCCGCAGTATTTTCGCATGGTGTTGGTATCGCTCTGGTGTTTGTTGTAGGCTCTTATGTTGGTTTTGAGGCAACAGCAATTTTTGGCGAGGAGGCACGCAATCCAGATCGTACCATTCCAATGGCAACTTACGTTGCTGTCCTCCTGATCACGGCTTTTTACGCATTCTCCACATGGGCGATTGAGCAATATTACGGTCCGTCGCAGATTCAGCATGTAGCGAATGGTGCTCTCCAGACGTTATACTTCGATGCCGCCAAACAAATATTGGGTTCGTGGGCCGTAACAGTGATGAATACTCTACTCATTATCTCGCTGTTTGCCTGCATTCTCTCGTTGCATAATACGCTTAACCGCTATGTCTTTGCTCTGGCTCGTGAGGGGGTCACTTGGGATATCATGGCGCGGGTGCATAAAGACCATGGCTCTCCTCATGTGGCAGGATTGGCACAAGTTTTGATTGCTGCAGGCATTATTGTCGCCTTTGTTTTAGGGCGTGTTGATCCCTATGCCGTGGTGTTCCCGTGGATGTCTTCTCTCGGAGTTATTGGTATTCTTGCGGTTCAGTGCATGGTTTGCGTGGCCGTGGTGATGTATTTCCGTCGTGAGCACGAACATGAACATAGCATGCTTGTGACTTTGATCCTGCCTATTATAGCATTCATCGGTTTGGCTGGTTTCATTTGGCTGGTTTCCTCTAATCTTACTCTGCTTTCGGGTAG
The DNA here is from genome assembly GCF_900129125.1 of Acidocella aminolytica 101 = DSM 11237. Classification (GTDB taxonomy): domain Bacteria; phylum Pseudomonadota; class Alphaproteobacteria; order Acetobacterales; family Acetobacteraceae; genus Acidocella; species Acidocella aminolytica. The sequence goes on along the minus strand of NZ_FQVJ01000036.1, from coordinate 13,210 downwards.
CAACAGTCTAATTGTACGTAGCTTCCCCTGGGACGTCCTTGTGGTCGGGTTGGCTGGAATTGGCTTGGCCTATTGGCTGAAATCAAGCCGGCCTGAGAAGTACGAGGGTTTGGGCCGTGTTTTTGAGTGACTGTGACGGCTTCGATCAAAATATATAGGAAAAGTGATATGACTGAATTCAAATCCAATTTCCTGCGCGAACACAATGGGCGCCATCAGTTTCATCCGATGATTCACCCGTTGCTCTCGCAAGCGAATCCACCACAGATCATTGTCTCAGGAGACGGTTGCTATGTCACTGATCTCGATGGCAAGCGTTATGTTGATGGGTTCGGTGGGCTGTGGAACGTCAACGTCGGTCATAATCGGCGCGAGGTGAAGGAAGCGATCATCGCGCAGTTGGACAAGATTGCTTACTATTCGTCTTTTGCCGGTACCACGACTGCGCCTTCGATCGAACTGTCAGCCAAGCTGTGCGCTATGGCCGCTGAAGAAGATGCCGACAAGGTGTTGTTCTCCGCTAACGGATCAGACGCTGTTGAGACGGCGCTGAAATTCGCCCGCCAATATTGGCATCTTGTTGGTGAACCCGGCCGTTTCAAATTCATCTCGCTCAAGAACGGCTATCATGGCGTACACTTTGGCGGCCTTTCAGTGAATGGTTCGTCGTATTACCGTAGTTCTTATGAACCGCTTCTACCCGGCTGTACGCAAATCGATACGCCCTGGACGTACCGTAACCCCTACACGGAAGACCCGGAAAAGCTGGCTGATATGATCGCCACACTTCTCGATCGTGAAATCTATCATCAGGGCCCAAACACTGTTGCGGCTTTCATCGCAGAGCCGGTGCAAGGAGCTGGCGGTGTTATTGTTCCTCCTGCTTCATTTTGGCCCAAGGTCCGTGAGGTCTGCGACAAATATGGCGTGTTGCTTATTTCGGATGAGGTCGTAACCGGCTTTGGTCGCTCCGGCGCTATGTTCGGTGCTCGCGGGTGGGGCGTGAAACCCGATATCATGTGTCTTGCGAAAGGAATCTCTGCTGGCTATGTGCCGATGGGTGCTACCGTTTTCAACAAACGCGTCGCATCCGCTTGGTACAAAGAGGTCAATCCAACAGGGTTCATCATGCATGGCTATACTGCAACGGGCCATGCCTTGGGTTGCGCAGCAGCGCTCGCGGCGCTCGACATCGTGGAACGCGAAGATTTGCCTGGTAACGCTGCGAAACAGGGAAAGACGCTTCTCGAGGGGCTGAAGCCACTTGAGGCATCGTCTTCGATCGTTGGCGAGGTGCGGGGCAAGGGGTTGATGGTCGGCATCGATTTGGTTTCCGACAAGGCAAAGCGCACGCCGCTCGATCCAGCCAACGGTATCGCCGAGCGTGTGGCCTACTACGCCCGAGAAGAAGGAGCCATCGTGCGGCCTGCCGGCTCGACGATCATCCTGTCGCCGCCGCTTGTCATTAACGAGGAGGAGGTCGCAAAACTCGTCAATGCCCTGCGCGTCGCGTTCGTACGCAATGAGAAGGATTTGTAAGCCGACCGAAATAGTGGCAAATTTTTGGCCGAGGAGGATCCAGCTATAATCGGAGGATATAAAGATTGCGTATTGGTGTGCCAAGGAAAGCAAGGATCATGAAGACCGCGTTGGCATGGTACCCGGCGCCGTGCATGAGTTGGTCAGCAAAGGCCGTGAAGTACTCGTGCAGCATGATGCTGGTAAGAATATCGGCCTGACGAACGAGGATTATGTTGCCGCTGGTGCCAAGATCGTCCCGGATGCGGCCCCGGTATGCTGCCGGGCGGCATGGTTCGCACCTCCACCTTTGCCCTCAATGATGCCACCCTGCCTTATATTGCAGCGTTGGCGGATAAGGGGTGGAAGCTGGCTTTGGCTGACGACAAGCGTCTGCGCGATGGCTTGAACGTGCAGGACGGTGCCATTACCCGCCCGGCCGTTGGGGCGGGCGGCCCTTGGCCTGAACCTCAAGACTGTGGAGCAGGCGCTCGCTGCCTGAAGGCAAACGTAGTCAGCTGAATCTTTCGGGCGTCATGAATGACGTCGGACAGTATCTGCGTCATCGTTTCATATAAGCATATAATCTGACTTCAATCCACGTGGTGCATCCGGACAGGAAGAAGGAGGGGGGGCACTTTTGGCGCGCGACGTGAATAATCCAAACACTTTCGGATCAAGTCTCAAAGCGAGACAGAGTAAAGAAAATAAGTAAAAGGGAGTAATACGGTGAGAAAAAAGTTAAATCGATTCACATGGTTTGCCGCATTTGGAGCATTTGTATTGGCCGGGCACTCCGCCAAGGCCATGAATGGTCCTCAGGGAATGTCAATCGATGGTGGTCCGCTTGGCTCGCTGAACCTAAGTGGTGGTGTCGATGGCTACGGTTATCTCGTGAATAACGTGCCAAAAGGGCCATTGAACGGATTTAATGTTGGCAATGCGCTCGTTCAATTGCAAAAGACCAGCGGTATATTGCAGTTTACTATCGAGGTGGGCTCCAACGGTGGGGCGATTCCGGTGGGAACAGGTAAGCCGCCGCAAACCTCGATCAATCAATTTTCCACGGGACCGCTTTTTGCTGGTTACGTCACGATTGCTCCGCCGGATATGCCGTTTACTATTTCCGCTGGACAAATGTCGTCACTTGAGGGCTATGAGGCTGGCATCGATTGGTATAACGCCTCCCAGTTTACCACGGACATATGGGCTGTCGAAAACAGCCAAAACACAGCCGTGGAGTTCGCATATAATCACGGGCCCGCATCTGCGACGATCTCGTTTGGAGATGGTTATAACACCGGAGTGTTCAATTTTCTGCAAGCGCTTGTTACCTACACGTTCAATTCATCCAATGTCTTGAGCGTTTATTATGGCGGCAATCTTGGTCGAACCGGCCTCAATGCAAAGACTTACGGAAATGTGTGCGGCTATGGGAAAGCAAGCTGTAATGCCACCGTTGGCACATACGGCCCATATTTTGCAAACTCGCAAATGTTCGGTGCGTATTATAGCTATACCACCGGCAACCTGAATATAGTGCCGGAAGTTCAATATGTTTATGCGAAGGAGGATCACCAGCTTGGTCTAAACCAGTTCTCATCTAATTTGGGACTGGCCCTTTTTGGCGATTACAGCTTTGCCAACACGCCGTACTCGATTGGTGGCTGGGTCGAGTATGAGGATAGTATTGGTCCTGATGCTTGGTTTGTTGGCCCGAAGTCAGAAGGGGTTGGCCTCGCTGTATCACCAACTTGGCAGTATAAGGATGTGTTTGCGCGCGCTAACGCAGGGTATTTCTATCTACTCCATAATTCATTCGGTGGAGTGAAGTACGGCTATGGCAGCTCTGGTACCGCGCGTGGTCAGTTTGTGGGGACCTTGGAGGCGGGGGTTCTTTTCTAGTAAAATTTGCCCCTCGTGAATTGCACGATATAGGATATGGCGAGGTTACCCTTGCCATATCCCCTTTCGGCAAAATGGCCACAAGCTGGGAGTTGACTTGCTTCGGGAAAGTGGCGAGCTGCTAATAGTATAGAGGCCGCGGAACCAACAATGGCGTTTAATGCGGGATTAAAACGCGCGGCCGCTCAAGATTTCACCGACCCGTGTTGTATAGCGGGGAAAGATGCTGTTTCCGGACCCGCCAGGACCAAGACCGGATCGAAATAGTGGGCGCCATGATGTTCGAGGAGTGTTAACTATGAAAAGGAGCGGTTTTTTCACGGACGAAAGAACGTTTTGGCACACGGGCGGAGTCCAGTCTCTTGTTCTGCCCGTGAGGGGCTGGGTTCAGCCGCCTTCCTCCGTGGGCTTTGCGGAATCCCCCGAATCCAAACGGCGGTTTCTCTCGCTATTGCACGTTTCAGGACTTGCGGCGAAGCTCGATATCCGATCAGCAGAGCCGGCCAGCCTTGAGGATCTTCAGAGGATCCATCCGGCGAGCTATCTCGAGAAGTTTAAAGGCATGAGCGACACCATCGGTGGCGACCTCGGTGTCAGCGCGCCCTTCGGGATCGGAAGCTTCGAGATTGCCGTTTTATCGGCCGGTCTTGCCAAGGCAGCAATCGATGCAGTCCTGGTAGGCTCCATGCAGAATGCCTTTTCGCTGTCCCGCCCGCCAGGACATCATTGTCTGCCGGATACACCGATGGGGTTCTGCCTGTTGGCCAACATACCGATCGCGGTTCAGGCAGCACGCGCCAAGCACGGTGTTGAACGTATTGCTATCGTCGACTGGGACGTCCACCATGGCAATGGAACACAAGACATCTATTACGAGGATCCCGATACGCTAACGATATCGTTACATCAGGACCGGTGCTTTCCGCCCGGATATTCGGGAACTCGCGATCGTGGCGCTGGCCAGGGTATGGGCGCCAACATAAACATTCCGCTTCTGCCCGGCGGCGGACACAAGGTGTACCTACGCGCTTTTGAACGCATCGTCATGCCTGCTTTGGACGCCTTCAAGCCTGAGCTGATCGTGGTTGCAAGCGGGCTTGATGCCTCTGCGGTCGACCCGCTTGCGCGTATGAACCTCCATAGCGACAGCTTCCGTGCCATGACATCTTTCATGGTGGAGGCGGCGGATAGGTTGTGTGGGGGGAGGCTTGTGATTGTGCACGAAGGCGGATATTCCGAGACCTATGTGCCGTTTTGCGGACATGCGGTCATCGAGGCATTGTCGGGTGAAACAAGCGATGTCAAGGACCCACTGATGTCCATGGCTCTCTTGTGGCAGCCCGAGGAACGGTTCAACGTGCTTCAGTTCCAGATACTTGAAGAAATGGCGCAAGATCTGAACCTTTGAGAACGGACCGATAGGAGTAGACGCTCAAAGCATCTTGGAAGGCCACGCTCGAGGATGCAGGCGCGAGCGATCGCGGTTCATGCTGCACCGCTGGGACGGAGTAACCGCGCGATTGATGCCCGGTGCTATGCGACGGTGGCCTGATCGTGCCTCTTCGCCAGATCATCCTTGCTGGGAATGCGGGGCGGCTGCGCCTCGGCGCAAATAGTGAACGCCTCGACGTTGAGACAGGTATGCTGTTGTCGCTCTGCCCGACGGATTTCGGCAGGCTGACCGAATATCTCGCGTTCCATCTCGTAGCGTTTAGTTCGCCAGCCAACTTCAGAAAGGTCGTGTCAATCGACTTTCAATTACCCACAAATTGCATGCCGATCATTGCGCCGAGTTTGATATCTGCCAGCCGCGGGAGCTCTCGTCACATGGCCGTATTATCAGGAGGCGGATCGGTTGCACACGCGAGGTAACAGCCGAGTTAGGCAATTTTGGTCAAGTATTCCCGAAGTGTTTTTCTTTGAGGCTGGATTTTCTCCTGCACAAGGCGGTCCAGCAAACCGGTCTCTGTCTTATCCAAAGCGAGTGTTGGCTCAGCTGCCGGGGCTGAGTGGTTCCGCTTTGGCATCAAGAATATGCGCCAACTGATGATACAGAAAATTACGATGACATTTGTCAAAGGCTGCGCAGTTCGAAGCATTGATTCCTCCGCTTTAGAACCAGATTTGAGAATCTTATGAAAGACCCTGATTTACCTGCGCATTTCATAAAACTTGAGCTTTTCGATAGCGTGCTTACGGGTTTGAACGGGCAGATCTGTGGCCAATTTCTAAAAGATTTTCCTTCGATGCTATGGATCCCGCCATTCTTCGGCATGGAGCACAGTTAAAGGTAATGCTGGTATCGCTTTTGCTTTCCGTTTGACGTTGGAATATCCGGAATTTTTCGCGCTGACGTGGTAATTACTTGAATAGGAGAACCACGTATGAGCATCGACAAAGACCTTCCGGATCAGCTGATGACCCGGTGTTCGCCGGGTGATCTGTACCGTACCCGATTTCTTGAGACACTTGGTTGAAACGTATGCGGCGAGTGAAGCCACGGCAGGATAACAATCTCGGACCACGGCCGGCGGCTGGAATCGGTGCCGTTCGATGAGCCAAGTGTTGTAGACCTCAGGAAATTTGGCGAGTTGCTTCACAAGCTTGATGAAAAATCGGACTGATGTGGCCATTACAGTCATCGCAGCGCGAAAAGACCTGGGTGCGTGATGAAGGGTCAGAGCGTCCTGCTGTTTTTTTCTTCATTTGAACTGTTGGCGTAAATTATCGGAAATATGGTGTGTTCTACAATGGTGGTTTCTGCGACTTCTGCCAAAAAACAGCCTTTGTGAAGTTGCTGGAGCCTACCACCGTGTTCGATACGAAAATCGATTTCCTCTATCTTTCCGAACCAGACATGATCCGTGCCGGTGTGACCGACATGCCGACCTGCGTAGATACAATGGAGGAGATGTTTGTGCTGCTCCACCAGGGCGATTACCGGATGGCCGGACCGAACAATGATTCCCATGGCGCCATGGTTGTGTTCCCGGAAAACTCACCCTTCCCCAACATGCCCAAGCCGACTGCCGACCGCCGCCTGATGGCGATGCCGGCCTATTTGGGCGGGCGTTTCCATACGGCGGGAATGAAATGGTACGGCTCCAACATCGCCAACCGCGAGAAGGGACTGCCGCGCTCCATCCTCACCTTTAACCTCAACGACGCCGAGACTGGTGCGCCGTTGGCCTTCATGTCCGCCAACCTGCTCTCTGCCTACCGCACCGGCGCGGTGCCGGGCGTGGGGGCGCGGCATTTGGCGCGCAAGGACTCTCGCGTGGTCGGCATTCTAGGGCCGGGGGTGATGGCCAAAACCACGCTGGCCGCCTTCATCGCCGCCTGTCCGCTGATCGATACAGTGAAGGTGAAGGGGCGCGGGAGAAAGAGCATTGAGAGCTTTACCGCGTGGGTCCGCGAGACCTATCCGCAGATCACCACGCTGCAGATTGTGGAGACGATTGAGGAGGTGGTACGCGGGTCGGATCTGGTGACCTTCTGCACTTCCACGTCTGTCGGCAACCCGGCTGAGTATCCGCGCGTTGAGCGCGCTTGGGTCCAGCCCGGCGCCTTCCTGGCCATGCCTGCCGCCTGCAGCATGGACGCCGGCATGGAAGCCGCCGGCGTGCGCAAGGTACTGGACAATACCAGGCTCTACGAAGCTTGGTACCATGAGGTGCCCAAGCCGGCGCATAACGTTATCCCGCTGGTTGGAGTGCGCTTCATGGACATGTTGGCCGAGGGCAAAATGGAGCGTGCGCAGCTTGAGGATCTGGGCGCTATCGTCGCCGGTGCTACGCCGGGGCGGAGCGGCGCGGAGGAGATCATCATCATGTCCGTAGGCGGCATGCCGGTGGAGGATGTCGCCTGGGGCACGGTGATCTATCGACGGGCGCTGGCCGAGGGGATTGGCGTGAAGCTCAATCTCTGGGACGTGCCGGTGCTGCGCTGAGGGATATGGATCATGGACAAGATCACCAAAATCAAGACCGGCAATAAATTCGAGACCCTGGGCAGCTATTCGCGCGCTGTGGCCGTGGGGCCATGGATCTTTGTTTCCAATACCGCCGGGCGTAACCCGCGTACCGGGCAGATCCCCGATGACGTGCGCGAACAGGCCGAGCAGGTCTTTGCTAATATCGAGGGAGCGCTGGCGGCGTTGGGGGCGAGCCTAGCGGATGTGGTTGTCTCGCGGGTGTTCATCCAGGACCCAGCGGATACTCCAGCGGTGATGGAGATTGTCGGCGCGCGCTATCGCGGTATCGACCCGGCGGCGACCATCACCTGCCCGCCGCTTGGCGGCACGGCATACAAGGTGGAGATCGAGGTTACCGCTTACCGCAACGCGGCGGGTGCGCAAACCGAGCAACGCCTCATTTCCCTTTAAAGGAGCAGCTTATGGCGCCCGTGATCAGCCCTGTGCAAACACAAGCCGGTTTGCCGGCCAGCGCCCGCGTGGTGGTGATCGGCGGCGGTATCGTCGGTCTCAGCGCTGCCCTATGCTTAGCTGAGCGCGGGGTATCCGTGGTGGTGCTGGAGAAGGGGCGGCTGGTTGGAGAGCAATCCTCGCGCAATCTCGGATGGATCCGCAAAATGGGCCGTGCCGTGCCGGACGTACCGATGTCTGTGGCGGCGGATGCGCTATGGGCGGGAATGCCGCAGCGTGTGGGCACCGATGTCGGTTACCGACAGGCTGGTATCATGTATATCTGCAGAGCCCAGGTGGAAATGGCCATGCATGAGGACTGGCTGACCAAGGTCCGCGCGCTGGAGTTGGATTCCCGAATGCTGAGCTCGGCGGAGCTGGCGCAAATGCTGCCGGGGGGGCAGGGACAATGGGCGGGGGGCATCTACACCCCCTCTGACGGACGCGCCGAGCCGACGCTGGCAGCCAGTGCCATCGCCAACGCCGCCATCGCCAAAGGCGCGGTCGTAGTAGAGCAATGCGCCGCCCGCACGCTGGCATTCACTGCCGGGCGGGTGAGCGGGGTGGTGACCGAGCGCGGTGAGATACGCTGCGAGCATGTGCTACTGGCTGGGGCGCTGTGGTCGCGCCGGTTCCTGGGCAACCATGGCGTGGCGCTGCCCACCTTGCCCTTGGTCTGCCACGTCATCCGCACTGCTCCCATGGAGGGGCCGGGCGAGATCGCCGTCGGCGCTCCAGACTTCTCTTTCCGCAAGCGGCTGGATGGCGGTTACACCATTACCCAGCGCGGCGCCCTCACCGCGCCGCTGCTGCTGGACCACCTTCTGATCGGCCATCGTTATCTGCCAGTACTGCGCACCCAGCGCCAGCATCTGCGCCTGCGCCTGGGAGCCGCCTCTTGGCAAGATCTGCGGTTGGCGCGGCGCTGGAGGCCAGGGGTGGTCTCGCCCTTCGAGCAGGTGCGTACCATGGATCCGTCAGTAGATGCCGGTATAAATGAAGAGGCAATGCGCAATCTCGCCGCCGCCTGGCCTGCCTTCGCACAGGCCAGGATTGCCGAGGTTTGGGCGGGGATGATGGATATCACGCCGGACTCCCTGCCGGTTATCGGACCGGTGGGGCAGTTGCCCGGCCTGACCTTGGCCACGGGCTTTTCTGGCCATGGCTTTGGTACCGCGCCTGCGGCCGGCCAACTCGCCGCCGATATGGTGATGGGTGAGCCCCCGTTGCTCGACCCCACGCCCTACCGACTGGAGCGGTTCTAATCCGACCCTAGGCGTACCGTCGATGGCTGGGCGCACGCCCAGTCCAGCTTTTATAAGCACGCCAGAAGGCTGTGCCGTCAGCATAGCCTAGCGCATTGGCCACGTGCTCGATACTCACCTGGCCTTCCGCCAACATGGTTTGTGCCATTTGCATCCGGCATTGTTGGAGCAAGGCGCGCACAGAGGTTCCCTCTGCCGCCAGCCTACGCTGCAGGCTGCGCGGAGGTATACCAAGGCCGGCGGCCAGCGTCTCGAGATTGGATCTCTGCACGCTCATCTGCAAGCGGATGAGCGTATGCACCTGCTCGGAGAGGTTCGCTGGTTCGCCCGTATGGGCGAGCAAATCACGCAGATGCGTTTCGATGAGTTCGACCAGCGCCGTATCCTCGGACTTGCGGATAAGATCGGCATCGCTGGCATTCACCAGCAACCGGCTGACTGATTGCGAGAAGCGGATGGGCGCGCCGAACAGGCGCTGCAGGGCCGTCGCCTGGGCGTTGGCCTCGTGTTCGAAGTGAACCTCCAGCGGCCGCCAGCGCGCATCGAAGCTGCTGCGGATCAGCCCGCAAATGCAGGCGAGAGTGAACTCATTATCCTGGCGCCGGAGGGATAGCGGCGCGCCCTCGATCCGGTAAGCGAGCAGCAATGTCTCGGCTGAATCCAGCAGCGAAACGGCGGTTGCGGTTTGCAGCGCATTGGTGAAGCGGGTGAAGACATTGATACAGCGCCGCACGCTGCCGGCCTGGGCCACGAGCATGCCAAGCGGGCCAAGATCCGCCGGGTGGATGGCGTGGCCGAGCTTGGCGCCAAGCAAGGGGTCGCCGGTCATCGCTGCGGCGCCTTCGAACAATGTCAGATAGGCTGGCAGTGGTATCGGCGCGTAAGGATCCTCCGCCACCAGGGGGGACAGCCCGCTTTGCCGGAGCAGCCGCGCCAAATCGCTCTTTTCTTGGGCGAAGTAATTGAGGATCGGGCGGATGACACTTGCACGGATTGATCCGTCTTTTGGCAGCGAGACGGTGCGCGGTTCAGCTTTGCTCACTTCTCCATCCAGCTTGCCAGTTCTGGCGTATATTATCGGAAAATTGGTTTGCATTGCAATGGGACACTTGGCGCTTGTAGCCGAAGAACGTAGCCACCGCTTAATCGCTCGTGTTCTTAGTCTCAGTAAGAGTGCCATTGCAGAAATCACAAGATGTGTGCGCAGCTATGGTACAACTTGAACCAGAATATCGTATTCCCACTCTTACGACGACCAGGCTGGCACTTCGCCTGCCAACAACGCATGATGCACAAGTGCGCTACAAGCTGGGACACGACTTCTGAGACCTGTGCGCGGGTAGGGTTTTGATCTGAATTTAGGGGACAAGATTGAGAATTTTCTTTGTTTTTTGTAAATGAGCGTGAGGCTACCCTTGATGGCTATCAGGCCGGATGAGTGTCGAGGTTAAGAGTGCGTTTGAGGTTATAAGCGATGGCTGTGAGACGGACCTGAACCGAGGCTTTAGCAAGACCACACCATCGCATTCGTCGTAGTCCGTAGCTTCGTTTCCTGGTTCTAGAGATTTTTTCGTTTCTGCCACGCCCGCTATCAGGAAAAGGCAATACTTCCCGTCCAATCCGGCGACGTGGCATCTCCACCTCCAATTCGTTACCATAACAAAGCAGATAAATCCGAGCCCTAGCGAGCCTACCCGCGCACAGATCTCATATGACGATAGAAAAGCGGCATTCTCGAGGGGAAAGGCTCCGGGGTATGGAAAACAGTTCACCATTTTCATTACGGCCACACGTTTTCAAACAGTCTGCAGGATTTACGCGATAAGTCGCCGGGACCAATGGCTTGATCTGTCACACCGCGGCGTGATGCGCGTCTTCCATCTTCTTTTTTTTCCGGGAGGACAGCGCCGCAAGAGCTGGGGGTTCGCGATCGAGCAACAGCAGGGCGCTGCTCACGGCCCTCCTCGGCAGCAAATCGCCGGTCTCATATTTCTGAAAAACCCGCGGTCCACCACCGATCAGTTCCCCTGCTACCTTCTGGGTGAGCCGCAGCTTTTTGCGGATGCGTTTGATGTCAGCCGGCTCCAACAGTCCTTTCACCCTGGCCTTAAGCAGGTTCAACGCCCGGTCAGACACCTTCATGTCTTCCCCCGTTTGGATGCTGTCGTCAGAGGCATCACAGTACCAGCCTGGCATATCAATCGTCAGACTCTCCCCCTTTATAGACGATGGTCATCGGGCGCACCGCGCGGTCCATCGGCGCCCCGGTTTCGGGGCAAACAGGGCTAGTCAAAGACTTTCTCCTTGAATGACAACAACAAAAATTCGATCACGACATCCACCGTGAACTTGACGTAGAGCTCACCGGCCGCAGAGGGCACATGGTAAACATCCTGCCACTGCTGATGGTCTGCGTGGGCCGTCATCGACTTATAGAACTATGATCGCTGCATGCTTTGGAGCATCGCAACAATCTTGGAGCGTCCAAACTCCAATGCCGCCGCCCCACGTAGGGCGGTACCTGTAGCTTTCAGCTTATCTCCCGCGTCAAAGGCCGCCTTGAACGCTTCAAGCGTCGTAGGTCGGCTTTCGCTTTTCCACAGCGCCCAATATACGCCATTGTGGTGTATATTCAGCCGCCATTCTTTATACCTTGATCCGCTCGGCCTCGTCGAGGCTGATTTCGTCGTGCCGCCTGTCATAAAGCTGGGTGGTTCGTGTGCAGGCATGATTGGCCATGACGGCGGCATTCTCCAACGTCCCCCGTACTTCAAATACGCCGTGATCCCCGTGGCCTTAAAACTGTGGTTGCCGACCTTGGTCGCAATCCCAGCCGCTGCAGCACGCCGCCAGATTATGGCGTAAGCATTAGCCTGGGGCAGGGGGCGCGTGAGTTGGCTAGCGCCCCGGCCAATAGTGCGGATTTTGAGTCCGAGGCCAGCCCGGCCCCGTCTATATAGGCATGCAGATAGGTTTCCAGATTATGGTGGCATGGCATCTCATGCTGCTTGCCCCCTTTTTTCCATAGCCGTCCCCAGAGCCGCCGCCGCTGCACGAACACGTCCTCAACCGTTATGGCCAGCGCCGCGCCGATCCGTGCGAACGAACGCACCATCAGCCCGACCAATGCCCGGTCATGCAGTCCCGCTGGTGTCGAGACTTCGATGCTGTCGAATAGCATGCGGGCCTCATCCAGCTCCAGCACCAGTTTCTTTCCGGATTTCACGATGTGGCGGGGGGCGCGCACCGACGCGGCCGGACTCACCGGTACCACTTGACCCGTCACCAGCCAGTCGAACAAATGCCGTACCGCCGCCGGGCGTTGCTTGGCAGTCGGCGCGGTTCACAAAAACGTTGCGCCTGCAACGCCAGTGACTGAAGCGCTCCATGCTTTTGGGCCAGCGTCGTCAGGGCAGCTTTCTCACCATCATCCAATATGACAGCAATCGCACACCCTTTTGCCATCCCAGCCTACCAAAATTCAGGGCTCTGTCATAATGTAGACTATTTGTCGGTCAGGACATTGAGACCAATCGGCATTTAGAACTTATGGCGCTGGTTGTATTTCGGTCCAGTCCATCGTGAGCCCATCAGTTTTCGTAAACCAATAGAATCATAACAAACTGAAATCCTTCAGTTGTCTTTTTCATTCAGAGCCCGAGATGTGCGAGAAACCGCTTTTCCGCCCGCCGGAAGAGAAAGATCAACGTAAAGGATATGCAAAGATACAGCAGCGCTGCGATGCCGAACGCATCAAACGGGGCATAGGTGGCGATGTAGGCGTCGTTGGTGATTTTCAGGATATCGGGCACTGTGGCGGTGAAGGCCAGTGTGGTGGCGTGCAACATTAAGATCACCTCGTTGCTGTACATTGGCAAGGCGCGGCGCAGCGCTGAGGGGATGATGATGCGGCGGTAGAGCGTGAAGCGCGACATGCCATAGGCGCGCCCGGCCTCAACTTCGCCATTCGAGGTGTCACGGATGGCGCCGTAGAAAATTTCCGTGGTGTAGGCGCCGGTATTCAGCGCGAAAGAAAGCAGGGTACAGTTGATCGCGGAGCGGAAGAAATCCGCGAGGAACGGGGTCTCCCGCACGAAAT
>NZ_FQVJ01000030.1 GCF_900129125.1 Acidocella aminolytica 101 = DSM 11237 | reverse complement strand
GTTGCCTGGGATACCGATGCCGCGTTTGCCCAGAACAGCTCTGAGTCCAATGTTCACTACAACAACCCGTACTTCAGCAGCCGTTTCTATCTGAAGTACGCTTTCTAATCAGGAGTTTAGTTGTTGCCGACTATGAATAGCCTATAGATTTACTGATGTTGGAATAGGCTAATCTGGTCGGCAATAATAGAGGATTCGTAGATCACCGTTTATTGCATAAAAAATTGAAATTTTTAGAAATCGACAAAACCTAAACCTAGGAGATAAGCTTATTTAATTCGGAATAATACGCCGAAATTAGAAATTTTTTACGATAAATTGGCCTTTAAAAATTTCTCAATCGTCGGTTTGGAGATAGGTATGTTTCTAACAATGGATAATATTCCAGAGGAAGTAAGGCTTTCTGAGCCTATCACCCTATGTTCAACACTAATCGGAGGTGAGTATCAGAAGTTTCCTGGAGATCCTGTCACCGTCTACTCGCCAGTTTGCGCCAAAACTGATAATGGGTTGCAACAAATTGTTTTGGGTAGCCGTCCGGCGGGGGGAGTTGAAGAAGCTCAAGCCGCTTTAATGGCTGCAGTAACCGCCTATAATGAAGGTAGAGGTAAGTGGGCCACGGCGACGGTCGGATACCGAATCGCCTGTATGGAGCGGTTTACTAATCTCATGATCGAAGTACGGGATAAGGTAGTACGAATCCTAATGTGGGAGATCGGCAAGAGCTTATCTGACTCAGAAAAGGAATTTGATCGTACAGTTAATTATATCCGCTCTACAATTAGTGCACTTAAAGAGCTTGATAATTCGAATTCACGCTTTCAAATCGTTGAGGGTGTAATTGGTCAGGTGCGTCGTACGCCATTAGGCGTCGTGCTTGTCATGGGACCCTATAATTATCCTCTGAATGAAACATTTGCTCTGCTGATTCCAGCATTAATAATGGGTAATGCGGTCGTTTTTAAGCCGCCTCGTTTTGGTTCTCTACTGTTTGCTCCCCTTCTGGAAGCATTTAGAACCGCATTTCCCCCCGGTATATTCAATGTTGTTTATGGAAAAGGTGAGGTGGTTGTACCTCTGCTACTTGAATCTGGTCAAATAAATACACTAGCGTTGATAGGATCTAGCAAAGTCGCAGGACATTTAAAGAAGTTGCATCCTAAGATCAATCAACTGCGCGCAATTTTGGGGCTTGACGCGAAGAATGCGGCTATTGTCCTGCCTGATGCAGATCTTGACTTAGCAGTTAGTGAATGTCTTGTGGGATCACTTTCCTTTAATGGGCAACGTTGTACCGCACTTAAAATACTTTTAGTGCATCGATCGATTATAGATGAATTTCTTGAGAAGCTCTTACATGCTATATCAAAAATGAAAATTGGCATGCCGTGGGAGAGGCAAGTAATGATTACGCCATTACCAAGCCAGGCAAAAGTCAAGCAGATGCGGGATTACATTGATGATGCTATAGGTCATGGTGCACGAATCTTGAACGAAGGCGGCGGTGATATAGCTGGTACTTTTTTTATGCCTGCTATAGTTTATCCGGTGACACCTTCCATGCGTCTTTATCGTGAGGAGCAGTTTGGTCCGATCGTACCGGTGACACCATTTGACGATATCGAAGAAGCTCTTGCCTATGTCAGGACATCTGAACATGGACAGCAAGTTAGTATCTTCAGCGAATCTCCCGAAATTGTTGGTCGACTTGTTGATCCTCTTGTTAATCAAGTTTGCCGCGTTAATATCAACAGCCAGTGTCAACGTGGACCTGATATATTTCCTTTTACCGGTCGAAAAGATAGCGCTGAGGGCACTCTGTCAGTAACAGATGCATTGCGTTCATTCTCAATTCGCTCGATGATCGCCACCAAGGATAGTACCGCGGGAAAGGCGCTACTTGGTAGCATCCTGCATGAGCGTACATCGAATTTCATCAATACAGGCTTCATTTTTTAGCCTCAGAAAACGGATATGATGTAGATTATGACGACGCATCGGTATGCCAAGATTGTCGCTACCCTGGGGCCATCCAGCACAGGGTATGACGAAATTCTAGCTCTGGCACAGGCAGGCGCTAATGTGTTTCGGTTTAATTTTAGCCATGGAACACATGCGGATCACCGCTTACGCATGGCTTTTGTGCGCGAAGTGGAGGGCGTACTTGGACATCCGCTAGCTGTGCTAGCGGATCTGCAGGGACCGAAGCTACGTATTGGATCATTAGAGCCTGGACATCTCGATTTGGCTGAGGGCGATCAGGTGATCTTTACCCCAGCCGGCAAAGGTGATGTCGTTACAGACATTCCCCTGCCGCATCCTGAGATTTTCTCAGCTGCACGGCCTGGGGTGGTGTTGTTGATTGATGACGGCAAAATGCGCTTTGAGGTTGTTCAAGCAGATGATGGACATATCACAGCTCGCACAATAGTTGGGGGTTGTTTATTGCCGCGTAAAGGGGTGAGTGTGGTTGGTGCGACTTTGCCCGTCTCCGCGCTTACACCAAAAGACTACATTGATCTCAAGGTTGCCTTAGAACTTGGTGTTGATTGGATCGCGCTTTCCTTCGTTCAGCGGCCTGAAGATATTGATGAGTTACGTAACTTGGCCGGTCCACATGTACGTATTATGGCGAAAATAGAGAAGCCTTCGGCAGTTGATTGCCTAGAACAGATTGTTGAGCGCTCAGACGGAATTATGGTCGCACGTGGCGATCTCGGGGTTGAGATGCCGGTGGAGATGGTTCCACGTATACAGCGTCGAATTTTAAGTACCTGTCGTCGTCTAGGCAAACCAGTGGTCGTGGCGACTCAAATGCTCGAATCAATGATTGCCGCTGCTACTCCCACACGTGCAGAGGTCTCTGACGTAGCGACAGCGATTTATGCGGGTGCCGATGCGGTCATGCTTTCAGCTGAGTCGGCTTCAGGCCGTTTTCCCAGACAAGCGGTGGAGATGATGGCTAGTATCATTGGTGATGTCGAAGCTGATGAAGAGTTTTGGAAGGCTGCAGAGAAGGGCAGGGTCGTCTCTCGTGCCAATGTCTCTGATGTTATCTGTGCGGCCCTGCGCGAAACCGCTAAAGCATTACAGCCTGCTGCAATTGTCGCTTACACCACATCCGGAAATACCGGCTTCCGGGCCTCAGCCGAGCGCCCGCGTGTACCGCTGCTCTGCTTAGTGCCCAGTCTAGAGGTTGCACGGCCTCTTTGCTTATCCTGGGGTGTAAGACCAAGGGTTACAGCGAAGATGAACGGTATGACGGATGTTTTGAAGGTGGCAAATTGCTTGGTCCTCAATGAAGGTGTAGGTCGGGAAGGGCAACTGCTTGCTCTCACCGCAGGGCAGCCATTTGGCGTTGCTGGGACTACTAATGTTCTTAGGGTTGAACGAATCGCCAGATAAGATACGCGCCATTCAGATGGCTCTCAATTGGGAACATGGTGTTTTCCGCTGAGATCTGACCTGCCTGGCGGTTATGATGTGGATTTCAGAATGGGTAAACGGTTGGTTTCTCTCCTTTTTTGAGACTACTGATTGAGCTGTTCTTGAGACTGAAGCGGACATAGCCGGTCTTCAAGATGTGGCAATGGTGGGTCAGTTGACGGGGTAGGGCGATGGTCATCTTGGCGTCGCGGAGGACGGCGGCCATTCGCCTAAGCTCAAATGGGTTGTGATGACGAGGCAGGTACGCTCGTAGAGCCTGGTAAGCAGGCGGAACAACAAGGTAGCCCCGAAACGCTGATTGGCAAATAGCCGATTTCGTCGAGCAATGTTGCGCGCAATCTTCTGGACGATTGGGGACTGTGGCCGCCCGACGCCCAGGCCCGCCATGATCTCCTGGAAATCCTCGAAGAACGCTATGGCCGCCGATCCACCATCATCACGAGCCAATTACCAGTGGAAGATTGGCACGCCGTCATCGGCAATCCCACCTACGCCAACGCCATCCTGGATCGCCTCGTCAACAACGCTCACCGCCTCAACCTTCACGGTGAGAGCATGCGCAAAACCCGAACCAAAACAAAAGAGAAAGGTTGACGTCAGCACGACGCGAGTGTCACAAAAATCTCAGCCAGAGAGATACCGCACCCTGGGCGGCATCATGTCGAAATCGGCATCTTGCCGGAGTAAACACTACCGACGCTGAATGAAATCGAGAAAGGCGCGCAAAGGGGTGGGGACCAATCGGCGGCCAGGATAGTAGAGAAACGGTCCCGAAAAACGCTGCCACCAATCGGGCAACACAGGTATCAACGTTCCATTTTGCAGATGCGGTGCCAGCCAATCTTCAAACAAATGCACAATGCCCAATCCGCGAACCGCCGCGTCGACAGCCAATTCCACCGCGGCGCCCAGCCGTACGAGCAGCGGCCCAGACGGGTCAATGCGGACTAATTCGCCTTCGCGCTCAAACTCCCAGACTGGAACATTGCCGCTAGCGAACTGACCCCTCAGGCAAGCGTGGGTAAGCAAATCGCGTGGATGGGCTGGGGTGCCACGTGCTGCAAGATATGAGGGGGCGGCGGCTGTGGCAAAGCGTTGGATGCGCGGGCCGATTGGCACTGCAATCATGTCCTGCTCCAGCCGTTCATCATAGCGGATCCCAGCATCACAGCCAGCGGCAAGCAGATCAACGAAGCCGTCCTCTACCATTACCTCCAATCGAATTTCTGGATAGGCTTGTAAGAAGGGCGTGACGATCTCGGGCAGCACCAGTCTTGCCGCGCTACCCGGTACATTGAGGCGCAGCGTGCCTGCCGGGCGGTCGCGATAATGATTGACTATATCCAGGGCCGCCGCCACTTCGCCAAGTGCGGGTTTTAGCCGCTCCGCCAAGCGTGCGCCCGCTTCGGTCGGCGCCACTGAGCGGGTCGTACGATGCAGTAAGCGCACCCCAAGTCTGGTCTCCAGCCGGCGCACAGCCTCACTCAGATTGGAGGCCGGAATGCTCTGTCGCCTTGCTCCTTCGCGGAAGCCCCCGGCTTCCACCACGGCAAGAAACGCCATCACATCCTGTAGCTCTTTCGTCATTGTCCAAAAATCCGTACAACCTGTGCCGATTTCACCCTATTATCGTGCAGAAGGTCAATCACCAGATCACCGGGAACATCATCAAGGAGGATGGAATGAGCGATCTAGACAAAGCAGGCACCTACAAGTTGGGCAGCCGTACAGTGCGCCGTATGGGCTATGGCGCTATGCAACTGGCCGGGCCAGGCGTGTTTGGCCCGCCCAAGGACCGCGCAGAAGCTCTGGCTGTGCTGCGCGAAGCAGTGGAAGCTGGGGTGGATCATATCGACACCAGCGATTTTTATGGTCCCCATGTCACAAATGAGATCATCAAAGAGGCACTTTACCCTTATCGAGCCGAACTGACTTTGGTGACTAAACTCGGCGCGCGGCGAGGGAATGATGCTTCCTGGCTACCTGCCAACAGCCCGGCTGAATTGACCCAGGCGGTACACGATAATCTACGCAATCTGGGTCTGGATTATCTGGAGGTCGTGAATATGCGTTTGATGGGAGCGGTCCATGGGCCCAAGGAAGGTTCGGTCGAGCCATTCTTTACCGCTTTGGCGGAACTCCAGCGCCAGGGGCTAATCCGCCATCTCGGGATATCCAACGCCACGCCGAAACAGATCACCGAGGCACAGCGCATCGCGCCGATCGTTTGCGTGCAGAATCTCTACAATCTTGCCCATCGTGAGGATGAGGCGCTGATCGATGATCTCGCTCGACAAAACATTGCTTATGTGCCCTTTTTTCCGCTCGGCGGCTTCACGCCCCTGCAGTCAGACACACTGAACCGTGTGGCAGCAAAGCTAGAGGCAAAGCCAATGCAAGTGGCGTTGGCGTGGCTACTGACGCGTTCTCCCAATATCCTGCTAATCCCCGGTACGTCTTCTCGTGCGCATCTGCATGAGAACTTAGCGGCTGCTTCTTTTGTTCTGCCGGACCATGCGCTGGCTGAGTTGGAGAGTATCGGCAGACAGGCGTCAAAATAAACACCTGCGCGCTCTCGAACGCGTCAATTTCTAGGGCGGTTCATTCAGCTGGCGGGGGGATAGGGCGCGCTGACAACTGATTTACTTTACGATAAGGGGGCGTTCTTGGTTGGAAAAAGATTAGCCGCCTTTTGCTATCGAAATGCAAACAGCGTTTATATGAGATCTCTCACAATCAGACGCCTCCACAGGCGGTGAATTAGGTATACGCCTGCAGCGCGAGGGCGTGTGCCATTCATAAGGCGTTCATTATCGACAAGGCAACCATCAGCGATCAGGAGATCACCTGTCAGCGGCCAGTACCTATGTCCTGGTCTGGCGGCGCGCTAGGTGGCTTGGAGCAAGATCGTAGTTAGAAATCATAACGATTGGCGCTATTTATATGAAGATTGGTCGTGCTCTGGAGAACGCTCCCGTAATGGCCATTCATGCCAGTACCCACATCCAGTTCTATAGCCGGCGTCCAGACGACATTAACCTCATTGACGTCGAGCAAACCAAGATGTGAATGAGTTTGGAGGGCTGCTTTTTACCTTTCAGGCGGGAACGGTCCGAAGCCGCCACTCACGCCACGATGGCGGCTAACTCCTGGCAACGCTGCTGACCGATTCTCAGATGATGGCGCCCAGCTATTCCGAAATATCCTCGCCCCTCGATCTCACTCCTCGGGGCCCTAGGGAAAATTTCTGCCGGTCAACTTGCAGCTAACTAACGCAAAAATTCAGTCATTTTTCTTATGGCTATGCCAAGTCTAGGCCGGCATTTAGCTTGGCACCGCCCCAGCTGGCGCCCCTTATTGAAACCATATATAGATATATAGCGTTCACAATGATGTTAGAATAACTGTTTATTAACAATTCAATTTTAGAACGATTGCTATAATAACCTTATAAAAGGTGCCCAATGTTCCGGTTTATCGAGACAAACACGCAAGCTACTTTGAAGGCGCTTTCGTTATCGCTTGCGATTATAGAGTTCAGCCCCGATGGAACTATCCTCACCGCAAACGACAATTTCTGCCGACTGCTCGGCTACAATCTCTCGGAGATCAAAGGTAAGCATCACAGTCTCTTCGTTGATCCAGCCTATGCGCAAAGTGCAGAGTACCAAGAATTCTGGAAAAAGCTGAGGCGCGGCGAATACGAAGCCACTGAATATCGGCGTATTGCTAAAGATGGGCATGAAGTATGGCTTCAGGCATCCTATAATCCGGTTCGTAATTCACGCGGCACTGTTGTTAAGGTTATAAAGCAGGCAACAGATGTTACGGCCGATAAGCTAAGAATTGCAGCCGAGACAGCCATTCTTGATGCTATTTCACGTGCACAGGCGATGATAGAATTCACGGTGGATGGCAAAATTATCACGGCAAATGAGAATTTTTTGAAAGCCATGGGCTATCGCCTTGACGAAATCAAGGGGCAAAAGCACCGGATCTTTGTTGAGCAGAATTATGGACAGTCACCTGAATATGCGGAATTCTGGAAGAAACTTGCGTCGGGAGAATATATCGCGGCGGAGTTCAAGCGCATTGGCAAAGGAGGAAAGCAGGTCTGGCTCCAAGCCTCGTATAATCCGATCTTCGACCTTAACAACAAGGTCGTAAAAGTCGTAAAATTTGCGACCGATGTTACTGACCGTGTGCGAGCAGTCAATGGCATTACAACTGGCTTGAAAGAGCTGGCGAGTAAAAATCTAAAATACAGAATTATCGAGAATTTTTCTGTTGATTTTCAGGAAGTTCGTCAAGATTTCAATTCATCTCTTGAGCAGTTGGAATCGACGATGGCTGCAATTTCGGCGAGCATACAGAACGTTAAAAGTAGCTCGGGCGAGATTTCCCAGGCATCCGACGATCTTTCTAGGCGTACCGAACAGCAAGCCGCGAGCCTCGAAGAAACCGCTGCGGCATTGGATCAAATTACCACGACCGTAGCGAATACAGCTGAAAGTGCTGGTGAGGCACGCAATGTCGTTAATTTGGCAAAGGACGACGCAGAGCGTTCGGCCATCGTGGTCACCGATACTGTGAACGCAATGACGGAAATCGAGCATTCGTCCAGTCAGATCAGCAATATCATCGGTGTTATTGACGAAATCGCGTTTCAGACCAACCTTCTGGCCCTAAACGCTGGGGTCGAGGCTGCACGGGCCGGCGACGCTGGGCGCGGGTTTGCCGTTGTTGCGACAGAGGTTCGGGCTTTGGCACAACGCTCGGCTGAGGCGGCGAAAGAGATCAAGGCGCTCATTTCTTCGTCGACCCAACAGGTCGCTACCGGTGTGGCACTGGTCGGCAAGACGGGGAAAGCCCTGCAGGGGATTGCTGAACACGTTACCAAGTTGAACGGGATGATTAGCGAGATTACGGCATCTACGCGGGAACAGTCATCGGGGCTTAGCCAGGTGAATGTGGCGGTTAACGAGATGGATCAAGTTACCCAGAAGAATGCGGCGATGGTTGAAGAAACCACAGCGGCGAGTCACAGCCTGACTCAGGAGGCCCGGGAGTTGGCAGGTCTAGTTGGTCAATTCCATATCGGCGCGACTTCTCGTGCCCAACCGTCAGTGGAGCCCGAACTGAGCAGGAAGCCGACAAAGCTGCATGCTCAGGAACGTCATAGCCGAGTACAACATTCCATCCCGAAACGGCCCTTGGGCAATTCCGGGGATCTTGTTGCAGTTGGTGCCGAACCTAGCTGGGACGAGTTTTGACTTTGTTTCCATCTGCCGCCACGCCGGTAATCTGGAGCACGACTTGGTAACGAGGCCAGATTAAGTTGTTCGATCCCGTATTGTTCAACCCCCATACTCTCAGCTCATCCTTCCGAGGTGGTCGAGATCGAGACCGGGATTTTCGTCGATCTTGATCTTGCAGAGGGGTTATGTGCCCGCGTCTATGTTAGAAATGTACCTGCCCTGGCGCCCGACTTCAGTGTCGAGCCGGGCGAGGCGCAACGCTGGGCGGCGGCACTGGTCGAGGCCGACAAGCAGAATCACTCCTTCTTTGGCCTGGTAGGGGATGGTGTGCCTGTATTAGGGCTGATTGACCAGCCTGTGAGCGGTGGCTGGCGTCAGGCGGACGGAATTGAGTTTATCGGCCCGTTCGGCAGCGTTCCGGGCTGTCGGCGTCGTGCCGCGCTCGGTGAGGCGAACTGTCTTGCACAGGCCCGGAATGGTTCCCGCCAGATGAGCGCGCTGCTCTCGAGGGGCTAAGTTGCGCCTGCAAGCGCGTGTCCTGGGGGCGCTTTCTGCTTTACAGGGGGCTGGCCCGTTTTTACGGACTATCCATGGAGCAACTTCCGCCTGACCAGGACCGAGCGGCGGCTCAGCGCCCTACTTGATCAAAAGCGCCAAACGGGCTATATGCTGACTCTCGGTCTTGATTTTGAGCTTTGTTTCCCGCGCCAAACGCGCCTCTGACGAACTTCCTATACAATATCGATTACCCCTACTTCGGCATATCCTTCGCCGAAGTCTTTAACTTTTTGATCGATTGAAAGGAAAATGTCATGACAGCTGGTACCTTTAAATTCTTCAATAAGACTAAGCGCTATGGTTTCATTAGCCCTGAATCTGGCAGCGGTGATATCTTCGTTCATATCTCTGCGGTAGAGTGGGCCGGCCTCGCAACCCTTAAGACGGCCAGAAGATGACATTCGACATCGTCTAGGATCGCAGCAACGGCAAGAATGCCGCGGATAATCTTAAAGCCGAATAAGGCAGTTTCACGTATATCGCTATAAGGCGAGTTTGTGCCGCCCGATAGCTTCGTCTAACTCTCCCTTTAGGCTTAATCAATATTCACCAATTTTAACTGTCGCGTGCTTCATATAACATAATAAAGAGCGTGGCAGCTTATCGATTAACGTCGCATTATGCGACAAAGGATAAATAATGAAAACTCAAATCCAAAATTCATCCAACATTTCTAGAGCGTTTTTTGCTCGCCCTATTGAACAATGCGGCCCGAGTGCACCAGAAGATCGTAAACGGGAAACTTCTCCGATGAGCCAGCCGGAAATTCGTAAGCTCATCGAAGAAATTATGGGATAGTGAACGCACAATCGAGGGGCTTCGGCATGGAGCAGGTGATCCGCATATATCCAAGTTTGATGCATGCCTTGGTCGTGTGCTTTGGCTCCAGCGACCTGTTCGCGGACTGCGGTAACCGCAGCTACGTAGGCGCTCTCGTCACCGGGCCCACCCAAGTCCTGGAAACCAAAGGTGCCCGTCCGTAGCCCGCTCCGGTCTATATATACGATTATGGTCTGAAGAGTGGCGGGTTCTTGGAACAAGCGCGCCATTGTCATACGCCTGGGCAGGGTCGACGATGATCAGAGGAGCGGGTAATTGCGACGGTCGGGCAGGTTTCAGAGGTATTCTGAGAATGGAAAGTTGGGCAAAGTTGATCCGGAGTTCGTAGTGTCGGACTTGGATGCCAGCTTACCACTCTGGTTCGAACTGATCGGTTTTTCCGTGGCTTATGATCGCCCGGAGGCTGGCTTCGCGTATCAGGACCTGGATGGCGCCCAGGTTATGCTTAAGCAGCGTAATACGGCAGACGACCAATGAGTAACCTGGCCGCTCGTGGCGCCGCTGGGCCATAGCATCAATTTTCAGATTAGGATGCCCACGCTTTTGACCGATCTTGGAACGACTGGAAATCGTGAGATGGTCGCTATTCCAGGAGCCAGAGGAAGCGTGGTGCTGTGTCGAATTCGTTGAAGTTGGCCAGTGCCAGTTTTTAGTTATGGACCCGGATGGCTATCTTCTTCGTCCGATAGAAAATATTGGCCAGAGCGGTTACGACTATGATACAAAAATTTAGCGTCTCCCTTTTTGGTGTGTCCGAATGAACCGCGGCCGACTCCATCGACACAACAATATGTTTACATGTCATTATTTGGCTTCCGGTAGATATTATACTGGCCATCTCCAACAACGCCGGGGCGGCAACACGGTGAGCGCATACCGTCTACCCCGGCTTTCTTGCGCCTTGGCCCTGCGTTGAAACTGCCAGAAACGCAAACGGTCATTAAGAGGTTGGCTGCGCAGCAAAGTCCGACCGAGCGGCATGCTGCATGCGGGGTAGAGGAGCAGAGCTTTTAAGCCGTCATCTGCAGGGCAGGACACGGTTGTACGCGTCCCTTCCTTGCAGCGGACTCAACCCGTCAAGATGAGTTATTTCGTTGAATTTGAGTTGTAAGCTGTTAGGATTTTCTTGCGTAATTTTGGATTTTTTTCGGCGGACGTCACAACTTCTTGATATTTCTGAATCGAAATGCCGTTTGATATGATTTTTTGCTTCTCTGCTTTCAATGCTGCATTATTCAGTTGCTGTATTTTCTGCTGGTCCTTGTGTTGTTGAGCTGCCTGCATTTCAGGAAGGTACTGCTTCCTAACTTTTTCAACATCGTGCATAGCATGAGCGACTGAATTGATTGTGTTGTTAGAGTATTTTTCTGCTTGCCCAGTTGCTCCTTGCATAGGCATTTGACCTTGTGGCGTCTGAGCAAGTGCCGGTACAGTGAAAGAAAATGCACCAATCAATCCAAATGTAGCGAGGATTTTTCTGGAAAAGGTGTTGGTGACAGAGAATGAGTTTGCGTCAATAGATGGCATTAATAATTGTCCTGGTCGTGAGCGGTCTCCTGGAACTAAAAACTAAAACGAACTATTCCAAGTTTAATATTGGCAAAGTTGTTTGTTGTTTTATTTAATATTGGTTTCTTCGTTTTACAGAGATCATTTTTGCAAATTATCGAAGAGTTTTATTTTGATAAGAAGTGGTCAGAAACTTAAATAATCTTAAGTATAACTTGGATTGAGCCTTGATAGTAGCTCATCGGTGAGCTTCGGGCGGTGTGGTTTTTTGGACTATCCTCAATTTTGTACTCTGGCGTTGTAGCTGCTTGAATAGCGGACACGTGTATGAGCATCTACAGAGATTTTCTGGACCAGTTGATGGCTGGATATTCACTGAATGATCTATTTGACAAGAGCGGCATGGTGGTGGACATGACAAAGGCACGGCAAGCCTGGTGGCCTGACGCCTCCACCTATGGCTCCGCCGATTGGTGTAGGTTCTCCCCCATCAAGCCATGACGGGTTATAACGAAAGTCGGTGGCTCCGCTGGGCATTTTGCTTAGGCGATCGACGAGCCGACTGTTTAGGATGACGTTGAGAAGAATATGAGCGCGGGGACAAGGCAGCAGCGAAACCAATCTATCTGACTTTGAATGCTGCATCCACCGAGTGGAGGCGCTCTGTGCACGAATGGCATGCTGTCAGAAGTTCATGTTCGAAGATCGCTTCCCAAGGGCCTAACAAAACGCGTCAGAGCGCAAAATTCCAAACAGTCTCTGGCATGAGGCTTTGAACCACTGCCATTGTTTGAACTGAAATGAAACTACGTTGGAGCATTAAGGGTCTCTCTTCAGCTTGAGAAGAAGTTCCTGTGTTCATTTCTGCCCAGACTCCCTCAGCTCCCGTGAGGCTGGTTGCGCAACCGTATGCCCGAAGACATGGCATTAGCCTAGCTTACTGATCCAAATGACGTTCCGCAATCAGACACCTAATTATTTAAGACCACGAACTGACTCAAGGGCGATCTACCACGTTGCTATCAGGAAAATGCAAGGCTAGCTGCCCGATCCGACGACGTGGCATTTCAATCTCTAATTCGTTATCATAAAAAATCAAATAAACCGAGCCGCTGCAATCCTCCCCGAGCACAGGTCCCATACGCGATATCTTTGGACAGGCGGGCCATCCATAATCAACAGGAAGTGGAGTTTGCTGAGCCAGGGAGGAGGGCAAGCGAAGGTTCAGGTGAAGAGGTCCGCTCCGATGAACCCGCCCTTTGCGATGCCGCTCGGGCAAGCAAAAATCGCGCTGCCCGTATGCGTTGTGAACTGGTTCATCATGTCGAATTTCGACATTCTGTCGAAGATCTTGATGAACCCGGTTCTAGGATCACGTTGGAAAGCGACGAAGATCAGCCCAGCCTCGTATTCGAGGCCCTGCCTCCAGGGCGGCCAACGTTCGGCGATCATCTTGAGGCCGTCGTTGTAAGAATAAGCACGGCGCAAAATCCGCGCACCGTCATTCGTCGAAGCGGCACCGAGCCGTACGTGCGAATTCTCAGCAATCACCGGATTGCCGTCGGCATCGGTGGCGTCGAGATTGAGGGGGGTGAATTCTCCGCCACCAGTCAGCGGCCCGCCGCTCACCTTTTTCCGGCCGAATATGCTCTCCTGGAAGTCAAGCGCGGTGTTGTCCCAATGCTGCAGAGCCATTCGGATACGGCGAACGACGAGATAACTGCCGCCCTGCATCCAAACCGGCCCCTCATTCCCGACCCATACTGCTTCACCTAGGGAGCCGTTACCGATGGTTTTCCCGTGGCTTATTTCGGCCGGATCGGGGCGCCCCGGGTTCTCAGTGCCGTCCTTAAAGCCGAACAGATTGCGCGGCGTTTCCCCGGCCGGATAATCTGGCAGGAACCCCGTCTGCAACCACCGCAGTGTGGCGACACCCGGCTTGGCATTGTAGGCGAGGGTGGCGCCCGCTTTTTTGCCACCATAGCCATCCGCCGCGTCGTTTGGAGCGGCCATATGGGCAAGTTGACGGATGGCGTGGAACGCGACCGCGCTGTCATCTGCACAAGCCTGGATGCAGAGATCACCGCCGGTGTACGCCGGCTCAAGCTGGTCGCCATTGAAGCGCGGCAAGTCGACGAGCGCGGCGGGCCGTTTCGCAGCCAAGCCGTAGCGGTCCTTTCCATCCTTTTCGAAAAGCCCTGGGCCGAAACCAAATGTCAGTGTCAGGCGCCCAGGGCCAAGCCCGCGTACAGTACCGCTATCGGTTGGCGGTTTGGACGCGTTGCCGTCTGCCGGCTCCACAAGGTCGCCGGCAGCCATAATAGCCGCCGCCTGCGTCCAATCTTGCAGCAATCGGACCAAGTCCGACTGGCTCTGGGCGATGATGTCAAAACTCGCGAACACAAGATGAGTCTGTTGGGGCGTCGCGATCCCGGCCTGGTGCTTGCCGAAAAACGGGATGGCCCCACCGTCGGACATATCACTGGCAGGGGCGGCGGTCATACCAGGCACCGCCGCCTTGCCAGCCTTCGTGAGCAGGGGGGCCGCCAGCGCGCCGCCGGACGCTCCGAGAAAGCCGCGCCGTGTTGAAAACGGACATCTGGACATGATCGTCACTCCCGTCTCAGTTCGCCAGCATCAGCGTGTTCATGTCGTCCTCTACGTAGTAGAAGCCATGTCCGTCGGGCGTCAGCGTGATGCCGAAGAGGTCGCCGCTGCCTGGCGGCTGCTGAGCCTCGTCAGCGTCGATCCATTGCGCAGCGAGTTGCTTTCCGGTCGTTGGATCAATCTCGACGACTTGGCCGTTTAGACCATTGGTGGTTAGGAGATGCCCCCCCGGCGTCATTGTTAGCGCGAGCGGCCGCTGCAGAAATCCGCCCGAGGTCACTGTGGTGCCGGTACCATCGCTTGAGGTACGGGTCAGAGCATCTGGGATAGCGGCGATGCGGTTGCCAAGCGCGTCGGAGACAAAGAGGTCACCGTTCTTACCCAAGGCCAAGCCGGTTGGACCGATGATGAAGACGCTCTTGTCGGCCTGTTCACCGAAGCCATCGGCGATGACCATTTGATTGGTGACAACCGGCGGTTTGCCCGGTGGGATATCCAGCGAGAGGCGCAGTACGGTCGCTTTCTTGACGACCGGACTGTTATCCGTGGGGGCACCGACGCCGAAGCCGACATTGCTCACGAAGAGCGTGGCATGTTTGCCGTCATCAACCGTGGCGATGTTCCCCCATGGCCCATTGATGTTGGGACCGCTGATCGTACCGGAAACTGCCCCATGGGAATTCAGAACGATCAGGCAGCCGGGCCCCTTCGTCGCTGTAGTCCCATCCTGGCTTGGCAAGCTGCCGACGATGACCCAGCCGGACTTGAGCATCGTCATGGCGGTGGTCAGACCGACGCCCCCCGGACAGCCTGCGAGCTTGCGATCGATCTTGGCGAAAACCGAGACTTTCTTAGTGGCCGGACTGTAGTCCATGATCGTCGTGCCAAGCCCCTGGAGATTCTTCGAGTCGTTGAAGTTCGTGACAAGCACGTCACCCTTCTGGACCTTGCCGGCCGAGACCGGTGCGACGACGATTGCATAGGGGTTCTGGTCGCCGTTCGCCGGCACCATGGAGCCCAGTGTCACGTGATGCCGGGTATTCGAGAGGAACTCGCCCCCCTTCCCATCGGCGAGTGCCGTCGCTGGTACCAGCATGGTCGCTACCAGGGCCAAACCAGCCCAAGCCCATCGCCGTCCGTTGTTCTCATCTCTCATTGCCTGTGGTCCTCCAGTTGAACATCTGCCAGTAGCAATTATTGAGAACGACTCTCATTTGCAACCCATTGACCGACGGAAAACATGAGCTTATGGATTATAATGAGACTTATTCGCAAGTATGAGTGGGCTCATACGTTTTACCAATTTGCCTGGGAGATGCCTGATGTCGTTGCTCGAACACCGCTGGTCGCGGTCGAATTTTGCTGGCCTGGGAGTAGCAGCCCTTGCCGCCTGCGGGCTTCTCGCCTGCACGCCGCACCCAGCCGTCGCCGCCACGCTGGTGCTCTACAGTGGGCAACACGAGCAGACGGTGAACATGCTCGTCTCGGCTTTCGAGAAGAAGACCGGAATCGGCGTTAAAGTGCATTCCGGTGACGGGCCAGAGGTTGCCGCCCAGATTATCCAGGAAGGCACAGCCTCGCCGGCCGACGTGTTCTTTACCGAGAACTCTCCCGAGATCGCGATGCTGGCGGAGAAGGGGCTGCTTGCTAAGGTGGATCCGTCGACCCTTGCCGAGATCCCCTCCAAGTACAACGCGCCGGACGGCACCTGGGTCGGCGTTCTCGCCCGTGAGAACGTGCTCGCCTACAATCCGTCGATGATCGCCGCCTCTGCGCTTCCGGCATCCCTGATGGACCTTGCGAAGCCGAAATGGAAGGGGAAGATCGCGATCGCGCCCAGCGACAACGACTTCCTGCCGCTGGTCAACGCCGTCGTCGTAACGCACGGCAAGGCCGCCGCACTAGCCTGGCTCAAGGGACTCAAAGCAAACGCAAAGATCTATGACGATGACGAGGGCGTCGTCGCCGCTGTCAACCGCGGTGCCGTGGCCACCGGCATCATCAACAATTACTACTGGGCACGCCTGCAGCAGGAACTGGGCAAGGCAAAGACACATAGCGATATCTATCACTTCAGTCATGGCGACGTCGGCGGCCTGATCAACATCTCTGGCGCCGGCGTACTGAAGACGAGCAAGGACCCGAAGGACGCGCAGCGCTTCCTCGCCTTCCTTGTCAGCGCTCCGGCACAGAAGATGCTGGCCGACACGCCGGTCACGTTTGAATACCCGTTGCGCCCAGGCATCGCCCCGAACCCGGTGCTGAAGCCCTTCAACGAGCTTCAGCCGCCTGCTATCTCCGTTTCACAACTCGGCGACGACGCGTCAGTCGTGACGCTGCTTCACGAAGCCGGCCTTCTTTAATGCGGTGGGCAAACGCGCGACCGCCCCTTCTGCTCCTCGGCGCGGCAGCGGTTGGCGCGTTCCTGGTACTCCTGCCAATCGGACTGACGATCCTGCGGGCGACAGAGGTGAGCGGAGGGCAGGCCGCACACTTCCTCCTACGCCCGCTGGTCGGCACGCTTTTGCTCAATACGGTATGCCTGACGGCAGTATCCTCCGCGCTGGCAATCGTCGTCGGCACGGGGGCGGCTTGGTTTGTCGAGCGCACCCGGCTACCGGGGCGGCAGGCATGGGCCGTGCTCCTTGCCGTGCCGCTAGCCATTCCCTCCTTCATTACCAGCTATGCGTGGATATCGATCAGCCCGGCGCTGGAAGGTTTCGCCGGGGCCGTGCTGGTGGTGACCTGCGCCTATTACCCGCTACTCTATCTCCCCGTCGCCGCTTCATTGCGTAATCTCGACCCGGCGCTTGAGGATTCGGCCCGCGCGCTTGGCTGCGGGCCGGTCGTGTGCTTCGTCCGTGTCGTGCTACCACAACTGCATCCTGCACTCCTGGGTGGCACGTTGCTCGTCGCGCTCAACGTCCTAACCGAGTTCGGGGCCTTCGCCCTGCTGCGCTTTCGTACCTTCACGACCGAAATCTATATCGAGTACAGGGCCAGCTTCGATGGCGCTACCGGCTCGCTGCTGGCGAGCATCCTCATCGTGCTGTGTCTGTTCTGTCTGATGGCGGAGCTGCGTATCCGCGGCAGCGCGCGCTACGGCCGGATCGGTCGTGGCGTCCGCCGGCCTGCCTCTCTCCATGAGCTGGGGCAAATTAAATGGGTTGTGGTCGCCCTCCTGGCGGCGCTGGTGGTTGTCACGACTGGTATGCCGCTCATCACCACGCTCTACTGGATGACCCAGCACGGTGCCGCCGCGATCACGCCAGCCGAAGTATCGCCGGCCTTGCTGACGGCGGCGACGCTGTCCTCGCTCGGTTACGGTCTTGGCGGCACACTGATCGCGATGGTGCTGGCGATTCCGATCGGCTTCCTGGCGACGCGCTATCGCGGGCGGACGGTAACGCTGGTGGAGCGCACGAGCTACCTGACGCAGGGGATGCCGGGGATCGTCATCGCCCTCGCCATGGTCTTCCTCACCGTGCATTACCTCCATCCGCTCTATCAGAGTTCAGCGCTGCTGATCCTGGTCTATGGCATCCAGTTTCTTTCCCTTGCCGTCGTTGGTGTGCGGGCGGCACTCGCCCACGCGCAACTGGGGCTGGAGGAGGCGGCGCGCTCATTGGGCTTGAACGTCTTCCAGGTCGCATATCGCGTCATGCTGCCGCTGGCCGGGCCTGGTCTCGGGGCAGCGGCAGCGATGGTCTTCATCGCGGTGGTAACGGAACTGACCGCAACCTTGCTGCTCGCTCCGATTGGCACCCAGACCCTAGCGACGCAGGTCTGGGCGGACACCTCGACCCTCGCCTTTGCCGCAGCGGCCCCATACGCTGCCATCATGATGGCACTCTCCTTGACAGCCAGTTGGTTGCTCGCCCGACAGTTCGGGCAAAGCCGCGTCGGCGACCCGGCACAGTCCCACCAACCAAGCCAGATATCTGACCGCACAGCACCCGTGGCATGAACCCATGATTGACCTCACTGTCAGCAACCTCAAAAAGACATTTGGTAACCGAACCATCCTGCACGCGATCGACCTAACGGTGTCGCCCGCGCATCTGCTCGCGGTGCTCGGCCCATCCGGCAGCGGGAAGACGACGCTGCTACGGCTCATCTGCGGTTTCGAACGCTGTGACGCCGGTACAATCCGCATCGGCGACGAGGTTGTGGCGCGGCCCGGCCTGCACATGGCACCTGAACGCAGGCGCGTCGGCTACGTCGCGCAGGATGGCGCGCTCTTCCCGCATCTATCCGTGCGTGAGAACATCGTCTTCGGACTGTCGCGCACCGAACGCCGTCGGGGTATCCGCGCCAACGAACTGCTCGATCTCGTTGGACTACCACAAGCCTATGCCGATCGAGCGCCGTACCAGCTCTCCGGCGGTGAGCAGCAGCGGGTGGCGCTCGCCCGTGCCTTGGCCCCGCAGCCGCAACTCGTGCTGCTCGACGAACCGTTTTCGGCATTGGATGCCGGGTTGAGGGCGGAAACCCGAAAGGCGATACTCGAGGCACTGCGGCTGGCTAAAGCGACAGCAATTTTGGTGACCCATGATCAGGCAGAGGCACTGTCGCTCAGCGACGAAGTCGCCGTGTTGTTGGACGGCAATCTTGCCCAAGTTGCAACGCCCGCAACACTTTACAACAAACCAAAAAACGCGGCCGTGGCCCGCTTTCTGGGAGAGACTAACCTGATCCCCGGATTAATTCAGGGCCGAAGTGTGGACTGCGCACTGGGCCAGTTGGCTCTCAGCTCCGAACTTCCTGCTGGTTCAGGGGAAGTGCTGATACGCCCCGAGCAGATTCGCATTGATCCGTGCTCTGAAGGGACGTCGCTTCCTGCTACGGTAACTGCAATTGATTATTATGGTCATGACGCCTCGATAAGTCTTCGGATGTCAGACCTGGACCTCATTGCAAGGGTTAGTGGACCGCTTCTCCTTCGAGTGGGGCAGCAGGTTGGCATTGCAATTGAGGATCCGGTCAGGGCATTTGGATAGACTTGAGAACCGTCTGAAAACTTGGCTTTCGCCATACTCGTGCGATGACCCAAATGCGGCTAACAAAACTTCGTTTATAATGAGCCGTTGAACAAGTTACCAATTTAGGATCCATTCTGAGTGGGCCAAGCCGTGGACGGCATTTGCAGAATCTTCCAAGATCGGAAACTCTAGATTTTTGCTGCTGCAGCCAAGGGGGTAGGCAACTAGGAGCGGCTATCCTGCCAACAGACCGCTTGGCTATGAACGGATTGACCCGCGCGCAGGTGGAGATCAGCCAATCGGCGTATTTATTGATTTCTTGGTAGCAGACCTTGGTGGAGCCTAGCACAAGCTTCATTATACTGAAGCAGTGCTCGATCTTGGCGTGGATTTTAGATTCCCGCGCGTTCCGACTTGTCTTGGCCTCATTGACGACGCACTTTAGCTTGCAGCGGCGGATCACCCGCGATAAGCGCGGGGCGCGCCAGCCCCGGGTTCCACAGCCCCCACATCCGATGCCGTGAATGCCTCACACGGAGGAGTAGGCTGACAATCTTTGCTTAAAC
The DNA here is from genome assembly GCF_900129125.1 of Acidocella aminolytica 101 = DSM 11237. Lineage (GTDB taxonomy): Bacteria > Pseudomonadota > Alphaproteobacteria > Acetobacterales > Acetobacteraceae > Acidocella > Acidocella aminolytica. The sequence continues at coordinate 24,603 of NZ_FQVJ01000030.1, read as the reverse complement.
CTGTAATATAATGGTACTTCGCGATCACCTTCTGAACCTTTTGCCCGCTACCACGATGACATTCACGCAATGGAAACCAAGTCCGCCTGTCACGGAGCCCATCGTGCCGCTCCCATCGGAATCATTTGTTTGGCGCTGTGATGACTATCCGCTTTCGCGGGCTGTCTGGAACACTCACAAGGAATGCGAGGTGCATCTGATCCGCAATGCGGAGGGCTCTTGCTATGTTGGTGACCATATCGGACGTTTTTCTCCCGGTGATTTGTTCTTCATCGGAGCGGAGTTGCCACACAACTGGGTGACCCCGCTGAGCAACGGGCAGGTGATCAAAGGTCGCGATGTCGTCCTGCAATTCGACGGGGATCGCCTGAAATCAGCTAGCTCTGTAATGCCTGAAATGTCACAATTGGGCCGGCTGTTGACGGAAGCTCGGCGTGGGATGATCTTCCAAGGTGCGGCACGGCAAGCTGGGGCCGTTATGATGGAGGCGATCGGAACAAGCTGCGGCCTTCAAAAATTAGCGAAACTGTTGGATCTCCTGCATCTTCTGTCTCACACAAAAGAATATATTCTATTGTCTTCGGCTGGCTTTGCCCCCAAGCTGGACGGAAAATCCAGCAGCACCCTAGACGAGGTCTTCCGCTACTTGTCGAGCAGCCTTGGGCAGGACTTGCGCCTCTCCATCCTCGCAGACATTGCCGGGATGACTGAATCTTCGTTTTCTCGTTTCTTTAAAGATAAGACCGGGAATACCTTCACTCGCCATTTGGCCGTGCTTCGAACCGCCAAAGCATGCGAATTGCTGGCCCAGACAAATCTGCCCGTTACCGAGATCTGCAGCGAGGTTGGATATAAAAATCTGTCTAATTTCAACCGTGCCTTCCGCGAAGTGCGCGGAATGACACCCTCCAGTTATCGCAAGCTGTCACGCTCATGAAACAGATGACGTTATGACAAAATATCATCAGTTTTTTACATCGCTAGCTCTATCGGGGCTGATTGCAAGTTAGATATCCTCTTTTTGGCTGATATGCAGCTGGGAGGAAGAACGATGTTATATTTCGACGATTACCCCATTATCTGTGCGGCATCTTGATCAGAGCGCCATCGATACTTTTCTTGTATGGCGAGGTCTACAAGGATGCCTTGCTACGGGCTTTCGACGACGCCAGATGATACCAAGTTCAGGGAGCATAACCTCAAAGCGGCACGCGCGTTTGATGCCTTAACTGACGCCCCAAGCACGCCTGATTTTAACGGCCTTCGTGATACGATATCGCATCCGTTTGAATGCACCGCGTTGTAGAGCTTTCTTCTATGTGACGACCCCGTCCTAGACACGAACGCCTGATCCATGCCCAAGTATCGATACAGAGACATACAGATCAGTCTTCGGGTCGTTTTGGTACTGCCCGAGATTGTCGACGAGATGTACCATGTGTGTGCCATCAAAATGGCTGTAAACGATTCAAAAATAGCTCGCTTGCAAACGCAATTTTCAGATTGAACTATAAATGGAGAAGTAATAAAAATGTCTGTTGGAAAACGACTTGAAGGCAAGACAGCCCTAATAACTGGGGCCGCGCGCGGAATCGGTTTTGAATTCGCTAAGGCATATCTGCGCGAGGGGGCGCGGGTGGCCATCGCCGATATTAACATCGAACGGGCGAGGGAAGCCGTAACCCAGCTTGGAGAATCAGCTATTGCCATCGAGATGGATGTCACTAAGCAGGATAGTATCGACAAGGCCGTAGAGGATGCTGCCAAAGCATTTGATGGCATCGACATTTTGATCAATAATGCGGCCCTTTTCACCGCAGCGCCCATCGCTGAAATCACGCGACAAGACTATGACAGGACCTTCGCGGTCAATGTCGCTGGCACGCTCTTCACAATGCAGGCGGTGGCTAAACATATGATCGCACGTCGAAAAGGCGGCAAGATTATCAATATGGCTAGTCAGGCAGGGCGGCGCGGCGAAGGCTTAGTTGCCGTTTATTGTGCAACCAAGGCTGCCGTGATCTCCTTGACTCAAAGTGCGGGACTGAACCTGATTGGACACGGCATCAACGTAAACGCGATTGCGCCGGGGGTGGTTGATGGTGAGCATTGGGATGGCGTCGATGCCTTCTTCGCGAAATACGAAAACAAGGCTCCCGGAGAGAAGAAGAAAGAAGTAGGAGCATCAGTTCCGTTTGGCCGCATGGGACGCGCTGAAGACTTGACAGGCATGGCGATATTTCTCGCGACGCCGGAGGCGGATTACATCGTTTCACAGTGTTTCAATGTGGATGGTGGACAGTGGATGAGCTGATGAGACGGTGTAAAATTTTATGCGCTGCCGTATTTTCTCACGCCATTGGGGAGCGATCTTCGAACCTGTTTGCGAGCTGACGACTGACCGGACTTGTTTTGGAAAAGTGTTGAGCTGTTTTGAATACGGTGTCCGCCTCTGGTAAGCAGCTAAGCTGATGAAGTTCAGTAATGAATGTCGATGGGCTGGATTCCAGAGCCCGTCGATGCAGTGGCTAATGACCGCTTAGGTTTCCCGCCTAGCCCGAGGTGTGCCCAGAACTCCAAGGCCGATACCAAATGAATTGATGCATAGTTTGCATAACCGTGCGGAATTTTCGGCGTATATTCAGCACGGTAGAGTGGCATCGGTTGCCCGTTCAAACATTGGAGATAATCCACGTGCCCGACCCGCGCACCCTGTATGACAAACTTGTGGACAGCCACACGATCCGCTGGCTGGACGAGGCGGGCCAACAGGTGCTGCTTTATGTCGATCGCACCGTCCTCAACGAATATACGAGCCCGCAAGCTTTCACAGGGCTGCGGGAGGCTGGCCGCGAAGTATGGCGGCCGCGTGCGGCGCTTGGCACGGTAGACCATGTCAACCCGACCGCGCCGCGCCGTACGGCGGCAATGCCGGATGAACAGGCCGCGCGGCAGACGGAGTATTTCGAAAGAAACTGCCGAGATTTCGGCATTGAGCTGTTCGACATCCTGCATGAGAACCAGGGCATTGAGCATGTAGTCATGCCGGAACTCGGGCTTGTTCTGCCCGGTATGGTGATCGCCGCCGGGGATAGCCACACCACCACATACGGTGCCTTCGGAGCGCTGGGCTTCGGCATCGGCACCTCTGACATCGAGCATTATCTGGCGACTCAAACGCTAATCTACCGGCGTCTCAGGCCCATGCGCGTGATCGTGAACGACACGCTCGCCCCAGGCGTTACGGCAAAGGACATCGTCATGGCGCTTATCCGCGAGATCGGCGCCTCCGGTGCCAATGGATACGCGGTCGAATTCGCGGGAGCAGCCATCGACGCACTCAGCGTCGAGGGGCGCATGACGATCTGCAACATGATCGTCGAAGGCGGCGCGCGCGGCGTGGTGATGGCACCCGACGAAAAGGTTCTGGCCTATCTCCAGGGGCGCCCGCGCGCGCCGCGTGGCGCGGCATGGAAGCAGGCCGTCGAGGCATGGAAGGGGCTGTGCAGCGACGAGGAAGCGCCGTTCGCCCGGGAGATCGCGCTTTATGGCGCGGATATCCAGCCCATGGTCACCTGGGGCACGAGTCCCGACCAGGCGCTACCCATTGGCGATGCCGTGCCCGACCCCACCCATGAATTGGACCCAAATCGTCGCCGGGACATGGAGCGGGCGCTTGATTACATGGGCCTGCGGCCGGGAATAAAGCTCGACAGCATCGCCATCGACCGCGCCTTCATCGGCTCTTGCACCAATGCGCGCATTGAGGATCTGCGCGATGCGGCGTCGGTGGTACGGGGGCGGCGTATTGCCTCCGGCGTCAGGGCCATGGTGGTACCGGGTTCCAGTGCCGTCCGACGCGTGGCGGAGGCGGAGGGGCTGGACCGCGTGTTCATTGAGGCGGGTTTCGAGTGGCGGCAATCAGGCTGCTCCATGTGCCTCGCCATGAATGATGACGTGCTGGCGCCGGGCGAGCGTTGCGCCTCCAGCACCAACCGCAATTTCGAAGGGCGTCAGGGGGCGGGCGGTCGCACCCATTTGATGAGCCCGGCGATGGTCGCAGCGGCCGCGATACGTGGCCGCCTGACCGATACCAGGACGCTTTGAGGAGCAGGACAATGGAACGCTTTGTCAGCGTCACCGGAATCGCGGCGCCGATACCGGCGGCGAATATCGATACGGACGTGATCATGCCCAAGCAGTTTCTGAAGGGCGTTGACCGCAGCGGGCTCGACCGTGGCCTGTTCCATGATTTGCGCTTTGACGCGGCGGGTCAGGAAAATCCTGGATTCGTACTGAACCAGGCCCCATGGCGGGAGGCCCGCTTCTTGGTTGTGGGTGAGAATTTCGGCTGCGGCTCCAGCCGTGAGCATGCGGTGTGGGGGCTAAGGCAGCTGGGTATCCGCGCTCTCATAGGCACCAGCTTCGCAGGCATCTTCTTCGACAATTGCGCCCGCAACGGCTTGCTGGCGATCACGGTCGGTGAAGCGGCGCTGGCCCAGATCATGGGCTGCGCCAGCAACCCGAAAGCCAACCGCCTGACGATCGATTTGCCTAGCCAGAGCATTGAGATGTCAGGCTGCGCCGGCATCCGCTTCGATATCGACATCCCGCGCAAGGAAGCTTTGATCGAAGGGCGGGATGCCATCGGCGAGACGCTGCGCTACCAGGAGGATATCAAAGCCTTCGAACATTCCTATCTGCGGGCAAATCCATGGCTGCTGTAATTGAACGGGGCAATTCACCCTTCCTCGAAGGGTTCAGGTTGGCTGATATACAGCTTGCGGACGGGCTTGCCATACGGGCCGCCGCTGGCGGGGAGGGGCCGCCTTTGCTTCTGCTCCACGGCCATCCGCAGACGCATGTGACCTGGCGAAAAGTAGCGCCGGCGTTGGCCCGGCATTTTACCGTTATTGCTCCCGATCTGCGCGGCTATGGGGACAGCTCCAAGCCCGAAGGCGGTGAACATCATGTTGCCTACTCGAAGCGCGAGATGGCGAAGGACCAAGTCGCGGTGATGCGGGCGTTGGGGTTTGAGCGCTTCGCCGTTGTAGGGCATGACCGTGGTGGACGGGTTGCCCACCGGATGGCACTCGATCATCCCAATGCCGTGGAACGAATCGCCGTCATCGACATCGCCCCAACCGTGACGATGTATGCGCGAACCAACAAGGCTTTCGCCTCGCGGTATTTCTGGTGGTTCTTCCTGATCCAGCCGGCACCGCTGCCGGAGAGGCTGATCGCCGCTGACCCGGAATTTTTTCTCAGGACCCATATCGAGGGGCAGACCAAAACCCCAGGCGCGACGGAGCCGGCGGCTTTTGCCGAATATCTGCGCTGCTACAGCGATCCGCGCACGCGTCATGCCATCTGCGAGGATTACCGCGCCGCCGCCAGCATCGATCTTGACCATGACGCCGCCGACGAGGAGGTGAGGATTCAGGCGCCCTTGCTGGCCATCTGGGGCGCTATGGGCACAGTTGGGGAACTTTATGATGTGTTGGAGACGTGGCGCGAGAAGGCGTTGAATGTGAGAGGACGCGCCTTCGATTGCGGCCATACCCTGCAGGAGGAACGTCCCGAGGAAACGACCAGTGAGCTGCTCGCCTTCCTCAAGCCACTTTAGAGAGCTTTAGAGCCCGGTTCCATAGCGCTTCGGCGGCGGGCGATTGGCGCGCCCTTGGCCGAAACAGCCTGATTGCCATCGGCACGTCGTCCGCGCCCTGCCGGAGCCGGACCAACCGCCCGCCTTCGATATCGTCGGTCACCAAGCTGAGCGGCGACCACGCCATGCCCCGGCCATCGCGCGCCATGGCCGCCAGAACACTGGCGAGATGCGAGGAAAAACTGGGGTCCGCTGGCGGTTTTCGGCCCGTCTTCGCCCAACTCGCCGCAAGGATCCGGCCCATGCCTGATTCCGACGTGTAGGCGAGGTAGGGCAAGTTGCTTTCGCCGTAAGCCTGTAACAGCGCGGGCTGGGTCACTGGCACCAGTACATCCTGCCCGACCTCGACGGAGCGGAACGCATTGCTCGCCAGCTTGGTCGCCGCGGCGGGATGGTCGTGGCAGAGCAGAAACTGCGCCCGCCCTTCCAGCATCACCTTCTCACACGCCGCCATATGGTCTGCGGTCAACTGTACCGTTACTGGCGACGGAGCCTGGGCTTCAAGCTTACGCAACCAGACCGGGAAAAAGGTTAGAGACAACACATGGGTCGCCGCCAGCTTGAGCGTCTCGGACTGAAGCTGAGCGGCGATCAGCGCGTCATATCGCGCCTGATTTAGTTGCCGCAGCATGTCCTCTGCCGCTGGCCGGAAATGTTCTCCGGCTTTTGTCAATTTCACTGAATGCGTCGTACGGTCGAATAGAGGGGTGCCGATCCAAATCTCAAGTGTCTTGATGCGCCGGCTGAAGGCTGGCTGGCTAACCGCTCTGCGTTCAGCTGCCCGTGAAAAACTGCCTTCGTTAAGGACAGCCAGGAAATCCTCAAGCCAGATCGTATCCATGAATAGATCGTGTGGTCCCAATCTGAGTGTACGCATACCGGTATAGCGCCATGGGGCCGGAACTGCATATGTGTGGGCTCCCTCGACCACGGATCCAACTTGGAAACCTTGGTAAGGTTCCGGGGGCTGTCACAGCAGGCCGCGCTCTCCCATGGGCATGAAGCGGCAGAACCCAACGTGCACGCGCCAGCTTCGGACGCTCGCGTAGGAGCGGCCCTCGTGTTCCTTGACCATGCGCAGGCAATGGTTGGACCGGACTGCGAGAACATAGGCTTGTCGGCGCGCTTCGAGCATATGACGAAGTTTCGAATCCGAACCGTAAAGCGCATCGGCCAGCACCCAGGCGCAAGGCATTCCTGTATCGAGTGCAGCCGTGATCATGTCACGCGCGATCGCCGGCTTGGTAAGGAAGCTGATCTCCTCCGGTATGGCGGCGGCATTTCGCCGTTCAGCAGCGTTGACCCAGGCTTCCGGCAAGTAGAGTTGCCGGTCGATCAGCGCTTGGCCACAACGGCTCGCATAGGCAAGGAACGCACCGACTTGAGCATTCTCAATCCATGCGCATCTACCAGGGCATGTATTTGGGTGCTCAACCCGCCGCGAGATCGTCCGATGGCTTGGTCTTCGCCCGCTTTTTTTTGGCGCCGGCACTGTACTGGTGGGCGCGCACAATGGTGCTGTCGATCATCGCGTATTCATTGTCAGCGTCAGCAGCTAAAAAAGCAAAGACCCGTTCCCAGACACCGCTTTTCGCCCAGCGGCTGAACCGTTTGTGAATGTTCAACGGATCGCCAAACCGATCCGGCAGATCGCGCCAGGGTATCCCAGAGCGGTAATGATACAAAACGGCTTCAACAAAAAGGCGATTATCTTTCGCTGTCACACCAACATCTCCGTCCTTACCAGGAAGAAGATGTTCAATCCGCACCCATTGCTCGGCCTTCAGCCCGTAACGCCCCGTTGATCAGCCCTTCAAATTGCTGATCGCCTATGAATCAGGAAAAGCCGCGCGCAGGAATCCCTCACTCAAATGACCACAGGCCCTAGTTATCCGCTGCCTGGGCAGCGTCCATGACGTCAATAAATGGCCCTATGCCCCATCTTGAAAGTAGACGCTCCTTCAACCCGCGTGACCGTCCAAGTTGGAAGATTTTGCTGACGTGCGGGTTCTTCGGAAGCAACGGCGCGACTAACTGCCGTCGTGTCGATGTACGAGAGCCCGGCTTTCTCCGGGCTCTCGTATCTTACGCCTTCCATCGAGATTGACGGATTACCGAGCAAAAGTTGCCTTTGTGAAAGTGTGGCTCCTTATCGGCGATCACATCAGCCTTCACATTACCGAAGGTCGTATCGGGCTTGTGCTTGATGCCGTTATAGAAGGCATTGATGATGTCTTCCTTGAAATTCGGCGTGCGCGGAAATGCGGCCACGATGGCCTCGCGGACGGACGCGTCATATTTGTCATAGGTGAGGCCGAGCACGTCCATTTCGACGCCGGCGGTGGTGAGTGCGATCACCGGGTGCATGAACTCTGGGACACCCGGCGTGGTGTGCAGCGCGATACCGGTCCAGACCTTCTCTATGTCGGAAGGGTCGAGGTTGTAGCTGTTGAGGAAATCACGCGCCGCGTTGGCGCCGTCGACCTCGAAGCGCAGGTGCTCGCTGCTGTGCGGCTCCATCAGCCCGATATCGTGAAACATTGCCGCAGCATAAAGCAGTTCGTGGTTAAAGCTCAGGTTGCGCTGCTGGCCGGCGAGTGCGCCGAAGAAGTAGACGCGGCTGGAATGGTTGAAGAGCAGTTCGGTCTCGGTGTCGCGGATGAACGCGGTAATGGCGTGGCCGAGCGTGCTGTCCGGAATTTTGATGCCGTGGATCCCGGCGGTGTGCAGAAGGGTATCGGTCATGGTCTTCACTCCTGTTGAAAAGTTTATTCGTCAGCCTGGGCCACCAGCGCGAGGCCGAGCGCAGCGGCGACGCCGGCGCCGTAGGCCGGGTCGGCGCGGGTGCAATTCTCGATGTGGCGTCGCTTGATGTGATCTGCGGCATCGCCCATCGCGCGGGCGGTGTTGCCGAATAGCGCTTCTTGCTGCGCGGGATTCATGGCGCGAAACAGATTGCCCGGCTGCTCCCAGTGATCATCATCGACGCGATGATCCCAGCGTGCGCCGTCGCCATCGACCGACATTGGCGGCTCCGCGAAGGCGGCTTGGTTAGCCCAGAGATCGTCGCTGTTGGGATAATAGGTCCTGGTGCCGCCCAGATTGCCGTCGGTCCGCATCGCGCCGTCGCGGTGGTAAGAGTGGAACGGGCATTTGGGCGCGTTGACCGGGATGTGGTTGAAATTGACGCCCAGGCGGTAGCGTTGCGCGTCGGCATAGGAGAACAGCCGCGCCTGTAGCATCTTGTCTGGCGAGAAGCCGATCCCAGGAACGACGTTAGCCGGCGAGAAGGCCGACTGCTCGACCTCGGCGAAGTAGTTTTCCTGGTTGCGGTTCAACTCGAACTCGCCAACCTCGATCAACGGATACGCGCCCCTTGGCCACACCTTGGTAAGATCGAACGGATTATGCCGGTGATGCTTCGCTTGCTCCTCGGTCATCACCTGAATGAACATTGTCCACTTCGGGAAGTTGCCACACTCGATCGCTGTGAACAGGTCACGGCCATGGCTTTCACGATCATTCTTAACGATCTCGCCGGCCTCCGCGTCAGTCAGGTTCTGGATGCCCTGCTGGGTGCGGAAGTGAAATTTGACCCACACGCGCTCATTGGCGGCGTTGATCATCGAAAAGGTGTGGCTGCCGAAGCCGTGCATATGCCGGAAGCTCTTCGGCAGGCCGCGTTCGGACATAACGATCGTCACCTGGTGCAGCGCCTCGGGCAGCAGCGACCAGAAATCCCAGTTGTTGTCGGCCGAACGCAGACCTGTGCGCGGATCGCGCTTGATCGCGTGGTTGAGGTCCGGGAAGCGCAACGGGTCGCGGAAGAAGAAAACCGGCGTATTGTTGCCGACGAGATCCCAGTTTCCCTCTTCGGTGTAGAATTTCACCGCGAAGCCGCGGATGTCGCGCTCGGCATCGGCGGCGCCGCGCTCGCCCGCCACGCTCGAAAAGCGCGTGAACAGGTCGGTCTTCTTGCCAACTTCCGAGAAGATCTTGGCGCGTGTGAACCGGGTGATGTCGTGGGTGACGGTGAAGGTGCCGTAGGCGCCCCAGCCCTTGGCGTGCATCCGGCGCTCGGGGATAACCTCGCGATCGAAATGCGCGAGCTTCTCAATCAACCAGACATCCTGAAGCAGTGCCGGACCGCGGGGACCCGCGGTCATGATATCTGTGTTGTTGGCCACCGGAACGCCGGCGGCGGTGGTAAAGCGTCTGTTTTCAGCCATGGTAGCTCTCCAGCCTTGCGGTCGCACGCCAGGTTGCCGCGAACGGGCCCCGCACGAACGGTGGACGCGCTAATCGTCCGTTGTTGAAGTCGGTGCCGGCGCAGGGGATGAAGCAGCGTCTCGGTAAGGGGATGATCCCTGCGCCTGGCCCGATCGTTGTCGCATCACCTCAGATTGGCGGCAAACATCACAATCATTGATATCCTGCCAATCTTGGTGGATAAGCTGCCGATGGGTCCGCGCGGCGGGTTGTGTTGATCGCGAAGATTGCGAAATGAGTTGAGCGCATGGGAGAGCTGCAACCTTGGGCAGGAAAAACGTCGCCTTGATTGTCCATGACGGTGTACAGGCGCTCGACGTAGCGGGACCGCTCGATGTCTTCGCCGAGGCGAATGCGCGAATCCCCGCCGTGGATGGCTATGATTGCTATCTGATCGCCGCCGAGGCGGGACCGCTGAGGGCGTCGAACGGCATGATGATGATGGCGCATGTCACATTCGCGCAGGCGTGCAGGCCCTTCCACACAGTCCTGGTCGCTGGCGGTCCAGCGCTGCCGAACGCTCCTGAGGATGAGGCGATGTCGTCGTGGCTGCGGCAATGGGGGGTGCGCGGGACGCGTTACGGGTCGATCTGCACGGGCGCCTTCGCGCTCGGCCATGCCGGCTTGCTCGACGGCCGGATAGCGACGACGCACTGGCAGAATGCCGGTCAACTCGCCGCTATGTTCCCAGCGTCACACATCGAGCTGGACCGGATCTACATCCGCGACGGCGCGTTGGTGACGTCCGCGGGCGTCACGGCCGGGATCGATCTCGCACTTGCGCTGGTGAGCGAGGATTTCGGCGCCGAACTGGCACTAGCCTGTGCCAAGCGGCTGGTGGTGGTGGCGCAGCGTCAGGGCGGCCAATCGCAGTTCAGCCCACTGCTCCAGCCGCGCACTGATCCGGAAACGCCGATCGGCCGCGTGCAAGCCTACGTCCTGGAGCATCTTGCCGAGCCGCTCTCAGTCGAGCGGCTTGCTGAGATCGCGGGGACCAGTCCGCGCAGCATCGCGCGCATATTCATAAGGGAGTTGAGCATAACGCCGCATGACTACGTCGAGAGCGTTCGCCTCGATCAAGCGCGCAACTTGCTTGAAGGGACCGACCGGGCGATGAAGGCGGTAGCTTTCGATTGCGGCTTCACCACGCCTGAACAGATGCGGGCCGCCTTCCAGCGACGGCTCGGCATTACGCCGGTGCGCTATCGGGAAAGCTTCCAGAAAAAACCGCAGCCTAGTGCGCGATGAGTTGGAATGAGCGACAGGTCTGGCATTGAATGACCGCATGGCCGTTATTTTGTGTGCGGCCTTTGTTGGTAACGGCAGCTTTGCTGATCTTCCACTCGATTATGTTCCTCCTTTGACGAGCAATGTCCAAATCGTGCGTGCGATCTTATTGGCTAATGCCACGGCAACAGCCTTGTAGGGCCGTCGCGCCAGCAGCATGGTGATCCATTTGTTACTGCCAAGCCGCGTCGGGCCTGCTTGATGATCGATGTGGCTCCGACAACAAGTAAGGTCCGTAGTTGTTTGCTGCCGCACTTGGAGATTCTCCCCAGCTATTCTTTGCCGCCGGAAGAGTTCGATTTCGGCGTCAGGCCCAGCCAGGCCGCAAAGTCTCTGCCACTTCGAAAGCCCGCCGGATCTGCTACCAACGCCTTTATCGTCCCGGCGCTGATCTCAACAGCGGCAGTGCGGTGGAGGATGTGCAGCCGGATGAAGCCGCCCAGAAGGTCGTGGAATTCGGGTTCAGCGGTTGTCATTATCGAGGTACCGATATTAAACGATGGGCCGAATTTCTTGTGTCTCAAGCAGGGCAGGTAACGTGATCTCCATCAGCACATTCAGTCTCGCTGCCATCGCGTTCGCTTTCGCCTGGAGTATGGGCGCACACTATACGGGCGCCTGCATGGGCATGCCTTACGCCTCCGGAAGCATAAGGCTGCGGCCCGCCCTGCTTCTGATGGCGCTCATGACGCTGCTCGGAGCCAGCTTCCTCAGTCGCGGTGTCCTTGAGCAGGTTGGTCATGGCATCGTGACCGATCAACTCGGCATGATCGGCGCAATTACCGTGATTGCTGTCGCCTTCCTTCTTACAACCCTCTTCACGCAGCTTCGAATACCGACCTCTACAATCTAGATTCTGGTCTTCTGCCTCATCGGGGCGGCGGTGCAGCTAGGGTTGGGCATCCGCTGGCGCAGCATCTTCGTCCTTGTCGTCCTATGGATCATGGCACCGCTGGTCGCCTGCGTCCTCGGTTATGTCCTGACGCGGACATTCGATCGCATTTGCCGGTTCGAGGGCGACGGCATGGCGCTGGTCATCTCTCGTCTGCTTGTGATCGTCGGCGCGGTAGCGTCCGTCGCGATGGGAGCCAACGATGTCTCGAACGCGACCGCCGTGTTCCTGTCGATCCACATGGCGGGGCCGCTCTTTTCGGGCGTGCTCGGCGGACTTGGACTTGCCCTCGGTGTCTTGACCTGGGGACGGCCGCTGCTTGAACGCGTGGCCTTCGATGTCGTCCGGATGGACCGCGTGATGGCGACGGCGGCGCAGTCCGTTCAGGCGTTGGTGGTGCTTGTCGCGGTGAGCTTCGGCTATTTCACCTCGATGAATCAGGCACTGATCGGCGCCATGGCTGGCACTGGCCTCGCGCGTGGGCGGCAGACGATCCAGACGAAACAGGTCTTCGGAATCCTTCGAGGCTGGCTGATCGGGCCTGCCGCCGGTTTTTTCATCACCTACCTTTCAGTGTGGGCGATCGTTGCGATCACCGGATAGTCGACGGGAATAAAAGGCGACAAGCAGGAGAGGACGCGATGTCGCATCGAAGTTGGCCCGGATGGTTGGCCTTGTTTCTCGGCGCCCCGATTATCACCGAGATCTTCTTGCCGCCTCGCGCATATGCATCCAGTTCGGCGTATCTCCGACAGGTGAGACAAAACGCTGCTGCTGCGCCTGCGGGCAGCAAGAGTGTGGTTCATGCAGATTTGCAGGGTGTGTCGAATTGTCTGGTCGGACAAGCCTACGGGAATTACAACTTGGCCGTTTGGAGCGGCTTCCCATTGATGGGGAGGCCCGGCTACAAGATTCAAGCCCGACTATTGTATCGAGCCGTTTAACGATACATCGCGTAAACGCGCCATCTGCGCACGGGCGCAGCGCCGGGAGCGAGATGCGTTGCAGTTGCTGGCCCGCTAATCGCCGCGCAATAACCCGCGATCGAGGCGGTTATGGCGCAGCTGGCAGCCCGGTGGATCGAGGATCAGAAGCAGTATCGGGACCGTTACCCCGCAGATTGGCGCCGTGCCCGCGCCCCCCCTGGTCCTGCAAAAATGACCAGTAACGTCGTCGGCAACACATATTGTGCCGCCTCTTAATTAATTGACGGTATGCCAAGCCTATCTCATTTGTTCGATCAGTAATTTTCGTACGCCAGAAACGACATCGGCCTCTCCGTTTCGTGGCGGCGCCAATGTAAAGGCGACCTGTGGTAATGCCGGCAGCGTCGAGCCGCCGTAAGGTTCGGCATCCTCAGGGATGGCGGAAGCGTTTAGGCATGTCACGCCAAGACCAGCCGCCAGAGCCAGTTGCAAGCCCGCAATGCCCGAGGCCGAGTGCATCACTGAGTATTGAACACCGCTTTGGTCTAACCGTCTGACCGTGAAGCGGTGGAGAGAACACGAGTCTGGCATCACCACGAGTGGCAGCACGCCGTCATTCGGAAGGCGAAAAGCCTTGTGTGCAACCCACGATAATGGCTCAGTTCGAAGAATGATGCGTCGCGCGGCTTCTTTTCGCCTGGCTTCGGTGTCTAGGATGGTCATTGACAGGCCGATGTCGAAATCTTCGGTGGAGTCTTCGTGCTCGATCAGCGCGCTCTTGCGGATGGAAACGTGCAAACGCAGCCTAGGAAATTGATCCCGGATTCGCCGAAGGATTCTTGGAAGTGCTAAGGGGCGGAAATAGTCGGTGATGGCAAATCGCAGATCGCCCTCAAGCTGCAGACCATGGAGATCCCGGTGGGCTGCGTCACTTAGGGCCAGGAGTCGGCGTCCGTGCTCCGCTAGCCGCTCGCCCGCGGGCGTCAGCTTCACTCCATTTTTGCCTCGGATGAAAAGCGAAAGCCCACACATCTCTTCTAGTTTCTTGATCTGTTCGCTGATCGCCGACTGTGATCGCCCAAGTCGAGGTGCAGCTGTCGAAATGCTTCCAGCTTCCGAGACGGCGATGAGAGTGTTGAGAAGTTCAAGGTCAAAAGGGCGGGCCATAGTCATCAACCGGAAATGCCGATGGCTGACACCTTAATTTCCGGCTTTTCAAATGGCAAGTTTTCCTTCAAGCCGGGTCGGCAATTACCTTGAGGAGCCGAGCATGCCCGGGATCATTCTGACTGTCGCAGGTCACCCAAACCGCGAATTGAGTGAAAAGTTAGCGGCCAAAGTCGCGGAAGTTACCTGTCAAATCTTAAAAAAAGAGCTAGAGCGGACTGCCGTGCAAGTTTGGTATCTCCCCCACGAGGACTGGTTTATTGGAGGTCAGTCACTTTCTGCTCTTGGTAAAAACGCTTTTAAGCTTGAGGTGACAATCACAGATGAAACCAACACCAAGGCGGAAAAGGCGGCATTTCACAGGCAGGCATTCGCTCTACTGTCTGAGATGATTGGCAATCTGCACCCGCACTCAAATATTCATGTCATCGATTGTAGAGCTTCAGCCTATGGTTATGGAGGAGTCACGCAGGAGGAGCGTCGTTTCATTCAGCCGGAGCGAATATCATGATCATCGAAATCGTCATATTTGATCTTCCGGCCGGTACAGACCGCAATGCTGTACAAGCGCTTTACCAAGCCACATCCGAAATGTGTGAAAAATACAGAGTCGATTTCGGAAATAAGATTCTCCGGGTGATACGTTGATGGGGCATACTTCATTCAAAGACACTCCCCATCGCTTGACGGTTAACAATATATTTCCACACCAGAGATGAAATTGATACCCCGCCTTCGCACTCACGGTAGCTTTTGGTTCATTCGTCAAAGATGAAGGCCAACCGATCATCTTGCCGCTCGCTCTGGCTTAGTGGACTCTAGCTTATGTGCGGTCAGTCAGCAGATCTTGCTCGAACTCCGTTACGGCGACGATCACCTTGATGGTCATGCGGCCAACCGAACGGGTGAGTTCGACCCGTGAACAGTCTGGCTGATCTGGAACGAAAAATTAGGTAAGCGGCCATTCATTATAGATTTTTCGGGCTACTCTTCATCTTGTCACGCAAAACCACCAGCCCTCTTTGCGATCCGCTGAAAGGATGTAGATGGACGACCTTTACGCTGCGGCTTATATCTGTTCACGGCTAGCATGCATAAAAACACTTGCGTGTTCGTACCCCTGCTGGAACAGGTGAGGATGCTTCAGGACACCCGTCCACACCATCTGCGCCGAGCAGCTTCGGCGGAAGGAGACTACATGAGGACACTGATATTAGACCATTACCGGAAGCGACTTTTGCATTGGATTAATGCCCATCGAGCCAGTTTGTTTTTGTCGTCCATTGTGATGCTTATCGCCATCAATCCCATTATGGACGCGTGGAATAGAAGTAGTTTTATATTGGCCCCTGCCGTTGCCCTTCTCGTCGTTGGCACAATTCATCATACCAGAAAAAAGCGTTCGACTTTCTTCATTGTCCTAGCCTTAGCTTTAGGCTGGCTGGTAAGCCAGCCAGAGCTCGGAGTTGTTGACTACACATGGGTGTCATCTGCTCTCCTGACTGCCTTACTCTTTACCGTGTTGCTTCTTGTCGGTCGGAAAACTCTGATAGCCGACGAAGTTAACCTGGAAACAATAAGTGCTGCCATGGCTGGGTATCTAATTATCGGTTGCATCTGGTCTAATATATATCTTTTGATTAGCGCGGGCGATCCTGGGGCTTTTTCGAACAATTCGCATCTCGCCCTAAATCCAAATGCCGCGATCTATTTTAGCTTGCAGACCTTAACTACTCTTGGATCCGGAGATATCTTGCCGGTCAATCCTTTTGCTCGAATCCTAACAGCATTCGAAGCCGTTACTGGTCAATTTTATGTCGCGATTGTAATTGCTCGGTTAATAACATTGTTGCCTCCGCCTAACCATCGCGCTGTTTTTAAGAAAAAGGATACACCTCCGTCATCTACGCACAGCTTGAAAGGTCAGGATTCCAGCGCAGAAGAAACATAGTAGATTCTCGGAGCCTGAGGCATTGGATGATCCATTCCAAATGGGACGCTGCCCATACCCCACCTTACAGCAGCGTTTGTCCTTACCTGCCGTCGCTGGCCATCCGGGTAGGTATTCCGCGAGTTCGTCTTCCTATGCCGCGAGTTGGACCTGTTTGGACGGGAACTGCTGGACGTCGATGGCGCACGGATTAAGGCAGTTAAAACAAGGAGAAGAATTTCCCCGCGCCTCGCTGTCGAAGTTCATCCGCGAGGCCGACAAGAAGCTGGCCGGTTACATAAAGCGTCTTGATGACGGCGACGCCGCGGAAGAGCGCGTTGGCGGCAATAGTGGCGGCTCTGGCCGTGGAGACGGGAAGCTTGCCGAAAAGATCACAGCAATCAAGGGTAAACGCGAACGGCGTCAGGCCCTGTTGTATGAACTAGGCCGCAATGGCGAAGACCAAATATCACTGCCCGATCCCGATGCTCGCGCCATGGCGCGCATGACGAAGGTGGGAGTCGGCTACAATACCCAGCTTGCCGTAGACACGAAACACAAGCTGATCGCCGTGCAGGAGGTGTGTAATCAGGTTCTAGACCTTGGCCTTCTAGCCGCTAGGGTCAAGCGAATTTGTTGTTTTGTCAGTCGTAGCGAAGTGATGTATTTCCCAACCATCTTCCGTTATGATGCTCTTGCTGTGACCTTAGAGATAGTGCTCAGCATCGCGGACAATCGCCAGGTGCTTGGATCGGCAAGTATCGACGCGAGGCTAATTGCTAATATCCTCTGTATGATGATGAACGACGCCCTACCTATTGTATATTTAGCTGGAGATCCTGATCACTGCACAATGATCGCAGATGTTATTAGGGCCCAGACTCATAATATCCACCAGACAACTGCGGCGACGAGATAGATTGACGCGGCGAAATTTCTGGCGAGCCGGTCGTAACGCGTTGCAATACGTCTGAAGTCTTCCAGTCGACAGAAGGCATTTTCGATAAGGTGGCGCTCTTTGTAAGCTTTTTTGCTGAAGCTGAAAGGCTTCTTGCGGTTGAACTTATTTGGAATAACTGGCTTTGTACCACGCTTTTTCAGCGCCTTGCGTAGTTCAGCGCTGTCATAGGCTTTGTCGGCGAGGAATTTCTTGGGCGCCTTGGTTGTGTCGATCAGCGGTTCAGAGACCGGGCAGTCATGCGCCTCGCCGCCTGTCAGGGTGAGGGAAAGAAGACGTCCTTTAGCATCTGCGATTGCATGGATTTTCGTGTTGCGGCCGCCGCGTGACCGACCAATCGCCTGTTTTTGCTCCCCCCTTTTCCGCCCGATGCCGAGCGGTGCGCCTTAATATGAGTGGAATCAATCATTTGCGTGCCAGTCGAACGGCCACGCTTGGCAAGATTTTGAAACAATCTCTCCCAAACGCCCCGCTCGGCCCAGCGCACAAACCTATTGTAAATCGTCGTCGGAGGGCCATAGTCCGGCGGGCAATCGCACCAGCGGCAACCGCTTTTCAGCACATGCAAGATGCCGCTCAGCACCTTCCGGTCATCGACACGCGCTTTGCCGCGCACGTCAGTTGGCAAAAGCGGTTCAATCTTCGCCCATTGCTTGTCAGACAGCCAAAATAAATTCCGTCGCATGCGCCCCCCGAATCGGGAGTAGCGAATCATCAAACTAAGGAAATAACAATAGATTTATTGGGTTTTGACCCTAGTGCTCGTGGACGGCGTAAGTATTGGGAAGCTGATTCTGATGACGCCCGGGGGTTGAAGTCAATACTAAGGCGCATAATCGATATAAACCCTTCTTCTCTGAGGTTCTGACGGTGTATAATCGCGAAAATTTTGGGTATAAATTCATGGGAGAAATGAGATGAAAACAGGTCTTATCGCCTGCGCGGTATTAGGTTTGGGCGTTGCAGTAGTACAACCTGCTCTGGCAGCCAGTCAGCCTGGAACTCCCACAGCAATTGGGACAGCCTTCGCCAATGTAACGAGACAGCATTATACAGTTTATGTCCTACCGGGTAGCATGGGTTTCATCGGCCCGGATAAGCAGCATCATGACACGATCGCCCCATCATCTTTCGTGCTTAAGGTAGGGGTGCCGGTTACGTTTACAGTGATCAATTTCGATGACGGCCACCACTCAATGACCGCGCCGGGGCTTATGAACATCATGATCAAGCCCGGTACTGACGAGCCAAATGGCAGCATTAAGCCTGCCATCACAACTTATACCTTCACTCCTGAGAAAGCTGGCAACTTCCGCTGGCACTGTATATTTCAATGCGATGGACCAAGCCATTGGGCGATGTCCCACGGCTTCGATGGTCCCGACCGTGATGGCTATATGGCCGGATGGATTAAAGTGCTCTAGCTAGAGCGGTAGAACAGGCTTCTGTCTATATCGTCTAAAATATTAGATGGACTGTATGCGTCTTTCCTAGTCGTCCAACCCGGATGGGGGCATACTCAAATCCGACACTCGTGGTCGTTGCCTTATCGGCCGGGTTGGGGGAATCGGATGGTGAATGACCCACGAGCTTTCGCCATAGTCCGCAAGCTCCAATGTTTGGCTACCTGCGGCCACGTCTCCAGGGTTTTACGGATTGTGGGGGCAATTTCATCGTCACCAATCTGGCGCGGTGCCCCGGGAAGGGGCTCATCGTACAGCCCATCCAGACCATCGCGGGCAAATCGATTTCGACACACGCCAGCGGTATAGGCGCAGACATTCAGATGCATCGCAATTTCCTTGTTGGTCAGCCCCTCCGCCGCAGCAAGCACAATGCGGGCGCGCAAGGCGAGCAACTGTGGTGCTCCATGTTTGCGAATCAGCCCGGTCAGGACAACTGTTTAAATAGCATCATACATGACAGAAGTCGCATGCCCCTTGGCCATTCCAGCCTCTCCGCGTTCAAGGTTTAGTCAGAATTTAGACTATTTGTCGATCAAGACACTAGCGGTTGATGTACGGGCGCGAAACTCGCCTGTTTCAGGCTAGAGTGGTCGGTGCTTGAGCAAGGCTCATCAGCAAATGTACGTAGGGGACAAATCTCAGCGGAAAAATCCGGCCTTCCCCTGCCGGCTCTTATTGGAAAGCAAAACATGGGATCTAGAGTGTAATCCCCTGAAGAAATTGCCTGAATTGCCGCCCGGTAGCCGATTTCATCTCCGAACGGTGGCTGATATTAAGCCGGAATCCCTGCGCGATTACTGGGGATGCTCTCTGCGAGGTAACCGGCTTAGCTTGCTAATAGAAGAT
This sequence comes from Acidocella aminolytica 101 = DSM 11237, assembly GCF_900129125.1. Taxonomy (GTDB): domain Bacteria; phylum Pseudomonadota; class Alphaproteobacteria; order Acetobacterales; family Acetobacteraceae; genus Acidocella; species Acidocella aminolytica. The sequence goes on along the minus strand of NZ_FQVJ01000030.1, from coordinate 5,197 downwards.
CAATAATTTGTGAGCATAGTGTTTCTATGCTAGGTATCATTCCTCACACAATCGATCAGTATCTCAAGCAGGAAGTTGCTTTAGATACGAGGCAGGCAATTCTCGTGAGGGCAGGGTTTCCCTACGGGCATACATTCAGAATTGATGCCGAATATGATGACAAGGCTTGCTGCGCGCTGGTTGGCGCCGCTGCGGTCGAAATGGGCACAACGACAGAAAGCGTTTTTGACAGTATCGCCGAGTTTTTCATCGAATGGGCTGAACAGAATTTTTCAGGTTTTTTTCAAGCGGCTCCTGATACCCGAGGATTTCTGCTAATGCAGCCAGACATTCACAACAGCCTCGCCTGTGGTCTACGGTCTAGCGCGCAGCGCAAGGTGGCGGACAAATTCCGAGTTGTTGCTTTACCTGATGGAGTTAGGCTTCAATATCGTTCAAGTAATCGGCTGAGCTACTTCTACTGTGCACTGGCCCGTAGCCTTGCCACCCGTCGCGGCGAAATAGCCGAAATTATCTTTGTTGATGGAGATCACGACTCAGTTGCTTCTGTCATCGAAGTGCGACTCAAACCTGCGCAAGCGGTTTAGCCCGCATGGATAATATGGAACAGGTTGACCGCGTTGCGATCGAGGAGCTTTGCCAATCGATGTGCGGCGTTGTTACAGGGGATCTCTCTGTTCGGTTAAAGACAGAGAGTACAGATCTAACTGTCCAAAAATTGACGCTGCTGACGAATTTCATGCTCGAAACTGCACAACGCGGAGTCGAGCGTAGCCACGCTTATGCCGGTGCGCTAGATGAGGTCCAGAGGATCGCCGGACTTTCTGCGTGGCAATTGCTCCTGCCTCATGAGGAAGTAGTACCCATCGGTCGTATGCGTCATTTGCCGGATGTTAGTGCTGCATCGATGTACGGGACCAAGTGGTTTGTCGATCGCGTGGCTATTGGCTACCGTCAGGCTGTCGCCGAACTCTTTCAGGGTAATGGCGGTGCGCTTGAATGGCCGGAAGAAAATGGCAATTCTTGGTTTCGCACCGAAGTTGCCGCTCTGCGCGATGAGGAAGACATTTCTGGGTACCTCGTGATTACCCAAGATATCTCGGATCGCCGCCGCGCCAATGAACGAATCCGCTATCTCGCCGATCACGACGCTCTGACTGGCCTCGCCAACCGTAGACGTTTAAATGAACTAATCGAGGTTTCGCTCGAAATTAGCCGTCGTCAAGGTAATAAATTTGCTATTCACATCATTGATGTTGATCGTTTCAAAAGTGTTAATGATTTGCTTGGCCATGCGGTAGGTGATCGCCTGCTTATAGACCTAGCTAATTGCTTGAAGCAGGAAGCTCGAGCAAACGACCTGATAGCTCGCATCGGCGGTGACGAATTTGTCGTCCTGCAGGCAAACGTGGATGATGTAGGGGACGCCTGTGCGCTGGCCGGGCGCCTTCTTGGCGCAGTGAGGAATCGACTGGCTGAAACCGAGAGCCATACACTGGCTGGCTCGATTTCAATCGGTATCGCGTTGGCACCAGATCACGGAGCTACTGCCGAATTGCTACTGTCGCATGCTGATATGGCGCTCTACCAAGTTAAGTCTTCCGGACGTAATGACTTCGCGGTATTCAACGCTGATATCAATGATACACAGCTCAACCGCAGACGGATGGAGGCCGATTTACGCGGTGCTTGCGAACGAGGGGAAATGGCTGTGCATTACCAACCTCTATTCGAAATCTCCTCTGACCGTATTGTAGGCTTTGAGGCGCTGGTACGTTGGAGAAGGAGCGGGGACGAGGTGTCGCCTGCAGTATTCATCCCAATTGCCGAGGAAACAGGCAGTATAATCGAGATTGGGACCTTTGTACTACGCGAGGTCTGCCGCGAAGCGGCCGGTTGGGCGAAAAAGCTGAGAGTTGCTGTAAACATCTCTGCTATTCAGATCCAGGATGGCGGGCTTCCTGACTTGGTCGCCGCAGCAATAGCCGAAAGTGGGCTCGAGCCCGAGCGGCTCGAACTTGAGGTGACTGAGTCGCTCTTGTTATCCGATGTCCATGCGGCGACCAACGTACTCGCACGCATTAAGGCGTTGGGAGTTAAGATATCCATTGACGATTTCGGAACTGGTTACTCATCGCTGGCAACGCTGCGAATGTTCCCTTTCGACAAAATTAAACTCGACCGATCTTTCGTAAGTGATCTCGGTCGGCTCGGTGAAGCAGAGGCGATCGTGATGGCTGTCTTGGGGCTGGGCCGCGCGTTGAACGTTTCAGTGGTCGCTGAAGGAGTGGAAACCGAGGAGCAAGCGACAATTCTTCGGACGGCGGGGTGTTCTCTGTTGCAGGGATATTTAATTGGGAGGCCCGCGCCGATAACGAAGTTTGGGGAAGTCATTGGTGATGATTCCGGAGCATGCCGCCTTTTGGTTTCGAGATGAATGTGTCCGCCATGCTGGAATGATTGTGACCAGGGAGACGGAGGTATTCTCGGCCATGATTCTGATTTGATGCCACCCTGGCGATCAGGTGGTTATGGCAGCTTTGTTAGCTACGTCTGGTTTGCCTCTTTGACTGTTGCGGATAATGGGATTGATACCAGCGAGAAGAGTGCGCATGTGCCATATGCGAGAGATTTTGCGTCTAATGTGGTCTGGCGGTTAATTTGGGGTGAGATTTGTTATGTTGGAACGGCCCAACAAGTCTCAGCCCAAATCGATAATTAGAGGCTGCTTGCCCAGATAACGGCTTCGGCCTGCATACGGTTGATTTCCTTTAACTCGGCTGGCGAAAGACGCCTAAGAAGAGTTTGCGATTCTGGAGCATCAAAATTTTCGCAAGCTTCGACAAAGGTAAGCAGTTCCCCGGTCGGGCCCAACCTCGACACCAGTGCCTCCCGTAGAGAGTCATCAAGATCCAGTACCTGCAAGAGCTCTGTCATCGACGCACCGAATACCGGCGCGGCGAGGCTCAGGATACCAACCATAAAGGCTTCTTCACGCAGGGCGCTAAGACCTTTCGCCAACGCGAGATTCTCCATAAGATGACCGCGTATGGCGGCAGCCTGCACGATCGGATCGACAGAAATGTCGCTGTACTGGGAGCGCGCTAGCAACGAGATCGAAACCATACGCCGGATCTGTGTTATGCCGACGCGTAGAATGGCGCCTCGAATGCTACTGATCTTGACTGGTGATCGCATTCCGACAGCATTGGCAAGCCGCAGCAGCCTCACTGTAAGATCAGGAGCCCCTTTGATCATGCTTTCAATAATTCTGACATCAACTTCCGTGTGTAGATATTTTAGAAGGGAAATGAGAATTGGCCTCGGCGGCCGGGCGGCGCGAGCGCTAATAACGGTTGGACGGGCAAAGAAATATCCCTGGAAATAATCCGTTCCGGAATCATGACAAGTCTGGAATTCTTCTTCGGTTTCTACCTTTTCCGCGATTACTTTCACGCTATGGGCGTGAGCCATCTCGATCAGCGGCCGCATTTCGTCAAGTTGGATTTCACGGATATCGAATTTTACATAGTCGACTGTTGATAACATCGATATATGCTCTGGTCGTAAATTTATTACGTCGTCTAATGCTAAACGATAGCCATTCTGCTTCATCTGTTGGCAATGCTTGATCAGTTCGTCCGATAGATCGACATGCTCGAGGATTTCAAGCACTACCTGTTCGCGTGGGAGAATGTTGATGATATCACTTTTAAGAATATCGGCATTGACGTTGATAAAAGCCGTCTTTTTACCGATAGCCTGCTGGATACCAAGGGAGAGAAAAGCGCTGTCGATCACATGTGCTGTTGCAGCAAAGTCATCGACGACCATCGCAGCATTATTGAAGCTAGTACGAAACAGCAGTTCATAGGCAATAAGTTCGCGGTCGCGTCCAAGAATAGGTTGTCGCCCGAGAAAGACGTTCTCTGGACTTTCTTGGCTAGTCAAGTTCGTCAAAGAGGAAACACCATGAGCCTCGGTTTCCAAAAATTCCATGAACTGATCCCACCTATCTTCACTTTCAAATCTAATCTACTTGTCGATATTGCTATTAAGTCTAATACATTAAATCCTTAAAAAAAGATTGATTTGTTAACCTTTGTGGCTAAGGATCCACCGGATAAATCGGCAATTTCTGTGTCCTGCTGAATAAGCCTGATCACAGGACGAGCCTAATGCGACCGGGGCGGGGTTAATCTGCCAACATATGCTGCTTGGCTATCAACAGAAAGACTAGGGCGCTGATCTCAAACAGTCGGTCGGCATTTTTGTTGATCTCCGGTAGCGGACGTTGGTTATGCGGAGTACACACATCATTACGCTGCAACAGTGCTCGACCTTGGTGGCTTGCCCGGCAGATCTCGTCAGCAGGGTGTGAGGCCACTGAGACTGGGCGGGAGGCATGTTGACGGGGCCCCAATCTGTCCCTTGAGTATGTGTCTGGTTGCGGAATGTCCTTGGCGCCAAGTAAGCTGGGCTATCGCCCATAGTGCGTGGCGCTTTACGCCCTTCAAAAGCAAAAAGCTGTGATGATGCAGATCCTTCTGCAAGCACGAACGACTCCAGCAGTTCGAGCGGAGATCGCGCGGTCTCTTGACCCGAGGAGCGTTGTGGCCAAACGGGATGGCCTCAGCGATGAAACAGTTCGTAAATGGCGCAACCGCGGCGAGAAAGCCTGCCATGACCGATCAAGCCGCGCAAAGTGGCTACCATGAGATAGTGCAGGCGGCTTATGCGCCCTGCGTTGTACGTATCGGCAGTGAGCCTAGCCCTATGCACGATGACTATGCCACACTGATCGGAGCGGGACGGGTGCTCGTCGTAGAGAAAGTAGGTATCGTGCAGGGGTAGATCGTGCTCATCCCACAAGACGATGCAATGTCCCTAGTGTCCTGATTCGGAATTTGTCTTCATTTTGGGCATTTTTGTGAGGGACCGCAGGCAGAAGCGTTGAATTGAGGCGAGGATATCGTCGGCGCTCTTGGTCCATCTGAACGGCTTTGGATTGGCATTGTTGGTATCGATATAGGCTGTGATGGCGCGCTCGAGTTCTGCGACGGAGCGGAACACGCCGCGTCTGATGGCTCGATCTGTCAACAAAGCGAAGAAACGTTCGACCTGATTGATCCAAGACGCTGAGGTGGGTGTGTAGTGAACATGCCAGCGTGGCCGCTTGACGAACCAGTTGCGGATC
>NZ_FQVJ01000039.1 GCF_900129125.1 Acidocella aminolytica 101 = DSM 11237 | reverse complement strand
CGCGCAACCCGGCCGGTCCCGCGCGCCATTGCCCCCTCCCCTCGCTCTCACACGCCAGAAAATAAGCCGGGGCGGTCCCGGCCTTCTGACGGAGATACGCAATGCCTCGTTTCCTCAATCATTATGAATGCCCCCGGTGCGACAATGAATGGTCCGATGAATGGGACTGCACCTGTGATGACCGCTGCCCGGATTGTGACCTGTCATGCAGCCCGGTTGAAAGTGATGATCTTGAGGGAGACGACGCATGAACACCGCAACCGCACTAGTCCGCAAGGACAGCATCGAGGAATTATGTGGTCATCGCGCCCGCGCCCTTACCCTTTACGCTCACGCCTTCGATCTGCTCTTAGAAGCGCGGGACGCACATGCGCGCGCTGCCGTAGGCAAATCTCACATCGCCAGTTTCCCGTCTGAGGCTTTGCGGTGGATTACCACCGATCGCCGCGCCGACTTTGTGGACCGCATACGAACCGATATGGACCGCGATGTCTGGCAGGGGTTAATCCTGAATACCGCGCTGGCTGGTCTGATGGACGCCGAAGCGCGAGACAGTTTCGAGCGATCCCTTAAGGACAATCCGCCAGAAGTGACGGCCGAGACCGTCTTTGCAACAATGTCCGCCCTGGCCGGTGATGCCGACATGATATTCAGGCGCGGGCTGGTCAATGTGTTCAGCCAGCTTCACCGGAAATATCGGTCTCATGATGGCTTCAAGATCAAGGATCGCGTCATCCTGCACTATGCCGTGCGCGTGTTTTACCGTTCGGCGATGCTCATTCACGATGCCCAGCTTATCGACGTGGACCGGGTTATGCACGTTCTCGATGGAAAAGCCGCCCCACACCACACCGCTGGTTTGTGCGCCGCGATTAGGGCGGCGATGCACGCCCAACCGGCGCAATGGGAAGCCGAAACCGAGTATTTCAGCGCAAAATGGCATCTAAACGGCAATTTGCATCTCCGGTTCAAACGGGCCGACCTGGTGAAGCGGGCGAACCAGATCATTGCCGAACATTTCGGCATGTCTCTTGGTGTCAGCCCTCACGCCGCATCGAAGCGGCGTGAACCACCGGCCCCCGACGCCGAGGCATTTTTCCCGACGCCGCCCGAGCTGGTGGCCCGGATGATTGAAGAAGCGGATCTATCCGAAGGGCTGACCGTGCTTGAACCGTCCGCCGGCGACGGCGCGATCGCTCTGCCCGTGGCCGAGCACACGGGCGGGCCAGTCGTCTGTTTTGAAGTGTCGCCCAATCGCGCCGCTATATTGCGGGCCGACCTGGGCGCACGGGGCCGCGTCATAAACGACGATTTTCTGCGCTATCGGGTGGATGAGAGGCGATATGATCGCATTCTCATGAATCCGCCGTTTACGCGGGGCGCTGACGCTCTGCATGTGATGCACGCGCTCGATTTCCTCGCGCCAGGCGGGCGGCTTGTCGCGATCGTATCCGGCGCGATACACGGCCCAGCCGATGGGCGGCGGCCCCATGACGAGTTGCGGCACGAGATCGAGAGGCGAGGCGGGCAATTGATCCGCCTGCCTGCGGACAGCTTTAAGAGCGTGGGAACGAACGTGGATACTGCCATGGTCATCATCGACGCGGCGTGATCGCCGCCGCCCGGCAACCATACCGATTGCCGGGCTTCTATATATCATGATGTCATGTGTTCTATTGTTTTAGTTTTCCTATTGCCATGCCCTATCTTCATGATATATAGGGTTCATGACTAATAGACCTATTAGTCTGACCCACACTCTCGCGGAGGCACCATGCACGTCATCACCATCGCCAATATGAAGGGAGGCGTGGGCAAAACCACCTTGTCCCTGCTTCTCGCCACCGAACTCGCTCTTGAAGGCCATCGCGTCGCGATGCTGGATTGTGATTTCAATCAGCATGGCGCCGCCTTCGCCGACAAAGCCTCGATCCCCAACTTCACCGTCATCGGTGATGTGGACGAGGACACCGTTCTGCCCGCGCTACGGGATGCAAAGTCCACCCATGACCTGGTTGTGATTGATCTTCCTGGCGTGTCTTCAACCTTGGCGTTGAAGGCGTTCCAGCGGTCCACTCTTGTATTGATTCCGAGCCGCCCGTCATTGCCGGACCTGCGCGATGCCATTCGCACCAACACCCAGGTCGATGATGCCCAAGAATTGCGGGGCTCGCCGATCCCGAGGGCCATCGTCTGGACGCAGATCGCGCCGGGCTTCGAGAGCCGGGCATCCCGGCACGTCCGCTCTGCGCTCGATGGCCGTGGCGTCCCCGTGGTTTCAGTTGGGTTGATGGACCGGGTGGCTTTCCGCGAAATGCACATCACCGGCCAGGTTCCCCGGCAGGTCGAGCCTAAAGGCTCGCCGGCCGAGAACGTCGCCGCCCTGACCGGCGCGATTCTCGCCGCTCTCACCCCTGCCACGGAGGTCGTATAATGGCTAAGCAGCCGCTACCGCTACCGGATATCATCGCTGACCTTGATCCGCGCCCCCGCCACCGCCTCCCAGCCGCGCCCGTTGAAACCGTCGAGCCGAGCGACGAGCAAGTTGAAGAAAACACGGCGCAGATGACCAAGCGATGGTCCGCCGTGACCAAGGCGAGAGGGGAGGGGGCACCAACGGCTCGACCGGAGAAACCGGAAAAGCTGACCCCGATCCAGATCAATATCCCGCCAGCGTTGAACCACCAGCTCGCGCGGGCCTGCTTCGAGCAGGGCTGCACCAAAACTTATCTGATCCTCAAGGCGCTGGCCGGAGACGGGTTCGATGTTGATCCCGTCTATCTGTCGCCAGATCGCCGGAAGCCGAAGATATAGGGGCATTTGCCTATGGATTACCCAATCGCTTCCTTTGTCGCGCGCTTGAAAAAGGAAGGCGCGATTAAGTCGGTTGACAAAGCCGATACAATTGAAGGGCTGCTTTCAACACTTACAGAGCAACAAGAACAGATTGTCCGGCTGCGTCACGGCATTGGACCCTACCCCACTCACACTCTAGCGCAGATTGGGGACATAGTGGGCTTATCGAAGGAGCGCGTGCGGCAAATTGAAAATCGCGCATTCCGCCAATTCCGTTGGATTATTCATCATCAGGATGTTGATGACGAGCTGGCTTTCGCCTCTTACCTAAAACAACGTGCAGCTAAAAGTGCCGCCGTCGAGCAACAACGGCAACAAGCCGCGATTTCAAAAATACGAGAGGTGGAGAGAAAACGACACGACAAGGAGCAGCGGGCGGAAGCCCGCCGCACACACGCGAGAAAAGCGGCGCGGGAACGGAAGTTAAAGCAGACCGAAAGCGAATATCAGGGCATGAAAGGACAGGCCGATATTATTCAAAAAAAGATTGCTAAGATCGAGAGGCGTGGATGGTTTGCACGAACCATTCTCCCTCATGAATCGAAGCTGGCGGCCCTACACAAGAAAAACGAACAACTTAGACAGCGAATAGAGACGGCGACGGCGATACTTGCACAGATTGTCAATAACTCGCCAACTTCCGAAAGCGAGGCAGATGAAGGCGCTTTAATTTCTTGGGACGCGGCAGACGAGGTAAATTCTAATGAGTGACAACTCAAATACTATTTTAACCGAAATGACGGACGCGGAGTTGGGTCATGCAATGGGAACTCTTCTATTGTTGACACTCCCTGGTCCGGGCGAAACTGATGGCCCGGAACCACTTAGCCCTGTCACAGTGAAAGCCTGCCGACTGGTTTTAGCCGAAGCGGATAAACGCGGCATTATCGGGCAGAATACTTTCGCCCTGACGCTGATAGAAGCACTTGAAACGGAGTTTCCTAATGCTTGACAACCAAACGACCATGGCTGACGCGGCGTTGGACAACATTCACCGGCTGAAGTTAACGGCACGGGCCTCTAATGCGTTAAAAGAGGGGGGTATTACCACCATTACCGAAATTCTCGCGCTTGGACCGGTTCGACTAGCTCAAGTCAGGGGAGTTGGCAAAGCAACGGCAGACGAGATTTGGAATGCGGCAGCGGCAACAGCGGCGGAATCATCTAGCAGCCAAATAAGCGATGATGCCTACCAAATTCTGTTACGGAACGGCCGTGTGCAATGCATCAAAATCGCTACGGAAATTAATGCGCGTGATCCAGGCGATGATTGCTTAGGTACGATAGCCTTTATTTCCCAAAAACTTGCATCATGGATATTTTCCGGCCCCAAAGAATTCATCGCATCCCGCGCAGAATGTCTGAGCCTTGCAATTAAGACCATGGACACGCAACATTCGGCAAACGAAGCGATAAGCGCGGAAGATTATACTCCCCCAATCGTTGTGGGAGACCCAGTTACATTTGTCCTCAGAACCGCCAAAGCGTATGCAAACTACATCGAGCGTGATTCTTGGAGCCGGGAGATCGAAGATGCCTGACAACCAAACCACCGAACAACAACGCAAGCAGGATATTCTTAGTCTTGTTTCTCGGGCTGGAATAAAGTTGTCGTCCCTCGCGCAAGAGAATCTTTGTGCATGGTTGAGCGCACAACCTTCCTTATCGCTTCCAGAGCAACCGAACCGCGTCGTAAATATGGCTCTTGAAAGCCTTGAGCCGCGCCACACCACTGAAATCAATTTCAAAATTAGATGCCTGCAAATCGCGCATGACCTTAATGAGCGCGATCTTGGGGTCTCTTGTTTGGAGTCGGTTGCCTATCATACTGGCGAGCTTGCGGAATGGGTGTTTTCTGGTCCTGCGGAATATAGGCAAAGTCGTGTTCAATGTCTCGATCTCGCACTTAGGACACTGGACGGGCAACTTGCCGTAAATAAAGAACTCACGGACGATGACGAACCGCCGGTCATTAAAGTCCGTTCCCATCTCCAATTCGTTCTCGATGCAGCCAAAGTATATGCCCGATTTATTGAACAGGATTCTTGGAAAAATGAAAAACAAGATGCGTGACAACCATACGACCGAGATTACCGACCTGGAGCAGCTTGAGTTATCTGTGAGAGCCAGAAATTCGCTAACGATGGATGGTATTTTAAGCGTTGAGCAGGTTCGCATTCTTGGCCACCGAGGACTACTAAAACTGCCTACCCTCGGCCGAAAAGCAGCGAATGAGGTGTGGGCAGCAGTTCAAGGCATAGTCATTGATGGGGATATTACGGCGAATGATTAACCGGAACCAAACGACCGCTCCCACCATGACGTATGGAGAAAAATTGTCTATTGTCCTGCAAGCGAATTGGGCGGAGTTCGCGGTTGGAAACCCGCGATGGATTCCGCCTGCTCTTATCCGTAGAATGATCGGAGAAGGGGATGAATATTTAATTCCAGCCGTCCTGGTGCGTGTCGGCCCCGCGTACAAGTTAGGGTTGGATGCCTACGTCGATAATAATGATCCCTGCGTAAAAACATTCGATGGTTTATCGGACGTATTATATCGACTTAGACTTGGACAGGCCCAAGAAGATTGCCCTCCGTTTTCTGGCATATCTGATAACCGCCAGCTTGATCTATATTCGATATATTATGTATTGGCTACCGAACATCAATCCTCAGACGATGAGGCCGACGAGGATTGGGCGTTAAACCCCCGCTTTGTTGTTGATTTTGATGGGGAGGCGAAGCCCTGGCAATATTGGGTCGATCTTGCCTACAGATTTAGGGAGTTAAGCTATGCCTGACAACCAGATGACGGCCCCAGCAACCGGCCCCGTCTGGTCTCTGCCGGACGGCCTGCTAGTCTTCGTCGAACGGGAAGGCCACGCGAATGTTCCTAGCAAACACGTTGAGCCGGACGGCTTCAGGCTCGGGACTTGGGTGGCTACCCGCAGGGATGAATATAGGCGCGGGAGATTATCACAAGATCGCATTGCGGCTCTTGAAGCGGTGCCTGGCTGGTGTTGGAATGTTCATGACGCCCGTTGGGAGCGGGGACTTGCCGCTCTTCGGCGCTTTGTCGAGCGCGAGGGACACGCACAAGTCCCGCACCACCATGTTGAGCCAAACGGCTTCAAACTCGGGACTTGGGTACGCAGATTGCGCTACAGCTCTTTTGAGGTCGGCTGGACGAAAAAACGAATTGCGGACCTAGAGGCCGTGCCGGGCTGGTCGTGGACCGCTCAATCGGTCTCTACGCAATTTCAACCTAATCCAGCCAACCACGAGGATGATCTCATTGCCTGACAACCATACGATAACTGATGAAATCAATGCCGTCATGACCGATCCGGCAGCCTCGGGCTGGATCAAAGCCGCGCTTGAAGGTGCCCTCCATCGCGATCCGGTTGATGCCATGAATGATGCGGAATTTCTGCTCGCCGTGCTCACGCGCCGGCTTAATAATATTTTGCACCAGGATGTGCTATCATCTCAAGATTCCTAGACATCATGGTGTCATGCTTTCATAAATCCCGGCACAATGCCGGGTTTTTTCTTGGCCGCAGACGCGGTTAAGATAGGCCCCTTCTCAAGCTCACAGGGAAAGCCGCCGACACACCCGGCGGTTTTTCTTTGGCGTTTTCTATGGCGCGATAATGTTCAATTATCGCGCCATTGCGACTCTTGCCTTATTTCCGCTATCCTTCTGAAATCATGAGCGTTCGCGAGCTATCCGAAGCCGCCCAGGCGGCGATCGACCGCGCCGAGGCCGATGCCGCCGAAGCGAAATCAGCGGCCACGGCCCGCGCTTACCGCGCGGACCTCGCCGACTTCCGCGCCTTCTGCGCGGAAACCGGCCTCGGCGCGCTGCCAGCCACCCCGGAAACTGTCGCGGCCTATCTTTCCGCCCGTGCCACCAGCCACAGCCACGCCACCCTAAGACGCCGCCTGGCCGCTATAGGGGCCGCCCAGGCCGCTTCCGGTTTCCCTTGGGTTCCTGGCCACCCGGTGATCCGCGACACGCTACGCGGCATTGCTCGCCGCCTACCGGCGCGCTCGCGGCCCGCCGGCGCGCTGACCACTGACCTGATCCGCCGGCTTGTCGCCACCTGCGATACCGGGATGACCGGAACACGCGACCGGGCGTTGCTGCTGATCGGCTATGCCGGTGCCTTGCGCCGGGGTGAGTTGGTCGCGATCGAGCGTAGCCAGATCACCTTTGAAAATTTCGGGCTTCGGCTCCTGATTCCAACCTCGAAAACCGATCAGGAAGGGCAGGGGGCCGAAATCGGCATTCCCCGCGGTCTTAAGCGCGAGACCTGTCCCGTCCGGGCGATAGAAGAATGGCTGCGGCTATCGGAGTGCGATATGGGGCCAGTGTTTCGCCGCATTGACCGCTGGGGCGGTCTCGACATGCAGGCCCTTCATCCGGATGCGGTGCGACGCATCCTACTTCGCCGCGCCGCGATCGCCCATATCACAATGTCCGGCAGCGAACGATTGTCGCCCCACGGTTTACGGGCTGGCTTTATCACCGAAGCCTATCAGGCTGGTGCCCGCGATGAGGATATCATGCAACATTCCCGGCACCGCAGCCTGACGGCCATGCGCCGCTATGTTCGGCGAGCCAAGGCCATCCAGGACTCCCCGGCCAAGCTCTTGGGGCTGTGACGTGGACGGCGATCACCGCGTTGCCGCTGATCGCCACGGCCTGGATATTCTCGCCTTGCCATCGCCCGATTGGCTTTATCACCGTCTGACCGTCACCGGGCCGGTCGATGACCTGGCCCGGTTTAACGAGGCGGCGGCAGGGCCAGGTGTTGTCCCATGGCGCCGCGATTATGATGCGCTAGTCGAGCACCTGGTCATTTTACTCATCCGGCCGGATCGTCTCGGCCGAAGCTCCTTAGCGATTCACGACGCAAGGCTCCTGGCCGGAAAGATGCGGGATATCTTTTGGCGTGATGATCAGCTCGCCCTTGAGCATTATTACCGCCAGACACGCCGATGTCCTTTTGACCTGCACCGCTTGGTGCCCGTCCCCGACTCAATCCTCACGCTTGGCTCAGACGCGGCAGCCTCGATGCGCTGGATGTGGGAGCATTGGGGCACGACATGGAGCCTGCGGCGGGTTTGCGACCGGACCGCTCATTTCCGGGTTGATCCAGCGACCACACGGATCTTCGAGTTCTGGTCGGCCGACTGGACGCCCTGGCGCGCGGTCGCGACAATCGCCACCGCCTGGCCGCACCTGACCATCGTCCTGCGCCCCTACTACTGATTTTCCGTTGGAGTCAGACGCGCCGTAAGGCGCGCGAGAGATACTGAACATTCCGGCATAGCCGGAATGTTTCATCTTCGGCCTGCTCTGGCCACAGGCCCCTATTCACGGCGTGCTGTTTTTTATTTCCCATTTTGCCGTTTTGCCGTATAGCCGGTTTTATCCGTTGCCTAATTTGCCTTTTACCACTTATGCGAGTGTCCAATGCGACGTGCCAGTTACCGCCAGGCGGTGGAGTGGATCAGAACGCGGCTCACGACCCCGATCGATCCCGCCCGCATCAAAAAGATGGAGCTTGCGATCTTTGTAGCGTTCCTATTCGATGTTCCTACGGATCGAGTCGTGGCGGATATCGCGCAAAGCCGATTTCGCGACTCTAGCCACACCACGACTCAGGAGTCGTAGCTGTCGTCGCCTAGACATTATGGCTTGGCATGAAACCCTTGTTTATCAAGCCGATAAACGGTTTCTTTCGTCCGCCTTCATACAATGGACTGGACGTGACAGAACTTTTGCCTCAAGGTCCGCGATACGCGCGACCCTTGCGCAACCTAACCGAGCGAAGAAGGAGATTCGAGACGATTTACCCCTAAAATGACAAAGCCCGGATTGAGGAAGCACACCCCAAACCCGGACCCGTCAAAATAGCAAAACTGGTTAGACCGACACTCGCAATGCGGTTTATCCAACATCTCAATCGTTAATGCAAGCCCATTCTTGCAGCGGGGATGCTTTTGCCAAATTTGTCGGCTCCGACCTTGCGCTTCCTGCGTCCGGTTCACCTCAAAGGAGAGAACCATGGAAATACCAGCAAGATCAGAGACCCGAACCCGACAAGCAGGCACCAGGCGGCTGACAACCAGGATGCTTCCCGCCGATCAATTTGCGGCTGCATTCAACGGCACCGATGCCACACCAAGCGCCATCCTGGGGGCCTTTAAAGCGGCTGCGCCGCATATGGGTATAAGTGCGCGTGTTGTTCACGCGATCGATTGGCTGTTCCGGTTTACGCAGCCTCAAGACTGGCGCGACGGAGCGCGGCCTATCGTCTGGCCAAGTGCCGCACTGCAAAGTGCGGACCTTGGTGTCACGCCGACCCACGCGAAACGGCTTAACCGGCAACTCACCGAGCTGGGCTTGATCGTGATGAAAGACAGCCCCAATGGCAAACGCTATGGGCGACGGCTTCCCGCCAACACCGGCCGGATCATCGAGGCGTATGGTTTCGATCTATCGCCGATGGCGGTTCGGATGCCAGAATTTATCGCGATCGCTGACCAGGGCCGAAAGGAACGCACCGCCATGGCCCAGCTTCGGCGCAGAGCCTCCATCGCCAGGAACAGCCTGCGGCAGACCTTAGAGACCTATCAAGAACAAGCCATCCACGATCCTGAAATCCCCGCTCTCAAAGCGGCGTTCGATCAAACAGCGAAAACCCTCAGACAGATCGAGGTGTCGGAACGACTGGCCCCCGTTGTTTCTGAACTGGAATCACTGGCTGCCACGGCCAGGGAAGCTCTCGAAATCGCTTTGACATACGGCGCAAGCCAGCAGGCCGATGCCCAAGCCACTGTGAATATGTCCCCCAAGGGGCACCAAAATGTGCCCCACCATTACAACTACAACCCAACCTTAAATCCTTTACAGGATACAGTAATGGCATTGGGAAGAAGTAGCGCCCTTCCGGCGACAGCGCCCTCGCCGATGGACCGGGGCGGTGAAGGCCGACCGGAAAAAGCAAGGGCGGCACGCACAGATCGTGGAGCCCATGGGACTGTGACGCCTGACGAAATCGTGCGCCTGGCCCCACGGCTCCGCCCATATCTGACGACACCGGCCCCGCGCTGGACGGATCTAGTCGAAGCCGCAGACTGGCTGCGGCACGACCTCGGCGTGTCCAAACCGCTATGGGGCGATGCCTGCCTCACAATCGGACGGGAGAGAGCCGCGATTGCGCTTGCGATCGTCTCAGCTAAGCCGACCGAGCACTTCAAAAGCGGGCCAGCCGGATATTTTCATGGAATGATCGCCAAGGCGAAAGCCGGCGAACTCAATCTCGACCGCACCATTTGGGCTCTACGGCGCAAGGCCCCGCACTCGGCCGCGCCCCAATGCCACTAATCCCGTTTGTCTTTTTGCCGGTTTTTCCTTTATCGTCCTGGCAGTTGATGGTAATATCGTCGCGATGCTGAAAGAGGTTTTCATGGCCCGCCGTCCACCTTCACCCGTTGAGGACGCTCCGGAGCCCGCACCTGGCGCGGGCACACGGAAAGCGAAAGCAACCAATGTCGCGATGATCCGCGTCAATCTGCCGCCCGAGATCCATCGCAAACTCTGGCAAATGCGGATTGATACGCGCCAGAGCATTCAGCAGATCGTGACTGATATTCTCGCGGAAAAGCTCGCGGAGATGGACAAGTGAGCGTTTCCGGAAACGCCGCACAATCTCCGTTTCCGGAAACGGGGCACACGATCAGCCCGCGATCAACTGAGCGTGTTCGGCGCTACCGCGCCAACCGTGATGTGGTCAGGGTCGAGGTTGAAGTCCCGACCCAAGATGACGCGCTGGCTGTAAAGCGTTTCGCGCGCCAGCGCCGCGAGGCCGCTGCTCATCCAATGTCCATAATGTCGGCTGTTCCACCGAGCAGTGACAACCTGGCCGACGTGATCGCAGAGCTAAGCCCCGCCGCCAGAGCAGCGGTTGAAACATTCGCGCGGGCCGTGGCGACCGCCGCAGAACATGACCTGATCGATCGGGCCGTGCGGGTTGCCACAAACTATGATGATGCCGTGCGGCGTTCATCCCATGGCCGCAAGGTTGCCGCCTGATACCATGAGCATCTGCCGGCGGCTTCATCTGGAGGCTCGCGATCCTGGCCGGAATTGTTTTCGACAATGGCAGCTCGATGCCCAGCGCGATTTGTTCGGCAGTTACCTGGTGCAGATTACCTATGGCAGAATCGGCGCGCACGGGCGGACCATTACCAGGTCATTCAGCGATCAAAGGGAAGCCTTGCGCTATATCAGAGCCGCAGTTGCGCGGCGCCGATCCTCGCCGCGCCGCATCGGCATATCATATCGGGTTTTAGTCGATGAAGAATGGACGGACGATCGAGCCGGCTAAACGAACCGGCCTATCGCGATGCCCGCCACCAGAACGGCCAGCCCGGCCCATGTCCCGTAGACGATATATTCAACCCGGCGAACGACACGGCTGAATTGGGCGATTTGATCTAGGGTGCGCTGACCGACAGCTTGAGCAGAACCCTGAACGGCGCCACTCAAAAGCGCGACCCCATCTTTCGAGGCAGCAAGGATGTTTTCTTCGATCATTTCAGAGAGTTCATTGGCCCGCTCACCGAATGTAGCATCGTGCTGTTGAAGGAGAAGAACAACCTCCCGATGAGCGGCTTGCGATGCCGATGAAGCGGCAATATCGGCAATTCGCCGTACCATCGTTTCCAGGATTTTTTCATTGAGAACCACCATCTCAACGAGCGGGTCTGTGACCCGCATCTTGACCCCGGCCAAACGAATGACATCAGAAGCCAGGGCCTTAATATCGACCTCGATCGCCCGCTTTGGCGATGCACCTGCTTGGCTATCCATCATACTTTGAACGACCAAAGTTTATCGAAATAGTCCCGTTGAACGAGCGTGAACCGCTGGCGCTGTAATATATTGAAAGGTGTCCCAATCCCTGGACGGCTTTCACCCGCAATGGCCTCGTTAAAACTCATCCGGAGCTGCCGCATTTCCTGAATGTCCCGGTCGAATAGATCCCCCCATGATTCGGGCATATCGATGACCGAGGAAACACGTGCTTGCACCGCTTTGTAACCGTCAGATTCAGTGAAGGGAACGCCGTTGAGGGCAACGGGCGCCCTGTATTGGTTCAGCCAGAGCACAATCCGCGTGCTCTCCGGCGTTGTATCAACGACGCGAGCAAAGCCCGCGGCTGTTTCTGCCATTGCATCTCCGCCGACGACAATTGAGTGAACGACGACCTGCTTTCCCAACTTAGCAAGATTCTTAAAAGCATCTTGCCGCTCAAGATATCGCATCAAGGCGACGAATGTAGTGGCACCACTATCGACCACCGCACTTACGCCTGGGTCCATCAATTCAAGCAATAATTCATCGAACGCCGGTTCATTAAGTTTTCCATCCACAACTATCGGCATACGCTTCGCGCCAAATGCCTTGTAGCTGGAAAATGTTGGATTCACCGGGTCAGTGTCATAGCAGCGCAGGTCGGTGAATTTATCTTGAAAATACTCGGCCAATAATGTTGCAACAAACGATTTTCCGACGCCGCCCTTACCCTGCAAAACTAGGTGAATCTCATTTGTCCTCTTTTCGATCTTTTGGGGGATACCAGCGATCGAGGGTGGATTCGAGGTTTCCGAAGTCGGTGAACTTTCGAGGCTGATATTCGCTGCTTTCACGAGGCTCTATCCTTTCAGGGGTTGGCGCTGGGGCGGAGGCATCCGGCAAAGGTAACGGATGAGTTGAATTGCTTGGCCGGGTTTCCGGGGCAGGGTTGGCTTTCGCTGGCACCCGTCCGCCCCGAGAACCGGCTTTGCCGGTAATTTCACGGGCCACAAACTGGCGAAACCACTCGTAGCCGGACGGGATGCGGTCTTTCAGCTCGTCGTAGATCATAATCACGGGCTTCTGAGCCGCCAGCCCAGCTTCAATTTCTGGCCGCAACGCATGAAGCGCGACCTTCATTGCTCCCTTCCGGGGTTTTGAAGCGGAATTTTTCACAAGATTCCTATACCTGACGACGAACTGTAAGCGCAATGGCAATCTTCGCCGTTATCGCTGGATATCGTTGGTTATTATCCACTGATCGCTGTTACTGGCTGGATATAATGTGTTGATCATTGGATATCGTTGGATATCATTAGTTTTGCCTCTCGCCCAACGAAAACCAAACCATAGACCACCAATACCCTCACTATCTCCACCTTGGAGTAGCAGGCAAGATGGGTGTTTGTCATGACAAACACGATGGGCTACACCTTACTCGCCTGCGGCTCGACGGGCAAGAAACTGGCGCTGCGCGCCAGTCGGAAAGGAGATGACACCAATGAAACGGCCCAGCGCGAGGCGACCCCGAGAGGCAAAAGAAGGCCGGACGGTGAAGGTCGAAACGCGCTGCACGCCAAGCGAGCGTGACGCGATACGCGCCCGTGCCGCGTCCGTTGAGATGCGCTTGAGCGATTATCTGCGCGCCGCCGCCCTGCACAGTGAGATACGGTCCAAGGCCGATAAGCACGCTGTCCGCGCGCTGGCTGGGTTTACGGGCGAACTTGGGCGGCTGGGGGGGGCTGTTGAAACTTTGGCTATCGGAGCGTCGCGGTGATGGGGTATCGGCGATCAAGGTCGATCACGTCCTGGATCAGATTTCCGCGACGATCAAGCGCATGGACGAGGAAATGGAGCGTCTATGATCGTCCGGCGCGTCCCTCCCAAGGCAACACGGGCCGGCGGCTTCCGTCGGCTAGGGCAATATGTCATCGCGCCAGTTGTTCCAGGCAGCGCGCCCGCGCCGGAGAGCGGTGTAGACGCTCTCGGCTCCTACATTGCTGACCAGGCCCGGCACGCTGACCGCGTTGAATGGACGCGGGTTACGAACTGCCAGGCCGCGACCGTTAGGGGGGCTATATCGGAGATTGATGCGACACAAGCTCTGAATACCCGTTCAAAGGCTGATCCGAATTATCACCTGGTCATCGCGTTTCCGCCCGGCGAGACACCGACGCGCGAGCAGATCGAGGATATCGAGGACACGCTGGTCCGGGGGCTCGGCCTCGGCGATCACCAGCGTATTTCGGCCCTGCACAATGACAAAGCGCATTTGCATTTGCATGTGGCGATCAATCTGATCCATCCGGAGACGTTCAAGGCCGCGAAGATTTTCCGCGACCACACGACCCTGGCGCAGTTGGCGGCGGGCCTTGAGGTGAAGCACGGCCTCGAACGGACAAGCCATGAAATTCCCAACGACAGAACCGGCCGGACACCAGAGGCCGCGAAAACGATGGAGACCCACACGGCTCAGGAGCCGTTCGTAGGATGGGTCCGTCGTGTCGCCGGCGACGCGCTGATCGCGGCCGGCGCTGGTGAGGGGGGATGGAAATCACTGCACGAAGCTGCCGCCCGCTACGGCCTCGAAATCCGACCGCGTGGCGCCGGGCTGGTTATAGGCAAAGCCGGCGAACCAGCCCTGATGATGAAGGCCAGCGACCTCGATAGATCTCTGGCCTTCAAGCGCCTGGTCGATCGGTTTGGTGCCTTTGAGCCCGCCGCCGCCGACGCTCGCCGCATTGCGCCAGAGGCCGAATATGTCCGGACGGTTCCGCCCGAGAAGCGCGAGGACCAAACGCTGTGGTCCCGCTACGCGGAGCAGCGCGATCGCGCCCTGCATGATCGCGGGCTGGCGATTGCCGACATTAACACAGCCGATCGCCGGTATCGCGACGCGGTATCA
Source organism: Acidocella aminolytica 101 = DSM 11237 (assembly GCF_900129125.1). Lineage (GTDB taxonomy): Bacteria > Pseudomonadota > Alphaproteobacteria > Acetobacterales > Acetobacteraceae > Acidocella > Acidocella aminolytica. The sequence goes on along the minus strand of NZ_FQVJ01000039.1, from coordinate 16,617 downwards.
GCTCACTACGCTGCCAAGTTCGCCGAGATCAAACGCCTCAAATTGACCATGGGCATCGACCCTCGCATTCGATATGACGCGCTGAAAAGGGAGCAGGCCAACGTGCTGTGCCGGCATCGTGAGGCCACGACGGCGAAGCGGGAAACGGCGCGGGCGGCCCACGTCATTCTGAGCTGGCCCGATTGGCTGCGGCGCCACGCAGAAATGGGCGATGCCGCCGCGGTTAATGCTCTCCGGTTCATGGCGACGAAACAGGAGCGGTTCACCGATACGCTGGTCCGCAATCCCGCTAGTGCCGCCAAGACAGTCACCGCGCTCGGCGTGAAGCCGAAAATGTCCCGGAATGGCGATGCCACCTATCGGTTGCCGGATGGCGGGGCTGTCGTGGATAAAAAAGATGGGCTTACCATGCCAAGCCTGTCCCGCGCCGCTGCCATACTCGTCCTGGAAATGGCGCGCGATCGAGCTGAGGGGACGCCGCTCGCGGTGGACGGCGACGCGACACAAAAACGGGCCTTGCTCGATGCTGCCGTTCAGGGGCGGTTCGATGTTCGGTTCGCTGATGCTGCCATGGAAGCCGAGCGTGACCGCCGGGTCCGCGAGCTGGACGAAGAACAGGGATACACCGAACCAGACCGACGCCGGCAGACGTTGGCGATGTTCATCGCCAACCGCAACGCCTGGCCGGCACCCGGCGATACGACCTTCTATCGTCCATTAGCTGAAACCGATGCCGGAGATGCAACCCTTGTGGCCACGATTCAGCTACGAGGGGTTGATGTTGCAGTCTGGCGCCAGGGCGACGAGACCTTGGTGCAGGATATCAGTGGACAACCGGACGCCATCGCTTATACGCTATTACCCGGCGACCGGGCGGACGTGGCGGCGATGCGCTCGGAAGAGCCTTATGGTCTGGACATCGAGACAGCGAAACCCGTCGAACGTGGCCGTGACACCGATATGGAGATTGATTGATGGCAAGTTATCGCAACACGAATCATCGCTTAAGAACAGCGAGTGCAGCGGCACTCGCTGTTCTCTTTACTGTCATTGCTTACGGCTTTTTTGCCAGTCATTGGATTGCCGGGGCGCTGGGCTATGTTCCCGCGCTCGGACGGCCGTTAACCGGCCATCTCTACCCGCCCTTTGCGTGGATTGTCTGGTCATTCAAATATTATCAAGCGGACCCGCCTGTTTTCGCGCACGCTTATTGGATTTTTGTCGTCATAACCGTTTTTGTGCTCGGAATTGCTGTGATTACCCTCGGTCTTACGACCCGTAAATTAACAGTCGTTCCAAATGTTCACGGTTCGGCACGGTTTATGGAAACGACGGAAGAAATTCAAGAGGCTGGGCTTCTTCCTGACACCGGCGTCCTATTAGCCGTCTGGGAAGAAAAAAAGGGCAAATTCATCCAAAAAGTAGAAACGCATTACATCCGGCACGCGCAAATCGAACATATCCAGCTATTCGGGCCACCAGGCTCCGGTAAAGGCGCTGCATTCGTCTATAATGCAATCAATACCTGGGATTCGTCAATGGTTGTGCTCGATCGTAAGGGTGATCTTCATACGATGGCGAGTGGTTCCTTGAAAAAGCGCGGATACCGGGTTCTGCGCTGGTCGCCGCTTGAGCTGAACACGATCGGAATAAATATCATCGATACAATACGAATTGGAACACCATACGAAACCGGAGATACAGTAAATTTCGCAAAGTCTTTTATTCCGCCAAATACAAAAAGTGAAAATACATTTTTTACAGACGCAGCGGCCGATTTAGTGGCCGGCGTGGTTCTTTATACAATTTACAAGATAAGAAAAGAAAAGAAAAGACAAGCGACATTGGCTGATGTTGTTGACTTGTTCGGTTCGGCGACGACTACCACGGCGGATTTATATAAAGCGATGAACGACAACAAACTTGGCCCTAATAACGAAACGCACAAATGGATTGCCGACAAAGGGGCAATGGCGATTAAGGGTGCAAAGTCAGAACGAACGGACGCCAACATTTTTCAAACAGCATATCAAAAATTGTCGCCGGCCACTGACCCACTTGTGCAGGCGGCAACCGCCAACAGCCATTTTCAACTGGATGATCTGATGAATGGACCTAAAAAAATTGCATTGTTTCTGATATTGCCGCCGAGTGAAGCTAATTTGGCTCGGTTGAGTAGCCTATTTACTACAATATTATCCATGATGGTCGATATTCCGACGCGAAAAACAATCAACCCAAAGGCCGGGAAAACAGAAATTCCCCATGACCGACCTTTAATGCTGCTGCTCGATGAAATCGGGAATGTCGGCAGAATAGACGCCTTACCGAACGCGCTAACCCAACTTAGACAATATGGTGTCAAGGTAATCGGAATATGGCAAACCATCACCCAAATCAATAAACTATATGGCGAAGATAACCCTATAATGGGCGCAAGCGAAATTCAAATGAGTTTTGCGCCTAATGATGAAGATACTGCGAAATGGTTATCTTGGCGTCTTGGAATCGCTACAGTCCAAATCGACAATATTCAGTTGAGCGGCCATCGTTTTGGAATGGGTATGCACCAAGCAAATGAGAGCCTTCAATATATAAAGCGACCGCTGATGACAGACGACGAGACCATGCGGCTGCCTGGCCCAAAGAAAGATAAGAACAACATGATCACGTCACCGGGCGAAATTCTTATTATGAAACGAGGTCTTGATAATATAAAAGCGCAGCAGGCCCTATGGTGGGATATCAAGGAGATTTACGCCAACGCTCAAATCGAGCCGGTCCACACGGCCGATTCCGACGCTACAGATCTGCCATCTGAGCGCCAGGACACCGGCGCAAGCGGGGGGGGCGGATATATTGCGCCTGTCGCGAGTGGGCGTCGCCGCTTCACAACACAGCCGGGACCAAAAACGGCGTGAACACGCGACGGACAGGCATCATCGCCCTGCTTCTTGGCGCTGGCATCATGGCGATAGCCAGCGCCAAGCCTGTCATGCTGAATACCACCAGCTCGGAGCCGGAGGGCCTTTATGTCGTGGTTAAAAGGCAACCAGATCGGGTTGGACGCGGCGCTTATGTTTCAGCGTGTCCGCCGATGTCTGCCGTCATCCATCTTGGCGTCATCCGCCATTATCTCGCCGCTGGCACATGCCCTGACGGGACGGTGCCAGTGCTCAAACAGGTTGAAGCCGTAGCCGGTGATCGTGTCGAATTTTCAGCAGCAGGCTTAGCGGTAAATGGGCGGCTTTTACCGAATACTGCCCCGGCCGCCACCGATCCTCACGGGCGGCCTTTGCCGCACTATCCTTTCGGCACTTACAGTGTTGCACCCAACCAAGTGTGGTTGGTCTCGACATTCTCTCCCTTGAGTTTTGATGGCCGTTACTTTGGACCGATTCCCGCCGCCGATATCCACGCCATCGTGCGCCCCCTTTGGACAGAACAATGATCGCAGCTTATGCCACTTGCGCTCCCTTCATCGCCCCTCCCACTTTGGCGGCTGTAATTCAGGTCGAGAGTGGCGGCAATCCGCTCGGCCTCAATGTGAACGGCATCGGTCGGTTTAACCCGACTTCGCGCGCCGACGCCGAGGCAATCGCCGAGCATTTCATCGCGCGTGGGCGGCGTGTCGATATCGGGCTCATGCAGGTCGATAGCACAAACCTTGCTGGTATGGGCTATTCGGTCAGCGCCATGCTTAACCCCTGCACAAATATCCAGGCCGGCGCGAAAATCCTATCGGAGGATTATCAAAACGCCCTCAGCACGGGACAGCTCGGGCAGCAGGCGTTGGCTGCGGCCTTGTCTGCCTACAACACTGGCAGCCTCACAGCAGGCTTCCAGAATGGCTACGTCGCTCGATATCATCTGACGGTACGCCTGCCGGTCATACCGGCGTCGGCACCGATGACCGTCTATCAAAACGCCAGCGCCGCGCCCCAACCTGTCCCGGCTTCTACCGTCAAAGCCGGATCTACCGCAGCTCCACCAATGACGGTCTATCGAAAGGAAAATTCATGACCTCGCCGCGCCAGATCCGTTCTACCGACCCCGCCGACATGATGAAGCCTGGATATGTGGTCGAGATCGACCACGATCTAGCCGATGAACTCGGCGCTTTTGTCGAGGATGCTATCTCGCTTGAAGACGCAATCGAGTCCGATATTGATGTGGAGGAACCCGCCAATGGCTAGTAATGACTATGCTCAAAAAGTCGCGGCGGTCCTTATCGAACAACTGAAACAAGGGACCGCGCCATGGATTAAACCCTGGCAACCAGGCGTAGATCGCAGCCTGCCCTATAATGGTTCGACAGGCGTTCCCTATAAGGGGGCCAACTCGCTCTATTTGTATGCCGTGGGGCAACTACGCGGCTATGGCGATAATCGCTGGATGACCTATGTGCAGGCCGAAAAACTTGGTGCTCAGGTCCGCCGTGGTGAAACCAGCACGCAAATCCAGTTTTGGCAGTGGTCGAGCCGGGTTGCGATGACCGATGATGCCGGGCAGCCGCTCAAGAACGACAAGGGCGAGCCGCTTTACCAAATCATCCAGCACGAGAAACCCCTCATTCGCAGTGCGAATGTTTTCAACGCCGCTCAGATTGACGGCTTGCCGCCCTCAGAGGTGAGGCCCGTGCCGCCTGTCGAGGAACGCCACGAACGCGCTGCGCGGTTGCTTGAGGCGTCCCAGGCCATCATTCGAGAAGTGTCGGGCGATCGGGCCTATTACAGCCTCACGACCGACGAAATCACGATCCCCGATCGCCGGCAATTCGTGGCTCAGGATGGCACCGCCGCCTTGGACGGGTTTTTTGCCACTGCCCTGCATGAGCTGGGGCATTGGACCGGCCATCCCGATCGGCTTGATCGCGATATAGCGCATCCTTTCGGATCAGATGCCTATGCCCGCGAAGAATTGCGGGCCGAAATCGCGAGCCTCATGCTAGGTGAAGAACTCGGGATTGGTCACGATCCAGGGCAGCACGCCGCTTATGTCGGCTCGTGGATCAAGGCCCTTGAAAACGATCCGCAGGAGATTTTCCGGGCTTCGACGGCTGCACAAAACATCATGAATTATGTCCTGGGCTTCGAGAAGGCCCGCGACATCACGACTGATGAAGCGGTTGAAGCGGAGACAACGAAGCCCGCGCGCAGCACCGCGCGCCAGCCTGACCTTCTTGAGCAGCAGGAGACAGAAGTGGCAAACAACAAGCGCCGGTATCTCGCCGTTCCATATGCCGAAAAAAGCGAAGCCCGCGAGCTGGGTGCCCGCTGGGATAAAACAGCCAAAGCGTGGTGGATTGGCGCATCTGTTGATCCCGCTCCGTTTTCACGCTGGATAGAGGGGGCCAGCAGTATCACCACGGCCGCGACAGCAGACCCGCAAACGGCGTTCGCCGACGCCTTGCGGGCCGCAGGACTTAAACTGCCAGGAGCGCCCGTGATGGATGGCACAATCCATCGCGTTGCCGTAGACGGCGATCACGGCGCACAGCGTAGCGGCGCCTATGTCGGCTATCTCGATGGCCGACCGGCTGGGGTGATTCAGAACTTCAAGACCGGCGCAAAAATCAACTGGAAATCCGACCTGGATGCGCCGATGGATAAGGATGCCGCCGCGAGGCTTGCCGCCGAGGCCGCACAGCGCCGGCAAGAACGGGATCAGACCATCCGCGCCGAACAAGCCGAAGCCGCGAACAAGGCTGTTGCGCAACTCCGGGATGCCCAAGCCGTCACCGAGCACGAATATCTCTCCCGTAAGGGGATAGATGCCAATGGCGTGAAACAGGACGCGATCGGACGCCTTATGGTTCCCATTGCTGACTACGAAGGCAAGATTGCCTCGCTACAGACGATAGATGCCGATGGCACCAAAGGCTTCATGAAGGGAGGTAAGATAGCGGGCGGGCAATTCATGATCGGCGACAACGATCCGACCAAGCCGCTTTACATCGCGGAGGGCTTTGCCACCGGCGCGACGATCCACCAGATGACCGGCGAAGCCGTCAGCGTGGCGTTCAACGCCAGCAACCTCCTGCCGGTTGCAGAAGCGGCACGAGAGAAATGGCCTGACCGACAGATCATCATAGTCGGTGACAATGACGAAGCCTTAACCCGCAAGACCTTTCCTGATGGGCGGCCCATGCCAAACATTGGTGTTGACAAAGCCGAGGCCGCGGGCCGAGCGATTGGCGCGCCCGTCGTCATCCCGCCGGCCGGGCCAGGCGGACTGTCCGCTGATTGGAATGACCACCGGCAAACAGTCGGGCAAGACCAGGCTATGAGGGATTTCAAGGAACGCCAGGCAATAGCGATCATCGAGTTGCGGGTTGACCGAGAGATCGCCCGCGAGAACGAAATGATCGCGCTCGGGCAGAACCCGAACGATGCAACGCGGGACGCCACACGGGACATTGTTGAGACCGAGGCCCAGGCAGTTCCAACACCTCGCGCGGAGCAGGAAGCCGAACGGATCGAGGTTGAACAGGAAATGGATTAGCTGGTGATGCGGCAGGCCCTCCCCGCGTCCGGGTGCGGTCTGCCGCCAATGCCTTGCACACCAATACAGAAAATAGCGAAGCGGTCGGCAGAAGATGCCTCGCGAATAACCGCTGCGATTGACGGTTTTCCTTGTATTTTTGGGGTATCTATGGCAATATGCCTTTTCGGCATTGTGCCTTTTCGGCGTTTGGATGGAGGGTTGATGTGTTATGCGGGGCAAGACGAAACTTCTGGACGAGTTTGTGTTGTTCACCCTGGTAGAGCCGGTTTTCACGGTATTGCTGGGGTTGGCCGGCGTCATCGTTGCGATCGTGCGGTTGAGCTGGACTGTCCTGCTCGGGTTCCTGCTGATCGGGTGGATTAGTGAGACTGTCTTGGCTTTGATCGCCTGGAACGAGCGCGGGCTGCTCTTCTGGTTCTATTTCGGCGGTATCTTCCTGGCGGGCCTGATCGCCAAGCGGATTGCCACGTTCCCTGTGAAGAAAGGGGCGGAGTGGGTTATGGCCGGTGGACTTAAGCGGCGGGTTCATGATGAGCCCTTTGCGGACGTGCCGGATCATCGTCCTGTCATCCAATTCGCCGCCAGCCCCCGAGCATAAGATGCGCTACCGCTATAGACCCCGATCGCATCTGCTTGGCATAGGCGTCCTTCTGTTTGGTTTGTATGTCCTACACCACCCCTGGCTGGCTCAAGAGATCAAGAACAGTCTGTCCGATGGTCAATTGCCCAGCCTTGGTTTCAGCAATGGCGCCACCTCTAGTCTGGCGTTGGGGCGGGTCAGCACCCTTTCCGGCCTGCCCAACCCCGCCCTGACGCCTGGTGCTCTCAACAGCACGGTCACGCCAGATGATCTTTACAGCACCATTTGCCGGCGCGGCTGGACGCGGACGGTTCGGCCGGACGAAAACTACACCGAACGGCTGAAACGCGATCAGATCCGGCAATATGGCTACGCCGATCGGCGCTTGAGCGATTACGAGGAAGATCACCTGGTGAGCTTGGAACTCGGCGGTTCACCAACATCGCCTAAAAATCTTTGGCCCGAGCCACACCAAGCAGCCGGAGGGTGGGGAAGTTACGCCAAGGATCGACTGGAAAATCGTCTCAACCATCTGGTTTGCAACCATGAAATTTCTCTGGCGGACGCCCAAACCATGATCGCTACAAACTGGATTGCCGCCTATCAGCGGTATGTCGGCTCGACGCCCGACAATCGTCCGTCTTACTAACCCTCTATTCCTTGGCGTCTCTTTAAGCCGGCACCTTGTGCCGGCATTTTTTTGTTTCAGGGTTTCCGCTACAGTGTTCTGCCAGCGGCGCCAGCGCCGCCGGCTGCATCAGGCGGGACTTCATGGTGATCCGAGGGCAAATACCAGACAAGCGGCGAAAGCCAAGGCCAACGCCTGAGCGGGCTGTATTTGGCACCAATTTCAAGAAGGCGAGGGAAAAGCTCGGAATCAGCCAGCGTGAGGCGGCGCGGCGCTTGAAGGTCAATCAGCCGTTCATCAGTTCTGCCGAGACTGGCGCGGCCAATCTCACCATCGAGAGGATGGCATTGCTGGCTCGATTTGTGGGGATGCCGCTCTTTGAGCTGTTGCGGCCGACAGCAATAGACGAGGGGATCGGCGACAATCCCCCCAGCGATGGCGCTGATGGCGCCGACGCCGGGGGGAAGTAAATTAGAATCGGTAGGCGACGCCGAATGTGACCACCGGCCACCAGTTCAGGAAATTCAGCTTCGAGTTTACGGAACGCTGGGCCGCGGCGACATCGGCCGCGAGCTGGGGGTTGCTGGCCGCGCCGGTTGCACTCAGGCGCACTTGCGGGTTGCCTTCATACATTGCCCCGGCATTGGCCAGGAACGTCCAGCGGCCGCCATCGAAAGGGTTGCCCCAGCCCACACCAACATAGGGCGCAACCTGGTTGAAATGCGTCTTACCGCTCATCGAGCCAACCTGCGAGGCGGTATAGCGATTGCCGTTGATCGTGTAGATCCCGCCCGCATCCGGGGTTGCCGTCGCCGACACCTGGTTTTGATTGATATAGACGCCGGCATTGAGCGAGAAATTCCCGTGGAACGGATACCAGGCCAGAACGATAGGGATCGCGCCAAGACGAAGGTGCGAACTGAAATTCGCATTGTCGGCCGTAAAATGGAAATTATGCCCAAACCTGGACAGGCCGATATTGAGGTTCAGCGTGTGCGGAACGAGCTGGGTTGAAATTCCCCCGCCGATCCCTTCCGTGCCGACGCCAAGGTTTACCGCCACGGGCGGCATCGTGACAGCGGCATGGGCAAACCCAGGGCCAGCGAGGGTCGTGGATAGAGCGAGAATGGAAAGCGCCTTCTTCATGAAACATCTCCTGTTGCGAGCGGTGAAACCGCATTCAGGAATAGCACTTCATGATGATACGCTCAAGCCTATCATTTTAGATTGTGCCAGACCATACTGGCGTATTTCGCGTTCCATTTCGGCGTATGCGAATTGTAGTCACCGACATGCTGCCAGTATTGCGCAGGATCGTGCGGATCTGCCCCCGTCATCGCCTGCGCTAGAATCCATGCCCCAAGCGACACGTTCAGGCAGCCGTTATTGATCACCATTCCGCGCGTAATTCCCGAACGGGCCAACGTGGGCAGCCAGGTCGAATTGATCTGCGCTGGTCCCATGTCGTAGCTGCCATTGGCGTTGCGATGGATCTGACCAACCGTGCCGCCTTCGGTGCGCAACACAGCGGAAAACAACGCAACCGGCAGGTGATAGAACTGTGCCGCGCCCTGTATGCAGGCCGCGTCAGGCCGGTCGATCGCTTGAGCACTGGCGGGCAGTACCGGCGAGGGAGGCGCGGAGGGAGCTGGCGCCTTAAGACCTGATTGCATTTGATCGAACGCCATGACCCATGCGCCTGCTTCGATATTCGTGCAGCGATCATGAATTACCTTGTTTGGAGCGAATCCTACCCGGCTCAGGATAGTGAGCCAGGCCGCCGGTATGTGCATTGGTCCTATTCCGCCAGCACTCGCTGGCTTTGAAAGAACAGCTTCGATCGCGGGAGGGGTCACAGCGTAGTTGACCGACGCAGCAGCAACGCATGACATTGCAATCATGACCCCCCCTGATTCGACGATGATTCTAGAAAAGTAAGTTTCGAGACTAAGGATGTGGCGGTATATCCCACATTGTTTGACTTGGCGGGAATGCGGATAAGCGGAATGCCACAGGCACCGAGGATTGCGTTAACATCTCTATCCCGCTCCACCCGCTTGCGTTTGCTGTGAGATCGATCATCAAGCTCTATGCAGCCGATGACTGCCATTGAGAGACGGTCACACACCACAAAATCGACGCTCCGGCTCGTGATTCTATGCAGTCCACGGACTCCATCAGATGTCGAACTAATGAAGTCGGCGATGCGCACCTGGGTAAAAACCACGCGATCCACACCAATAACGGTTTGAAGAACACCAAAGAATTGCCGCTCATTCTCTGTCAATAATGCCGGTTTTGCCCGAAACTGCCGAAGGCCGGTTCGCGACGACGGCAACCCCTTTATGGCCGCAATCGCGAAACTCAACACAATAATAACAATCAGCGCCGCTGGCACAATATGAAAAGTTGGTAGCAACGCCTAGCTTCCCACTTTCTGAAAGATGACCGAGTGTGATGGGGTTTTCGACCGAAACCGACGATGCGGAACAAACCCATATTCGGCAAATAACCAGGTCAGATTGCGGATGTTGAACCATTGCAGGTGCTCCGGCGGGCAGATATCCCCCCATTGCGCGAGGTCGCCCGGCACGGCCGCGTGACCAGCATCCGGTGCCGATATGTAGGCGAAACCGCGCGGTCGCACACAATCGCGCAAAGTCATCATAAACTCGCGCGGATCGAGCACATGTTCCAACACTTCCGACGAGAACACGAAATCGAACTGCTCACCCCGATTAGCGAACTCTGAGAGAGGTTCGGCGTAAAAACGATGCCGAGAGAAGGCCCGCTTCGCATAGGCAATGCTGTTTTCCGAGATATCGACGCCGACCGCCTCGCGCGCGAAACGCCCGAGTGCATCGACCATAAAGCCGCCGCCACATCCGAGGTCAAGCACCCGGCGGCCAGCGGCATAGGGAATGAACAAGAGACTTTGCCAGAATCCGCGCCATTTCCGGTCGAACGCTTTGGGATAAAAGGTATCGGTCGCACCGCGATAATTCTGCGCATAGTGATTGATCACCACGGATTCCGGCGGGCGTGGAGCCACGAACAAGAACTCACAGCGTTGGCACCGCCGTACCGGAAACCCGTCTTTTTCTAGCGCAAGGCTGGTTGTTTCCCGGCAGACTTCGCACGCCAGATCATAGTCAATCATATTAGCCGACATTGAGGATTACCTTGTTACCATGAGTGAACAATTCATATTCTGTCCGGTTACTACAAAATAGTAACCCGCAGGCACGACAGCCGATGCCGATGGTGCCGCAGAGAAATTTGAATCACTACCACCTTCTTGGACTTGTCCATCGCTGTTTGAGACTTGTTGGCCTGATGGATTCATCACGTGGATGGTCACATTTTCCATGTAACCTGATGATAACGGCGTGGCGCCGCAGGCTGATGCAAGAAACATCGGCCCTGATCCCGTATTTTGATACCATGTGCCGTTGCCGACTCCCATCTGATACGACTGCGTGAACCCCGTTCCACCGGCGGCCTGCCACGTGCCATTCACACACGCCATGAGCTGACCCGAGCCATTCGCGTTCGCCGCAATCTCACCATTCGGGTTGCAGCCCCCACCTTGATTGGCGCCGCCAAATGCAGTGCCTAGTTCGAGACGCGATCCCACAGTGAATGTATCAGTTACACCGGCATAGCCATTGTTGTAGGCATAGAAGGATTGCCCACCACCTGGTTTGTTTACATACATCGCACCATTTGTTGCAATGGATGCGTTGTTGTTCGAGCCATCATCGGGCACGTTTATCGAAACGTAGGCGCCGCTCGAATTATCTGCTCCTATAAATGCTTGAGTATTGTTGGACAGACTCGACGTACTGACTCCACCGTTTGGGCTTACAGTTTGTACCTGACCTTGAGTGCCCCCGTTCCCGGTTAGGGAAGCAAGCAGGCTGCCGTTCGTTCCGGCACCGACAGAGCCATTCGCGTATAGATCCCACGTGTGGACACCACCGGCCCAGCCGGCCGGATAGCCGGAGGTCGCCGACTCACCCACCGCCCCAATCCGGCCATTTGCTTGAATGTTATTGGCGTTATTAACGTCATTGTTGCCCATATTCAAAGCGGTCTGCATCGTGTTCAGTTGCGGCTGGCCGGGTACTGCGACCCGGTAGAGATAATCGTTTTCGAGGTTGCCATTGTTGAATGCCAAAAGCGCCGCGAGGTGGCCGGGGCCGGGATTGGTGTAGCCGTTCAGCGCCACGCTCCAATGCCCATAGGCACCTTGTGCTGCTGAGGAACTCAGCGACCCATATTGCCCGTTGTAGGGTACGAACCCGCCTTCCTGGCCGGTTTGTGTGGCGATCGCCGGTGCCTGCTTTTCGGGAATCGTCGCCCCGCCCGTGCTCAGCACAAGGGCTTGGAGCTGACCAGGCGACGGCTGCAAGACCTGCACCACCCAGGTTTGTCCGAACGGATTAGTGGGTGACGTGGATGGCGACAAATAGCCCGTGCTTTCCAGCATCGGGACGGTGATCGTCGCCGGAGAACTGGCCGTGCTGTTCGCTTCGACCGCTGCATAATTTGCCTGAATATAGGCTTGCGCGGCTGTCGCGATCTGGCGCATCTGCCCGGCGGTCGCGGCTGACTGGACGTTGTGGAGGGCCGCTTCCTGATAAGAGATCACTGGCCGGACCGCGAGCAGGCCGATCAATACCGCAAACAACGCACCTAATATCGGTCCCATGTCAGCCTCCTAGCTGCACAACAGAAATCATGTCACCAGAAGGGATGCCCGCCGGCAGGGTGCCCATTGTTCCATAAGCCGGGGTGTCCCACACCGTGCCCTCGGCGCGGCCGATCGATACATCGCCGCCGAACTGCATCACGGTCTCGGCGACTGTTCCAGTCGGCGCTGGCGCCCACGTGTAGACAATTCGTGATCCGTTCGGGCCTGGCGTAATTAAATTGCCAATGCCAGCAGGCAAATTGCTCACCGCCACCCCAGCCGGAAGCACCAGGAATTGCGGGAGCACATTCGCATTGCCGCCCGTGCCGACGCTGGCGTTTTCCTCAGCGTAGGCCAAGACCGCATTTCTATAAATCATGAAGTCTTGACCTGTTGCCAGCGCTGCGGGCTGCGATGATGCTGCGGGGACGTTCAGCGACTGGACACGATCGATCGCGCCGATTCCAATGAACGACAATACGATCATCACCGACAGAATTGCCCACATCATGGCGAACTGCCTCCCAAAAATAGCCGCCTCTGCCGCTCTATCTCGCTCCCGAGCTGGTCGAAATTGCCCGACCGGATGGCCGAGCGCACCTGGTCGCGCGTGCCATCCACCACCAACAAGGGAGATACCGTGAGCAGCCGTTCAGGCGGTGATGACTGACCGGGCAGCCCCGGCGGCAACGGCACGCCCGGCATGAGACGAGGGTTGCGTAGCGTCAAATGAAATACAGCCGTCAGCGCGTGCGCGAGCGCATCATTCTGATCGCCGGTCGAACGGGCGAACCGCAGCAAGCCAGTCGGTAGGTCCGGCCCATGAAATGTCGTGACGACGGGATGCCCCGACGTGCTCAGGTTTAGAACCTCACGCGCCGCCACATCCGTCTTAACTTCACCGCAAAACAATAAATTGGCCGCGCTGCGCAACATCCCGCGCAGAGCTGGACCCATATCGTCATCCGATTCCACCTCGGTCTGATAGACGATTCCTTTACCATGGCGGCCTTCCAGATCCATCTCGATCGGGGCTTCGACGGTCATGGCGACACCGCCATGACGCGAGATATATTCCACAGTGAAGCTCGATGCCGCCGTGGTCTTACCGGCGGCCATCGAGCCGATGAAAAGGATCAGCCCGTTGCTCACCGGGCGGCTCAGTAGCCGCTCGACGACCGCAGCGGGTATTCCCAACTCGATCATCGGTTTCGGCGTGCCGGTGAAACGCCGGCAGACGAATAGCGGTTCAATATGAGCCGTCGTGAGGGGCTTGACGCGCAGCCGCTCACGACGAGACGATCCCCATTCGATACTGAATGATTGCGTGGTCGAACGCGCGAGAAGGTCTCGCCTCAGCCCCTCGATCTCCGGAAATATTGCCTCCGGCACAAACTCCATCTCCCGCGCATCCGGCGTCGCCTTAAGCCAAGACGACGCCGGATGCGCCCCTACGAACAAATCCGAAAACGGAAGATCAAGAAGCTCCACCGTTGCCCCTGATTACGATGTGAATGTGAATTGAATCTGGTTATTGCTTCCCGAAGTGCATTGTGTTGCCACAGTGCCGGGGTCAACAGGCGCGGAATCTGCCGTGCCGTTGATCGAGATGCTCTTGTAGGAAGATACCGCCGTCGCCAGCTTGTTGCACGCCGACTGCGGAATGCCCGCCAGGATAATATCGAACTCGCCAGGGTTGGCGTCCGGCTGCACCGTGACAGCACCGGCCCAGGGGTCCAACAGGGTTGTGCCACTAACCATGCTGCTAGGAGCGGCTTTCGCCGAGATCACCACGGTATCACTCAAAGACGCGGTGCTAGCCGTGCCGCCATAAAGCTGCGCGACATTGGATTGCAGCGTGGTCACATCGGCCGCTGCGGTGGAGACTTTGTTGCTGGATAGTGCCTCATACAACACCACCACCACAGCGACGATTGCCAGTAGGCCAAGCAAGTATTTGAACAGCGTACCAAGTATTTCCGACATGGGCTTTTATTCTCCTTATTACAGACCGGGGACATTCCCGATTTGGACAGACAAACTATTGATGCCGAGCAACACGATGAGCATCAGCGCATACATCGCGATATCGAAGGCAAACCCGAGCGCCCGCACGCGCGCCTTCGTGATCCATTCCAACTCATCGGCCCACTGGACGGCACGCCGCATAATCCGCTCAGGGAAATCATCGAAATCGGACATCGAGCCGATATCATCGATCAATTCCGGGTTCGGAAACCCGAACCCAGTACTTTCCAAGGCCGGGGCGAGGCCCTGACCGTTCAACATCCGCCGCCTCACAGCGATAAGGCGTTGCCGGAGCCATGGCGTCGCGAAGCGCGACTGGTCATCCAGGACGCGCGTATCGCTCATGCCCGCCCGTAACATCGAGGCGAATGTCAGTAGCCACACATAGCCCTGAATGTCCCGGTAGAAATTAAATGGGAAGAACCGCTCGACGGTCACGCGCTGCGCGCCAGTCCAACGCGGTAGCGCCCACGCCGTCCATCCCGCACCGCCCACCAACAGAAGGACCGGAATTAACATCCATGGCCCGGTTGCAAAATCACCGAGCGTGTAGAGCAGCGCACCGGCTCCATGCACGGCATCCGCCGGCACCGTCCGGGCGATGCTCGGCAGAAAGAACGTCCCTATCGCCCACAACATACCGTAGATCGCGAACAGATAGACCAGCGGCGTGGTGAATGCGCTCACCATAGTTCGGCGCACATTGGCGATCCGAGTTTTTGACTCCACTAACAGGTCGAAGGCTTGCTCGATCCGGCCTGCGGTTTCACCGCCGGCAATCGTCAATGCCTCATCCATCGGCACCCACCGGCGCAACGCGACGGACAATTGCCCACCGTCCCGCATCCGCCGAATCACATCCTCGACCACCGCCACACAACTCTTGCGCTTCTGCCGTTTCAGGCGCCGCACGAACGTCTCAAGCGCCGCGATCTCACCGATATGATTGCCGACCTGCACGGACATATGCCGATAAAGTGCCGAGCGCACAGACCATGAAAAGGCCAGCCGGTTCAACCGTGCTTCAAACGAGCTGCCTTTGATCTTGAACCCACTTCTTGGCGTCAACCGATCAATCAGCGCCCGCGCCTGCTTCACTGCTGGGGTCATTCGTCAACCCTTTCCGCTGACACGACGACATCGACATACCGGCCGACATCGCGCGGATCGATCCGGCCGGCCATCACGCCGTCCATCGCGGTATGCAACACCGACCAGTCCGCATCGGCCCGCTTGCGGTAGTTCCGACGCGCGGTATCTGCTCCATGATCGACAAAATCCCGCATGAGATCGGCATCCGTGACAATCACCTCGGCGATGGCAATTCGTCGGCTGATGCCGTCATGATGACAAGCCGCACATCCTGCGCCGCGCAACCGGACGCGGGAAAGATCGCCATATTGTGGCCAGGCCGCCGCGTAGGTATCGAGGGCCGCACTCAGTCTCGGCCAAAGCGCATCGCTTCGGGCCGCCGATAACGGCACCGCGCAATGCGGGCAAAGCTGCGGAACAAGCCGCTGATTAACGATCCCCCGGATCATCTTGCTGTTGCAGAACATCTGACGCGGCAGCCGGGCGGCATCCATGATTTCGATGCGGTCCGGAACGGAGAACGGATCTTCCGTATGAATCGTGCTGACCACCTTATGGCCGGTCAATGATGCCTCGAAAGCCGTCAGCGCGACGCCAGCAGAACGGATTTCACCAAGGAAAATCCAGTCCGGGTCCATACGCAGCGAATGGCGGAGATAATCGCCAAAGGCATCGCCTTCATCGTCACCCACGCCATCGCCCGTGATCGAAAGCTGGACGGCCCAGGGCATCGGATATTCGACAGGCTTTTCGATCGAAACCAGCCGCAGCATCGGCGATAGCCGCGCCGATTCCCGTAGAAGCTCATAGATCGACGTGGTTTTGCCCGAGCCCGTTGGCCCGGTGAATAAGACAATGCCGCTCGATCCCTCGATCAAATAGCGCAGCTTGTCGGCCTGCTTGGCCAGATAGCCCATCTCTTCCAGCCGGAGAGTGCCATCCGGGCGACGCGGGTAATCAAGGATGGTCCGGCCAACACCCTGCTTCCGAGCCGCGGCCGTATCCATGTATTGCAATCGGAGGACCATGAACCCACCACCCGCCTCGACGGGGTGCGCGGGGCCTCGCACGATGCGAACCGATGAC
>NZ_FQVJ01000102.1 GCF_900129125.1 Acidocella aminolytica 101 = DSM 11237 | reverse complement strand
GCCTTGCCGAGATCGATATCAAACCCTTGGAACTGACCGGACGGGGACAGCGACTCGAAGGGCGGGTATGTGGCATCAACCCCAAATTTGATTTCCTTGAATTGCTCTGCATGGGCGACGATGGGAACCACCGTCAAGCCTGCTGTGAAAAGCGCCGCTAGTATCTTCTTCATGAGATCTTCCTTTATCATTATTGTGAATTTTATCAGTGAGACAGGGTGCTTGAGAGAAATTGCTGAAACCTTATGGTTTGCGGCTTCGTGAACATTTCAGTTGGCTTGCCTTCTTCTTCAGTCTTGCCTTTGTGCAAAAACATGACCTTGCTGGCAACTTCTCGAGCAAAACCCATCTCGTGTGTTACAACCAACATGGTACGGCCCTCTTTGGCGAGGTCGCGCATTACCTTCAAAACTTCTCCGACCATTTCCGGATCAAGCGCTGACGTCGGCTCATCAAAAAGTAGTACATCGGGCTCCATAGCCAGAGCTCGCGCTATGGCAACCCGTTGCTGTTGTCCGCCGGAAAGCTGTGCAGGATAGGCGTGAAGCTTGCTGGTAAGCCCCACTTTTTCCAGCATTTCCTCGGCTCGTAAAGTCGCTGTCTTTTTGTCCAATTTCAAAACATGCAACGGAGCTTCGATGACGTTTTCGAGAACTGTCATGTGGGCCCAGAGATTGAATTGCTGAAATACCATCGAGAGCCTGGCGCGCAGCCTTTCCACCTGCTTAGGATTGGCAGCATCACGAGGTCCCTTGCGTTCCCGCATTTCGACCAACTCACCCTTGATTCGCACGCGTCCCCTGTCTGGTACCTCAAGAAGATTGATGCACCGAAGGAAGGTACTTTTCCCCGAACCGGAAGCTCCTAGGATGGCGATAACATCCTGATTTTGAGCAGCTAAGGAAACTCCCTTCAAAACCTCAAGCGTGCCAAAGCTCTTGTGAATATCTTCAACTACAAGTGCAAACGAGGCGGACTGTTGATCCAGCAGCATGACGATTTCCTCGAATAAAGGTTTAGGCGGCACGCAGAATCATACCGAACAGATCGCGCGGATCATCAGGGTCCGCCAGCATATCCAGCATCTCATAAAATGGCGTTTGCAGCACCTTGTCGCGTACATACCGCAGCGCAGAAAAATCCTCAGT
>NZ_FQVJ01000052.1 GCF_900129125.1 Acidocella aminolytica 101 = DSM 11237 | reverse complement strand
CGGAGCGCCCAAATGGCTAATCCGCACACGCGCACCTCAACAAGTGGTAGGCTTCGGGAGCCTTTATAAAAATCAGATTTGTCGCGCGTCGGTTCGATCAGTGCAGTCCATTTCTCAGTCTACCCGCAAGCTGTGTTCTAGCCTTCAGGCGGCGGGGCGGTACGGTTCACCCGTTCTCAGCACGGCCCAGATTATCCGTGCATTCTTGTTGGCGACCGCAACCGTTGCCCGGTTGAAGCCTCGCCGCTCCTGAAGCTTGTTGACCCATTGACTTATGGGGTCGTTCTTATTGGCTGCTACCCGCACGACAGAGCGGGCACCGTGGACGAGCAGGCTGCGTAAATGCTGATCACCTCGTTTTGAGATACCCATCAGAACCTGCCGGTCACCGCTTGAATGCTCCACGGAAGCGGAAAGTCTGCTCTTGAGCAAAGAATGGATGGAGCGGACATGGTCTCAGCCCCTTGAAGCGGCGGTACTGTCTCTATCTTTGGCACCATCAAATTATATGGGCGCGTTGGGAAGCCCGATATTCGCTACACTCCATGTCGTTCCATTGACACTTGGCGCGTAATGTTTTTGATTCGATACCAGCTTAGTGTCACATCCGGGATTAAAATTATTGCCTGCGATAAAAAACTTTGGGTATCTATGGGATCGTGACCGAGTCTTCTGGGGCAAAGGTTCCCAAAATGGGACTTTACTTGGCTATCATTCAAAATTTGGCGAAGTCGACTTTCGAGAGCAGCGCGGCATCTACCTTCTTCATACCACTGACTTGAACATAGTTTATGTCGGGCAAGTAGGCTCAGGTGAGCAGGGAATGTTTGACAGGATCAAGCAACATACAAGAAGCGCCGCACTGTGGAACCGGTGGAAGTATTTTTCTTGGTTTGGATGGCGTGGTACAAATAAGACCGGTAAACGGGATGACCGATTGACGAAGTATTCAGACGGTTCACCGAGTATAAAAGGGACTGCTGAAGAATTTTTGGACGAAATTGAAGCAGTGCTTATTCAAGTTGTCGAACCACGTCTGAATAGGCAAGGACCTAGGTGGAAGGGGACTTTTCGTTTCGACCAGATTGATGATGAGCGGTTGAAGCTTTCTGATCTCCCTACCATCGCGACAAAGCAAGCAGAAATGATGGATATACTCACGAGAATTGAAAAAACTCAACGAAAAAAGTGATGCTGCTCCTTGTCAATCTTGCAGAATCGAGCTCCGGATTCACTGACAGGTTTTGAGCTAAGCTTTTTGAAAAGTAGCCGCGGCCTCGACATGACCGCTAATCCGCAGCTTGATGCCGCTGAGCAGCTCTACCTCGACCGGACCAGGGGACGTTGGTAGCTCCGGCTGTAAGTCATCAGAAACAGCCGCGACCGCCAAGCGCGATACTGGCTCTGGTACAACAGATACCGGCATGAACCCGCTCAGCCCTCCATGCCGGAGTTGCTTGCGCCATGTGTAAAACTGCCCGCTGCTGATGCCGTGGGCATGGCACGTCAATTTTACCGATGAGCCCGGCGCAGTACTCTGCGCCAATATTCGAAGTTTTTCTTCTGTGCTCCAGATCCGGCGCTTACTTACACCCGGAAGAACGTCGTATCCCAACTCCGGAGCGCTCCGGAGTGCGGCTTCTTGGAAAATCTCATCCACCACAATTCAACCTTCATCATCAAAAAATGAGAAAAGGCAGAATTCAAAATATCAAACTAGGTGGCTTGGGGATGACGCTTACCCCGGATGCGCCTTATTGCGGCTTGCCGGCATGGCAGGGAGGGGCTTTGGTTTACTCAAGTTCTGCGTGATGGGGCTAGCCCCGATAAAGCAGCTAAAGGGTGCTGTGTTCAGTTGGGAAAAAGCGAAAGTGGCGAAAAACGCACCGACCACTGCAATAGCGCCAATCCCTATGAGAGCCTTGCGATGCCAACTGACGCGGTTGGCAAGGCCCCGGTAGATGGAGATGAATTGCGAGCTAATCGCCGCATAATCCTTTTCGAGGCGTTGTCGTTGCGACTTGATATCATCATCGATGGCTCCCAACGTCACCCACTGATTAATGATCGCGATAATGAGCAAGGCAAGGAAAACCCAAGCCCCAGCAACGACCGCGACATTAGTCCAGAACTCCACCCCGCATGTCTGACTAGACTTCAGTTGTGAGGCAACAATGATTGTTGCAACCGGAATGCCGAGTAGCTGGCCTTGGATGTCGATCAGCGTCTTATGGATCTTCGCGACGTAATCAGCCTTGGCCGCTTCTACCTCCCCTCGGATCTTAGTGTAAGAGAAGCTTGACGCGAAGAGGCGATAGCCTTGGCGCACGGTCTCGAGTAGAGCATCGAGATTGTCCAAGATGTAAGTGAAGCGCTGGGGACTTGGTCGAGCCTCAACCATCTGAACGATGGCATTTTCGAGAATGGCCAGCTTTTGGTCCTGGTGGACGTCATCCTTGAAGTTTTCAAGCAATGCATCGATCGCCGCCTGGGATATTCGATCCAGTACAGCGACATCGTAGCGCACTGGCACTACCACCTTACCTTCGTGAACGAACACCAGCTCCTGCCGCGTCTGATCAAGGTAGGCGGCAGCTTTGGAGAATAGGGCCACGATCGCGAGAACCTTGCGATAGGCTGCTATGGTGGTGGGCGTCGGGCTGGTCTGAGGTTCGATCCGCCCATCGACGACAAAATAGGCCGCCGGTTCAGTGATCCGCGCTTCCGGCGTCTTCAAGAGGTCATCGACGGAGCGGACCAGTAGCCCGAGGCTTATGCGTGGCGATCCGACGTGCACACGCACTTTCTGCCCGATAGCCAGCGTTGACGGGTCACTTAGCACGGACAGGTTAGCGTCCTCACATGCCGAGTCGTCACTCTCAATAAGTTGTAGGTCGGCGATCTGCTCCACTGTCAACAAGTTGAGTGATCCTTGGTTACCCTGCGGATCGAAATCGATATCCCGATACAGCCCCAGCAACTGCTCGAAGCGCAGCCTAGGCATCTCTCATTAGTTCCTTCCTGAGTTGAGCGGCTAGGTCATCCGGAAGATCCAATAGGGTCAACGTGTTTTCATGCACATCATAACGAACCTTTCCGCCGCTCAGGGCGTCGCGCTCGAACTCCACTGACCATTGAGCCGTCTTCCCCTTGAACTTCACCAGCGAGTTGAGCGCTCTGCGATCAGGAACGAACTGGTCGTTGAGTTTCCGTTCGGGATCGGTCAGCACAGAGAGAAGCGCCTGCGGCTCCCTGGGCGCGAGTTCATTCGCCAGCGATTCGAACTCGATCTCCTCGTGACTGCGAGAGGCGCGGTCGCAAATCGCCTTGGCCCTTCCAAGGAACTCGTCGCGCGCCTCTCCAACCAAACCCTGGTCGTCGGCGTAGTCTTTCAGAGCCTGGACGAGGTCAGTAGTGTCCTGGCGAACCTGGACAGTATTGTCGCACCCCAGAAATGCCATGAAGTACTCCGACACCGCGCCCTTGCCCTTAAGGAAGCCAATGTAGCGCTCTTCATTGGCCGCCCAACCGGTGAGATTGATCCGACCGGCAAACCTGAAACCGTCCATGTCAAGGTGTTGGACGTCCGCAACATCATAGGAGGTCGTAAGGGCCGCACTCAGCTTATCGTTAAGGATTGCCACCAGCAAGAATTGGCGGCTGTCACGGCTGAAGTGTGCGAAAAATACATGCCCGCCCTGGGCAGCATTGCGCAGGCCAGCCTGGTGCTTCAGGGTGCCCATCAACTTGTCGGTTAGGTCCGCGAAATTGGTCCTCTGATCGAGATAGTCGCGCAGATGATTCTCGGTCGGTGCAGCGTCGTCGGCCGTAGAAAACTTGCCATGCGATTTTGAGGCTCTCCGGCTGTACAGCTCATACAACTCATCGACTACCCGCTGTGTGGTAGGCGTCACGGCGAGATGGTCATTGCCGCTCTTCACTCGGAAACCGTCCTCGCCGCGCTCCAAATCATGGATAGCGACATTGATGATCAGATTAGACACGCCCTGCCTGCCCCCGCCACGTTTGGTTATGAGAGCCGAGTCGGCTCCGCCCCTCGCCAGCAGAATTACAGATAAACATGCTCGGCGCCACCACCAGAGAGCACGTGGAGATCTCCCCTAGATTCTGTTGTCTGTTCCTTGTTTGTTCAAATAAGTCACGGCGTCTCCGGTCAGCGCCGATGGGGCAATGTTGGTATCTTGCGCAAGAGGGGATCTCTGCCCGACATGCGTCCAAAAATTTGTTCTATTTTGTGCTTTTTGGGGAACGACCGCTTCCGAGAACACGCGGCCGGAACGGAAACGGTAATAAAGGGCGCTTTAGCTCAGGAGCCCGATAGAACCACGTTCCTGCCCTCTCATGCCACCAGTTGCCTTATGATGGCGTCTAATAATGTAGACAAGGCGGGCCGATTGCTGTCAGTCCGGTTGTAATCGTAATTCTGGGAAAGGCTACAGGACCCCATCAGTCGTCCTTCGTCTAGCCCGCGTGCCCCTCGCAGAACTCGCAGCCGGTATGGTAACTGAACTCCAGATCGCTGCCTCCAATCTGCCGTTCGTTGCACCAACCGCATTGGGGTGCCGAGTCTTCTGAATAGAGGCATTTAGTACAAACAAACGTTTCGTTGTGCTGAACCACGCTTCCATAGCCCGTACACTGTGCGCAGTTAGCCTGCGGTTCACAGTCGCTCGGATCAGAAAACTCCGTATCCAAAGCTTCGCCGAGCTCTTCCGACGTGACCTCGTGCTCGCAGTTTTCACAGGTCATTCCGGAGACATTTTGCGCGTCGATATGTAGTATTTTACCACAGTCATTTGGACAGGGTATTTCGATATAGTTTTCACCCAAGCCGCAGACCTTGCACCGCTTCTCAAAGAATACTTCGGAAATTTCGTTAACAGCTGCTGCATCGAACCCACAGCCGGAACAAGTCGTGAAGACAGTCCCGGAAATTTTCGCAGCTTCGATTTCGGGTTTCAGGCGGTCAAACGCCACTTGCAAGTAAGCGCGAAGCTGTTTCATTCGCCAAGTGACGGATAGGATTTCTTCTTCGAAAACCTCGAATTGGTCATTCCAATCCGAAAGCAGGCGTTCAAGATAGAACCAAGATAGGCACAATTCCTTGACAATCTCCTCTGTGAGCGCGTTGTCAGCCTCTTTCTGCCCTGCCTCGTGAAAGAAATGGATCATACGATTCCGGTGCGCTGCAATCTTGCCAAACTGGTTTACGGCGTCCTGCGGAATGTTCTCACCACAAGCATTCTTCAACCGCTTGATCGCATCGCCCTGCGTCACGGTCTTTGCTTGCCCTGAAAGAAAATCTTCCACCGACACATCTGAAGTGCGTTCCACCACGAGAGTCCAGTGCTCCCGCATCAGCCGCGCCTTCAGTATCAATTCAGCCGCCGTAGCAAAGTGAATCACGGAATACTTCGGGTGAGTCTTGATCTCTTCCACCGACCGCTCGAGGAAATCGAAGGCGCTTTCCGAAAGGTTGCGCAATGCAGTGTTTAATTTCTTCTTTGACACGGTTTTCCGATCAGCCAGCGTAGGATGGGTAGAGCGTAGCGTAACCCATCGCTTTGTGCCAATTTCCGACCGGTTGATGCTCCACCCATCCTACGAACGGCTGCTTTCGGGAAAACCTTCTGTGCTTAGGAACGGCCACTTAGGGCGCATACCGCCTGTCTTATATTTTAGACGGCCAGGATGGGCGCCGTCCGCCGCTTTGGTGAAGAAATTGAGATTAGCCGCCAACTTCAGGCACAGGCCGTACCGGCAGGTGACGACCCTATCCGGCCATAGGGACGCCGCGACGAGAATCCCAATACCGGTCATTCGCTGGCGTCGGCCTGCAACGGCTCTGCGCCCATTGTGGCCGTTCCGGGCCTCTGGCCGGATGCCCGGAAGCGGACACACTCCGGGCATCTCCGAAAGCCCGGATGAGGCGGAGAGGAAAGGGGGGGAGCGGGACGGCCCAAATTAACCCTTAAGTTGTATGCGTGTTGCGAATCATTCCTCTCTACTGTATATTTGGCGCGCCAAATACGACGACAATGGACAGGATCTCAATGCTCTTTCGCCTTCAGATTATCCTTCTCGCGACTACCAATGGCTGTTTGCAAATCATTGCCCCTTAGAATGCCCATGCACATGGCGTCGTAGTTCAATGTATTGGAGCCGGTGAAACCATAGGCGCAACGACTAGCAATGTTTTACCGAATTCACCGTTTGAGGTTTCTAATGGTCAAACGCGCAATTATCCGATCGAACCACAATTAACTCAGGGCAGCACGACCACGACAAAGATGACTTCCCGTGCATTTACAGCCGGCCTTACTGGCAGGCTTACCCTTCAGCCTAAAACGGAAAACACTGCAGTCCTCTCGGGATCAATTGCCTGCACCCATTTTACGGCCGCTCCCGGAGCCGTTTTGAATGGACAACCGACCGAAGGTGCTATTGATGACGTCTTCGTCAACGTGACCTATGGCCAAAGCAGTGACAGAAAAGATCGGGGACTATACTTTTCAGTTC
The DNA here is from genome assembly GCF_900129125.1 of Acidocella aminolytica 101 = DSM 11237. Taxonomy (GTDB): domain Bacteria; phylum Pseudomonadota; class Alphaproteobacteria; order Acetobacterales; family Acetobacteraceae; genus Acidocella; species Acidocella aminolytica. The sequence continues at coordinate 12,306 of NZ_FQVJ01000052.1, read as the reverse complement.
TTGATCGAATAACCGAAACCAAGAGCCAAAAGATTTCTTCCAGTATCATGAGTTTCCCAGAGATAGAAGATTCCCGAGATAGTCAGCTTACGGGAGCCTCCGGCTCTACTCTGCCTGAAATCAATCTACGGATCGGCCTATTGGGGGCACTTCGTGATCCATCGCCGCGACCGCCGAATCCGGTGCTTATGTGACGAGGACCGGTGCGTCGTAGCGGCCGAATCCGCCCGCCAGTTTGCTTGGTCTGGCGCTAAGGTAAACAGAACGCGGCCGCCAGAGGGAGCAGTCGGCGCGTCGGGATGCCGAGGTCGTTCCTGAGCCGTTACGTCAACGAGCGGTACCGCTGAGTTTTCGGAAGTCCGAGGGCAACATGCCATAGGCAACTCGGAATGCCCTACCGAAATGGGTCATATCAGAGAAGCCCCAGCCATAGGCGATCTCAGTAATCGTCCTATGCGCCTGCGCGGGATCCTTCAATGCGTTGTGGCAGCGCGCAAGTCGCCTCGCCAGAATCAGGCGCATGATCGACGTGCCATGTTGGGCAAGCACTGTATTGGCATAGCGTTCACTGATGCCCGCCGCAGCGGCCACAATGGCTGGTTTCAGTGTAGGATCACTCAGACGACCATCAATGGCAGCTCGAATATTCAGGTGCAAAATCGCTCGCGCCGAGGACGGGCGAGATCTCCTTCTGCCGGTCGCGGACAAAAGCGACAGCGCGAGCAGATCGAGCACGTGATTCTGCACAATCTCCTGTCCCGCCAATTCCAACGTATCAACATACGAGGGCAACGCTGTGAGGTATGCAGACAGGATTCCGGTCTGTCCTCCAGCCGGCCCGACCGGCGTACAAACCATGTCCCGCGTCGGCCCAACGCGCGACTCGATAAGCAGGCGTGGGGTTTTCAGGACAAGCATCTCCGCCCCGGCCGAGAATTTGCCGGAATAGGGCATACAAGGATCAAGAAGAGTGATGTGCCCTGGCTCGAGCTTGGTGTCACGGTCGTCCTGCTTCAGCGTGAGCGCACCTGCGAGTTGATGGCAGATAAAAACTTCCTTCGGATTAGCTTGCCTCGCTTGCCTCTTCGTATGGGAGATCGTCATGGGAGAAGTCGCGAACGACACGAGACTTATCTCGCCCAAGCCGCCAGATCGAAGCTCTGCCTGAAAAGTTTGCGGGCAGTCGGCAATAGAGGCGTGATCGATCAGCTTCTCACAAGCGACATCATGCCAATACTCGAAACGGTGGCGGGGATGGACGTCCATAGTCGTAAAGACAGCTTTCATGAGTGTGGTATAAGCCGAGCAAGCCGATTTGTAATGCTGCCTAGGCCGATCTGAGGGCATGTCTGCATGCTAGTTTTCGCGAGCGAAAGAGATTAGTATCAGTGAGAGCCCCTTTTCCTACCACCAGGAATCGTTCGAAGATTGAGGTCTTGCTTTCAGGAGGAAAGCCAGATCTCTCCTCCGTGACCGTCCCGGTTCTGGTCTATCTGACCATGGTGGCAATGTCCGTTATGGCAATAGAGGGCCTACACCTGCCGCTCAGGATGTCGGTGCGGGGCCACCTAGGTTTCGTAATCAAGATCGCCCTGCTCATGGTTGCTATTTCGGCGTTCTACCTGAGCAGAGTGATGCGCCGCCGCGCTGTGGCAGACGAACAGACCATTCACGGGGCGCTATCCGTATGCGCGCGGGCATTGGCGGCGATAGATGAAGGCGTACTTCTGTCCAACGTTTGTGCGCCTGGAATGCCCCTCATCCATGTGAACCCCGCCTTTGAACGGATAACGGGCTATACAGCCAAAGAGGCCATCGGTAAGAACTGCCGTTATCTTCAGGGAGCAGACCGGCTCCAACCACAGGTCGCCCAAATCCGCGCGGCAGTCGAGAATGGCAAAGAAGTGCGTGTAACGCTCCGGAACTATCGCAAGGATGGAAGTCTTTTCTGGAATGATCTGCACCTGATTCCCATCACCGGCGTCGATGGAAAATACCAGTATTCCATGGGAATCATTCGCGACGTCACGGAATACAGGGAGATGCGATCCCGGTTGTCTCAGGTCGAAAACCTCGACCGACTGACGTCGGTGGCTAACAGGTACTTCTTCCAGGACAGGCTTGCCGCTCTTCAGGAAACCACCAAGCCGCACGCGGTGCTCGTCGCCAAGCTGGACATAGCGCGCTTCCACGAGATCAACACCAGCTATGGATATGAGACAGGCGACCTTCTGTTGAAGCAGGTCGCCGAGCGTTTGTTGAAATTCTCCAACAATGCTGCCGTGGATTCGGGCTATTCAGAGGGTGCGGACCTGGTCGGCAGGCTCGCCGCGGATGAGTTTGTACTCGCGGTTCCGCTACCGACCCCTGAAACTGCCGAAAAAATCATGGACCGATTGCGTGACGTCCTGAGGCCGCAATTCGTATTGCCAGGCGCAACCCTCGAAATTCGGTTCGCGTTCGGATTCACGGTAGCAGCATGCAACACAGAACCGACGGCGATCATGCGTCAAGCCGGTATGGCGCTCCAGGAATCCAAACGCTCACGCTTGCGTGAGGTACGCGAATTCAACAGTAAGCTGGCCGTCGTTCTAAGACAGCGCATGCAGCTGACGACCGAACTTCAACAGGCGCTGCGGCATGAAGATTTCACACTCCACTATCAGCCAAAGGTTGACATGACGACGGGAGCGGTTACCGGGGCCGAGGCGCTGCTTCGGTGGTGCCACCCGGTTTTTGGTCTACAATCTCCGGCTCTGTTCGTCCCCATAGCCGAGGAGACCGGACTAATTTTAGATATCGGAGCCTGGGCCTTTAAAGCTGCAGCAAGTTTCGCTGGCCAGCTCAACCGGGAACGCAGAGAGCCTTTGCCTGTTTCCGTGAACGTTTCCCAACTTCAGTTTACTCATAGGGACATGAGCAAATTCGTTAGCGAGGTCTTGCTCGAGATGCACGTTGATCCCAGGACCCTGGTCATCGAACTGACGGAAAGCTTGGTTGCGGATAGTTCTGACGAGTCCCTCACCGTCTTTCGGAGGCTTCGTGAAATGGGAATTGGATTGTCCATCGACGACTTTGGCACTGGCTATTCTGGTCTTCGATACCTGGAGATCTTCCCGATTTCCGAGGTGAAAATCGACCGAAGTTTCGTGCAGGGGTTGGACAGGAGCCGAGCCAAGCGCCTCATTATCGAGAGCGTGGTCAGGCTTGCCGCCGAACTCGACATCGCGGTCGTGGCGGAGGGCATCGAGACCGAAATGCAAAGAAGCAGTTTGCTCGAGCTCGGTTGCCGTTATGGTCAGGGATACCTCTTTGGGCGGCCTGTCTCCGCCGACACGTTTCTGGGCCTTGTCAAACAACAGAGCGTCTAAGCCGTCCAGGAGGTTTGCTCTAGTGCATCGCGCACAGCCCGTTCACGATGGCGGGGCCACCCGGGGACGATTCCAGCCATGGCGATGTGTCTGTTTTATTACATGACCCCGTCAAACCACCCGCGCGCCGGATAATTGTCTGGAAAAAATAAAGCGGTCCCACCACCTCCGCAGATATTGTCGTTATTGCCAAAGGCACCAAAGAGGATTCAATGATGAGCGATCACTCAAATTCTCCCATTTTTCAACCTTTTACTTTAGGACATCTGCAACTGCCCAACCGGGTGGTGATGTGCCCGCTGACCCGCAGCCGATCGAACGATGCAGGCGTACCGCCAGACTTTGCAGCGGATTACTACGCCCAGCGCGCTGATGCGGGATTAATTATAAGTGAGGCGACAAATATTTCCGCCCAGGCGCGCGGCTACGCGCTGACCCCCGGCATTTGGACCCCGGAGCAGGTGGAGAGTTGGACGCGCGTGACCCGGGCGGTACATAAACGCGGCGGCCGGATATTTCTTCAGCTTTGGCACACGGGGCGCATCTCGCACCCGGATTTGCATGGCGGCGCATTGCCGGTGGCGCCCTCCGCGATCAAGCCTTCGGGGCAGGCTTTCACCAATGATGGATTGAAAGAGCACGTAACGCCGCGAGCGCTCGAGACTGATGAGATCCCGGCCATTGTCGAGGATTACCGCCACGCCGCGCAATGCGCCAAAGACGCCGATTTCGATGGCGTGGAGATCCATTCCGCCAATAACTATCTGCTTGAACAGTTCATCCGCGACACCACCAATCAGAGAACTGACCAATATGGCGGCTCCATCGAAAACCGGCTGCGTTTTCCTTTGGATGTTGTGAGAGCGGTAATCGAAGTCTGGGGTGGTGGCCAGCGTGTTGGCATCCGCATTTCTCCAGCGACGACCATGCCGGGCGAGACGTCCTTGGATTCCGACCCAATGGCCACCTACGGAGCCTATGTGGACGCGCTTTCAAAGGCCGGCCTCGTCTATATTCATGACATCGAGGGAACAACCCAACTTTCCCGGGACCCCTCGGGCGTCGATTTTGTTGCGCTGCGTCAGCGTTTCAACGGCGCCTACATCGCCAACAACCAGTACACGCTGAAACTCGCCGAGGAGACGCTTGCCGCCGGCAAGGCGGATCTGTTCAGCTTTGGCCGGCCGTTCATCGCCAACCCCGATCTTGTGAACCGGATGCGGACCGGCGCGCCGCTGGCGGAGGCACCTAAGGAATATTGGTATGGCGGGGGGCGCACCGGGTACTCCGACTGGCCTGGAATGGATGGACCAATTCACATCGAGCGTTGAGGCGCAATCGGTACTACGGAGAGACCCCTCTCTCCGGAATATGCGCTATCGCCCCTGCCAGTCTGCCTCTTCCTTGCTGCCGAAGGCGGCCACGCCACGCAGAAAGTCCTCGCTTCCGTAGCAGGCGCGTATCAGATCGCTGATGTCAGCTCACGATGGCGGTGGTGCCTTTAGTTCCATCAGCGCCATCAACTTATCGAACGGCGATGTGACGGCACGCACTGTCCGCGTCGCGACCTTGGTGTAGAGTGCTGTGTTCTCGAGCTTGGTATGGCCGAGCAACACCTGGATGACACGGATGTTGAGGCCATCCTCAAGCAGATGCGTGGCAAAGCTGTGCCGCAGCGTATGCGGGCTGACGGGCTTGTTGATCTGCGCGGCCTTGGCAGCGGCTTCAACGACCCGGCTCATTGCCGCGTGCAGATCGGCTTGTCGCTGGTCTGCCCTGGAAACAGCCAGCCATTTGGCAGCATGGCGTTGCGGTCGCGCCCACCGTTGCCCTGCTCGACCCGGATGAGCTGTCAAACGGCATTCAAACGCCCTCCCCGATCGGCGCCCAAAAAGGATCCCTCAGCGGCATGGTGTTGCTTGTCTAGGTAGCGACAGGAGGGCCCCGCTCGCCCGCGTAGCGCTTTTTTGCGCGCCTTCGGACAACCGCCGCAAGTGCTCCGGCGCAACGCGCGGCTGGAGGCGATCGACTATCAGGACACGTCGGGGCAGCCGCTGCGCCCATCGGCGCGACGTGATTGTGAATAGACCGTTGATAATGTCCGCTGTCCGCGACTTTTCATTCCATAGCGGACGGGCAAGTTTCGGCCCAACCCCACCAGAAAGAGAATGTCCGGTATCTGCTTCCGCTGGCCGTGAGCTGACTGGCAGAAATCCCCCCAAGCCGGTCGACCCGTAGTGCGACCACGAGTGTCGCATTTGGAGCATGCCCTCATACGGGCTGGACGACCGGGAAGAGCGCATACCTTCCGTCTCATATTTTGAGACGGCCTGGATAGCACACGGCCTGGCCGTTTTGGGGCAGAAAATAAAATTAACGGCGAGCGGCACGCGCTGGTCGCACTAGCAGGAGGCGACCCATGCCACCGTCAAGTCGCCAAACATTCGGCTCCCGCTATGTTTTGTAGCATCAGCCGCTAATTTCAATCCCAGGTTTAACGAGGCTTTCCAAGCTTATAAAAGCTGTGATGGCCGTAGAGATAACAACTATCTCGAGCAATAATGGTAACTTTTTCAGAGATTCAATAAAAATCTACCATTTAGCTTTTGAAGTTTTCAGCAGTCTAGCGCCTGATGAACCGCCCAGCCGTTTGTGCGATACGAACGCCATAGAGGCGCGCGGTTTCCAAATCACCTTCCGACATTTCAGCCGGGTTGGCATCGGCGTCTGACTGCGCCATTGGCGCCAGGTACGACCCCATCCTGTTCACATCGTCCCGCTTGGCGGCTTTGGTGTTCGCGGGCTTGAGCGCCATGGACACCCATAAACCGCCATGTTGTCCGGTTAGCAGTACAAAATATTGCAACGTATTTAGCTTGTCCCCGTTCAAGCTTGCGCTGTTCGTGAAACCACCAAAGAGTTTATCCTGCCATTTGGCTTCAAACCACGCCCGCGACGAAGCGTCCGCGAATTTTTTAAACTGCCAGCTAGGACCACCCATATAGGTTGGTGATCCAAAAATAATGGCATCAGCCGCGTCTAGCACTGCCCATTGCTCATCTGAAAGATTACCCTCGGCATCGATTGCCAACAGCTCGGCGCCTGAACCTTGGGCGACTGCTTCGGCCATGCGTTTTGTATGACCGTATCCAGAATGATAGACGACCGCGATATTAGTTTCAGCACTAGACATTGCGAATTATCCTTCAATAAAAAAGGGTTCAGGCGTGATGTGAAATGCCCGCCGACACAAGCAGGAATAAGAACAGAAGCGGTGCAGGCAGGTGCCCATAAGCCTTTTGCCGGAGAATGGCGGCGAGCGCGGCAATCATGATGCAGGCCCCAAGGGCGACCCCGTAGGCACGGCTTGCATGGATGAGCAGCAAAAGCGCTGTAGCGAGTTCTAGTGCGCCAGTGATCCAGCACCACCATGCGGGAAAGCCAAGATCCGTGAAGCTGTCGCGAATTTTGGAAACACCAGTGGCGTTAACGATGCCGCCCGCAAAAAACGCGGCGGCGGCGAGCCAGATCCAAACGGTTTCGCTCTGCAAAATGAGAAGAAGGCTAAGCATGGGGGAACTCCCGTGAGCATGGCGGTTTCGCGAACCGTCTCGTAGCTATATAATCTAGCAGTGGTAGATTATCAATCGATTCTAGATTTTATTTTCCGTTTTGATACGATGCTTCCGAATGGAGTTGGGACGTTCGATTTGGGCATCACAGAACGCAAGCGCCGCGAACGGGCGGAGCGGGAAATCCTCATTGTCGACACCGCGCGCAGAATCGCCGAAGAAGAAGGTTGGGCCGCCGTCACAATTCGCCGTCTTGCCCAAGACATTGAATATAGCCAACCGGTCATCTATTCTCATTTTGCAAGCAGGGACGCGATTGTCGGTGCGGTGGCAATTGAGGGGTTCGGCGAGTTGGCAGCGGCGTTACGTGGCGCGGCCCATTCAGCGTCCAGCCCCAAAAATGCGTTGGCAGCGGTTGCTGAGACTTTCCTCGATGTGGCTTTTGACCGACCAGCCATATACGAGGCTATGTTTGTCCTACCCAGTGGCCTGCGCTTTGCCAAATCGGATACGCCCCCTCAATTACGCGACACATTTGACGCGCTGGCAGCGGTTATCACCCCATTCTGCCAGGATGTAGAGGTTGCCACCGAAACATTCTGGGCCAGCCTACACGGTCTGGCAGAGCTTGAACGTCATGGACGAATCAGACCGGCCTTTCGCGCTCAGCGCTTAGCCCGCATCGTTCAGATGGTATGTGCACAAGCTCCGAAGTAACAAAGCTGAGGCTGCGTTAGCCAATTCTTCGACTGACATCGGATAGCGCACTTTCTTCCCAACCCAGTTGATCAGCGGAGCGGCCACCGGTGTTGGCGCTAAAGCATGCCCTCTTGAGGGCTGGGCGACTGGTTTGGGCGCTGAGCGGAAGGCGGGGGGGGGGAACAAGAAAGGTCAAGTTCGTCGTAAGAAAAGCAGCTGTCAATGGCTCAGGATTTTGCCGCTTTTTGATCGAAACTCTGCCGTGCCTGTTCAACACGGTCAAGGTTATTCGACGCCCATATCCACACGCCGCAGAACGCAGCCCCCAGGCTCATCCCCAACTCAGTGAGCCGATACTCCACCTTGGGCGGCACGACGGGATGCACGGTTCTTATGACCAGCCCGTCACGCTCCATTTGACGAAGCGTCTGTGTAAGCATTTTCTGGCTGATCCCCCCAGCCAGTTCACCGAGGCGCGTGAATCGCATCTCACCTTTCTCGGCAAGTATATCGAGAACGATCATCGTCCATTTATCCGCGACCCGGCCGATAAGCTCGTTGACGAGGTTTTCGATTCTCGGATCGATGTTTTCTGGCGGGGTTTGCGCGATATGGTTTTGCGCCGCCGCTATCTCATTTGCCGTAAACTTCCGCATATTCACTTTCCAAAAAGTAAGTATAGAACTTTTAAGTGCCTACTTTCTGGTGGAGAGTAAAGGTCCTATCTCCCGTTCACCAACCAGGAGAAGTAGGATGAACGTCAAGGACAACACAATTTTGATCACGGGGGGCGCTTCGGGCATTGGCCGTGGTCTTGCGGAAGCCTTTCACAACCTCGGTAATCTAGTGATTATCTCCGGGCGTCGACAGGAGGCGCTGGATGAAGTTACCGCCGCTAATCCCGGCATGCAGTCACTGCGGTTGGACATTGCCGATCCGGCAGACGTCACGGATTTCGCCGAAAAGATTACGGCATTCTACCCAAAGCTGAACGTTCTTATCAACAACGCGGGTATCATGCAGTCCGAGGATTTGGCCAAGGCGCCGGACTATCTTGATATTGCTGAGAAGACCATTGCCACAAACCTTCTAGGGCCGATCCGCCTGACCGCGGCCTTGCTGCCGCATTTGCAGGCACAGCGGCACGCCGCAGTTCTGACTGTTTCATCTGGCTTGGCCTTCGTGCCGATGGCGGCAGCACCTACTTATTGCGCAACCAAGGCGGCAATCCATTCTTATTCTATGGCGCTGCGGCGTCAACTCCGCGATACATCCGTTCAGGTGATCGAGATAGTACCGCCTTATGTGCAGACCGAACTGCAGGGCGCGCGTCAGGCTAACGACCCGGCCGCGATGCCGTTGAACGATTTTATTACCGAGGTGATGCAGTTGCTGTCCGGCGATGGGGCGATCAATGAAGTGGTCGTGGAGCGTTGTGCACCGCTTCGGTTCGCAGCTGAAAATGGCAGGCTGGATATCATGTTCCAGACCATCAACGCGGCACCCCATTAGCGTAACATGTGGCCAGGTTGGGTTGAACGACTCAACCGGCCAATCAAATGCTCGCATAGATTTATTTTGAATTGCGCACGAAGGGCGTCGCAACAAACTAAGCAGGTATTGAAAGATGTTCGCATCTGAGATGCTAGTAAGCACGAAAGAAAGACGGCCTTGGCGCTCTCCCACCAATCGTCTGGGCCAACGAATGACAAACCCGAGCGTTCGCTTTACCACGCCCTGTGGTCGGATAAGCAGTTCTCCCCGCCCTCTTTTTTGAGACGGTTTTATCGCGCCTTGGAGCCAGACTGACGCCCTGGTTGATGGAAGCGGACGATTGAGTATTCAGCCGGTTCATCAATAGACAGACCAATACCTCAGAGCTTCCGCTGCCGCGCATGTCAGGTCCGTTGAACTTTGAGGCTTGATCTCAGCACCCGGTCTGACGGTGGCCGGCGTTATCGTGCAACGCGCCAACAACGGGCCCGTACGGAGGATGGTTACTGCAGGCCAATGCGTAAAGCCCGCCTTTTGCGTCATCCTGCCTTTATTATAGTGACCACCTATTATAGTGACCACCGCGGCCAGCCAACCAAGAGACGTGCCTTTTAATCCGATAGGCGACAGAACTCTCCCCGCAAATACGCCAACTGGCGGATCGGGATCGCGCGCTGTTTTGCCCAATGGCCGCACTTTGGGATGTAAGCCCCCTCTCGCGGCACCAATCCATTATTACCAGAAGGGACGCGAACCGGTTCACCACGGGTGCCATGGCCTGTCGGCGTCATTTCCCTATTTCCACCGATTTCAAAGCCGTGTTATGATTATGGTGGAGCCGTACGCGCGGCTCTGGGGCGTAGAAACCCCTCGACAAACGGTTTTGTACCCACCGTCAGGGTACTGGAATCCTTTTGACCAGTTGGTCGGGGAGCTGTGGGCGCATGTCCAGGTTCTTCGAGCTAAAGGTCCATGGGACCGTTTTGTCGCGGTTTTTCTACCTCCCCGATCAGGGTTCATGGATTTAGCTGTCAGCGGGGGCGTACCGCAGACGAGCTATCTCGGGAGGCCGCACGATGCCAGCCATCACTTCCAGCAAGCTCCGATGATTCACGCTCGGTCGCGCTAAGCACCGCGTCCGCCATGTTCAGCCTACTCTGACCGCTTTGGTCAGGTATGCGGGCTTTTCCATAAGTACGATCAAACCGACTTCGTGATGATTCACGTCGTTGAAGGCGTTCGCCCTGATGTCAGGCGAGACGTTGGAGATAAACCATGACCAAGCCGGCGCTTGCGCTAACTTCTCCTCACGCTTCGAGCGAGATGGATCACTTATATATATGGGAACAACGCACCGACCATTGCTTCATTTGCGTTGGTGAGGCTGAGGTCAGCCGTCCCAGTGATGGCCGTCCCTGGGTTGCGATGGTCCCCCTTATTATGGACGGCGCCGCGCCAACGGCCTGGGGCCTGATGCTCAATCCTTCCGGGGAGGGAGTCAGAGAATTCTCCTCGGCCGAAGACGCCAAAGCCGCGGCGGAACAATATCTGACCGCCTATCGTCAATATTATCGGTCCGGCGCACAGACCGGCTCAGATCCTGCCACGGGCAAGAGCTGGATCGCCGGCAGCCAAATCAACGGCGACTGACAGCCCATTGGAATCTTGCCATGACCCAAGACCCCTTCCATTTCCTGTTCAATAACCGCCCACCCTCCCCGGCTAAACCAGAACGGGAGTGTCGGTCCGCCCCTCACACGAATGGCCTCGCCCCGGCTGCTTCCCAATTGGGACAAAGTCAACGCGTCATCCTCAGTGGCCAACTCGTCTACGCTGACACAGAACTGCGGCAAATTGACTGCGTCGTCCTGGAATTACGCCCGGGCGGCGCGATCATCGAGATGACGCAGCCCGCAAACCTCCCCGACTATTTGTTTTTCCGCATCGGTGATACGCCCATCCGCCCGGTGCTGCGCATCCATACTCAAGGCAACAGCATTGAGCTTGAATATGCCGATTAAAAGCGACCGCCCCTATCAACCAATGGAAGCCATTGTCATTGGCAACCATAACTTCCCACGCCACCTGATTGGACCGCTCCCGGAAAGGCCCCACCTAAACCTTAGGATCGCGAAGGCTGTCCTATGCGCTCATGTGCCAGGACCGTGGCGCCGCTACAGACAGCATCGCAACCACATAAGATGTCCCGCCCATAGTGCCGCCGAAACCCCGGGCTCCTTTATTTTCCTGCAGCCTGTGGCGGTTTGCCGGGATCGTAGGTCAAGCCGCCATTCTCCCAAAAGATCACGCCCTTCGCTTCCAGGGCGGATTTTATGGCGTTGAGATTAGCCGTTGTCGCTGCCGGCACCCCATCAGAATCCTCAGCTCGTAAAACCGTAGTTCGTCCCACCCCAGCCAATTCCGCCAATTCCTTTGCCGTCAGGCGCGTAAAAGCGCGGCCAGCACGAATTTGAGCACCAGTTATCAAATTCAAATGAGATCGGTCTGCGAAAAACATAAAAACTCAGATAACACATAATTTTTTTCATCGTTAGTACGATTTATCTTGCATCATACGACTTTAAGTCTTATATGATCTCCGTGGAAAGCAATTTTGCTTCATAAAGCGGCTGGACGAAGTGCTGCAACACTTTGCCCAGCCTGGCCCATCACATTTTTTGGAGATTTCAAATGCGAGAGGTTACCCCCGTTATGCCGTCTGCTGATCGTCCCCGCCAGTCCATTCCGGCCGGGCCATTCCGTACGCCGGTCCGTGACACCCCACCATTGCCAGAGCTGCTCCCCGCCGGCAGCCTGCCCAAAGGCGATCCAGCCCGGGCCATCATGACCGGCCAGGCCGGCGTCAATCTGGTGCAATCCTGCTTTTTAAATTGGGGGCTGCCCGCCCACACCGCCATGGAGGGGATGTCCTATGACATCATTGTCGATACCCCACGGCTGGGTTTGCTGCGCGTCCAGGTCAAAACCATGAGCCGCCCCCGCAATGAGTTTTGGAGCTTTGCCCTGAAGCGCGGCTTCTACCGCTCCCGCAAAGGCATGTTCAATTATCGCAAGGATGATTTCGATCTCGCCGCCTTTGTCTGCCTGTCGCTGAACCGGCTGTTTTTTGTTAGCAGCCCCATTTCCAAAATCAGCGTGCCAACAAGCGC
>NZ_FQVJ01000044.1 GCF_900129125.1 Acidocella aminolytica 101 = DSM 11237 | reverse complement strand
AGGCAGGTCAAAGCAGGCTTACGGCGTCATCCGGCAGGGGCGTCGAGGTTCTATAGGTCTGTCGAACGTGCGTGCCAGTCATCCCGTTCACTCATTGCCGTCAGAGCAGTCCAAGCGCTGGCTTGAGGCCGCACCGCAGACCCAACCTTCCCATAGCGCCGAACCAACACCAGCCAATGTCGTGGAACCAACACCTGCCTCTGTCGTGGAGCCAACACCAGCCTCTGTTGTGGAACCAACACCAGCCTCTGTCCCACAACCAGAGCCGTACAATATCGTTGGTATGCCCATGGTGTTCGGGGTGGGATAAGCCCGCGGGGCTTGGCAGAGGGGCCAAAATATATCCTAATGAACCTCTCACAGGCACAAATTTGATATGGCCACGTAGGCCCCCAACCAGTCATCGCGGCAAGGATAAATTCCCGCGCAAGAGACGGAGTGTGGTTAAAAGCGAGGGTGCCTATTCATCGGATATCCTCCCGACGTTTGAATTGGACGATTGCCATGGACACGCCAACATTGGCTTCGAGTTACAATGACCACCGGCTTTTTGATCGGTTCGCTCGGGAAGCGGAGCGGTGGGCAGCGCTTGCCACGCGCGATCAGGCTGCAGACGGTGCCTTCTTCTACGCGGTTCGTACAACGTCCGTGTATTGCTATCCCTCCTGTGCAGCGCGTCCGGCCCTTAGGGAAAACGTCGTGTTCTTTGCGACCCGTGATGAGGCCGTGCAGGCAGGCTTTCGCCCATGCAAACGATGCCGGCCTGATCTTCCATCCCGAGCACAGCGGGAAGCCACATTGGTGGCCGGCGCCTGCGAGCTAATCGAAACGGCCTCTGAAGCGCCATCTCTTTCCGATCTCGCGCGTGCAGCCGGATGCAGTCCGCACCATTTTCATCGCCTGTTCAAGCGTATCACGGGCGTGACCCCCAAAGCCTACGCCGACGCACACCGGCAAAGCCGTGTACAGGCGGCCCTTACCAAAGGCGTGAGCGTGACCGAAGCGCTCTATGACGCCGGCTTCAATTCGTCGGGGCGTTTCTACGACGCAACTGACGCGATGTTGGGCATGACACCAACCGCCTACCGCACGGGGGGCGCTGGCGAGATCATCCACCATGCGACCGGTCAGAGCAGCCTTGGCTGCGTTTTGGTCGCGGCAAGCGCGCGTGGCATCTGTGCAATTCTGTTGGGCGATGAACCTGATGCGCTTATAAAGGATCTCGCTGCCCGCTTTCCGCGCGCTGAGCACCGGCCGGGCGATGCCGGGTTCGCCCAAACTGTGGACAATGTCATTCGGCTTGTGGACGATCCCGCGGATAACACTGCGCCAGTGCTGCCGCTGGATATTCGCGGCACCGCCTTCCAGCGCAAGGTCTGGAACGCGCTGCGCCAGATACCGCCGGGCAGGACTCTCAGCTATACCGAGTTGGCGGGCCGGATTGGGGCCCCCCGCGCGGCGCGAGCCGTGGCGGCCGCCTGCGCAGCCAACAGTCTCGCCGTGGCCGTGCCGTGCCATCGTGTGATTTCTGCAAACGGCGATCTTGCTGGCTATCGATGGGGCCTGGAGCGCAAGCAGCGTCTCTTGACGCGGGAGAAATCATGATTCCGCTTAGGGCCAAACCAGATCGGACAGAGGTCAGCATCAAACCGACAACGCCCTCTTCTATCGCGTCACGTCTCACGGGATTGAAGTGGTCCCGCATCGGCACTGAGCTGGATGCACACGGTTATGCGAATATTGGCCCTATATTAACGCGCCTGGAATGCGAGACGTTGGTGACGGACTACGACACTGACAATGTGTTTCGTTCGCGCATCATCATGTCGAGGCATGGCTTTGGTCAGGGGGAGTACAAATATTATGGCTATCCTCTTCCCTCGACAGTGAGCACCCTGCGTTTATCGCTATTCCCGCCGCTCGCTGAGATTGCGAACCGCTGGGAGAGCATGCTGGGTCGTCTACCCCGCTTTCCTTCCGATCACGCCTCCTACCTCGCCACATGTCACGCGGCAGGTCAGATCCGACCTACCCCCCTGCTGCTGCGCTATGGCACCGGGGATTACAATTGTCTGCATCAGGATCTCTACGGCGACTTACACTTCCCATTGCAAGCCGCCTTTCTGCTCAGCCAACCCGGGCAAGATTTCACCGGAGGAGAATTTGTTCTGACTGAGCAGCGCCCGCGTAGGCAATTCCGAGCCGAGGTGGTGCCGCTGCAACAAGGTGAAGCTATCATTTTCGCCGTCAACCACCGCCCTGTTGTTGGCACAAGAAGTGTATATCATGTCGCAATGCGCCACGGCGTCAGCCAAGTACGGACAGGCCATCGACACACGCTGGGCCTGATCTTCCACGACGCCAAATAGCCCGTGGCCTCCAGACCAGCAGCCGACATGTGCTCTCAACATTGGGGCAAGAACCGGATTGCGTGACCGCCAACGCGCAAGCTATTTCAACCCTCGCATTTCGAGGAACAGATGAGATGGTTCACCTCTTTTACACATCTCGATGCGGTCGAGAGCGGGCATCCGCCCCACCAAATCTCAGTGGACATCAACACTCCAGAGCCAGGCAGGTCGCGCCAAACCCGGATGCCAACGGACAGGCAACAGACGTCCTTTCTCAATCTGAGACCTGAGGCGTGACATGGGGATAGGCTTCAATGGCGATGCCTGCATCACCCAGTTTCCGTATCTTTGCCGGGATCATTCTGTATCGCATCAGCGAATTTCCGCATCAGGCGGAGGAGGCCATCAACGTCCTGCTCGCTCCACGATTCAAATATGGGTCGGCCGATCCACTCCCGGGCTGCATCGATCCGGGTTGTCATGGATTGGCCCTTGAGCATTACGATCCCTTCGCGCACGCGCTTGTCGGCGGTGCTTTCCTTGCAATCGATCAGGTCAAGTTCATGGAGCTTGGCCACCTGCCGGCTGATCGTAGTATAATCCCGCCCCACCCGGTCGGTTAGTTCCACTACACCGATTGGTTCCAGCCGCTTGATCAGCACAAGCAGCGGAAGCAGGGCGTGGTCTAGCTTGATCCCTGCCCTTAAACTGCCATTATGCTTCCGACCCACAGGGCACCTTGCAGATCATTCGGGCAAATCAAAAAGCAGAACCCAGATTTTCGGCATACTGTGTGAAAACGCGTAGCCGTAACGAAAATCGAGATTTTTTCTCTACCCCGCGGCTCCTCAGGAACGCTGCCTTTTCATAATCGTTTGTTAAGGTTTCGCTTATGCCGGCACCGCACGAGTAGAGCATTTTTTCAAAAAATGAGCCGCCTTTTCACACGGCCTGTACAAGTTATGCGGCAACCCGCGACCGGGTACGGGAAAGCAGAATGGCAGCTTTTATGAAAGTCCATTGGAATAGCTGGCGTTGAACCTCGGACTTTCCGCTATTGAACGTAGAAACAAAGAATCAGTCAATCCAACCAAATGCAAGAGCTTTGCAGTGGCCTGTTAAGATTAATGGGTACAAGCGTTCTTCAGAGGTGCGTATTAATTTTGGTTCGAAGGGTCGGCCAGGCATAGGCGCAGGGATTGCAAGAGGGCGGACTTCTCCATGGGGCGCCCCAGATAATAGCCCTGCAGCAGTCGTCCGCCCAATTTCTGGATCATCGCACGGTCATCCTCGGCCTCGATTCCTTCCACCACGACTTCGATGCCGAACTTGCGCCCGTAATCGATGACGGCAGCGACGAGATGCTGATCTTCGGGTGACCGGGTAATGTCGGAAACGAAGCTACGGTCTATCTTGATGCGATTGATGCTGCGATGACGCAGGGCCTCTAGCGACGAAAAGCCGACACCGAAATCATCGAGGCTGATGGTCACTCCTGCCTTGGTGAGTGTCTGTATCTTGTGCCGGACGGCTTCGATTTTGAGCGTGGTCTCCTCGGTGATCTCGACGTCCAGCAAGCGAGGGGAAAGGCCCAGGGCTGCGAAATGCTCCAGGATGATGACATCGACTGGAAGCTGCGCCATTTCTCGCGGCGAAACGTTCATCGCGACCTTGATGTCCTTCAAGCCCTCCCGGTCCAGGGTAAGCAGCAGGCGGCCAACACGGTCCAGCACGAAACGCAGAAGCGGTTCGGCTTGGCCGTTGATCGCCGCTAGGCGGACGAGCTTTTCCGGCGAGATCCAGCCATGTTGGGGATGGTGCCAGCGCAACAGGGCTTCGACCGTGTCGGGCAGGGCACGCCCAACCGCGAAGATCGGCTGGAACCAGATCTCGAGGTGTCCGTCTTCGAGATGGCGCAGGAGATCGCGTTCGAGGTCGCGGCGCATTTGCAATCGATCGCGCAGGGCACCATCGAACACATGAAAGCAGTTACGGCCTCCGTTCTTGGCCGCGTAAAGGGCTTCGTCGGCGCAGGCTAGCATGTCGGCCGTGTCTGCGCTTTGGCTCGTGACGATTCCTATGCTAGCGCCAAGCGCTCCTGTATCGACGCCGTCTATAGGAACCGATATGGCACTAATAGCCGCCTGGGCGAGATCGGTGGCCTGGTGCGATGTCGTGACGGGAAAGAAGATGGCAAATTCGTCACCGCCCATGCGGGCGAGGCGGGCTTCGCCGCTGATGTGGGCCTGAAGACGTCTGGCCACCTCGATCAGCACCTGGTCGCCCTTGCGGTGGCCATAGACGTCGTTGACCGCCTTGAAGCCGTCCAGATCGACGAACATCAGGCAATAGGCGGCTTGAGTGTCCCTGATGCATTCTTCGATCTCGGTGAGGAAACCCAGTCGGTTGAGCAAACCGGTTAAGTCGTCGTGCGTCGCGCGGTAGCGCATGATATCGATGACCTCCAGTGAACGGGCATGCGCGTCGGCAAGGGCGGCGGCGTTCGTCGTCGCCTCGTTCTTGGCGCGGCTGAACGCCTTGAAGGTGATTTCCGCACGAATGGAGCTGCGCGTGAGCGCGACCATATAAACAATGACGGTGAAGGCGATGCAATCGCGCTCGAAACCGCCTGCCACCAATAGACAAAGGACGACGGAAGCCAGGGCTGGAAGAATGAAACTCAAGGGCGTGCGCGCGTCGGGCGTGCCATGAGTGACGGCGCCGGCGGTTACGCCGCACACAACCGTCAGGTAAAAGAGCGTTTGCGGAGCGGTGTAGCCGGCGCACAATATCGGAATGAAAGCCCACACGATCCCAGACAGAAGCGCCCCGGTCCAGATCAGATACCTTTGGCCGGAAAGGGATAGCAAAGGCGGTTGCCGTTCAGCCGCTTGATCGACGCTGGGGGCCGGCAGATAGCAAAGCCAGATCCGGACGAGGTTTACGCTGAGCGATGCGACGAACCAGAGAATGCCGTAGAGCGCGAGGTGACTTTCGATGGCAACCAGAAGGTTGACTACGCCGAGCGCGATATTGACGGGAATCGCGACGCGGACGCAGCTCTTGATTTCGGCGATCTGATCCAAGGCGATACACGTCGAAAGCTCGTCATTAGTCTGGCCGGCGGCGACATCAAACTGTGTGCGGGGGGACGAAAACATGGGCTGGTCACCGTTATGATCCTGTCTGTCGTCAGATAATTTGAGACAGTTAGCTGCCTGATTTAGCGGAGGCTTTGACTCACCTGTTGGGTTAAAGGTTTAACCGGCTATTTGGTTGTGGTGCAAGCGCCTGGCCTGGATGGCTTGGCGCCGTGGTCTTGGTTGTGAATTCCTCGGCGGCTTTGACCATAATAAAAGCCGGTGAGGTAATTAGGTCATGGGCCTTGAACAGCCGGTAGGCAGACGCCCCCGAGACGAAATAGCCTTAGCTATCGGCGAAGGTCACGGCCAGTTCACGCGGGCACAGCATGGGTTGTTCCAGCGCTAGCTCGATGATCTATGCGCGCCTGACATCATCAATGCAGTTCCACACGCGATTAGGTTTGGAGGGACGGTCGTGCAGCGCCTCGGGCCCACCGGCACAATAACGCTCGTACCAGCGATAGAATGTCGAGCGGGAGATACCGAGCCAGTCCAGCGTCTTGCGCACGGGCAGGTACGACTGCTCGAAAAGGCGAATGAACTCAAACTTTTCAGCGGCGGGATACCTCATTCTTAGCCGTCTGTCGGGCGAAGTGAGAAATTGCCCCTGACGAATCGTAGAACTGCCCTCTCATTTTTTGAGAGGAGGAACAGATGACGAGTACCGTTTCAGAGAATTCTGCATTGTCGATGACGATGCAGGTGAACAAGATGCTTCAGCCTGAGGAGGTGGCTGCGATGATGCAACTGCATGGGCTTGGCCGAATGCAGAAAACGTCCAGTCGATGTCAGTACAAAACGTCACGAACGAGCTTTCTGCTATGACCTGTTTGCCGCACATTTTGCCTAATGGAGGTCCCGTTATTCGCCAGTTCCCGGATCACTTTGTTTGTTTCCTGACGACGGCGGCAGCCTTCATATTGCAGCTTTTCGGCATAGGTGAGAAGCTCGGGCTTAATGTCATTGCTGCCGACCGACTGTCTAATCTACTGCATGGACTTGCGGACGGCGTCCAGAAACGCTCGGCTCGAATTCTCCATGAGATGCCAACGATCGGCAACCTGCTGAGCTTCAAGCAGCCCTTTTGCAATCGCCTCGCGATATACGCCGCCCTGTTGTTGGCACAAGAGGTGTATATCGTGTCGGAATGCGCCACGGCGTCAGCCAAGTACGGACAGGCCATCGACACACGCCGGGCCTGATCTTCCACGACGCCAAATAGCCCGTAGCATCAAGCGCGTAGTAGCCGACATGTGCACTCCACATCCGGGAAAATACCGAACAAGAACTGGAGTGCGTGACCGTCAACGCGCAGGCTATTTCAACCCTCGCATTTCGAGGAACAGATGAGATAGTTCAGCAGGAAGGATAATGCTCCCTATTCTTGCCCGAGATGGCCGTTGGATGTCTTGAAACTGCTTTCGACGAAGGAGACGAAGGCCATCGCCTTGGCGCTGGCCATCCGGTCACTCGGAAACACCGCCCGGCAGCAGTTCACTTTGCCGACCTCAACAGCAGGCGGGTGCCAAGTCGCTCCTCGAGCTGAGCAACGGACTTAGAATTTGCTGGCTGCCCTACTTTAAAATCGCCCGCCACCCGGTCGCTTTGGAGCGGAAATCAGGCTAAGTTACCATCTGCGACCAAGCTTTACGCTGATTTCTGTTTGGTAGCTTCGCGCCTTCCGATGTCCTGGTCCTTTCTTCGCGTCCCATTCCTAATCCAGCCGTGCTACGGCTCCTCTGCGCAGAAGGTCGGGCGGTACAGAGTGTACATGCATCCTTGGCAGTGCCCATGCTGCCCGATAACACCGGGATGTCGTGAGGCCGCAAGCTCATGCGTCTGGTCGACAAAGCCCCCGCCTTTAGCTCCCGCGTGAAGATACGGAGGGCTTTGTCAGAGCTTCTGCACAAGGATGGCACCAACTCCGCTGTAATAGCCGTTTATGAAGATGCTTATTTATCTCTCTACCTCGCGGGCAGACAGCATTTCCGGCAAGCTAGGCCGGCGCAGCGCCATGCGCAAAATACCGGTGAGGACTAGGCTAAGAATGGCGAGCCCGACATAGACGACAAACCCGCGCGCATAGCCGCCAGCCCCCATCATTCCGACAAAATACCCCAGTAGCGGCGGCACGGCGAAGCCGCCCAGCGCCCCCAACCCACCGACCAGCCCAGCCGCGCCGCCGACCGCATGAGGCACATAGTTGGGCACCATGCGGAACACCGCCGCATTGTTCACGCCCATTCCAACGCCCACCAGCAATTCGCCGATCACGGACATCGCGAAGCCACTCGAGAAGGTCATTAGCAACGCGCCCGCCAGCAGGGTCGCCAGCGATATCATCGCCACCGGCTCGCCCCCAAAACGGTCTGCCCAGCGTCCACCCGGCACGCGGATGAGCGAGGATAGCAAAGAGAAGGTCGCGGTCAGGATCACGGCCATCCAATGCGAGGTCTGGAAGAAACTCTGCCAATAGGTCGGGAACCAAGCGGTGAGGGCTAGGAAGCCGCCGAAGGTGGTGAAATAGAGAACCACCAACAGCCAGGTCCGCCATTCCGCAGCCGCCTGCATCAATGTGTGCAAGGCACTGGTTTGCGGGAACAATTCCTGTCCGGCGCGTTCGGCCCGAACGCAGCGCTCGCCGCGTGGCAAGCCGGAATGGCTAAGCTGAAAATAAGGGGCGTTATGGCCGAGGCGCAGATATAGCCCGATGCCGATGACGACGATGACCAGCGATACCAGATAGGCCCCCCATAGTCCGATGAACATGATCATCAGCGGCATGGCAAGTGCTACCAGCCCAGGCGATGTATTGCCGAAGCCGGCATAGGCGGCGAGCGCCCAGCCCTGCTGCTGTTTGGGAAACCAGTATGACACTTGGCCTATCCCAACCGAAAATGTCGCGATGCCGCACCCGCCTAGCGCTCCGAACAGAAGCAGCCACGGGTAATGGCTCTGATCCAAATGATCGGGATAGAGAGTCAGGAGCATGTAATAAAGCCCGCCAATGCCGATGACGGACAGGAGCAGCAAAATCAGGAATGGCAGCTTGCCGCCCGTGGTATCAACCCAAGCGCCGAATGGGATGCGCAGCAACGAGCCGGTAAGCATGGGGATGGCCACGAGGAACCCCACCTGTTCGGGTGACAAGCTCATGACCTTGACGAAGCTGTGCGCTGTCGGCCCGAAAAGCGAAACGGCGCCGAAGCCGATGAAGAAGCCGATGGTCGCGCCATTCAGCGCTTGGCTGGGGCTGCCGCGCAGAGAGTGCTCGTTGGCGGACGTGGATGATTTATCAGTCAAGATGCGGTCTCCTGCTGGTCTAGCTCTGATCGCTGGACGTTGATGAGTGTCGCGGTATAGGCGCGCGCGGCTTTGGCCCAGGCGCGCCGGCGCAGCCGCTCCCGGATCGTTTCGCGTACCGCCTCATAGGGCAGCTCCCGCCCGTCCTCGCGCTGGTCGAGCCTGAGGATATGGTAGCCATGCCGCGTCGGCACGGGCACGGGGCAGATGGTGCCTGGCGTCATCGCCTGCAGCATGGTGGCGATCTCAGGCGTCACATCACGCGCCGTAATCTGGCCGAGCACGCCGCCCTCGGCACCGGTGGGGCAAGCCGAATGCTCCCGCGCCAAAGCGGCGAACCGGCCGGGCCGCTCGCCGAGTAGGGTTGCCAAGCGGCGCGCCTCCTCGCGTGCCGTCTCTCGCTGTAGCGGCGCCGTCATGTCAGCAGCGATAAGGATATGCGCCGCCTCGAACAAAGCGGGGCTACGAAAACGGCCCGGGACACGGTCATATTCCGCGCGGCACGCCGCATCGGAAATATCGGGCACCTGCACGTGGCGTTCGAGGAGTTGACTGATCAGGCTTTCATCCTCGAGTTCGCATACGGCGCCATCGCCAGGACGCGGCGCGATGCCAAGGTACTTCGCTTCGGCCAGCAAATTGTCGCGCAGGCGCAGCGCCAGTTCAGCCCGGCGCCAAGCCTCCGCGCGGTTCGGGGCCGGGTGGTGCTGCAGTTCAGCAGCGATTGCGGCCTCCGAGAGAACAACGCTCACGGCTGGCGCCCCTGGACCCGGCGGCGCGTCCGCACGATCTGATATCCACGGCGGCCGAGATACCAAACCGGCGCACTCCAGATATGGATCATCCGGGTGAAGGGCGAGGCCAGGAAAATGGTAAAGCCTAGAAATATATGCATCCGGAAGATCAGCGGTGTGCCAACAAGTAGCTGGGCAACATCAGGGCGAAAGGTGACGATCCCCTTCACATAACCAACAAGTTGCATGAACAGCGCGCTGTTCATGTGCATGGCCGAGACAGGGACCGTCAGGAGCCCCAGCGCCAGTTGAGACCACAGCATGAACACGATGGCGATATCCCAGGCACGGCTGTTTTGGCGGATGCGCGGGTCGGTCAGACGCCGGTGAATAAGGATCGACAGGCCGATGATGGCGATGAAGCCAGCCACCCCGCCCACCGCCATCGCCAGCAATTCATGCTGGGCCGGATTGATCAGCCAACTGATCAGCACATCGGGGATGAGGAAGCCGACGAAATGGCCGATGATGACGGTCAGCACGCCATAATGGAACAGGTTGGAGCCCAGCCGCAGGCGGCCGCGGCGCAGCAGTTGGGAGGAGTCACTCTTCCACGTATAAGCCCCATAGTCGAAACGAACCAAGCTGCCCAGCAACAGCACGGTGAGGCAGACATAGGGATAAACGCCAAACAGCGCGGTATTGATCCAGTTGCTCATGAACACTCTCCAGCAGGGGCGGCAACAGGGACGGGGGCAGCGGTGAAGAGCACTGGCTCCTCTGCCCAAGCATGGTCGTGTCCAGCTGGATCCACCTCGGGCGCCACCGAGCCGGCAGTGTGCCCCGCCGCCGGGGCGAGGGCGAGAACTGCATCCAGCACTGCTGCGTAATCGCTGCGGCGTTTAGTCAGGCGCTGCGCGAGGCTCACAGCGAGCGGTTGGATATCCGCGACCAGAATACCGGCTTCGTCTGACGTGATGATGCTCAGGAATTCGAGAAACAGCGGCAGATAGTCGGGCAGTTCGCCTGGCTCCATCTCCAGTCCGTTCGCCTCATAAAGCGTGCGCAGATCCACCATGGCCTGGCCGCGATCACGCGATTCACCATGGACATGCTCGAACAGATACAAGGAAAGTGAACGCGTCTGGTCGAATAGCGCGACATAGGCTTCTTGCGTGTCCAGCAGGTCATTGCTGGCGATACGCATTGCCAGGGCCGCGAGCCGTGCCGAAATTTCATTTGGCAGGGCGGGGTCATTACAGAGTATCCCGGCGATCTCCGGCGCGGCTTCTTGCAGCGCCTCGTCCGGGTAGCCAAGCAGCAGGCTGAGCAGTTTGAAAATGCGCATGGCGTGGTACCTCATGCCCAGTCCGGCGCGATCGGCACCGGACGGTGGCTCGGTGAACCGAACAGGCTAGGCCGCTTTTCGCCGCCAGCGCATCCATTCCCGAAGCTGAAGCCGCAGCCGCCGCGCAGGTCGAACGCATTCTCGCCGGCCTCGCGATGGGTAGAGGGAATCACGAAGCGATCCTCATAATTCGCAATCGCCATCAGTTGGTACATATCCTCAA
Organism: Acidocella aminolytica 101 = DSM 11237; assembly: GCF_900129125.1. GTDB lineage: Bacteria > Pseudomonadota > Alphaproteobacteria > Acetobacterales > Acetobacteraceae > Acidocella > Acidocella aminolytica. The sequence continues at coordinate 14,430 of NZ_FQVJ01000044.1, read as the reverse complement.
TCTGCGCGGTGTTCAGGCCCACGCGAGCGGGGATCCGCGCATCGACGACGCCATCCACCGTCTTTGCTCTCATATAGGCGCGCATCGCCAGCATACGCTCCAACGCCTGCGCGATGGGCGCCTCATCACCGGCGGTCAGTAGATTAGCAAGATAGCGCAGCGGAATGCGCAGGCTACGCACATCCGGCATGCCGTCGCACTCCGTGATCTTGCCGGCATTGGAAGCCGCCGTGATCGGCGATAAAGGCGGCACATACCAGACCATCGGAAGGGTCCGGTATTCGGGATGCAGCGGGAAAGCGATCTTCCACTCCATCGCCAGCTTCCATACCGGCGAGCGCCGCGCCGCCACCAGCCAGTCTTCCGGCACGCCATCTGCGCGCGCCTGCCGGATCACTTCCGCATCGTGTGGATCGAGGAATATCGATAGCTGGCTGGCATAGAGGTTCTTTTCCTCCGGCGCGCTGGCCGCGTCCTCAATGCGGTCGGCATCGTACAGCACGACGCCGAGATTGCGGATGCGCCCGACGCAAGTCTCCGAACAGACGGTTGGCTCACCCGCCTCTATCCGCGGATAACAGAAGATGCATTTCTCCGATTTTCCGGATTTCCAGTTATAATAAATCTTTTTGTACGGACAGCCGGAAACGCACATGCGCCAGCCCCGGCATTTATCTTGGTCGATCAGCACGATACCATCCTCATCGCGCTTATAGATCGCCCCGGACGGGCAGGCGGCGACGCAGGCTGGATTGAGACAATGCTCGCACAGACGCGGCAGGTACATCATGAAGGTATTTTCGAACTGTCCGTAAATTTCCTTCTGCACGCCGTCGAAATTATAATCCACGCTACGTTTCTCGAACTCTCCACCAAGAATCTCCTCCCAGTTGGGCCCATGCTCGATCTTCTCGATCTGCTCGCCGCTTATCAGCGAGCGCGGCCGCGCGGTCGGTGTCGCTTCCATCTCCGGCGCTGCGTAAAGATGCTCGTAATCAAAGGTGAAAGGCTCGTAGTAATCGTCGATTTCCGGCAGATCAGGATTAGAAAAAATGTTGGCCAGAACACGCCATTTCGCACCTATGCGCGGCTGGATTGTGCCGTCTTTTAGCCGCCGCCAGCCGCCATTCCAGCGTTTCTGGTTTTCCCATTCCCGTGGAAAGCCGAGACCGGGCTTAGTCTCCACATTATTGAACCAAGCATACTCAACTCCTTCGCGCGAGGTCCAGACATTCTTACACGTCACCGAACAAGTATGGCAGCCGATGCATTTATCGAGGTTGAGAACCATTGCAACCTGGGCACGGATTTTCATCACGTGGTCTCCTGCGCCAACGCATCGGCCGGATGGTCGAGCCAATCAACCCGGTCGAGCTTGCGGATGATGACGAACTCATCACGGTTGGATCCGACCGTTCCGTAATAGTTAAAGCCATAGGCAAGTTGCCCATAGCCGCCGATCATGTGAGTTGGCTTTAGCACCGTACGCGTCACCGAGTTATGGATGCCGCCGCGCTGACCCGTGAGTCTAGAGCCAGGCGTGTTTACCGTCTTGTCCTGGGCGTGATACATCATGGTCATGCCCTGCGGCACACGCTGGGAAACCACCGCACGTGCCACCAGCGCGCCATTAGCGTTATATGCCTCGATCCAGTCATTATCGGCAATGCCTGCGATTTTCGCATCGGTTTCGCTGATCCACACAACTGGGCCGCCACGGTTGAGCGTGAGCATGATGAGGTTATCGGTATAAGTGCTGTGAATGCCCCATTTCTGATGCGGGGTGATGAAATTCAGCACCACATCCTTGCCGCCCTCGGCCTTGCGCGCCGCGATCATCGGCGCCACGCTGCGCGTGTCAATCGGCGGTCGCCAGACGCACAGACCCTCGCCAAAGGCGCGCATCCACAGATGGTCCTGATAAAGCTGCTGGCGTCCCGTCAAAGTCCGCCAGGGGATCAACTCATGCACATTGGTATAGCCGGCATTATAGCTCACATGCTCGCTTTCCACCCCGGACCAGGTCGGCGAGGAGATGATCTTGCGCGGCTGAGCCTGAATATCACGGTAGCGGATCTTCTCATCCTCGCGGGCGCTGGCAAGATGCGCATGTTCACGCCCGGTCTGCCGACCGAGCGCGTCCCATGCCTTCACCGCCACTTCGCCATTGGTCTCAGGTGCGAGGGACATGATCGTCTCGGCGGCGTCAATATCGCTGTCGATGCGCGGCCGCCCGGCTGCGGGGCCTTCTCGCACAATGCCATTGAGCTTGCCGAGCAGTTCGATTTCCTTGCTGGTGTTCCAGTTGAGCCCCTTGCCGCCATTGCCGTGTTTGTCGAGCAACGGCCCCAGCGCAGTAAAAGCAGCATAGACATTCGCATAATCACGCTCCACCACGGAAACCTGTGGCATTGTCAGGCCGGGCACCGGTCTACCTTCGCCGCGCGTCCAATCCTGCACGCCGAGCGGCTGCGCTAGCTCGCCCGGCGCGTCATGCATCATTGGCGTTAGCACGACATCCCGCTCGCGCCCCAGCACCTCCGGAGCGATGCGGCTGAACGTCGCCGCCAGTTCCTTATAGATCACCCAGTCGCTGCGCGATTCCCAAGCAGGGTCGACCGCCGCTGAAAGCGGGTGGATAAAAGGGTGCATGTCTGATGTATTGAGATCATTCTTTTCATACCAAGTCGCGGTCGGCAGAACGACATCGGAATGAAGTGCGGTGGTGGACATTCGGAAATCAAGCGTTACCAGCAGATCCAGTTTTCCTTGCGGCGCATCCTCGTGCCAAACCACATCTTGCGGTTTCGTCCCCTGGCCGCGCGCGCCCAGATCCTTGCCCTGCACTCCGTGTGCTGTGCCGAGCAGATGCTTGAGGAAATATTCATGTCCCTTGCCCGATGCCCCGAGCAGGTTGGAGCGCCAAACGAAGAGGTTGCGCGGCCAGTTATCCGGATGATCGGGATTCTGAGTCGCGAATTCCAGTTCGCCAGTGGCGAGCCGGCTGGCGACATAATCGGCCGGTATCTGCCCCGCCGCCTCGGCCGCCGCGGCCAGGGTGAGCGGGTTGGCCCGCAGTTGCGGTGCACTCGGCAGCCAGCCCAGCCGTTCCGCGCGCAGATTGTAGTCGATCATCGCGCCTGACCAGTCTCCTTCAGGCGCGGTCGGCGAAAGCAACTCGCCCACCTCCAGCGTCTCGTAACGCCATTGGTCCGTATGGGTGTAGAAGAATGAGGTGCCATTCATCTGCCGGGGCGGACGTGTCCAATCCAGCGCGAAGGCGAGCGGCAACCAGCCGGTTTGCGGACGCAGCTTCTCCTGCCCCACATAATGCGACCACCCCCCGCCGGACTGGCCAACACATCCGCACAGTACCAGGAGATTGATGATCGCCCGGTAACTCATATCCATATGGTACCAATGGTTCAGCCCGGCGCCGAGAATGACCATGGATTTCCCGTGCGTTTTCGCGGCATTGGCCGCGAAGCCGCGTGCCACCTCGATCACATGGTCTCGCGGCACGCCGGTGATGCGTTCCTGCCACGCGGGCGTATAGGGCATGTCGTCATCATAGCTGGCGGTGACATTGCTGCCACCAAAGCCGCGGTCGACCCCGTAATTGGCCGCGAGCAGGTCGAACACCGTGGCCACCACGATCTCGCCCTCCGCCCCAGCCAGACGGCGCACCGGCAGACGGCGAGTCAGAATCTCGGAATGTGCTGTGCCCGCGACATGCGCATGTCCCTTGCCACCGAAATAAGGAAAAGCGACATCTTCGAACCCGTCCGCCGCGTCAGCCACCGAGAGCGCCAGCCGTACCTCACTGCCATCTCCCGCTTTTTCCTCCAGGTTCCAGCGCCCTGCCTCCCCCCAGCGAAAGCCAAGCGTGCCATGCGGCGCAACAAGCCGGCCGGAGACTTCATCGAATGCCAGCGTCTTCCATTCGGGGTTGTTGCCCTCGCCAAGCGAGCCTACGATGTCCGAGGCGCGGAGCAGCCGGTCGGGGACGTAATGCTCTCCCTGCCTCACCAGCCGCACCAGGAACGGCATGTCAGAATAGCGGCGGCAATAATCAGTGAAATACGGGTCCGGCTTGTCCACATGGAATTCGCGCAGCACCACATGCCCAAGTGCCAAGCCAAGCGCGGCATCCGTCCCCTGTTTCGGGTGCAGCCACAAGTCGGCGAATTTCGAGGCTTCGCTGTAATCAGGCGAGACGACGATGCTGCGCGTGCCACGATAACGCGATTCGGTGAAAAAATGCGCATCGGGCGTGCGCGTCTGCGGCACGTTGGACCCCCAGACGATCAAATAGCTGGAATTGAACCAGTCCGCACTTTCTGGCACGTCGGTCTGCTCGCCCCAGGTCTGCGGCGAGGCGGGCGGCAGATCGCAATACCAGTCATAAAAGCTCAGACTAACCCCGCCGAGTAGCGAGAGATAGCGTGAGCCAGCCGCGTAGGAGACCATTGACATGGCCGGAATGGGCGAAAAGCCGAACACCCGGTCGGGCCCGTATTTGCGGATAGTATAGGCGTTGGCCGAAGCTATGATTTCATTCGCCTCCTGCCATGTCACGCGGACGAAACCGCCTTTGCCCCGCACCTTATGGATGGCGCGACGCTGGTCCTCGTCCTCCATGATTGAGGCCCAGGCGGCAACCGGCGCCAGCGTTTTGCGCGCCGCGCGCCAGGCGCGGATGAGGCGGCCGCGCACCATTGGGTGCTTAAGCCGGTTTCCGCTATACAGATACCAGGAATAACTTGCCCCCCGCTGACAGCCGCGCGGCTCATGATTCGGCATGTCCGGCCGAGTCCGCGGATAATCCGTCTGCTGCGTTTCCCACGTGACGATGCCACCCTTGACGTAGATCTTCCACGAGCATGAACCCGTGCAGTTCACGCCATGGGTCGAGCGTACAATCTTATCGTGCTGCCAGCGCGCGCGGTAAGCTTCCTCCCAGCCCCGATCCTCTGTGGTGCTTATGCCGTGCCCGTTGGAGAACGGTTCGGGTTTGCGGCGGAAAAAGGTCAACCGATCGAGGAAATGGCTCATATACTGGGCTCTCCGTCAGCGCGCGTGCGGAGCCTTCTTGCCACAGCTGTGCAGACGTTTATTTGATCAAGGTCAAATATACGATTGATTGGCTTCTGATATTTTAATCAGATATCTTAACCCCGACTCTTGATCAGGCGCCGCAGCAGCAGAGCTTTACAAGCGATTCAACTGTATAGGGTTTTGTCGGATGCATTCACGACACCAGACGATGAAGGACGGGACGGAGCGTGACGATCGAGAACGATATGGCAGACACTCCTGAAACATCAAATCCAGTTGTTTTGGGCCGCGCTACCCGCCGAAAGCCCGCGGAACGGCAGGAGGGTGGCGCATCCGGATCAGATCGAGATCAGGCGGCAGGCAGCCCGGAGGATTTGATTGCAGGTTTCGCGCCGTTTGCGGGGCTTAATGCCGCCGCACGCCATACTCTTGCATGCAATGCCATGACGATGCGTGTGCCGCGGCGAACCGTCATTTTCGAGCAGGGTGAAGTACCCAATGCCCAGGCCGCGGTGCTTGAGGGCACCGTGCATCTTTCAGGTGCCACGCCGGGGCGCCCCCGAATGCTCGTCGAAACCGTGACGACGCCGGACCTTCTTCTCCCGGCGGCCGTTCTGGAAGATGCGCCCTATTTGCTGCGCGCTCAAGCGGCAACGGAATGCCGACTTCTGCTCGTGCCCGCAGCAGCCTTGCGGGGACTTGTCGCCGCCGATCCCGCGGCTGCCCTCACGGTAATGTTTTGCCTGACACGGCAATTCCGGCGGATGACGCGGCAGGTTAAAAATCTCAAGCTACGCACGACCACGCAAAGATTGGCCGCCTATTTGTTGAACCTCGATGCTGTCAAGGAGGGTAGCGAGTTTGCACTACCCTGCGACAAAGGCGCGATCGCCGCACAGCTTGGTATGACCCGGGAGAGCCTCTCAAGAGCGTTCGCGGCCCTGGAGGCTGATGCGATCACCGTTCGCGGTGCCAGCATTTCCGTGCGCGACCGTCAGCGCCTCATCGGGCATTGTCCGTTCGATCCACTGATCGATGAGAGCGCCTAACAGTGCAGCTTCATGGTCTCTACTGCAAATGATCCGTCAAATAATCGGCCAGGACGCGCGCATGGTTATGTTCAGCATCATGCGCGGCGTAGAGCAGCGTGACCGGGCCTTGCCGCCAAAGAGCCGCTAGACGGTCGAGCGCCGTGCTGTTTCGAGCAAGTTCTGCACAGTAAAGCTGCCGGAAGTCCTGCCAGCGGCTGGGATCGTGGCCGAACCATTGCCGCAAACCGGGACTTGGCGCGACATCTTTTAGCCATAGGTGAAGGGCCGCCTTCTCCTTCTTCAGGCCGCGCGGCCAAAGGCGGTCGACGAGCACACGCGCGCCATCATCACAGCCGGGCGTCTCATAGACGCGCTTAATTTTAAGAAGATTTGCATGTTTAGCGGTCATCGCAGCAGCGTCTCTGCTGTCAATATTCGGCGCAGCTGGGCGGGCTCCCCTTGGACCATCACCCCCGCGAGGTTGTAGCGGTCCAGGATCAGAAAGAATTTTTCCACCGCCTCCCGGAAAGCGCACGTCACCCTGCAGGATGGCGCCAAGATGCACTCGCTACAGCCAACAAGATCGACCTTGCCTTCCGTATACCGCGCCAAAAGGTTAAACATTGACTAATCGATCTCCAGGAAACTATGATGAAAATTTGACTATATGCAGATCATGACGTCAAATTCCGCATCTATCGATTTCCATGCATTTTAGGTACAATAAATCCGACTCTTGTTGATTTGTTTCGTGCCCTAATGCGCCATGAAGGGATAACTAAAGCAGCGAAAGCGCTTGATCTCGGCCAGTCACACGTTAGTCGTGCAATTGCGCAGCTTGAATCAGAACTTGGCTTTCTCTTATTTGTGCGCAGCCATGGGAGCGTTCTGCCGACAGAGGAACGGGAAACATTTTCCCGTGAAGTCGAGCGAACCTATGCAGGACTTGATCATCTCGAGCAGGTGGCTCGTCAAATACTGGAACTAACTCTCCCAGCCGTCGAACGTTACCCAGGGTAAGCCTAGACGACCTCTTTCCCCCTACCCGGTCACTGGCTGTCGCGCAATTTGTAGATACTGTTGAAAAACGGGCGCTTGTGCGTTTCATGACGTTGAATTATTGGCCGATAAGGCGCTTGCTCCCGAAAGGCCCGCCAGCTGGTAGACCGTGGGGATTCTGGGATATGGAGCAAGGTCACGCAGCACACTTTGTGACTACCGGTGGGCCGTTGGCACACAGGCGAACGAGTTTTTTGAGGCTCTGACCGATTGCGGCGAGCAGAAACTCATCCTTGGCACAGCTAAGGCCACACAATCTCAGCCAGCGTAAGCCGAGATTGCGCTTGAGATACTCGAACAGCATTTCAACCTTCTTGCGTTCCAGGGCTGAGCGCTCGAACGCCTCGGTTCCCTTCAGCGTCTTTACATGCTGGCGTTCTTTTCGACCAGTTAGCCTGGGTTTTTCTTGTCGCATATCTTTGTAGTAAATCTAACGATTTCCGCGACAAAGATGCGCGGCAGCCGGTGACCTGGTAAGGGGGGGAAGCCTTTAGCACGCGCGGCGCGTCAAAGCAGCCTATCCTTCCCATCTTCGATGCGCAAAGGGCCCGGTTCTCACGCAGATCATCCCCGACGTCACAAGAAGGACTTTACAGAGGATTATTCTGGGGAAGATCAACCTTGGGGCATGGTCATGACCGATGGCTGGGCCGCTTATGACGGCCCCATCGATGTCGGAAAAGACAAACATTTCCGTATCAAAAAGCACTGCAAAGAAAGCGGCCCTTTCACGGACCGCATAATCCACGTCAATGGCTTCAAGAATTTCTGGTCATACATCAAACGCCGTCTCGCCATGTTATGGCATGAAGGCAAGCTTCGAATTCGACCTCAAAGAACGTGAGTCAAGGTGGAGCAAGGACACTGATACAATTCTCGCCAAACTCACCCCATTAATGGTCTAGAGCTCTACAAACCGGCTCTTATAAGTATCGTCCGCAACGCTCTAACACTTCGATTTTGTAGCCGTCTGGGTCAGTTAGGAAGAAGAAGCGCGCCAAGGGCTGGTTGTTATGCATCAGGGCTTTCAGCGACGTTGGGGCAAGGCCGGCTTCAGTGGCGCGGGCATGCTCTGCCTCGATGCCGGTGACCGACAAAGCCAGATGCCCATATCCGTCGCCGATCTGATAGGGCGTCGTGCGGTCGTTATTCACCGTCAGCTCCAACTCGAAAGTACCTTCAGGATCGCGCAGATAGATCAAAGTGAAGCCATCGAAAGGAAAACGCGCTGCGGGGCGCAGTCCGAAGGCCGTTTCGTAGAAAGCCAGCGAGGCGGCCTCGTCGCGAACGCGGATCATGCTGTGAATCATCTTAGCCATGCAGGGTTCCCTGGTTTGAATTGCGAAGGGCGCGATAGACGCGGTTACGCGAGATACCTAGGCGGCGCGCGGTCTCGCTGATGCTGCCATTGCACTGGCCGCGCGTGACGTTGATAGCATGCGCCATTTGCTCATCCAACCGGCAGGCGGCTTGGCCAAGGGCCTGGGAAGCTGGACGACCAGGCAAGAAGGGCCGCAACTGGGCTGGCTCCAGCAGCTTTGGTCCCTCCAGGCTGGCGCGGGTGAGTACGTTGCGCAACTCGCGGATATTGCCGCCCCAGCCTTGCTGCGCGAGCAGCGCCAGAGCTGGCGCAGTGAGGCGCAATTGCGGGTCGATCTTCGCTGCCACGGCGATGGCCACAGCCTCGAAATCCCGCCGTTCCGCCAAACGCGGTAGCCGCACTGGCACCACCGCCAAGCGGTGCAGCAGATCCGCACGGAAGCGCCCCGCCGCCACCGCCGCCTCAAGGTCGACATTGGTCGCCGCGATCAGCAGCACATTTACCTGACGCCCTGTGCCGCCGCCAACCGGGCGCACCACCCAATCATCGAGCAGCCGCAGCAAAGCCGCCTGGGCGCGCTGGTCCATGTCGCCAATCTCATCCAGGAACAGCGTGCCGCCATCGGCCTCCACTGCAAGCCCGGCGGCACCGCCGCGCCGCGCCCCGGTGAAGGCGCCCTCGGCATAGCCAAATAATTCCGCCTCCACTAGCTCGCCGGGCAAGGCCGCGCAATTCACCGGCACGAAACGCCCGGCGCGCTGGCTGGCGCGGTGGGCTGAACGGGCCAGATCCTCCTTGCCGGTGCCGGTCTCACCACCGATCAGGATTGGCAGATGTCGCCGCGCCGCCGCCGCCGCCAGCGACAAGGCCCGCGCCACCGCCGGGTCCTCCGCGACATAAGCCGGCGGCGGTGGTGCAGCCAACCGGGCGGAGGGTGTACGCGGCGGGGACGCCGCCGGGCGGGCGACGATGGCAGCGAAAAAGCCGGAATGCGAGCGGTCGCATAGCCGGAAAGTCTCACCGCTGGCCCGCCCTGCCACTATCTCGCCGAATCGTCCTTCGAAAATACTGGCGAAGGTCGCCCCCGGGCTCAGCGGTAAATCGTGCAGCATCAGCTGCGCCTGCGGACTTGCGCCTAGCAACTGGCCATCCGCCCCCAGCGAGAGCAGCCCAGCGCCGGAGGTGTAGAGAAACTCCTCGCGCCCATGAAAGGCCAACAGCAGCCGGTTGTGATGCGCATCGCGGAACAAGGCATTTTCCACTTGTGTTGCCGCCATGCTAAGCAAAGCGCGTGTATGCATCTGCCGGGTGCTGCAGGACGAGGAGGCGTCCATCACCCCCGCTAACGCGCCATCCGGCCCCCAGACCGGTGCAGCGACGCAGGTGAGATCGCCATCACCATGGAAAAAATGCTCCCAGCCGTGCACCACCGCAGGGCGGCGCAACGCCGCGGTGAGGCCCAGCGCGTTGGTGCCGCGCATCATCTCACTCCAGCAGGTGCCGGGCCCCAAGGCGCGGTCCTGTGCGGGGCGGCGGAAGCTTCCATCTACCAGCGCATCCAGTACCGTGCCGTCCGGCCCCGCGAAGGCGATGAGGAAGTTAGAGCCAGCAATCTGCCCGTGCAACGTCTCGATCTCGCGCCTGGCAATGCGCGAGACCTTCTCATGCTGCTCCTTCGTCTCACGCCAGGTTGTGCTTTCCATCCGGCGCAATTTAGGCGGACGCATCGGGTCCAGCCCCATTTCCAGGCAGCGGCTCCAACTGGCGCTGATCTCCGCGGAAATATAGGCATGGGACACTTCGCCGTGCCGCTCAAGCAGTTTCCGCGCCGCGGTGACATTATCGAGACTCTCCATGGAATTTCCTCCTGGCGTCTGTCGGCGTGTGATAACTCTGCGTTTCCTGATGGCGCCGGATTTTGCGACGTCTCATTAGTTCCCGAAATATGCACACTCGCTCGCGCGTTGAAAAGCCCTGGGCGGGTTGTTCCGATTCGAACCAAGCTTGTTCCGCGCCGCACCAAACAGCCAGGCGAAATCGCGCAGAGGATCTCGCCTTTCCTGGCCTGCGGACTTTGGCACGATGGTTGCAGATCTCCCCAGCGCGTCATCTGCTGGCGCAGAAAAGATAAAAAGCAGGAGGAAATCATTATGAAGGCAGCCGTGCTGCATGAATATGACGAACATTTCACGCGAGATGAGATCGTGCGTTATGAGGATGTCGCGGATCCGCGCATCGACACGCCGAGTGACATTATCATCCGCATCGGCGGGGCTGGCGTCTGCCGGACGGATCTTCATGTAGTGGAGGGCATCTGGCGCAATATTGCAGGTATCCAACTGCCTTACATCATGGGGCACGAGAATGCCGGCTGGGTTGAAGAGGTTGGCAAGGCGGTCACTTCGGTGAAGCCAGGCGATGCGGTGATCTGCCATCCGCTGGTGACCAGCGGCCATTGCCTCGCCTGCCGCCGCGGTGATGACATGCACGCCGCAGAGAGCCGCTTTCCCGGTATCAACGCCGATGGCGGTTATGCGCAATATCTGCGCTCCGGCGAGCGGGCGCTGATCAAGCTGCCAAAGACGCTGGCGCCTAAGGATGTCGCCCCTTACACAGATGCCGGGCTAACCGCCTACCGCGCCGCGAAGAAAGCATCGCGGCATTTGCTGCCTGGGCAGAAGGCGATCGTCATCGGCGCTGGCGGGCTGGGGCATATCGGCATTCAGGTGCTACGCGCGCTCTGCGCGGCAGACATTATCGTCGTCGACCGTTCATCCGAGGCGCTGGCGCTGGCACGCCATTGCGGCGCCGACCATGTGGTGTTGGCCGATGAAGGCATGATGAGCCAAGTGAAAGATTTGACTGGCGGTAAGGGTGCTGAAGCGGTGATCGATTTCGTCGGCGAGGGCAATGCCGTGGCGCAGGGGCTGGAGATGACCCGCGATGGCGGCTTCTATTACATCGTCGGCTATGGGGGAAAGGTCGAAATTCCGACCATCGACATGATCACCTCCGAGAAGACTATCGTTGGCAATCTCGTTGGTACCTACGCCGAGTTGGTCGAACTGATGGAACTGGCGGATCGCGGCAAGGTGACGCTGACGACCCGCGAATATCGCCTGGAACATGCCAACCAGGCTCTGAAAGATCTGCATCATGGCCACATCCATGGCCGCGCGGTGCTGATCCCTTAAGCGACACGCGGTTTTCACCGACACTTCAAAATCATAAAACGAGAGGAAACAAAAGAATGGTTGCAAAGCTTGACGGACGTACGGCTCTGGTCACCGGCGCGTCGCGCGGGATCGGCAAAGCGATCGCACTACGGCTGGCAGAAGACGGGCTGGATGTGGCGATCACCGACGTCGCCGCCAACAAGGCAGGACTAGAAGAGGTGGCGGGACTGATCGAGAAGGCTGGCCGCAAGAGCGCGATGTTCACCGGCGATGTTTCCAAGGAAGCAGATGTAGAGGGCGCGGTGCAGGGTGCCGTCAAGGCGCTCGGCAAGCTGGATGTGATGGTGGCGAATGCCGGCATCGCTCAGGTTATCTCGTTGCTGGAATTGTCGGTGGACGATTTCGACCGAATGATGGCGGTTAATCTGCGTGGCGTGTTCCTCAGCTATAAGAGTGCCGCACAGCAGATGATCAAGCAAGGACATGGCGGCAAAATAATCGGTGCTGCCTCGATCGTCGCCTACCGACCATTCGCGCTGCTTGGCCATTATTCCGCCTCAAAATGGGCAGTGCGCGGCCTTACCCAAGCGGCGGCGATGGAATGGGCGAAGTATGGCATCACCGTAAACGCCTATTGCCCTGGCATCGTCGGCACTGCGATGTGGGATCTAATCGACGAGAAGCTGGCCGAGGAAGAGGGCCTCACCAAGGGCGCCGCGATCAAGAAATATTCGGAGTCAATCTATCTCGGCCGGGTTTCAGTACCGGAGGATGTGGCGAAATATGTCTCCTATCTAGCGTCGCCGGATAGCGATTACATGACTGGCCAGTCCGTCATGATCGATGGCGGCATTCAGTTTTCCTAAACTCAAAAAAAGGAAACCGACAATGTATAAAACTCAAGACGGCGACGAATTCTTCATCATCGACGGGCATGTGCATAATTGGGACGCCTCGGTGGAGAATCAGAAAAATCTCCATGGCAAGCAGTTCATCGATTGCTTCTTCGGCTATCATCAGCTGAGTCCAAAGGATTATCTCTGGTCGCGTGAGAAATTCTACCACCCCGGCGCGGCGCAGATGTATCAGGATCTATTCGTCAATGGCTATGACGACATGGCGATCTTTCAACCAACCTATCTAAAAGAATTTTACCATAACGGCTTCAACACCACCGAGCAGAACTACGAGTTGCAGAAGGCGCATCCGGAGCGCTTCATTACTAATGGCGCATTCGATCCGCGCGATGGCGAGGGAGGGCTGGACGCATTGCGCGCCAAGATTGAAAAATACAAACTGAAGGGGGTGAAGCTCTACACCGCTGAATGGAAGGGTGAAAGCAAGGGCTGGCACCTGACAGACCCGTGGTGCATCCGCTATCTGGAGGTGGCACGGGATATGGGGGTGAAGAATATCCATATCCATAAGGGGCCGACGATTCTGCCGCTGAACCGGGATTCCTTCGATGTCGCGGACGTGGATGATGTCGCTACACAGTTTCAGGAGTTGAATTTCATTGTCGAACATTGCGGACTGCCGCGGCTCGATGATTTCTGCTGGATCGCAACGCAGGAGACCAATGTTTATGCCGGGCTCGCGGTGGCGCTACCATTCATCCATAAGCGCCCGGACTATTTCGCGCATGTGCTCGGCGAACTGCTATTCTGGATCGGCGCCGACAAGATCTGCTACGGCTCGGATTACGCAATCTGGCAGCCGAAATGGCTGATCGAGGCGTTCGTGAATTTCGAACTACCAGAGTCAGTCATGAAGGAGAAGGGAGTGGAACTGACCCGCGAGATTAAACATAAAATCCTGGGTCTGAACCTAGCCCGGCTCTATGATATCGATGTCGAGGCTAAGAAGCGTGTGTTCCGGGACATGCGGAATCACGCAACGGCGGCGGAGTAGGGCGATGACGAGCGCGAAGGCCCCGCGCATCGCCGCCGTGATGGCGCGGTTGGCGCATGTGACGGATCCGGAGCTCGATGAATCGGTGGTGAGGCTGGGCTTCATCACCGGCATCGAAATCGACGAGCAGGCTGTGGTTAGCGTATATTTCCGGCTGCCAACCTATTGGTGTAGTGCCAATTTCGCCTGGATCATGGCTGAGGATATGATCCAGGCGGTTACGACACTCGCCTGGGTGAAGCAGGTGCGGCCGGTGCTCGATGAGCATATGTTCGCCAGCCAGATCAATCAGGCGATGGCCGGTACGCGGGATTTCCGCACGGCGTTTGGCGCCGAGGCGGAGGGCAGTTCGCTGGACGAGGTGCGGCGGACCTTTGCCCGCAAGGCGTTCGGGCGGCGGCAATTGGCACTGGTCGAGCGACTGCTGGCCGATGGCTGGACGGCGCCAGCGATTCTCGCGCTGCGCGTGCAGGATCTGAACGATCTCTCGCAGATCGATCTGGTCTGGCCGTATCTTGAGAAGCGCGCTGTGCCAGGGCCGTTCCTCAGCACCGATCCGGCCTTTATTGGGGCAGATGGGGCGACGGTGACACCGGAGCGCTTGGCCGTGCATCTCAACACGCTACGCGGGGTGGTGGTGAATATGGAGTTCAATGGCGCGCTGTGCCGTGGGCTGCTCGCCGCGCGCTATGAGGAGGAGGAAGCGATCCCGCCAGCGCGCGACAGCCAGCCGCAACTCATCGACTTCATTCGCACAACACGCCAACGGGGTTAAACATCTAGGAGCCTGTCCCGGTAACGGGCTAAATTCACTCGACAAGATGGTTGCGTCGTGATTCTGTTTTTCGATGAGCAAAGTGTTTCGCCCTTGGAA
>NZ_FQVJ01000043.1 GCF_900129125.1 Acidocella aminolytica 101 = DSM 11237 | reverse complement strand
ACATGACAGCAACCGCACGACCCTTCGACATCCTAGCCTCCCCAAGTTTAAGGTTTAGCCAGAATGTAGACTACTTTCCGATCAGGACACTAGTTTGTTCAGCTGCGCCACCTTTGGTTCTATACGCTTATCAGCCTCTACCAGCCGCCGCCCATGGCACGAAACAACGACACGTCGTCCTGCGCGGTATCGACCCGGTTAAGGGCGAGCTGATCCTGCGCCCGCAGCAATTGCCGGTCGGCATCCAGAGCATCGGTGAGCGGGATCGCGCCTTGGCTGTAGGCATCCTGAGCGCTGGCGCGGGAGCGGCGCAGCGCCGCCACCTCGTTTTGTAACTCAGCCTGTCGACTTTCATCCTGGGCCAGCGCCATGAAGGCGTTCTCCACATCTCCGGCCGCGTTCAGCACCGTGTTGCGGTAATCGGCGAGCGCCTCGGCATAGCCGCCCTTGGCTTGCAGAACTTCGTCGTCAATCTTGCCGAACTCGAACAAGCGCCAGCGCAGCCCCGTCACCGCCTGCGGTTGAAACGCGGCGCTGGTGAAAAGCTGTCCCGCATCCAGGCTTTCAAAACCGAGAAGACCGGATATGGAAATTTTTGGATAATATTGTGAAACGGCGACGCCAATGCGGGCGCTGGCGGCATGCAACTGCGCCCGTGCAGCGATAATATCCGGCCGGTGCTGTAGCATCTGCTGAGGTGTTGCACTGGCAGGAAGCGAGGGCAACGCGACAGGCTGCGGGCCTGGCGGCAGCTTCCGCGCATAGGTTCCGGGCTGCCGGCCCAGCAGAATGTCCAGCCGGTTATACTGGGCCTCTAGATCCGTGCGCAAAGGCGGCATAAAGGCGCGCGCCTGGTAGAGCAGCGCCTCGGCTTGGTCCACTTCGCGGTCCGTGGCGCTGCCCGCCGCATGGCGCTGTTGCACCAAGCTGAGCAAATGTGCGTCCGTATCTACCTGTCGCTGCGCGAGTGCCAGCCGGGCTTGGTCACCCCGGATCTGGAAATAGCTGTCCGCGACCTCCGCCACCACGATCACTCGTGTGCCCGCATCTTCCGCCGCCGCCGCTTTAGCCTCGGCGCTTGCCGCTTCGGCGCCCCGGCGTAACCCGCCGAACAAGTCAATCTCCCAACTCGCCGCCGCGCCGACATCATAAAGCCGCTGGTCGCGATGATAGCCCGGCAGGTTTTCACCAATTTTGCCAAGCGGGCTGTATAGGGATTGATGTTCCGCAACCGCCTGGGCATTCAGGCCGAGATTGGGCAGCAATTGCGCATCGGCCTCACCGGCCGCGGCGCGGGCCTGTTGCGAGCGTGCCAAGGCGGCTGCCAAACTCAGATTTTGTGCCAATGCTTGCTGCACCAAATGTTCTAGAACCGGATCTTCGAAACCACGCCAATAGACATCGAGCGATGTGACCGGACCGCTTGGCGCCACCAGCGTGGCATTATGAAACGGGGCCAGTCCCGAGTGCGGCGCGTGATAATCTGGCCCCACCTCACAGCCTGACAGCGCCAGCGCCGCCAGGCCCAACAGCAGCAGCTGGCTCCGGCGGGGCCGCGCTGTCCGGGGGCGGCTTGCGGCTTCCTCTCCCGGCTTGCACCGGCCCCAGAGCTGATCAGAGCGCGGCATATCCTGTATCTCCTTGGCGAATGAGACAGGGAGGTATATATGAGTGATGAATATGTCAAGACATCACTATTTACAACCGGAGCCGCCCGCCCAGGTGGCTCAGTTGGTGGAATCACCCCTCTTGGGTAAGATAAGGCGATGAAGAAACCCACTGCCGAAACCGTAATGCCCCCAACGGCGGGCCAGCGCGGCCCTGCTGAGCATGACCGGCGCGCCCAGATCATTGAGGCGGCGGATGCCTATTTCCGCCATTACGGCTACAACAAGACCACGGTTGCCGATCTGGCCAAGGCAATTGGCCTGTCGACGGCCTATATCTATAAATTCTTCGACTCAAAACAGGCCGTTGGCGAGGCGATATGCGGCAAATGTCTTGGCATCATCCTGGATGAGCTGACCAAGATTGCCCATGCGAAGCGCCCCGCCGACGAACGGCTGGCGGAGATGTACATAAGCATCGCGCGGGAGTCCGAACGGCGCTTCTTCCACGATCGGCGGCTGCACGACATCATCAATATTGCACGCGCCAGCCAGTGGCAGATCGCCAAGGACCATCAGGCCGCCGTGCTGGAACTGATCCTGCACGTGGTGGCTGAGGGGCGCGCTGCTGGCGAGTTCGAGACCGACTCCTCGCTGTTCAAGACCTGCAACGCCGTCGCCGAGACCTTTCTCCTTGTTTGGCATCCGGTGCTCTTGGAGGAAAGGCTGGACGGGCTGGAGGAACGCGCCGCGGAGATCAGCGCCCTCGTGCTGCGAGGGCTGAGAAAAAAGTAGATGAGTGACGAATTGACAATATAGTCACACATTCATAGGTATGTCTCCAACGTTATGTTGGAGCGTTGCCGATGCCGTGCCGGAAGAGTTGGGGTCATTCAGCCGTCGCGTTTGCGGCTTTGCTGTGTTTTACCGGTTGCAAAGCCACTCAGTCAGACCCGCGAACCGCGCCGCCGCAGGTCGCCCTGGCCATCGCCGCGCCGGCACACCCGGCTGAACTCGGCTTTACCGGCGTTGTTGCCGCTCGGGTGCAGAGCGATTTAGGCTTTCGAGTGGGAGGAATGGTGGTCGCGCGGCTCGTTGACCGCGGCCAACGCGTGAAAGCCGGCCAACCGCTGATGCGGCTCGACCCGACGGATTTTGACCATGCGGTGACAGCACAAATCGCCGCCGTGGCTTCGGCGCAGGCCAATCTGACGCAAGCCGAGGCGGATGCGGCGCGCGATGCCAAGCTGGTTGGCTCTGGCTCGGTCTCCACACAGGATTATATCGACAAGAAAGCCGCAGCTGCTGCCGCCCGCGCGCAACTGGACGCCGCGAAGGCGCAGCTCAAGATCGCCCAGGATAATCTGCGTTACAGCACGCTCTACGCTGATGCAGACGGCGTTGTTGTCAATTACTTGGCCAATCCAGGGCAAGTGGTCGCCGCTGGACAAACAGTTGTCATTTTAGCCCAATCGGGACCGCGAGAAGCAGCTATTGACCTGCCCGAGGGCTTGCGTCCCGCTATCGGATCGATTGCCAAAGCAAGTCTCTATGGTGATGGCAAGGTACAGGCAAATGCGGTTCTACGAGAATTGTCGGACGCCGCCGACCCAGTGACCCGCACCTTCGCGGCCCGTTATGTGCTGCAGGGCCCGATGGCTCATGCCCCACTGGGGACGACTGTAACGATCTATCTAACCGATCACGCTTCGCCGCAAGCCGTGCAGATCCCGATCGCTGCGGTTTACGATCCTGGCTCGGGGCCTGGCGTCTGGTTGTATGACAAGACCAACGGCAGCGTTCATTTCCAGCATGTGAGCGAGAGCGAAATCGGAGAAGAAACGATTACGATCAACCATGGCCTTACCGTTGGTCAGGAAATCGTCGCCATGGGCGCGAACCTACTGCATGAGGGCGAAAAAGTGCGGATCGCCGCCCCGCAGGGAGCGGCGCCGTGAGCCGTTTCAACCTTACCACGTTGGCCGTGCGCGAGGGGTCGGTCACCCTTTTCTTCATTATCGCTACGATCCTTGCGGGTATTTTCGCCTATCTCAACCTCGGCCGCGCGGAAGATCCGCCGTTTACTGTAAAGGTGTTGACTGTTACCGCAGCCTGGCCTGGGGCTACCGCGAAGGAAATGCAAAACCTTGTGGCTGATCCGCTGGAGAAGCGGATGCAGGAGCTGCAATGGTACGATCACACGACTACAATTTCGCGTCCTGGCCTCATGCTTATGAAAGTCACTTTAAAGGACACAACCCCACCGGCCGACGTTCCCGAAGAGTTTTATCAGGCGCGCAAAAAATTAGGCGATCAAGCCCATGCTCTGCCAGAAGGAGTCATTGGCCCCTTCATCAATGATGAATATGGTGATGTTACCTTTGCCCTCTACGCTTTAAAAGCTCCTAGACTACCACAACGCCTGCTACTGCCGGAAGCCGAACGTCTGCGCGAACGGCTGCTGCATGTTCCCGGTGTCAAAAAGGTAAATATCTTGGGAGAACGGCCTCAGGAAATATTTATTAATATATCAGATCAGAAGCTCGCCACGATCGGTATCGGTGCCAACGCTATCTTTGAGGCTTTGAAACAAGAAAACGATGTTGTTCCGGAGGGTTCAATCGACACTAAGGGACCTCAAGTTTTCATTCGTGTTGATCGTCCATATAGTAAGCTACAGGCTATCCGAAACACTCCCATTGTTGCAAATGGGCGTGTATTCAAGTTGTCGGATATCGCAACTATCAAGCGCGGCTATCAAGATCCGCCGACCTATCTAATTCGCAATGGCGGTCAGCCAGCATTAGAGCTTGGCGTTGTGATGCGTGAAGGCTGGAACGGGCTTACGCTCGGCAAGGCTCTGGACCGCGAACAATCCAAGATTGACGCCATCCTCCCCGCCGGAATGAGCTTCACGATGGTCACCAACCAATCCGTGAACATCTCGCAGGCATTCGACGAATTCATGCAGAAATTCGCTGAAGCGATAGCCGTGGTGATGATCGTCTCGCTCATCAGCCTGGGCTGGCGTGTGGGCATTGTTGTTGCCACGGCCATTCCCCTTGTTCTGGCTGCCGTTTTTGTTGTCATGCTGGTGACCGGGCGTGAATTCGACCGCATCACGCTCGGCTCTCTTATTATTGCACTCGGCCTGCTTGTGGATGATGCGATCATCGTCACCGAACTCATGATGGTGAAGCTGGAGGAGGGGTGGGAGAGACTGCTCGCCGCCTCATATTCTTGGCAACAGACGGCAGCACCAACCTTGGCTGGCACACTCATCACCATCGCCGGCTTCATGCCTGTAGGGTTCGCGCGGTCCACTGCGGGGGAATATGCAGGCAATATTTTTTGGGTCGTCGGCTTTGCCCTCCTTGTTTCCTGGGTATTCGCGGTCACCTTTACTCCCTACCTCGGCGTCAAACTCTTGCCCAACGTGAAGCCCGTGGAAGGTGGTCACGACGCTATCTACGCGACCCCCCGTTACAACCAGTTGCGCCGGCTGATCAAATCTGTGGTAAAACGGAAATACCTTGTAGCTGGTGTGGTCGTGGGCGCACTCCTGCTTGCTGGAATCGGGATGGGATTCGTTAAGCAACAATTCTTCCCTTCCTCCGATCGGACAGAAGTGCTCGTTGATGTCCAGTTGCCGGAAGGGACTAGCATTGAAACCACCGAGGCAAGTGTCATCAAGGTGGAAGACTGGCTGCTGAAGCAGCCCCAGGCAAAAATTGTGACCTCCTATATAGGCCAGGGCGCGCCGCGGTTCTTCCTAGCCTACAATCCGGAACTGCCTGATCCTTCCTACGCCAAGATCATCGTTCTGACCCCAAGCCAGAAGGCGCGCGACGCGCTCGAATGGCATCTGCGAGCCGCGGTTGCCAACGGGCTGGCACCGGAGGCACGGGTGCGCGCCACACAACTGGTCTTTGGTCCGCCTTCTCCCTATCCGGTAGCCTTCCGTGTGATGGGCCCCGATGTCAGTCAAGTGCGGGCCATCGCCCAGCAGGTCGCGGCGGTGATGCGCGCCAATCCTCACACGCGCGGAGTGAATACGGATTGGGGGCAGTTGCAGCCGACCGTGCATTTCGTGCTCGACCAGAGCCGCCTGCAGCAGATGGGTCTGACCTCCGAGGATGTTGCCGAGCAATTGCAGTTCCTGCTCACCGGCGTACCAATCACTCAGGTGCGCGGTGCGATCCGGACGGAAGAAATCGTTGCCCGCAGCCAGGGCGATACGCGGCTGGACCCGGCGAAACTCGGCCAGTTCATCCTTACCACCAAAACAGGCAAGCCGGTGCCGCTAAGCCAGATCGGAACCATCCGGATCGACCAAGAGTATCCCTACATGATCCGCCGGGACCGCATTCCCACTATTACCGTGCAAAGTGATATCGACGCAGCCACGCAACCACCGCAGGTTTCCATGGAGGTAATGAAGGCCCTGCGGCCGCTCATCTCTAAGCTGCCGGAGGGCTATAAAATCGAGATGGGAGGCTCTATCGAACAGGCAACCAAGGCCAACAAGGCACTGGTGCCGATCTTTCCGGTGATGATTCTGGTGCAACTCGCCATATTGGTGCTGCAGGTGCGTTCGATCTCGGCCATGGCTATGGTATTCTTGACTGCACCGCTCGGTTTGATCGGAGCAGTGCCTGTTCTGCTGCTATTCCATCAGCCATTCGGGTTCAATGCCATTCTTGGCTTGATCGCTCTCTCCGGCATATTGATGCGCAATACGCTGATCTTGATGGGCCAGATCGCGACCAACCGGCGCAACGGGATGGACGAGTTTCGGGCGGTCGTAGAGGCAACGGTGCAACGCACCCGGCCGGTACTGCTGACCGCGCTCGCCGCCGTGCTCGCCTTCATCCCGCTGACATCGTCGGTGTTCTGGGGGGCGATGGCCTATACGCTGATTGGCGGCACAATCGGCGGAACCGTGCTGATTATTCTGTTCCTGCCGGCTCTGTATTCAATCTGGTTCAGAATTACGCCGCCGCCCGTCCCGACACACAACCAAATCGAAGGAACTAAGATTCATGGGTAAAAAAGTTGTATTGGTTACTGGCGCGTCCTCCGGCATTGGCCAGGCTACGGCCGAATTGCTGGCACGCAAAGGCTATAAAGTTTTCGGCAGTGTCCGATCGCTCGAAAATGCGCAAACGATTGAAGGCGTCACACCTCTGCGGATCGATGTTCGGGATGACGTCTCGATCAAGGCTGCTGTCGACGGCGTTCTTCAGCAAGAAGGTCGGATCGATATTCTCATCAATAATGCCGGCTACTCGATTGTCGGCGCAGTTGAAGAAACCAGCCCAGAAGAGGCCATGGCACTGTTCGATACGAATGTGTTCGGCGTACTACGCATGTCGCGGGCTGTTCTGCCTGCGATGCGTGGCCAAGGAGATGGTCGAATCATCAATCTGAGCTCAGTACTGGGCTTTCTGCCGGCACCTTTTATGGGTATCTATGCGGCGACGAAGCATGCCGTCGAAGGTCTGTCGGAAAGTCTCGACCATGAGGTCCGACATTTCGGCATTCGCGTCGTACTAATCGAGCCAAGCTTTACCCGCACAGGACTCGACACGAATGCTGCTCCTACAGCTCAGCGTCTTCCAGCCTACACAGATCAGTTTGAGCGCACGATCGCCGCTGTTACCGCGAAAATTCAGGCCGCACCGGAACCCATGAAAGTGGCAGAGCAAATCCTGCAGTCAATCGAACAACCTTATCAAATGCGACGACCCGGCGACAAAAGGGCGGCCCTCCTGAGCAAGCTGCGTCGATTCATGCCAGCTGGGCCGGTTGATAAGAGCTTACGCAAGGAATTTGCCCTCTCCTAGGAAAAAATTCACGTCTAGCTGGTTGTTGTAATCGTTCCTGTGTTGGCCAGACAAAATTGCTGCGATTGTTCCTGCGTCCTTAAGCCTCAGCACGCCCGGATTATCAAAATCAAATCAGGCTTTTATTAGAGATGCCACCGCCCCGCCGTTCAGCGCTCCAGGTTCGCGCCAGGTTCAGGGCGGCTTGCTCGCCGCTTTCGAGGATTTGTGTGGACAAAGCCGGATCATTCACAGCGCGCGCCATCTGGAGGCAACCCAGCAATGTGCCGAAGAGGCCGATGGCAAGGCTGTCTCGCGCCTCGGCATTCATCTCCGGCGGCAACAGGCTGGCAATCTGGTCAAGCAAGCGCCGCAAACGGGTGGTGAACGCAGCTCTTGTTTCCGGCTCATGCCTGGCAATTTCGCTCACCAGCGCGGCGGCGGCGCAGCCGCGCTCTGGCGTGTCACGATGGGCGGGGCGCAGATAGAATCTGACCAGCGCCTCCAGGCTGTCCGCGCCCTGCGCTTGATCCAGTACCTCCTGGCGGCTGGCATAGTTTTGGCTCAACGCCTCTTCTAGCGCGGCGCGCACGAGTTCCTCCTTGGAAGCGAAATGGGCGTAGAAACCGCCATGAGTCAGCCCGGCATCGGCCATCAATCCGGCGATGCCTGTTGCGGCAACCCCATCCTTCCGGAATTTATGCGACGCGGTTTCGATAATGCGCCGCCTCGTCTGCTCCTTGTGGCCTTTTTCAAACCGCATTTACTTTACCTCGCACCCATAAAATTGTGATTGACATATTATATGATGATTATCATCTAATAGGCAATCTCTCTCACATTTGCCTTCCTAAAGGACCGCCCATGGCATACAAAAATCCGCTCGGAACAGCCCTAATCACTGGCGCTTCTAGCGGCATTGGCGCCGTATATGCAGAACGCTTAGCCCGGCGCGGGCACGATTTGATCCTCGTCGCGCGCGATGAGGCGAGGCTGAACGCGCTTGCGGAGCAGTTTCGCGTCCGCCATGGCGTGGATGTGATGGTAATTCCAGCAGACCTTTCTAGAGAAACCGACCTGATAACCGTTGAGGTCTGGTTGGAGAACGATCCTTCGATCTCTGTCTTCGTGAATAATGCGGGTATCGCCGGACTGGGAGCGCTGGCCGAGATGCACCCGCGAGACATCGGCGCCATCATCCAGATTAATGTCCACGCCGCAGCGATCCTTGCGGCAGCGGCCGCCCGTGCCTTCACGGTTCGCGGAGCCGGTCGGATCGTCAATATCGCCTCTGTGCTGGCGTTGGTCACCGATCGATTCAACCCGGTCTACAACGCCAGCAAGGCTTTCCTTTTCAGCCTCAGCCAGTCGATGAGTACCGAGTTGGCGCCACATGGCATCAAAGTACAAGCGGTGCTGCCCGGCATGACCCGCACTGAGATATTGGCCCGGGCCGGAGGTGACATGTCTGCCATGCCCCCCGAAATGGTCATGGAGGTAGAAGAATTGGTTGATGCCGCCCTCGCTGGGTTCGACCGCAGCGAAGATGTCACCATTCCCTCCTTACCCGACGAAGCGGAGTTCGAAGCCTTTATGCAGGCCCAGAAAAAGATGTTGCCCAACCTTTCTCGAAGTCACGCCGCAGAGCGTTACCGCACGGGCTTGGTAGCATGAGTGACACAACCATAAGCGATGCCAGCGCGTCACGATCCGTTAGGGCAAAGCGCCCCAGGCGTGCCTTGATGTTGGGTGGCGGCGCTCTTCTATTTTGCGCTGGTCTAGCAGGGGGCATCAATTATTTGCGTTATGGTCAATATATCCAATCCACTGACGATGCCTATGTCGGAGGAAATATTTCCGCTTTAACCTCTCAGGTCAGCGGCCTCGTGACGGAGGTGGCCGTCACGGATAATGAAGCAGTGCATAAAGGCCAGTTGCTCATCCAACTCGACGACCGCCCTTACCGCGCGGCTCTAGCCAAAGCGCAGGCGGATGTGCAAGCTACCAAGGCGGCCAAAGCTAATTTAATCGCACAGGCTACGCTGCAGGATGCCTTGGTAGATGAAGCACGGGCCAAAATCGCCTCCGCCGACGCCGCTCTGCCGCTCGCTACGGCCAATCGCACGCGCTACGATAATCTAGCGCGCATTAATGCCGCTTCGAAGCAGCAGGCCCAGGCAGCCGGCACAGCCTACACGCAAGCTGTGGCGGCGGCACAAAGAGCACACGCGGCGCTAAAAGCAGCACAGGCTAAGCTGACCGTGATTCAGAGTGAACAGGCAGAGGCGCAAGCAAATCTCGATGCTGCCGAGGCCCAAGCAAGAATTTCAGCCCTGAACCTACAATATACCCAAATACGTGCCCCGTTTGACGGCACAGTCGGCGACCGCGCGGCCCATGTGGGCGACTATGCCAAAGCAGGCGCCCCTCTGCTCTCCCTGGTTCCTGCCAACGGTCTATGGGTGGACGCCAATTTTAAGGAAGACCAACTCGCCCATATGCATCCCGGCCAGACGGTACGCATCAGCGCCGATATCTCGCCGGACACCCGCATCACCGGCACCGTGCAAAGCCTCGCCCCGGCATCCGGCGCCGTGTTCAGCATCCTGCCGGCCGAGAATGCCACGGGCAATTTCACCAAGATCGTACAGCGTGTTCCCGTCCGCATCCTGCTGAATGGCGATGCGGGCAACCTTGGCCTGCTGCGCCCCGGCCTTTCGGTCACGGCCTCGGTGAACACGAAATGAGGTCGATCCTGCCCTTCGCCGTGATGTGCGTGGGCATGTTCGCGGCCCTACTGGATATCCAGGTCGTCGCCTCTTCCCTGCAGGATATCGGCGGTGGTCTCTCGGCCGCTCAGGATGAAATTGGCTGGGTGCAAACCGCCTATTTAATCGCTGAAATCATTGTGATCCCGCTTTCTGGGTGGCTGACGCGTGTATTTTCTACGCGCTGGCTGTTCACCATTTCCGCTGCCGGCTTCACACTTTCCAGCATGCTCTGCGGGTTGGCGTGGAATATCGACAGCATGATCGTCTTTCGCGCGCTGCAAGGCTTACTTGGCGCCTCAATGATCCCGACGGTCTTTACCTCCTCATTTCACTATTTCCAGGGCCAGAAGCGGGTTTACGCGGCGGCGGTCATCGGCACCATAGCCTCTATGGCGCCCAGCCTCGGGCCGGTGATCGGCGGCTATATCACCGACGCGTTAAACTGGCACTGGCTGTTCTACATCAACCTCATCCCCGGCCTGCTGGTGACGGTCTTCGCGGCGTTGCTCATTGATATCGACAAACCCAATTTGTCACTCCTGCGCAAAGCCGATTATCCAGGCATCGCATTGATGGCGGTGGGGCTGGGTACGCTCGAATATTTCCTAGAGGAAGGCTCACGCTGGAATTGGTTCGATGACAGCACCATCAAATATTGCGCCTGGATTGCCTTCGCTTCGTTGAGCCTCTTCATCCTCCGCAGCTTGGCTGTAAAAAATCCAGTGGTGGATTTCAGGGCGTTGCTCAACCTAAACTTCACAATCGGCTGTATTCTTTCATTTGTCGTCGGTATTGGTATGTTCGCGACGATTTACCTGACTCCCTTATTTCTCGGCTATGTCAGAGGATTTTCCGCCTGGCAGACGGGCATGACTATCTTCCCCACTGGCCTCGCATCCATCGCCGGAGTGCCGGTCTACATCATGCTCGCGAAGCGTTTCGACCTTCGCTGGCTGATGATGGCGGGGCTGGTCTGCTTCGGACTGGGCATGTGGAGCTTCTCCTATATCACCAGCGAGTGGGGGTGGCAGCAGCTTCTTGTGCCGCAGATCCTGCGCGGCTTTCCGCAGGTATTCTGCGTGGCTCCCTCCGTTACGCTGGGCCTGGGTAGTCTGCCGCCAGCGCGGCTGAAATATGCCAGCGGCCTGTTCAACATGATGCGTAATCTGGGCGGCGCGGTGGGCATCGCTCTGTGCGGCGCCGTACTGAACGACCGTACGAATTTTCACTTCATGGTACTGGCCTCGAACCTTAACGCCACACGGCCGCAGGTGTCTGGCATGCTGCAAACACTCTCCGCCCAGTTCGGCACCACCCAGCGCGCCCTGAAGGAGATATGGCATATGACCTACGCGCAGGCTCAAACCATGGCTTATGCTGATGCGTTTTGTGCCATCGCCCTGGCCTTTGCGGTGGCGGTATGTTTGGCTCCTCTGCTGAGACAAGTTACCCAGCCCACTGCTCCTCAAGCCGAGCATTGAGGCCACAGCTAGAAGCAACACCAAGGGGCTAGCCAATTGATGGGCTGCATTTTGCGAGAGGCGACCTGGCAAGCCTTCGATCAATGGCGACAAGTCCCAGGCCAATCAGCGCCATCCAACCGAATGGCCGGGAGGCGATGCATTCTCCCAGCACCAACAGGAACAGGCTGAAGGAATGTGACCAGCAGTTGATTGATTCCTGCGACGGTCACCAGGCTGCGGAATAGAGGATGTAGAACCATACGGTCTGCTCAAGCACGTTCACATCCCCGAAATGGCCATGGCGATTGAGCGTTTGAGTGGCGGCTGAGAGGCTAGGCTGCTGTTCACGCCGCATTTGGTGCCTATGAACCCTGTCTTGCTCGCCAAGATTATTGCCGGGGCATCGTCACTACGGAGTAATTCAACGGCGCAGCCCAACGCTTCCATGCCGAGCGGGCTTTGGTCCACGTGACCGACATGTCGCCGTGGACCAAATGGACGGCTGGCTCGAATTTTTCCTACGCCACTTATGCGACCGATCCAGAACGTAATATGGTGATTGCGATGGGCGTGGCTGGCAATCTTGGAAAGCGAGCGGCTGGCTAGGCGATGCAGGATGCAATTCAGATATGCTGCCTGTCGGAAACCGTGGGGTTAGAGCACGCGTCTATTTGGGCTTGAAGGGGAAGAGTGAGGGCATTCCCCAACGTTGGCGCTGGAAGGCAACGCTCACGGGGACACCGCCTTCAACAGGAGTTGCTGCGCAGGGTTGAGCTTGTCGGCGAGTGTGCTTGGCACGCCAGCCTGTCGGAGTGTTGCGTCGATCGGGTGGAAGGCGATCGCCGTCTGGCCATCGCCCCGCACCCGTACAAGCACGCGTAAGGGTAGGTCGAGCGCGGTCAATGGCGACGCGAGCATGATCGGCGTACCGCCTTTCGGATTCCCGTAGGTAAGGACCGTTGTTGGCGGCATGCTCAACCCAACGTCGTGTGCACCGGCGTGATGGTCGATCCGGCTGAAGAGGGTCAGGCCAGCCTGCGTGATAGCGGCCGTCAGACGCTCGAGCGTGGCCTCGAAGGTGTACGCCGATAGGCTTTCGTGAATGTCTGTGTTGCTCATGATCTTGCTCCTGCCCAGACCGCATCAAAAGGTCCAACATTTGGCCACACCGTCGACTGCAGACGCTTCGGCGAGAAGCTCTTGCCAAGGGCCGTTCCACTTATGAGTCAGAGCCAAATCTCCGCGCAAATCAACCCCCTCCCATAAGCACTGATCCAGGACATGGTGTCGGGCGAGCGCTCGGCATCATGAGCAAGTTTGTTCTGATGAAAAGAACGTTATATGCTATTTGATCTTTCTAAAAGAACAATATAATATTCTCTAGTCTAATGTGAAAATAAGTGATCGATATCACTTCGTCGCAGTAAAGAGGCTCGCGGATGAGTAATGCCAGTAGGCTGGCCATAAAAATTGGCATGCTTGAATTAAAGAACCCGATAATTGCGGCGGCAGCGGAACATATGATCGATGAGTCGGGCGTGTGCGCTGCTATCGCCGCTGGCGCAGGGGCCGTCGTGGTGAAATCAACCAATGAATCGGAAGTAGCCAAGGACCAGTTGCAGCGCGCCGAATATATTGCACTTGACCCCTCGTGGAATGCTGTACCGTGGAATAAACACACGGCGGAAAATGTGACCTTGGCAACTCGTTCTGGGTTAAGCCCCCTACAATTTTCCGAATGGCTTAACAGTATAGTGGCGCTTGATTGTATAGCACGTAAACATGAAACTTTGTTGATCCCCAGCTTAGTTCTGAGCCATTTGGACGCTTCACTCTCCATGGCAAAAGAGATTGAGCAGGCTGGGCTGCGTGTACTGGAATTGAATATTGGTACGCCCTACGGAAGCCTAGCAACAGAACGAGCTGTCGCGACTGAGCTTGATCCAAAGCGTGTTAGCGAAATAGTGCATGCCACGTGTTCTACTGTCTCGATACCTGTATGGATCAAAATTACTGGTCAGAGCGAGCGTGTGCCAGAGTTAGCGGAGGCAGCGTTTGCCGCCGGGGCTCAATCAGTGGTCATGGCGGGGCGATTGCTTGGCCTGATTCCTGACCTGGAAACAATGGAGCCTTTGCTGGGCACTTCGCTTGGTATCGGCGGCTTTTGGAATTTGCCTTTGACTTGTCAATGGTTGGCTCTTACCCGCCAGCGTCTTGGTGCCGAAAAGCCCTTAATAGGCTTAAACGGCGTACGTAACGGTAGGGATGCCGCACGCATGATATTGGCCGGTGCAACAGGAGTTGGCATGGCATCCGCTGTAATGCTTCGTGGACCGCAAGTTCTCACCGGGGCAATAGAGCAACTTAACGAATATCTTATATCAAAAAATATGACGGCCCAGTCCTTAATAGGGCTGGCTGCTGACCGTCGGCGAGCTTTCAGCGACATGGAATTGCGCACTGATCATTGGCGCAGCTTCGTGGGCTCGTAGCTCTTCATTTACATCAAGCCTGTTCTCAATGGGAGATGGCGATAATTATTTAGTCTGAACGTTATTCACCTGCCTTTGGTTAGCAGTGCGAAAGAGATGTAGAGGTAAGGATATAGGTATGCGCGTGAATGTTGAGTGTCGGGAAATCGTACGAAAAATTGAAGGACGGCTCGGACTTATAACTCTTGATCGTCCAAAAGCCCTCAACGCTTTGAATGTTGAAATGGTGGAGACGCTCGACGAAATTTTGGAGGATTGGGCCTTCAATCCCTTGATCGATGCTGTGCTTGTCCGTAGCTCTTCCGCGCGGGCATTCTGCGCGGGCGGTGATGTCCGATCCATAGGCACGCTTTCCGATGCGACGGAACGCTGTGCCCTGGGACGTCGCTTTTTCAATGCAGAATATAGGATGAATTACCGGATCAACCGGTTTCCAAAACCCTTTATCGCATTGCTCGATGGCGTTGCGATGGGGGGAGGGTTGGGATTATCGGTTCATGGGTCTCATCGCGTAGTGAGTGAGACCGTACGCATAGCTATGCCTGAAACCATTTTGGGCCTGTTTCCCGATGTTGGCGCCACTTGGTTCTTCTCTCGTAGTCCAGGTGCAATCGGCCGCTATCTCGCCCTCGTTGGCACTCATCTGGATACGGCCGATGCTCTAGCTGCGGGGTTGGCGACGCATCATGTGCCGGCGGCGAAATTTAATACCCTCACCGCAGCGTTGATCGCCGCACCCGAGCTCGATCATGCCGGCGTTGACGCGATCTTGGCGGGCTTCGTCCGCCCAGTTGAAGAGAGCGTACTGGCACAGCGCGCTTCTTTGATTGACGAGATTTTTGCGGCTGATAGTCTGCGCTTTGTAATCGATCGAATCGCTGCGTTAGCGCCTGCGGCGCCCTGGGCGGCAGAGGTGCAGGCAACATTGCGCCGCGCCTCTCCCACCAGCCTTTGCATCACTTGGGCACGTATGCTGGCTGGGAAGGGACAAGCGATCGACCAGGTGCTAAGAGATGACTTCCGCTTAGCGGTGCGTATTGTCGGTCAGCACGATTTTCCCGAAGGGGTACGTGCCATTCTGATCGAAAAAGATCAAAACGCGCATTGGAGCCCGGCAAGTATAGATGAGGTGAACGAAAGGAAGATCGCCGCTTTGTTCGCTCCACTTGAGAAGGATCTCGAACTACCCGAGGGGCTATAAGAATATCGACGGATTTGGAAATATCCGGACACCGCCTTTTGGATCAGCGCAACGTATCGAGGGACGCGCTAAATCATACGGTAGCGGCTCTGTGGGACGATTTTGCGCGTCAACTCTGGAGCGTCAGTTTTGTACAGCATTTACGCCGTCCAAAATCACCTTGTAAATGGAAAGCGGTTCCCGGTATCTGCCTTGCGTCTCGACTAGTGCGTCGCTATCCATTCGCCGGAGGAAAATGACAACGAAGCGCACAAACTCTTGGCGTTGAGGTGTCGAGTACGCCTTGGTAAATTGGAAGCCATTTCGTGATCAGCCTCGCGAACGCCAATCGCGCTCCGCATCAGGTTGAAGCGGCTCCTTTGGTGCGGGGCAGGGGAGCGCCTGCGCTACCGCGACGACGTGTGCTTGCCATTGCCGCAGGTAGGCTTCGCGTGAGGCGGCGTCAACACGCGGTGCGGCATAAGCAACGAAGGGCTCGTGCGTCTGAAAGCCCATATAGCGCAAGACCAGTTTCTGGATCGGGCGGAGCACAATATCGATTTCACCATAAGCGCCGCCTGATGAAAATCGTTCGGCGGTACCGCCAGTTGTCACTCCCAAAAGTGCATGCTTGCCTTTGAACAAGCCAGTCTCAAAGCGTCGCCCATCGATATAGGCGAAGCCATAGGCCAGCACACGATCGATCCACCCCTTTAAGATGGCAGGTGCACCGCCCCACCAGAGCGGAAATTGCAAGATCAGAAGGTCGGCAGTATGCACACGCGCTTGTTCACGCGTGAGATCGGCGGCGAAACCGGAGCTTCGCGCCGCATGAAGTTGCTCTGCCTGATAGTGAAAATGTTCAGCATCAAGAGTATCTAGAAAGTCATGCCGTCCGGCGACGGGAGTAAAGCCTTGTGCGTAGAGATCGGAGATTTCTACCGTATGGCCGGCTTCGTACAATGCCGTAGATGCGGCCCTGGTTAGGGCCGCATTGAAGGAGTTTGGATCAGGGTGGGCGTGAACGATCAAAGCGTGCATATTGACCTCTTAGGAGTTCAGAGGCGCGGTGCTGGGAGGCCGAGCATATGGTCGAGCGAGATGACTAAGAAGGCACTCACGACGAAGCCATTGCGCGGTGCGATCCGCGTCTTCGGAAAATAGTAGGTATCTTGGTTGATAAGATACTGCGCGGTCGGCGCCAGCATCACGCCTGGCGCTAGATGGATGTCATAGCTCACTTCAAAGGAATATTCGTTGCGTGGTTGCGGATCGGCATTGCCACCGGCCAGGATACGGGCGACCGTTTCCGAATGTGCAAAATCCGAACCGAGCTGCAAGTAATGTACGCGAAAGCCGAAATGGTCGTATGGGCGGCCAGGAATAACTCCGGTGAAAATGCCGCCCAGCCAAGCCTCCAAATCGAAATTCTGCCCCCCGTTCAGCGGTGCGAACAGTCCCCATGTAAGCGCAATATTCTTTGGTTGCGCGCCGACAGCATGCTGCCTTGCGCCAACCCATACCACCTGCCGCCCTTCGGCGAACATACCTATAGGATCGGGCTCCGAGGCTTTGGGATCCTTGGTGTAGATCTGCACCGGCCGACCGAGTGCGGAGAGATAGGGATTGGTGTGTGGCGTGGTGTCGCCCCAAAGGCCAAATTCGTAATGGGCGGGGAAAGCGGCGGTCTTGAATGTAGTCGTATACCCGAACTCACCGACGCCGAGGGTACCGGTACTGTGGTTGGTACTGAAATGTAAGCCATTAGTGTTGAGGTTATAGGCGTTGTCTTCGAACCCGCCGGCTTGCAAGTACCAAGCACGTGTGACTTGATAGCGCGCCAACCCCGACCAGGAGGCATAGCGCAGCGGCATCAGTGGCGTGTCGCCAGCCATAAGGGCCGGTTCACAATTGAACGGGTTATCACAATTCTGTCTCCAGAAATAGCGCAGCACGTTGGAGCGCCCGACCTCAAAATCCAGCCGACCGATCTTCTGTTCATAGGTAAGCATGTTGAGCACGACAGGCGAATGGTATTTCAGGTAGTTGATTGTCCCCAGCATGCTACCTTGATTGGTGAGCATGTGAGAATTACTGCGCAGGCCGTAGACCGTCGTTGCCTCGTGGATTGTTGCCCCCTTAAGCCCGATTATCTTTTCGAGATTAAAATCTGCATTGATACCGAATAGGCCAAGGTTGCCGGTCTGGTTCTCGATGATCCCACTACCTGGATTGGCAATAAAGTCATCAACATAATTGAGATCGATACGAATGCCATGCTGATCGAGCCTTTGCGCCGCTGCTTTGAGTGGCGGCACGTCGATCAGCGTAGGCGGCGAAGCCAAGGTGGTGGCAACATCTTGGTTGGGCGGTATTGTTCCAGCCAGCGCGTTCGCCGCCGGCAGGGTACAGAGCAGGACACACATCCTCGCTAGACGAGACGTCATTGTTTCTCCCAGTATTTTATTATGTAATTTTATTTTCTTGTATGGTTGGGCAGAGCTTCCCGCATTACGCAGGAAGCGGATACTCATCTGCGTTCAGTACCCAGCCATTCTGCTGTGAAAAATCCATACGCGGGCCGCAGAATATATCGACAAGTTGGTTAACGCCTGCTCCCTTCGCCTCGGTAGTGTGGATTGCAGGGGCGGGAATGATGGCAAGAGACGGCGTGCCGCAGATCTCATGCTCGTCATCACGCCAATTTGTCATGTTAGTGGTCCAAGGCCAGCGCAAATGATGCGTGAAGCTGCCGGCTAGAGCCAGTGAGCCCTGTTCGAAATCGTCATGATGGTGAGGCGACATTTTGGTTGGATCACGAGGTCCGTTGCTTGGATCGAGATAGTTTATCATGAAGGTTGTGCATCGAAAAATTCGTCCGAAGCGTCCTTGGGTCGGAGGAACATCCAAGCTATAGGCCCGGACTTTATAGCCACTAGGCGGTGCTGGCCAGGGTTCTAACGGGGCGACTCGAGGGTTTGGCACATCGTAATGCCTTTCGTTGGCGCATTTTTCCAGCAAGTCGGTGGCCTGCACGGTGAACAGCCGGACGATGCGGCCTGCGGTGCGCATGACAATCTCGCTATCGCCAGGTGGCACGATAATAAGCGAAAAGCCGTTTACTAATACGCGCTCAGTAGAGGTGATGATCTCTGCTTGACTGTCGGTATCCGGCAGTAACACGACATATTCATCGGCTTGGCCAAAGCGTTTTAGAAGTTCGCCGGTTGCGGCATTCGCCTGCAGTTCGCTATATGCTAGGATAAAATTCTGTCCACGCGCATACCATTGTTGGAGTCCGGGCGTTTGTTCCGCTGCAGCACTCTCGTAAAATTTCACGTAACTAGATGCAGAAAACGCGCCGGGCGCGATTTTCACTGCCGGTTGGGCCAAGCCTGATCTTGGATCGCTATTGTCGTACATTCCCCCTCCATTTGTTTGAGGCTCAGTGCGCTGTTCATGGTTTCGAACGCGGAGACCAGGGTGCTTGTCGCACCACCTTATCAGCATGGAGGGAGTTTATGGTGTTCTGATTATAAGATCAATAAGTTTTTTTGTTCTGTTTATAAGAACGTCATTGTGTTGCTTCGACGCGGTAGCCGAGCAGTCGGGAGATCTCAACGGCTGCGCTGGTCAGCGCCTCGATTTGCTCATCACGCGGGATCTCGGCGATATGCTGTACGGAATCAACGATGCCCAGGCTACCGATCAGCGTGCCGGCGCCGTCACGAATAGGGGCGGCTAGTGTGTTAACGCCGATCAATGCCTCGTTTGGCGCTACCGCCCAGCCACGCAAGCGGATCTCATCGATTTCCTTGCGCAGTGCCTCGACATTGGTGTTGGTGTAGGACGTCATTTTCGTGAGTGGGCTGGCAAGAACACGTTCGCAAAGCTCTGGTTCAGCAAAAGCCAGGGAGATTTTCCCTTGGGAGCTGCAATGAAATGGCAAAATCGAACCTGGCTTGACATTGATCTCAATTGCAGATTTCCCGGCCATGGTGGCGAGGACGCGATTTCCCTCCGTGTCAAGCTGGGAGATCACCACGGAATAGCCCAAAGCCTCGCGCAGTCCTATCATGACCCCGCGACTGATCTGGGCGAGGTCGAACGCTTCGGCGATGCGCCGCCCTAGCATGATCAGCCGTGCACCGATTGTATATTTCTCCGAGGTTTCCAGTTGCACGACATAGCCTTGTGCAACCAAGGTTTGCAAATGCCGGTGCACGCGGCTTTTGGAGGTGCCGAAGCTGTCTGCTAGCGCTGTAACCCCAACACCGTTGCTGTGCTGTGCCAGTCGTTCAAGAATTTGCAGGCTCAGCGAGACAGCCTGGACGCCATCATGATTTGTCTGTCCCGTAATACGTGGCATGAAATGCTCCCGATAATTTCGAAAATTCCACTGGTTAAGCTCAGTAATCGATTTGCCCAGTCTACAAAGATGCGCCGCGTTCCAACAACATAGTCAAAAACCCGCTTGACAAGCGGCGTCATACTGAACATGTTCTTATCAACGGACTTGTTGTTCTTATAAACAGAACACAAGCATTGTCAAAAAATAAATTCCTATAGGAGGATCCCTTGCCAGCCACTAGCTCGCAGGACAGCGCCGGTCTGCCAGCCCCCACTGATTTTCGCGCCCGCCTATCCCGGCAGGAGGTGCTAACCGGAACCTTCATCAAGACTCCAACGGGCCATGCTATCGAGATCTTCGGGGAACTCGGCTATGATTTCGTGGTCATCGACGAGGAGCATGCACCGTTCGACCGAGGTGCGATCGACAACGCGATCTTGGCCGCCCGTGCATCCGGAACGGCCGCCTTTGTAAGGATCGCATCGCCCAGCGCTTCCAACATCCTGTCTGTGCTCGATTGCGGCGCTACCGGTATCTTGGCACCGCATGTTGCCTCGGCAGCTAGGGCACGTGAGATTGCCGCGGCGGCGCGCTATAAAGGCGGTAAGCGAGGCTTCTCGGGCTCGCCGCGCGCGGGTGGATACGGCGCGGTGCCAATGTGGTCGCATGTCGAAGCGCAAGACCGGATGGTGACTGTGATCGCACAGATCGAGGATCCCGAGGCGCTTGATGAAATCGAGGAGATTGCCAGGACGGAAGGCGTTGATGCATTGTTTCTTGGTCGTGGTGATCTCTCCGTTGCCCTGGGCGCGGCTTCGCCGGAAGCCGGGGAGGTGAAGCATGCGTGCGCCAAAGTCATTGCAGCGGCGCGCGACGCTGGCAAACCCGTGGCGGCGTTTGTCGGCAGCGCCCGCGAAGCACAGGCTCTGCACGCGCTGGGGGTCTGTGCTTTTATCGTCTCTTCCGATCAGGGGTTCATGCGTGAGGCAGCCAAAGCGGCGCTTGTCGGGATGCGACAGATTGGAGAGAACGCGGTGCCAGTCACGGGTAAGGAGGGAGCGCTGGCATGAGCGGGCCTGCCACAGCTCAACCGCGCACAGCGGAAATCGAGGCACATGTTGACATACTGATGCACGGTGCCATCGATTTGCATTGCCATAGTGGGCCTTCGACGATGCCGCGTTTGGTTGATCATCAGGCTGCGTTCGAGCAAGCAGCTGCAGCGGGCATGCGGGCCATTCTGTTTAAGGATCATTATTATCCCACCGGCCCGTTTGCGGAGATGCTGAAGGAACGCTTTCCCGGGAGGGCAACCGAGCCGATCGGCAGCGTGGTGCTGAACAATGCGGTGGGCGGTCTCAATCCATATGCTGTCGAGCATGCGCTGAAGGTGGGCGGACGGATGGTATGGATGCCAACGCAATCCGCGGCTAACCATATCCGTGAAGGGCATCGCAAGGTCCTTCTGGCGACCAAGACACCAATGCGCAAACCTACCGCCATCACGATACTCACCCCTCATGGTGAACTGCTGCCAGAGGTGGGCGAAGTGCTGGATGTTGTGGCGCAATATGATGCGACTTTATCCAGTGGTCATTTGCATATTAGTGAAATTTGGCCGCTATTTGACGAAGCCAGGCGCAGAGGGGTGAAGCGGCTTGTGGTCAACCACCCAACCTACACGGTCGGCGCCAGCTTTGCCGATCTAAAAGAGCTGGCCGGACAAGGCGTTTGGCTGGAACATTCGATCTGTATGTTCGTCCCCGGCCGTTTTCAATGCTTTGGCACGGCGCATTTGCAAGACGTTCTGAAGGCCGGCACTCTGGCCCAGAGCTTCTTTGGCTCTGATCTAGGCCAGATAAACAATCCGACGCCTGTTGAAGGCTTTCGTGAACTAATTAGGCTTTTGCTGAACCTAGGCTTTTCGCAGGATGAGATACGGCGATTGACTGGGGATAATGCGGCAGAAGCGATCGGGTTGGCCTCAAATGCCCGAGTGGCCGTTCAGACGTTCGAACAAGCTGTCTGAAGAGACGCGCCATCTTCCAGGTGACCATGAAGACTCTAAATCAAAAAGCAATAAGCGGAGGAAAAAATGTCCAAACCAACACCGTTTCTGACACCCGACGAACGTAAGATTTTTATTAGTTCCGCCGGTGGCTGGGGTCTGGATGCTATGGATATCTGCATCTTCAGCTTGGTCATCCCTAGCTTGCTAGCTGCCTTCACCATCGGCCGCGGCAGTGTTGGCATTCTCGCGACTGCGGCATTGATCTCCTCTGCCTTTGGCGGCTGGCTTGGTGGCATCCTGTCAGACAAAGTCGGTCGGCTTGTGGTGTTGCGCTGGACCATCGCTTGGTTTTCGGTGGCGACCATTATTTGTGGTTTGGTACACGGCTACACCACGTTTCTGGTCTTTCGCATCCTGCAGGGCTTTGGTTTTGGCGGCGAATGGGCGGTGGGTGCAGTCCTGATGGGCGAGATCATCCGGAGCGAGAAGCGCGGTAAGGTGGTTGGCGCGGTACAGAGCGCCTACGCGGTCGGCTGGGGAGTAGCGCTGATTTTATTCTCCGCCGTGTTCAGCTTGATCTCGGGACCCGATGCGTGGCGCTATCTCTTCGTCATTGCCGGGGTGCTGGGCTTCCCACTATTCGTGCTGCGGATGCGCATGAAGTTGCCGACCGAATATCTGGACCGCGCGCAAACTCTGCGTCGGGCATATCAACGTGATGCTGGTTCGACCGGGTTCGGAGATATTTTTAAGCCTCCATATGTCTCACGCACGGTGATTGCATCACTCATGTGTCTTGGCATCCAGGGGGGCGGCTACTGCCTCACGGTCTGGTTGCCAACCTTCCTTCAGCAATCCCGCCATCTCTCGGTTCTTCATACCACTGGCTACTTAGCTGTCTTTGTGGTTGGCTCGTTCTGCGGTTATCTTGGCGCCGCCTATCTCAGCGACCTTATTGGGCGCAGAATGAAAATCATTCTATTTGCCGTCGGTGCGCTAGTGATCGTGGTTAGCTATCTTACCTTGCCGATCACCGACAACATAATGATGGTTTTAGGTTTCCCGCTCGGATTTTTCATGCTGGGCATCTATAGTGGCCTCGGCCCGTTGCTTACCGAACTCTATCCGATGCGGCTGCGTGGCGCCGGCCAGGGTTTTTGCTATAATTTCGGACGTGGCCTTGGCGCGGTGTTGCCGGCAGTGGTTGGATTTCTAAGCCTGCAGTTGGGATTGGCCCAGTCTATCGTGGTATTCTCCGGAGCCTGCTATGTTCTTGTCTGCCTTTGTGCCTTTCTGCTGCCAGAGACCACAGCGTTGAAGTTGGAGACACGCGAACAAGAGGACCAACTGTTTTTGGACGCGCGCCGGCGCGAACCTTCGGCCGTTCGCGAAGTGGAAGAGCGTGCCGTGCCCTCCCACAAGCTTTAATTTTGTTCTGAGCAAAGGTCTGATTCAAATCATGAAGCGTGCCGAGAAAGTCATTATCACCTGCGCTATCACTGGTAGCATCCATACGCCATCAATGTCGCCGCATCTCCCGATAACCCCTGATCAGATCGCCGCGGAATCGATTGCGGCTGCGGAGGCGGGGGCAGCGATGATCCATCTGCACGCTCGCGATCCGCGCACCGGCGAGCCGGACCAGACACCTGCGCGCTACATGGAATTTCTACCACGGATCAAGCAGCAGACGAATGCGATCATCAACATCACCACCGGCGGTGGACTGGGGATGTCGCTGGAAGAGCGCCTTGCCCCAGCACTGGCCACGAAGCCTGAAATTGCCTCAATGAACATGGGGTCGTTCAATTTCAATATATCCGGTGCTGCCGCGCGCATCGATAAATTCAATCATGAGTGGGAAAAGCCTTACCTCGAAGGGACCAGGGATTTTATCCTCTCAAATACCTTCGCGCAGATTGAGCGAGGTATGCGCTCGATGGGTGATAACGGTACCCGCTTCGAATTCGAGTGCTACGATATCGGCCATCTCTATAATCTCGCGCATTTTGTAGATCGCGGTATCGTTAAGCCGCCTTTCTTCATTCAGGGCATTTTCGGGATTCTCGGTGGTATGGGGCCGGATCTTGAAAATTTGATGCATGTTCGGCTCACTGCGGACCGGTTGTTTGGTGATAATTACCATCTCTCCGCTCTCGGTGCCGGCCGTCACCAGATGCGCTTTGCCACGCTTAACGCATTGGCGGGTGGTAATGTCCGCGTTGGGCTGGAGGACAGCCTGTTTGTCGGCAAAGGCCAGCTCGCCACTTCGAATGCCGAACAGGTGCGGAAGATACGCGCAATTCTCGCCGAACTCAGCATGGACATTGCGACTCCCGATGAGGCTCGGGCAATGCTTGAGACGAAAGGTAGGAATCATGTCGCATTCTGAACGGATGCAAGTCGAACAGGCAAAATCATGAACGAGGATAAGATGGATATAGTGACAGAGACTACACCTGAACTGGATGCGCGCATTGCCGGATTGCTGCGTGGTGCGGTCGATACCCATGTGCATAGCGGCCCGTCTATTGCGGCGCGTGGACTGGACCATCTGGAGCTAGTGCGCGTTGCTGATGCGGCGGGCTTTGCCGCAGTGGTGACCAAAGACCATGATTATGCTGGCGTGGCGACTGCTAGGCTGATCACGGACAATTTTCCGGAGCTTAAGACGAAGATTTTCTCTTCGATTGTACTCAATAACGTTGTCGGGGGTATGAACCCCTATGCGGTGGAACATACTGCGGCAATGGGTGGCAAGATCGTCTGGCTGCCTACTCTGGCGGCGGAAAACCATTTGCAATGGGAAAAGCAAGCCTCTTTCCAGCACCCGGCTTCGACCAAAAAGATGCGTCACGCGAGTCCCGTACCGGTGCTCACATCGGATAAGAAAGTACGCGACGATGCAAAAGAGATTCTCGATATTGTCGCGAGGAACGACATGGTTCTGGCGAGTGGGCATATTCATGTCAGCGAAACCTGGGTCGTGTTCGAGGAGGCGCAGAAGCGCGGGGTTAAGCGTCTTGTTTTCACTCATCCAGAAGATATCGTTGGCGCCTCTTTGAACGATGTGAAGGGGATCGCTGCCATGGGAGCCTATATCGAGCATTCATTGGCTATGTTTCTGCCAGGCAGTAAGTTCCGAACGAAGACTGAGGACGACCTACGCCAACATATCGAAGCTGGCGGTGTCGGTCAGACGATTCTTTGCTCCGATCTCGGTCAGCTTGGTACGATCAGCCCGCTTGACGGGTTTAGGCAAGGCATCAAAATCTGTATCGACCTGGGTTATAGTGACGACCAAATTCGACAAATGGTCTCAGCAAATGCCTCCGAAGTTTTGGGGCTTAACGTTGAGGTCGCCTAATTTGACTAGCCCAGGTAAGAATCACACTCAAGAGGGATATTGTCTCTAGGAGCCTGTCCTGGTAATCTTTACGGCAGCAATTATCTGCATTAGCCCCGTGTTTTCATTTGCGGCGCTCCCCCTCAAGCGGTGAGTTTTGCGAGGTTATGGGCGGTGCAGATCATTGCCCATTCTGCTTTGACCTTATCGATACCGCGGAGGAGGAACTGCCGGAAGGCTCTGGCCTGCTTGATGTGTCCAAACACGGGTTCGACGGTGTATTTTCGGATACGGTACCGGCTTCGATGTCCGCCTTTTCGGAGCCTGGCGCGCATGGCTTGAACCAGCTTGCCGCCTTTTTTGCCGCTGCCTGGCTTGCTTGCGCGCCCGGCCGCCACATAGCCGCGAACCGTGCGCGCGTTGAGGCCCTCAAGATTGGCCTCCGAACAGAATCCGTTATCGGCGGAGACTTCATTGGGCATCTCGCCGGTGTTGTCCTCGATCGCATCGAGCAGCGTCAGCAGGGCGTCTTGATCAGAACCGTTGTTGGTGAGCCGGTGCGCCACGATGATCTGTGCGCCGGCATCGACCGCGGCCTGCGCATTATACGCCTGGATGAAGCCATCGCGGCCTTTCATGATCCGGCTTTCCGGATCGGTGAAATTGCGCTGCGCCTTGGGCTTTGGTTTGCCTGGCTCGTGTTTTGGGGTTTTGCCCGGCCGGGGTTTGGCACTGCCGTCAGGGTTTGCTGGCGGCGGCGGCCGGGCGGCTTCCGCGGCGCGGGCTTCGGCCTCGAGCTCAGCCTTGGCGGCGCGGATGCGCGCCAGCCGCGCCTGCTTGTCACGCATCCAGTCGGGCGGTTCGTCACCGCGGCGCGTGCTGCCGTGGGTGGCATCTTCGGCCGCATCCTCGGCTGCCGCGCGCGCCAGCCACGCGTCCACCTCGCGGGTGAGTTCAGCCTCGGCCTCAACCATGCGGGCGTAACTCATCGCCTTATGCTTGGAGGCATTGGCTTTGATCTTGGTGCCGTCAACAGCAACATGAGCCAGTTCAGCCAGACCCGCCTTGCGGCACAGCGCCAGCACCTGCACGAACAGCCCAGCCAACGCAGCAAGGTGGCGGCGGCGGAATTCGCTGATGGTCCGGAAGTCCGGCTGGTTGAGTGCCGTCACCGCCTGAAAATCCAGCCGCTCCTCGCAGCCGCGCGCGATCCGGCGCGACGAATAAACACCGCTGCGATAGGCATACAGCAGCAGCGCGACCATCATCGCCGGATGATAAGGCGGATAGCCCTTCATCTCGGTGTAGGCTCCCATAATCGCGGAAAGATCAAGCTCCTCGCTGACCAGATCGCGGATCAGGTGGGCCGGATGGCCGGCGGGGACGAAGTCCGCCACCGAAGGCGGAAGCAGCCAGACTTCATCGGTCTTCCAAGGGCGAAACACTTTGCTCATCGAAAAACAGAATCACGACGCAACCATCTTGTCGAGTGAATTTAGCCCGTTACCGGGACAGGCTCCTAG
>NZ_FQVJ01000097.1 GCF_900129125.1 Acidocella aminolytica 101 = DSM 11237 | reverse complement strand
GCCTTTCTAATCCCGGGGAACGTCCAGTACAACCTAGCCTCTGTCCACGGCCATAGTTTTCTGACTGCTGTCGTTCCTCCGATTGGGCGGCTAGTGCCCTGATTCGGAATTCGTCTTCATTTTGGGCATTTTTGTTAGGGACCGCAGGTAGAAGCGTTGAATTGAGGCGAGGATATCGTCGGCGCTCTTGGTCCATCTGAACGGCTTTGGGTCGGCATTGTTGGTATCGATATAGGCTGTGATGGCGCGCTCGAGTTCTGCGACGGAGCGGAACACGCCGCGTCTGATGGCTCGATCTGTCAACAAAGCGAAGAAACGATGGATCGTGGATGGTGAATGACCCACAGCCTTCGCCATGGTCCGCAGGCTCCAATGCGTGGCTCCTTGGGGGCGCGTCTCCAGGGTTTTACGGATTGTGGCGGCAATTTCATCGTCACCAATCTGGCGCGGTGCGCCGGGGCGGGGCTCATCGTACAGCCCATCCAGACCATCGCAGGCAAACCGATTGCGCCACACGCCAACGGTATGGGCGCAGACATTCAGCTTCGTCGCAATATCCTTGTTGGTTAGACCGTCCGCCGCGGCAAGCACGATGCGGGCACGTAATGCCAGCGACTGTGGCGCTCCATGCTTGCGGATCAGAGCCGTCAGGGCAGCTTCCTCAGCATCATCCAACATGACAGCAACCGCACGCCCCTTCGCCATTCCAGCCTCCCCGCGTTCAAGGTTTAATCAGAATGTAGACTATTTACCGATCAAGACACTAGTTTCCCTCCTCAAGCGCCTTCCCGGTGCGCACGTCATCGATCCATCCCCGTGCTCAACGCCCCTTTCCGCCAGCACCTTGCCTGCTCCGCAAAAAAGGCGCC
Organism: Acidocella aminolytica 101 = DSM 11237; assembly: GCF_900129125.1. Classification (GTDB taxonomy): domain Bacteria; phylum Pseudomonadota; class Alphaproteobacteria; order Acetobacterales; family Acetobacteraceae; genus Acidocella; species Acidocella aminolytica. Next base: position 483 of record NZ_FQVJ01000097.1, on the reverse strand, counting down.
CTTGACAAACAAATCACCCGGCGAATGACCAGCCATCAGATGATCCAAAAGTTCCTTGTCGATGCTCATACGCCGGCGCTCCTCTTAGGGAACCCGCGACTTGGGCACACAACGCTAAGGATAGTTCCAATTCTGGGGAGGACTATGGAGGAGATTGTCAAGGGCATGGTGTCGTCAGATTGGTAACACCTCTCGGATGGGGACCGCTCCAAAGGGCTGTGCCTATATGATTGGCGCTATCTCGAACTGGCGACGTTCGATGCAGAAGAGTTCAACGAAGCCAATTATGGTCATGGATAGTTGGCCTGTTCGTCAACCGCCGCATAGGCGATGGTGGTCTCGCCTACTTCACTACCAAGCTCCCCGCCGTAACATCGATGAGACTTAGCACTTCGCTGAAAAACTCCTATCCTCTGGGATTATGATGTGATTCAGTTGCTCTGGGCATATTGTGGGTTTTGTGATGCGGGGTTCTTTTCGCGA
>NZ_FQVJ01000099.1 GCF_900129125.1 Acidocella aminolytica 101 = DSM 11237 | reverse complement strand
CTGGTTGTGCCTTGATCAATGGCGCCGACATATTTTGTCATGTGTTGCCGTTTCCTCGTTGTCATTGCAGTCACTATTCCTTCAGCCGGCAGATACGGCCCGGCTCAAATACTCGTCCATACGCGCCGCCGTGCCTTCCGGCACATGCAGCCCCAGGCGTGAACGGCGCCAGAGAATATCCTCCGCCGTGCGCGCCCACTCATGGCGGGCGAGATAAGCCGCTTCGGCCTCACTCACCCCGCCGCCTAAATCCTCGCCCATATTTGTGCCAGCAAAGCGTTCGGCCCGGGTGCCATAAGACCGCACCAGCCGGCGGGCGAGGTCCGGGGACAGTGAGGGAAACCGCCTCCGGAATTCGGAAAGATACTTGTCAAAATCCGCAAAGTCACCGCCCGGCAAAGCCGCCGTGCCGGTCCACGAGGCGCCAACCTGCCGCCCCATCGCGGGCAGCAATTTTTCCAGCGCGTGTTCAGCCAGCTTGCGCGAGGTTGTAATCTTACCGCCAAACACCGAGAGCAAGGGCGGCATGGCGTTGTCATGCTTCAGGTCCAGCACATAATCGCGCGTGACAGCCTTGGCTTCTGCGGCGTGGTCATCATAAAGCGGCCGTACCCCGGCATAAGACCAGACCACATCGGCGGGCGTAATCGCGGTGCGGAAATAACGGCTCACCGCCTCGCAAAGATAAGAGGTTTCCTCGACCGAGATTTCAACCTTGTTAGGGTCGGCGTCAAAAGGCACATCCGTCGTGCCGATCAAGGAAAAATTCCGCTCATACGGAATGACGAAGACGATACGCCCATCAGGATTTTGTAAAATGAAAGCGTGATCGCCCTCATAAAGCCGCCGCGTGACGATATGGCTGCCTTTGATCATGCGCACGGCATTCTTGGTGTTCAGCCCGAGCTTCTGGCCCAGCACCTCCCCCACCCAGGGACCCGCGGCATTCACCAGCGCCCGCGCCTTAAGCGGCCCGGCATCTGTCTCAGCATGCCAGACCCCGCCTTCAGGCCGAGCGGACTTCAGCTTGCAGCGTGTATTAATCACCGCCCCGCGTTCCGCCGCATCCATGGCGTTCAGCACCACCAGGCGCGAATCCTCCACCCAGCAATCCGCATAGGTAAAGCCCCGCTTATAGCTGGGCTTTAGAATTTTTCCCGCCGGATGCACCGCGAAGGATACACCCCGCGAGCTGGGTAGCGTCTTACGCTTGGCCAGATGGTCGTAAAGAAACAGCCCTGCGCGAATCATCCAGGCCGGGCGCAGATGTT
>NZ_FQVJ01000105.1 GCF_900129125.1 Acidocella aminolytica 101 = DSM 11237 | reverse complement strand
TTTTAAAACTGAAATCGCGAAGCGATTTACCGTTTCATGCTATTTTCCTTGGCTTCCATGGCGGATTTGAGCCGGGAAAGGGCAATTGCCAGCTCGTCTTTCGGCTTTGGAGATGTTGTAGAAAGATAAAAAAAATCTTGATTCAGGGTTCTAGGGGGATTTTCCGACTTAGAAGATGAAGCAAAGGAACCCCCGGCAAATGCCTCCTTCCTCCCCTGCCCGTCCCGGCCTTCCGCACGGCCTCGATCCTGCGCATGGGAGGCACAGGGCAGTGGATCGCGGAATACATAGGCGTTGCTGGTGCGGACCAGGCGCGAGCGCAGCGCCAGCTTCCCGAACAGATCCAGCTCCCGGTGCTGAACCCGGATCAGCCGGTTGACCCAGGTGAGGATCTCCGCCGCCTCCAGTGCCCGGATCGCCTCGTAAACCGTGTCGCGGCAGCACTGCGCCCGCAGGGCTATCGTCTCGTAGCTCGGGAAGCACCGCCCATCCCGGCTATTGTGGAAGCCCCATAGAAGCGCCTCCAGAACCTCCAGCGTGGCCCGCGTCAACGGTCCCCGGTGCTGCCCCGGCCGGCGATGCCGGGTGGACCAGGCCCGCGCGTAAACCATGATCCGCGCCTTGGCGTTGCGGTCCAGCGGTTGCCCCCCGCCATGCCCGAAAACCTTCTCGCGCCTGCGGCTGAAACGCCCCGGCAATACAGCAATTGAAGTCATGAAATCTCCGTCGAGTTGCACAGCAACCCGCCCGAAGCGGCCGGAAATCGGCACAAGTCCGCCCGTGGCAAGAATCCTCTTGCAAAAGACGGAAAGGTGGGAGAAAACACATTTATCAGATGATGTATTCTCCGGCCCTTGCCGGTATGCACGGCCCGCCCCTTCGGCGGGCTTTGCTATTTCTGGGCTATGAATCTCCAGCCAGAAGGTTGACCCCGCACGGCGGCAACCATCGCCGCCATGCCCCAGGGGGACGGAAGCGCGAATCGCCCCCGCCCCACTGGTAAGGCCCATTCCTTAGCAACTAAATGCGAATGTCCAGAAATTTCAGACCAATGACAGACAAAACCCGGCTTTTCAGTGCCGGGCGCGGTTGTGGCTT
>NZ_FQVJ01000107.1 GCF_900129125.1 Acidocella aminolytica 101 = DSM 11237 | reverse complement strand
TTTGCTATTTCTGGGCTATGATCTCCAAGCCAGAAGGTTAAACCACACGGCACCGCTTACTGCCGCCGCGCCCCGAGAGCGTTACGCGAATCGCGCCTCCACCCTCCAGGTAAGGCACATTCCGTAGCAGCTAAATTTGAAAGTCCAGTTTTTTTTCAATCTGTTGTGGAGTAGCATAGACACAGAATTGTGTATTTACGATTTTCCGTATTTCTGTACCAAAATTTCCCGCAGTTCATCCGCAATCTTGGTGCCACGCATAGCGCACTGCCCCTTTATCGCACGGTGCAAACTCTCCGGAATATCAATGGTCAGCCGTTTCATCGGCACGACCTCGCCAGCATTACGGCTCTCCACCCACGCATCTGCAGCGGCCGGAACAGCCCTAGTGGTGGGCTTAGCCCCAATAGAGATTTTTTTGCTCATTGCGCATACCCCATCAATTCGGTCGCCACTGCCTCGACCTCAGCCGTTGCCGGTCCATTCGCATCCAGTTCAAAAACAGCTTGGCCATGGGCTGCGGCCTCTGCAAAGATCACCCGCTGAGTGATAACGGCTTGCAGGACTGGAACCGGATATGCGGCAAGTGCCTCACGCACATCACGTCCGATTGCCGTATTTGTTATTTTACGATTAATTACAAAAACTGATTTGATGTTTTCTTTATAAATGCGCGCCTCTTCTATCAGTTTTACCACTTCCTCCGCAGCCCAAATATCGTAAGGGCTGGGCTGAACAGGAATCACCACAATGTCCGCCGCCATGATCGCGGAACGGGCCAAGTCGGTCACACGCGGCGGCCCGTCGATCACAATGTGATCGTACCCGTGCCCGATCTGCCCAATTTCCTTGTGGATAGACGGCCTGGGAAAACCAGCCACGGAAAAAAGCGGATCACCTTCGCGGGCTGCAGCCCAATCCAAGGCGCTACCCTGCGGATCTGCGTCGATCAACAAAACCCGCGCACCGGCGCGTGTAAGGCTCGCAGCAAGGTTCACGCTGAGAGTTGTTTTCCCTACCCCCCCC
>NZ_FQVJ01000108.1 GCF_900129125.1 Acidocella aminolytica 101 = DSM 11237 | reverse complement strand
CCCGCCGAGAAGGCGGGCCGTGCATACCGGCAAAGGCCGGGAAGATCATGTCTGGTAAACAGGTTTTCCCTCACCTTTCCGTCTTTTGCAAGAGATTTCTTGCCACGGGCGGACTTGTGCCGATTTCCGGCCAGCTCGGCGGGTTGCTGTGCAACCTGACGGAGATAAAACGGTGACTTTTCAGTCTATTGGAACATTGGCGCTGCGGTTTACCGGGCGCCCTGTTTTACGTGGCAGCCGGAAGCAGCCTGTAGTGTGGGGGCGGATGAGCCGTGTGGAGCGCGCGCGGCGCTATGCGAACGCGGAGCGGTTTGACCGGGCGACAAAGCAGCCCGGCCGTCATGGCGGAGCGATTGGGCACACGGCGCTGAAGGTTTACCACACGCTGTTGTTTGGGTTTTTCAACCTCAAAACGGGCCAGCTCGATCCGAGCTATGACGCGATCGCCAAGCGGGCGAATCTATGCCGCAAGGCGGTGTGGATGGCGCTGCGGCGGTTGCGCGGTTTGGGCCTGATCGACTGGACGCGGCGGTGCAGCGACGGTCAGGACGCGGCGGGGCGGTTTGTGCTGCGCCAGGAGACCAACGCCTATCAGGTGCAGCCGGAAGGGGAGTGGAAGGGTTTTAGGCCCATGCCGGAGGCCCCCAGGACGCCCGTGCCGGGCACATGGGGCGCGCCCCCGCCGGTCCTCGATGGCCTGGCGCAGTACACGGCGGACCGTGACATGGGGTTGTCCCAGGAGGCCGCAGCTGCAGCGCTGGAGAGGGTGGCGGAATCCCGTCTGGAGATCGTCACGGCTCGCCTGTACGCGCAGATGCAAGCCCGGCAGGGCAGGGGGGCTTAGGGAGTTTCCCTTGGAAAAAGAAACCAACCTGAAGGATTCAATATACTGAAACCAGCATAGCTAACCCTCTTCCGACAGAAAATACACGGACGCGCCCAAAGGGCGCGAAGTGATAGCTACGCGCGCTTCGCGCGTTTCCAGCAACCGGGCAACGCCAGACGGCCCTA
>NZ_FQVJ01000109.1 GCF_900129125.1 Acidocella aminolytica 101 = DSM 11237 | reverse complement strand
CTGGCTCCTTGGTGCCGCGCTACCCCTCCGAGTTGATTGAAGCCTCGCTTGAGGGGGTGTTGCTTTTTATTATAATGGTGTTTGCATCCCGCTCCGTAAAAGTTCGGAATAACGTCGGTATGCTCACTGGGCTATTTATCTTAGGATACGGTGTTGCGCGCACTACTGGCGAGTTTTTTCGAGAACCGGATTGGTTTTTAGGGTTTTTGCCGTTTGGCTTCACTATGGGTCAAGCGCTTTCTATTCCGATGATTTTCGTCGGTGGTGGCTTATTGTTTTGGGCGTCCAAGAAAAATGGGGCCACTGAGACATTTAAAACCAATCACTTGATTTGATCCGTTTACCCCCGTCCATATGATTCATAAATTAAGACTTCTGCAAAATCAGCTTGCCCCAGGCGAATCAAGTGGTTACGCTTTGCATAAGATATGACCGAAAAGAATTCCTCTTCCCGGCCGGTTGGCTATGCCCGCGTCAGCACCTACGGCCAGACCCTCGATGCCCAGCTTGAGCAGTTGAAGGCGGCCGGGTGTGCGCGGATTTACCGGGAGAAGGCCACAGGCGCGCGGGCCGACCGGAAGGAGCTTCAGAAGATGCTCCGGCAGCTCGTTGCCGGCGACGTGGTGACAGTGACGCGGATCGACCGCCTGGCGCGCTCCACCTTCGACCTGTTTGCCGTCGTGAAGCAGATCGCGGACGCCGGGGCGCGGTTCCGGTCACTGGCCGAGCCTTGGGCCGACACTGGAACCAGCACCGGGCGGCTCATGTTGGCCGTGCTGGGCGGCCTGGCAGACGTGGAGCGCGACCTAATCCGCACCCGCACGGCCGAAGGCCGCAGCCGGGCGATGGCGCGCGGGCAACACATGGGCCGCCCCCCTGCCCTCACCCCGCAGCAGCAGGAAGAAGCCCGGCAGCGCCGGGCAGATGGTGCGACGCTCAAGGAGCTGGCACGCAGCTACAATGTCAGTGCCGCGACGATTTCAAGGCTTCGATAGTCGAACCCCCCCCCC